>CAVQPC010000013.1:0-107556 GCA_963714585.1 uncultured Methylomirabilota bacterium
AGCCATGGCAGAGCGCATCTTGGTCGTGGACGACGAAGCGATCAACCGGGAGTTCTTGGAGGCCATCCTCGCGCAGGAGGGCTTCGCGGTCGAGGTGGCGACCGACGGCCCAGCCGCCCTGGCTCAGGCAACGGCCTTCCCGCCGGATCTCATCCTGCTCGACATCCTGATGCCCGGCATGAGCGGCCTGGAGCTGTGCGAGCGGCTCAAGCAGGCGCCAGCCACGGCGGAGGTCCCCATCATCGTGGTCACGGCCGTGGGCCAGGTGGCCACCAAGGAGGCCGCCTTGACGAGTGGCGCCGATGATTTCCTCACGAAGCCGGTCCGGCCCGACGACCTCCGAGCCCGGGTAGCCGCCATGCTCAAGGTCCGCCGCATCCGCCAGGACCTGGACCGGACCCTGGCCTACCTGCACGAGCTGGAGGCGGCCCGCCACGTCCAACGCCACGCGGCCCTGGTCCAGCTCATGGGTGACGTGCGGTTGGAGACCTCTCCGTTCCCGACGCCCATGCCCGTCCTGCTTGTGGACGACGAGGCGCTCACCCGCGAGTTCTACGGGGATCTGCTCGCCGAGCACGGCTTCCGCATCTTCGCCGCGAGTTCCGGCGCCGCTGGGCTGGAGCTGGCCCAGCAGTACCCCCTCGACGCGGCGGTGCTGGACATCATGATGCCGGAGATGTCCGGGCTCGAGGTCCTGGAGCACCTCCGCAACCAGGATCCCGACCTCCCGGTCATCATGCTCACGGGGCGCCCCACCTCGCAGAATGCCGTCGCCGCGCTGAAGCTCGGGGCCTTCGACTTCATCGTCAAGGGGCTGGACCACAGCCTGGTGGTCCTGGCCGTCCACCGGGCGATCCGCCATCGCCGGGAGGTCCACCAGAAGAAGGAAGAGATCGAGCGGCTCCAGGCCCGCATCCGGGAGCTGGAGGAAAAACGCAAGGCGCACTGAAGCGCTGCGGCCGATCGCGGCTCCGAGGGCAGACGGAGGGTGAAGCATTCGGGGGCGGGCAGCCAGCGTGACAACTGTCAGCCGATGCGGGGGGAAGGGAGTGCCTGGTGCGACGTGTGCTGATGATTGACGATGATGCGAAAGCCCGGACCCTGGTGGCCGCCATGCTGGAAGCCGCAGAGTATGAAGTCTGGGGGGCCGAGGATGGCAGCAGCCGGCCTGACCCGGATCAGCGCGGAGCCGCCGGATCTCGTGCTCCTGGACGTCCAGATGCCGGGAATGGACGGCTACGAGGTGTGCCGCCGCCTCCGGCAGGACCCGCTTACACGCCGCCTGCCGGTCGTCATGCTCACCGCCAGCGACGATCCGGCCTTGCATCGCCTGGCGTACGCCGCCGGTGCCCAGGCCTGCATCCCGAAGCCTTTCCGCCGCGAGGCGCTGATCGCGATCATCGAGACCGTGCTGGCGCAGGCGTCTCGGCAAACGGCGAAGGAGGGGAAGCTGCCCTGAGGCTGCGCCGCCGGAGAAGAGTTCCTCTCACTGACCCATCAGGCTTTCCCAAATGCAGACTCCCACCCATGTCCGAGTCGCCATGATCCGTCCGAAGGGTGGAGTATCTACTTCATTCGTGCGTACGTGCCTTGGGGCACTATGGACTGGAGTACAGCAAACGCGGTCCCAGGAGTTTCTGCTCACCTTTCTGCTTGGCCCACATAGAAAGTAGGGAGCACATGGGGCATCGAACTGTCGCTATGCTGTCCTTGGGGCACCTCGTCACCGACATCAATCAGGGCGCCCTCCCGGCCCTGTTGCCGTTTCTGATTGCGGAATACCACCTCTCCTATACGGCCGCCGCATTCATCATCTTTGCCTCCAACATCGCCTCCACAGTGGTCCAGCCCGTGTTCGGGTACCTGGCCGATCGCATCTCCACGCCCTGGCTGATGCCGGCCGGGATCGCTCCTGGCCGGGATGGGGCTCGCCGGGATCGGCGTCGTGACCCGCTACGCCGGGGTCCTCGCCGCGGTAATGCTGAGCGGGATCGGCGCGGCGGCGTTTCACCCCCAGGGGGCCCAGTTTGTGAACCGCGTGGCAGGCGAGAGGAAGGCCACGGCCATGAGCGTGTTTGGCGTGGGCGGCACGCTCGGGTTCGCCATCGGGCCCGGCCTCGTCACCGCGATCCTGCTGCAGTGGGGATTGAAGGGGGCGGCCCTCATGGTCATTCCGACCAGCATCATGGCCGGCGTTCTCGCCTGGCGGCTGGCCTCCGAGGCCAAGGGAGGGGAGCGGCCCGGAACGGGGCCAGATCCTTGGGCTCCGCCGGGAAGTCTCGCGACGCCTGGGGTCCCTTTGCGCGGCTCACCTCCGTTGTGGTCGCCCGGTCCATCCTGTTCTACGGCTTCAACACCTTCGTCCCTCTGTACTGGGTCCACGTGCTGCACGGATCGAAGGCCGCGGGGGCATTGGCGCTCACGGTCTTTGCCCTGGCCGGCGTGGTCGGGAATCTCGCCGGGGGCCGGTTGGCGGATCGGTTCGGGTATCCCCGGATCGCCGTGGCGGGCTTCTGCGCCCTCATCCCGCTGACGCTGGCCTTTGTCGAGGCGACCAGGCAGCCCGCCGCGTTGGCCGTGCTCATCCTGATCGGCGTGGCGCACTCGACGACCTACAGCCCCCTGATCATCCTTGGGCAGAAGTATCTGCCGAATCACATCGGGCTCTCCTCGGGCGTCACACTCGGCGTCGCGATGACGCTCGGTGGGGTGACCATGCCGCTCCTCGGCCGAGTGGCGGATCACTCCGGGTTGTGGGTCACGCTCGCCTCGATGGGCGTGGTGCCGATCCTGGCAACAGGGCTGGCGCTGACCCTGCCGCATCCGGAGCACGTGCGCACCCACTCCCCTCAAAGGCGTAGGCACAGCGTAGTCGGCACACACTCCTTCCACGCACCGCCATCGGCGCCCGGTCCTGCGCACACTTGCTCTGGATGCCCGTTCACGGTATATAGGAGCCATCGCTCCCCCGCACCCTTCGCCGACCCGAAAGGAGTCAGATGGCCGTCGGTGGTCCGGCCTGCGTTATCGCTCTCGGCGGGAACTCCATCCTGCGGAAAGGGGAGCGAGGGCTCGTGCGCGAGCAGTTGCTGAACATCGAGCGCACCTGCCGAGACTTGCTCCCGCTGCTCTGCGGCGAAGGCCCGCTGCTCATCACGCACGGCAATGGCCCGCAGATCGGCAACCTCATCCTCAGCCTGGAGATCGCCGGAGAGAAATTCCCGCTCCTGCCCATCGATGTATGCGGCGCAATGACCCAGGGGAGCATCGGGTCCATGCTCCAGCGCAGCCTGGCCAACTGCCTCAACCAGGCCGGGGTCCTGCGGCCGGTGGTCACCATCGTGACGCAGGTCGTGGTGGACGCGTTGGACGACGCCTTCTGGGTCCCCACCAAGATGGTGGGACCCTACTTCACGGCCGAGGAGGCGGAGAGCCTGAGGCGGGAGGCTGGGTGGACCATCGTTGAGGACGCGCGAGGAGGGTACCGGCGGGTGGTGGCCTCGCCCAAGCCCCTCGAGATCGTGGAGCGCCGGATCATCAACGCCTTGGCGCAGGGCGGGTCTATCGTGATCTGCTGCGGCGGGGGCGGGCTCCCCGTCATCCGGTCAGGCGATGGCATCCTCGTTCCCATCGAGGGAGTGATCGACAAGGACCTGGCGGCCGCGCAGCTCGCGCTGGATGCCGGGGCGCATCGTCTGCTGATCCTCACGGACGTGGAGCAGGTAACGCTGAACTGGGGGAAGCCCGACCAGCGACCGTTGCACCGGGTCAGCGCCGCCGAGATGAAAGCGTGGTTCCAGGAGGGACAGTTCCCGGGTGGAAGCATGGGGCCGAAGATCGAGGCGGCCCTCCGATTCTTGGCGGGAGGAGGTCGGGAGGTGATCATCACGCTCCCGGAGACCTGCCGAGCCGCCCTGGACGGCAAGACGGGAACGCACATCGTCCCGTGACGGCTCCCGGTCCGAAAAAGACCCTCGATAGCAACAGGCCGCCGCCCGAATGCCCCCTACCGAAATCCCCCCAACGACCTGCGCCCAAGAATTTCATCGCCACGATCGCCTGTCTGCGAGCGGAACGCACATGCAGGCAGAGAGTCGCCAGCACTCATCGGGTCAGAAGGGAGGCCGAAGGAGCGGGGATGCATACGTAAAGGGGGTTTGGGTTGACACGCGCTATCGGCCTAGGCCATGCTCCCGTTGCTGACACCAGGGATTCACGGGGCTGGGCCCTGTTCCGATCAGGGCTCCCCAATCCCTCCCGACGTACCCGGTGCCGACGCATTTCGCGGTTCCGAAGGCCTAGCGTGGACCACGTGACGGAAGACCGCGCCGACGCGGTCTCGGATACGCTTGGAGACAGATGGGAAGGCTGAGGGACAACCGCAGAGCGAATGGAGAGGGTAGCCATGGACAAGGAAAAATTGGTAAGGGATCTTCAGGCAAAGGCACGGAAGCTTCGACGAGAGTCATTGTTTGTCATGCGGGAAATGGGGATGGGTTGGCTCGGGGGCTCATTCTCGTCCGCCGATGTCGTCACCGCGCTCTTCTTCTATCGAATGCGGCATGATCCCAAGAAACCCCAATGGAGCGAACGGGACAGGCTCATCATTTCGAAAGGCCACTCGTGTGAGGTGTTCTACGCGGCCTTGGCGGAGGCCGGGTATATCCCGCGGGAAGAGCTCCGGACCTACAGTCACACCGGATCCCGCTTGCAGACCCACGTCGATTGCCGCACGCCCGGGATCGATTGCAGCGGGGGATCCCTGGGGTTGGGCCTGTCCTTCGCGGTGGGATCTGCGATGGGAGCATATATCAGCCCCGATGAGGAGAATCTGAAGGCGGCGGCGCGCCGTCAGGCGGCACGCTTTCGGGTGTACTGCATTCTGGGGGATGGCGAATGCAATGAGGGACAAATCTGGGAGGCGGCGGCAAACGCCTTTCACTTTCGGTTGGATAACCTAACGGCAATTGTCAGACAGCAATGGGTTCCAATCGACGGGACCGGTCGAGAAGAAGATGAATATGCTGTCGCTGGAGGAGAAGTTCCGGGCATTTGGCTGGGAAACACGAGAGATCGATGGAAATGACCTCTCCTTGGTGGTCGAGGCCTTGGACTGGGCCTGCACGGTTCAGGGGAGGCCGCAGGCCATCATCGCCCATACGATCAAGGGAAAGGGATTTCCGGCTTTCGAGAATGCCAATTGCCATTTCATGTCAAGGTTACGGACGAGGTGGTGAAAGCCGGCTTGGAGGCGCTCAAGGGATAAGCACCTGGCGGAGAGGTCGATCGGAAGGGGTCAGGCGCCAAAGGAGACGAACGTGAAAACCCGATGCTTGCGAAAAACACGGGATGCCTCTGAGAGTATGTATGCCGGCCATAACCGTGCCCTGGTTGCACTGGCCGAGAAAAATGGAAGATCGTCTCCTGCTATGGCGATTTTCCTCCCGGGCAAGTTGGAGAGGTCTTTCAAAAGCAATTTCCCGACCGCATCATTGACGTGGGGATTGCCGAAGGCCATCTCATCACCAGCGCGGCGGGATTGGCAGACGCCGGCTTCATTCCCTTCACGCACTGCCACGCCCTGTTTGCCCTCGGACGCGGTTATAACCAAATACGCCACAATCTGGCCTATGATAGCAGGAATGTGAAGGTCGTCCTGTGCAATGCGGGGGTGGCATGGGGAGGGATCGGCCCTTCGCACTTGGCCATTGAAGACTTCGCTGCCCTCCGGGCCATTCCGAACCTGGTCATCCTCTCGCCGTCCGATGCGGTCTCGGCCGAGAAAGCGACGCTGGCGGCGGCGCGAGTACGCGGGCCCGGTGATTCTCCGATTGCCCGCGGTGGGTTCCGCGTATCCCGTGCTGTACACCGATGACTTGACGTATGAAATCGGCAAGGCCCTCTGTGTCCATGAGGGAGAGGATGTGGCGATTCTGGCGACGGGCATCATGGTGCATGATGCTCTCGTGGCGGCGGAAAGGCTGGAGAAAAGTGGGATCGGCGCGCGCGTGCTCGACATTCATACCATCAAGCCCCTGGATGAGAGGGCAGTGCTCGCGGCCGCACGGGAGACAGGCGCCATTGTGACGGTCGAGGAGGCCAATGTCCTGGGAGGGTTGGGCGGAGCCGTGGCGGAATTGACCGCAGAGAAGTGCCCGATCTGGATAAAACGGGTTGGCGTCAAGGATGTTTTTGGGGAGTCCGGCACGGCCGAGGAGATCCTGGAATACTGCGGATTGACCGCCTCCGGTTATCCAGAAGGCCGTCCACGCGGTCTTGAAAGCGAAGAAGGGGAACACCGCCATCAAGACGGCCAAGACTCATCGCCGATGAGACGGACCGTGCCCGCAATGCAACGGGGGGGCGGGATCTTCGGTGGTCGCATTACAGTGCCGCAAAGCGGGCATTCTGGGTTTGGCAAAGGCGATCGCACGGGAGGTGGCTCGAGGGAATCCGGGTGAATGCCGTCGCGCCGGGACTCATCGACACCGACATCACTCATGGAAGACTCTTCGTCCCATGAGATTGCGCGGAGGGCGGCGCACGGCAGTTGGAGCGCGCCCAGGGCAAGAATGTTCGCGCCGCCGGAGGAGCAAAGGGGGAAGATGCCGATGAAAGTCGCCGTGTTGGAAGATACCTACCGGATCGCACTGAGAGAGGTTGACGACTTGCGGCCCGGGCCTGACGACCTCCTGATCGAAACACGGTATGCGGGGATTTGCGGGTCGGACCTCCATGCATTCAAGGGCGTCCACCCGTTCCGAAAACCGCCGGTCATCTTGGGGCATGAGCTATCGGGAACAGTTGTGGGGATGGGGAATGAGGTGAGGGGATTTCGCGTGGGAGATCGAGTCACCGTCATGCCTCTCCTGGCATGTAAGCAGTGCCTGCCTTGTCGGATGGGGAACGAGCATATCTGTCTCAACAAAACTGTTCCGGGGATTAAGGGTTGGCTCGGCACCTTCGCGCAGTATTTCCTCTCGAAGCCATCCATCACCTATAAGCTGGCAGACGGCACGGGGCTCGACGTCGGAGCCCTCGCAGAACCGTTCGCCGTGGGGATTCACTCGGTCTTTCAGCGAGGCAGGGTGGAAGCGGGGAGTCGCGTTTTGGTGCTGGGAGCCGGCACCATTGGAATCCTGACGGCGGTCGCCGCCAAGATGGCCGGAGCCAAGGAAATCGTCGTAACCGACCTCTTCGACTTCAACTTGGGGGTCACAAGTGCATTATGCGGCGCCCGGAGCTACAATGCCAGGACCGAAGGATTAGCCGAGACGATTCTCAGAGACTACCCAGAGCGATTTGATGCGACCTTTTTGTGCAGCGGAGCGCCCGCAACCCTCACGCAGGGCTTTACCCTTACCCGGAGGGGCGGCCGCATCGTCGTGACCGGTTTGATCCTCACCCCGGTGCCGACTGATTTGACTGCCGTGAGCTTGAACGAATTCGAAATCATCGGTTCGCAGGTGTACGGTCCCGCAGACTTCAAGAAGGCGATGGGCTGGCTCGACTCGACTCCGGCCGCGTTCCAAAAGGTGATCACCCACATCCTGCCGATGGGAAAGGTCGAGCAGGGGATGCACCTGCTTGCCCAGCACACGGAGGATGTGGGAAAGATTCTCTTGGATGTCACGGCATGATGCACGCCAGGGATACGCGATCCTGCCGCATGGTGAAAGGAGGAGTGTCCCCATGAAGATGAAGGCCCTCATCAAAGATACACCGCAGAAGGGCGCCGTCCTGAAGGAAGTTGAGGTCGGCGCCATCCGGGACACCGAGGTCCTGGTGAAGGTGAAGCGGGCGGCCATTTGCGGGACCGACATCCACATTTACTTCTGGACCGCCTACGCCCAGCAGCGCCTCAAGCTCCCCATGATCTTCGGTCACGAATTCTGCGGGGAGGTCGTCGAGGTGGGGAAGAACACGAAGCGCCTCAAGCCGGGCGACCTCGTGGCCGTGGAAACCCACATTCCCTGCGAGGTCTGTTTCCAGTGCAATACGGGCCTCATGCACGTCTGCCGGGACATGAAGATCATCGGGGTCCATACCACCGGGACCTTCAGCGAGTATGCCGCCATCCCGGAGATCTGCGCCTGGAAGCTCTCACCCACCACCTCTCCCGACATCGGCGCCGTCTACGAGCCCTTCGGCATCGGCGTCCACGCGCTGGCCCGGCACAAGGTGGCCGGGAAGCGGGTGCTCATCACGGGGGCGGGCCCCATCGGCCTGTTTGCCCTGGCGGTGGCCCGGATGAGCGGGGCCATGAAGATCTTCTCCTCCGACGTGAGCGAAGAGCGGCTGGCGCTGGCCCGCCGGATGGGGGCGGACGTGGCCCTCAATCCCCAGAAGGTCGATGTGGTCAAGGAGATCATGCAGGCGACCGGTGACTTCGGGGTGGACATCTTCGTGGAGCTCTCGGGAAGCGGCGAGGCCTGCCGCACGGGCCTCAAGGCGCTGCGCCGCGGCGGCGCGGTGTCGCTGGTCGGGCTCTTCAATGGCACGGTGGAACTCGATCTCGTCAACGACGTGATCTACAAGGAAGCCACGGTGTACGGGATCACCGGCCGGACCATGTTCTCGACCTGGACCGAGGCCGCCGACATCCTCGACTCGGGCAACATCGACATCTCGCCCGTGCTCACCCATCATTTCCCCCTGGAGGAGTTCGTGAAGGCCTTCGAGACGGCCCACTCGGCCAAGTGCGGCAAGATCATCTTCGACATCGGGTGAGGAACAATTGCGGCAGCACTGAGACGGCAAGCGGGCCGATGGGGGGAAGCTCCCATCGGCCCCTGTGTCTCGACCGACCATGCGATATGTCCTGACCGCCGGGCTCTTGACGCTCGCCGCGACATGCGCCGTGGCTCAGACCACGAAACCGCTTTTCGTGATCGAGCGAAGCATCAACAAGAACCTGGTGCACTATGATGCCCACCTGACGAAGGACGGCAGGCTCAATCCGAAAGAGCCGGTGATCGCCTATTGGATCATGGCGGATGGCAGGCGCGAGGAGTTGAACTGGCTCGAGCGGACGGAGGCCTACGGGTTCACGGTGACCTCTGGCCCAGCGCCGGATACCTGCCAGATACGGCTCGCCGCATACAAGCAGCGCCCGATTACCATCTACCAGGATGCCGGCGGCCTGAAGGCGGAGGTGGTGATCGCCGGGCGGCCGGCGATCCTCCAGCGCATCTATATCGACGCGGTGGAATCCCTCGGTATCCCGAAGGTGCACTTCGTCGAGCTGTTTGGCCGCGACCTCGCGACGAACAAGCCGGTGTCCGAGAAGATTATGCCGCAATAGGTCGCTCTTCCGGTTGCCTGTCCTGCTACGCCCGCTTTGATTGCCGGGTGAGGGCCGATGACGAAGTCTATCTGATCGAGGCCAATCCAAATCCGCATCTGGACTCTCGGGAGGCATTCATGCGCGCCGCCCGGGCCTCGGGCCGGGTGAATCCCGATCCTGTGAGGAGTGCCAACGCCCCCGAACAGCGCCCTTTTTGTCGGGACGCTCTCCTTGAAGCTCCTAGTACTTCTTACCGCATTTGTCCAACGAAGTGAACCTTCACGCATCCAGTGGCCCGCCTCGTCGGTTCGAGGCCTCAGGGGCACAGGGAAACTGCCGGCTGGTTCCTTTTACGGCTACGTGCCGTATTATAGAGTGTGCCTGGGGCGCCCGGAGTCACCGCCGGGTCATCGATCTGCTGTGAGGGAGCATATTGGCACGCCACGCGCTCCGGCGCGGGCGAGCGTACAAGCGAGCAGGGGGGTGCACGGCTGTCCTCCGACTGGGAGGGCTGGAACGATGGAAGGACCGCGGATCTATAATCTCTTCCCGTTGCTGGCCGGGCCTCTTCCCCGATGGCGGCCCCACCTGGAGCGCGCCACCGCCATGGGGTTCACCTGGATATTCACCAATCCCTTCCACCAGAGCGGCTTCTCGGGAAGCTTGTACTCGGTGAAGGACTACTACGCCATTGATCCGCGGCTCTTGGAGCCCTCCGTTCCGCCCATGGACCAGTTGCGCGCGATGCTCCGGGACGCGAATCGGCTGGGGCTTCAGGTGATGATGGACCTCGTCGTCAATCACACGGCGTTCGATTCGCGGCTGGTCGAGACGCACCCTGACTGGTTCCGGCGCGACGCAGACGGCCGGATCGCTCACCCCGGGGCCATGGATGGGCAGCGGGTTGTGGTGTGGCGAGACCTGGCCGAGGTGAACAACGCCGACAGCCCGGATCGAGAGGCGTTGTGGGCGTTCTGGCGGAAGCTCGCCCTGTATTATGCGGAGATGGGATTCACGGGATTTCGCTGCGATGCCGCCTACCAGGTCCCGGACGCTCTGTGGCGGGAGCTGATCGGTGCGGTCAAGCGTGAGCACCCCGGCATGCTCTTCTTCGGCGAGACCCTGGGATGTACGCCGGAGCAGCTTCTGGTCACGGCCGCGGCGGGCTTCGACTTCATCTTCAACAGCAGCAAGTGGTGGAACTTCCGAGACGCGTGGTGTCTCGAGCAGTACGCTGCGACCGCCGCCGCGATCCCCTCCGTCAGCTTTCCTGAGTCCCATGACACGCCTCGCTTGGCGCAAGAGCTGGAGGGGGAGCGGGCCGCGGTGCTCCTGCGGTATGCCTTCGCGGCCGTGTTTTCCACCGGGGTGATGATGCCCATGGGCTTCGAGTTCGGGTTCCGCAAGCGTCTCCATGTCGTGGAGACGACGCCCGAGAACTGGGAGACGCCCCAGTGGGACCTCACGGCATCCATTGCGGCGGTCAACCGGACCAAGGCCGCGTTTCGGCCGCTCAACGAGGAGGGACCGATTCAGCCCGTGGAACTGGGGAGCCCTCGGCTGTTCGGGTTCCGGAAGCAGACTCAGGACGGACAGGAGGAAGTCCTGGCGATCCTGAATCTCGACCGGGAAGCGCCTCTCCGTTTCGCGGTGCCGCCAGGGGCATTGCGCGGAACGCGCCTCGTCGCAACCAAGCCCTGCGAGGCCACGTGCACCCCCCTGGCGGATTCGGGGCAGATGGAGGTGCCTCCCTCCGGCAGCCTGATCGTATCTTCCGCGGAGGCGGCCGGGCGTCTCGTCGTACCCGACGGGCGGAAGCCGGACCAGCCGGCGGCGCCCGCAGGCCGGGAGGTCAGACCGGCGAGGTCGTGGGGTGATGCGCAGGAGGAGGGGAGGCGACGATGATCAATCGCTCCAGCCGGGGAGATGTCCGCTCGGTGTGGATCGGAAACGTCTGGCCCGAGCTGGACGGCGGCCGATACCCCGTCAAGCGCGAGGCCGGGGAGAGATTCGAGGTCAGTGCCGACATCCTCCGCGAAGGGCATGAGGCCCTGGCCGCCGTGGTGAGGTACCGGTCGGTCAAAGATACCAAGTGGCATGAAGTCCGGATGGAGCCCGTAAGCAACGACCGCTGGGTGGCGTGCTTTCGCCTCGAGGAGAACACGCGGTACCTCTACACCATCGAGGCCTATCCCGACCCATACCGGACGTGGGCCGAAGACCTCAAGAAGCGCCTGGCTGCGGGCATGGAGGTGCACAGCGAGCTTTTGGAGGGAGCAGAGCTCGTCCGGCGCACCATGCTGCGGGCCGCCGGGGCGGACCGGAAACGGCTGGAGGCGCGCGTGGCAGAGTTCGAGCAGGCGACGACCCCATCCGCCGCCGCCATGGGGTTCGACGTGATCTACCTGCCGCCCATCCACCCCATCGGCCGCAGCTTCCGAAAGGGGAAGAACAACCGCCTGACCGCCGGCCCGGAGGATCCCGGATCCCCCTGGGCCATCGGCAACGAGCAGGGTGGCCATAAGGCCGTGGAGCCGGCCCTGGGCACGCTCGACGACTTCCGGGCCTTCGTCCGGGCCGCGCGCCAGGTCGGAATCGAGGTGGCCCTGGACTACGCCCTCCAGTGCTCGCCGGACCACCCCTACGTCCGGGAGCATCCGGAGTGGTTCTATGCCCGCCCCGATGGCTCCATCAAGTACGCCGAGAACCCGCCCAAGAAGTACCAGGACATCTACCCCCTGAACTTCTACTGCCGGGACCGGGAGGGGTTGTGGGAGGAGATGAAGAGCATCCTCCTCTCTGGACCCGTTCGAGGTCCATGAAGGCCGGGTACACCTCCCCCTGTCCGAGCTGGGGATCGGCCCCGAGGAGCGGTTCCAGGCGCACGAGCTGCTCACCGATCAGCGGCGCCTCTGGAAGGGCCCCGTACAGATGCTCAGGCTGGAGCCCAAGGATGCGCCAGCGGCCATCTTCCGGATTAGTCCGTTCCCCCACAAGGACTATGGGGCGCCGTGTTACTGACTCCATCTGAAACACGGAGGGACTCGTGTCGGTATCTGGTAGACAGTAGCGTCGTCAGTCAACACTTGCCAAGGAGCAACAATGGCTAGAGGGTACATCGCATGGATCCTGCGGGTCGCCGCGGCCACCGTCTTGGTGGCGCTGCTCGGCTTCACATTTCCGGCGGCCGCCATGGCGCAGGAGAGACATCAGGGCGAAGAGCAGCGGCACGATCGTGGCGCCCAGCAGATGCGGCACGGGGACATCCGGCACTTCCAGGACCGGGACCTGCATTGGTGGCGCGGGGGCCACTGGGTGCACGAGCGGCATCTCGGGCGGCTGGGCTGGTGGTGGGTCGTCGGCGGGGCGTGGTACTTCTACGCGGCCCCGGTCTACCCGTATCCGAATCCCTACGTCCCCCCCGTGATAGCCGCGACGCCACAACCCCCGGAGGCCGCGCCCCAGTACTGGTACTACTGCGGCAGTTCGAGGGCGTACTATCCTTACGTCACGAGCTGTCCCGAGGGCTGGATGCAGGTGGTTCCGCAGCCGGCGCCGGCACCGCGCTAGGGCTCGCTCCCGTCCTCACGGGGGAAGGCTCATAACGTGCGTCGGAAGAGCCCGGTCGCCAGAATGAACATGAGGGCGGCAAATAGGCACAGAAAGCTGAGGTCCCCGGCTATGGCGGTGAGCGGCGTGTTCTTCAGGAGCAGGCTCTTGAATGCGGCCACGGCATAGGTGAACGGGTCGACGGAGGAGAGTGCGCGCATCCAGGTGGGGAAGCCATAGGTGGGATAGACGGCGCCGCTCGGGAAGAAGAGCAGCGTGTTGAGCACTCCAAAGGTGGCACGAGGCACCAAGGGGTCGTTCACGCGGACCATCATCAGGAACATCATGCTGATGAGCGCCAGGGCGGTGGCCGCGATCACCAGCAGGAGCTTGAGCAGCCGGACAGGGTCCATGGGGTTGGGGATGCCGGCGATGATCGACCCCAGGGTGGTCAGGACCAGCCCCGCCAGGAAGGCCTTCAGCGCGCCGGACAAGTTGAAGCCCAGAATCAGCTCGAACTTCCTGATGGGGGTCACGAGATACCCCTCGTGGAGGCCCCGGGCCTTGTCGTCGATATAGATGATGCCCCCGCCGATCATGGCCGACACGAAGATGGCCAGCACGATCGAGCCGGGCAGCAGGTACTGGATGTAGGGCACGTAGGGGTAGATCTCGACCACGGAGAGCGTGGCGCCGGCGCTGGTCCGCGGTTGGATGCCGCCGTGGTTGAAGGCGGTCAACAGGTCGGCGAGCGCCCCTTGCAGCGCACTCACGGAGAAATTGTCCGTGTTGTCCTCGATCAGGGCGACCTGGGGGGCGTCCTGGCTGAGCACGCGCCGGGAAAATCCGGGCGGAATATTGAGCACCGCGTTGAGCTTGCCGTTCCGCAGGTCCGTCATGGCCTGGTGCAGGTCCGTGTAGTCCACGGTCTGGAAGGTGCGCGCATTGGCGGCGATCGCCCCGAACATCTCGCGGAGCTTCACCGTCTGCAGCGCCCGGTCCTGGTCGACCACACCCACCTCCAGGTTCTGGATCTTCCCGCCGAAGGCGTAGCCCAGGATCACCAGTTGCACCAGCGGAAAGAACATGGAGACCAAGATCAGCGTGGGGCTGCGCATGAACTTGCGGATGTCGCGTTCAATCAGGGCGAGCACTCGGTGCATCGGGTCTGTTCCTCACTGCTGCCGGTACATGAAACTCGGGTCGTACGCCAAGGCGTCGTGCAGGGCGTCCCGCAACTGGCGGCCCGTATAGTGCATGAACACGTCGTCCAGCGTGGTGCTCTGGATGGAAAGCGAGGTGATCTCCACCTGGGCAGTGCGCGCGGCCTCCAGCAGCTCCACGGTGGTGCGTGGCCCGTTATTCGAGCCGATGCGGAAGACGTGGTCGTCCGCCTTCACGTCCTGAACGTCCGCCAACCCCTTCAGGGTTTCCACCCACCCCTCCGGGATGTGCGAAAAACTGACCTCCAAGATGGTGCTGCCGGGGATGGACGCCTTCAGTTTCAAGGGCGAATCCAGCGCCACCAGCTTCCCGTGGTCGACGATCGCAATGCGATCGCAGAGCTTGTCGGCCTCATCCATGTAGTGGGTGGTCAGGAGAATGGTGAGGTCGCGCCCTCGCTTCAGCTTGGTGATCATCTCCCATACGGCCACCCGCGAGGCGGGATCCAGGCCGGTGCTGGGCTCATCCAGAAAGAAGATCTTCGGCTCGTGGACCAGGCCGCGGGCAATCTCCAGACGCCGGCGCATTCCGCCGGAGAGATTCTTGACCGGCTTGTCCTTCCACGGCAGCAGCTCGACGGCTCCCAGGAGTTCGTCAATCACCCGGTTGCGCTTGTCGCGCGCCACCCCGTAGAGCTTCGCAAAGATGATCATGTTCTCGGCCGCGCTCAGATCCAGGTCCGAGGTCATGGCCTGCGGGATCACCCCGATGGAATTCCGGACCTTGTCCGCTTCGGTCACCACGTCAAATCCGTTGACGCGGGCCGTGCCGGAGGTGGGAGGGAGGAGCGTGGTGAGCATGCGGATGAGCGTGGATTTCCCCGCGCCGTTGGGGCCCAGGAGGCCGAAGATTTCTCCCTGCTCGACCCTGAAGCTCAGGCCGTCGACCGCGCAGAACGAGTCGAAGCACTTCCGGATTCCGTTAACCTCGATGGCCGGCATATCGCTTACACGTTCCGTCCCAGACCGCAGGGTGCGGTCCGGGAAAGGTAGAGATCAGCGCACAGCCTGCGGCGGCAGCAGCACATAGGCGGTGAGGCCGGGCCAGATGCGGCGATCGCTGTTGTTCACCCGGACGCGCACCTCGAATGTCTTGATGTCGCGCTTCGTCCGGCTGACGTCGCGCTGGGTGGCGTAGTCCGCGTCCACCCCACGGAAAAAGACGGTGCCCTCCTTCTCCGTCCCCGAGGGGAACCGCACCGTGAGATGGTCGCCGAGCCGGATCCGATCGATATAGGTCTCTTCCACGTCGACCCGGATCCAGAGGTTGTCGGGATCGATCAGCGAGAGGATGGGCTGGCCCACGTTGACCACCTCTCCCTGGCGAGCGACGTCCAGCGCCACGACCGCCGGGATCGGCGCGCGGATCTGGGTGTAGTCCAGCCGCACGGCGGCCTTGTCCTTCTGGGCCCCCGCCGCGGCCCGCTGATGCTCCGTGGCCGTCAACTCGCTTTGCCGCACCCGGATCTGATCTTGCGTCGACCGGGCGAGGGACACGGCGGCGCGCTGGGCCTCGACCTGTTTCTGCAGCGATTCCAAGCGGGCCTGCTGCCCCTGGAAGGTCGTCCGCGCTTGGTCCATCTGCTGCGCGGCGATGATGCCCTGCCGGAACAGGTCCTGCATGCGCCCGTAATCGAGGCGGGCCTGCTCGAGATCCGCGGCGGCCTGGGTCACCTGCGCCTGCGCCGCAGCCAGCGCAGCTTCCGCCTGGCGGATCTGGTCCCGTGTCTGCGCCTCCTGATAGCGCAGGGCCGCGGCGGCCTGGGTCACCTGCGCCGTGGCGCTCTGCTCGGTGTAGGCATAGTAGGCCCGGTCGGCCGCCAGCTCCTGCGGTTGGATCACGGCGAGCAGTTGGCCGGCGTGGACCGTGTCCCCCTCTTTCACGAGCAGGCGGGCGAGTTGGCCCTGGATCTGCGAACTCACCACCACATCATCCGTGGTGACGATACCCGTGAGCACCATCCCGCGGGGGCGCAGCAGCTCCTGGTAGTACACCAGACCGGCGCCCAGCGCGGCCACGAGCCCGAGGGCGAGGAGGATCTTGCGTCGCGTCACGTGGCGGCCTCCGGATCGGTCAAGAGCGCGTAACGGATGAACTGGACCACCTCTGCCTTGCGCCTTCGCATATTCGAGCTGCTGAAGGGGTCCTGCCCGCCCACCAGGCGAATGATGGGCGCGGCATTGAAATAGAACACGGTGAGCGCGACCAGGGAGATCGCGGTGTGGGGCACGTCAAACGGCCGGAACTCGCCGGTGCGGATGCCCCGGCGGAGCAGAGCGCCCAGCCCCTGCGCGACGGGAAGGATGCGCTCCGCCACCAGTCGCTCGCCCCGCCGGCCGCCGGCCATCATCATGCGCTGAAAGAGGCGGGGGTAGTGGGGATGGGCCCGGATGAAATCGAAATGCGTGCGCACGTACTCCAGCAGGATGGGCGCAGCCGGTCCACTCCGGGAGAGGATCTCGACGGCCTTGCGCTGAAAGCTCTGCATGTGCTCATCCAGGACCGCGCGATAAATGTCCTCTTTGCCCTTGAAGTAGTAGTAGAGCAGCGCCTTGTTGACGCCAGCCGCGGCGGCAATCGCATCCGTGCGGGCTCCGGAAAGGCCGTGCTCGGCAAAGATCCGCCCTGCGGCCTCCAGGATCATGCCCCGGGAGTCGACGCCGCTTCGGTGGACCGGCCTGCCCATGGACACTACGCCTCCAATAACGTTTAACTAACCAGATAGTTAACGAATAAGCGACAGGTGTCAACCGGCAGGTATGGCGTGGCCCGCGATTTGTCCGGGGAGCAGACATGCTGCGGTGGGCGGTGCTGGAAGGGGAGAAGAGTCAACTGGGCGCGGGACCGGCGATCGCCGCGGTGAAGCGGCCCGCCAGGGCGGGCGAGGCGGCGAGAAGGGCGACCAGCCAGTCGGCAAGCTGCGGCCGGCGGATGGCCTGCTGGAGCAGGCCGCAGAGGCGCCAGCGAGCCGCCACCTCGCGCCTCCACGCCCGGCAATACGCGCGAAGATCCGGCGCGGCGGCGCGGCCTCGCGCCAGCGCCGGAAGGGCGAAGTGGGCGGCGAGTTCGGCGCTCCGTAGCCCGGCGTGGATCCCTTCGCCCGTGAAGGGATCGAGAAAGCCGGCGGCATCCCCGATGAGGAGACAGCCTGGAGCGGCGAGCCGGCTGGCGCGGTACGCGAGTGGTCCGAGACGCCTCACCGGACCGAGGAACGCGGCGGATCTGAGCCGCCCCGCGAGCCCGGGCACGCTGCCGGCCACCACCCTGAGAAATGACGACGGGTCGGCCGCGGGAGAGAAGTCGCAACGGCTCAGGACCACCCCGACATTGGTGAGGGCAGGGCCCACCGGGTTCAGAATGGCATAGCGATCCGCCCCCAGGAAGATCTCGCCCACGTCCTCGGCGCGCTCGACACCTTCCATGTGGGCCACGATCGCCACCTTGTCCAGCCAACTGAGGCGCTCGACCACCCCGAGGCGTCGCGCCACCACGGAGTTCCGCCCGTCTGCCCCCACCACGAGCCGTCCGCGAATGGACGCAGGCCGTCCCTCCTGCCGTCCTCGAATCCCCACCACGCATCCGTGCTCCCAACGCAGGTCGCTGGCCTGGAATCCGGGCGTAAACTGCGCCCCCGATTCGACGGCGATCCGCAGGAGGAGGGAGTCCAGAAGCGCCCGGCGAACGGCGAGGCCGTGGACGGCTCCCGGCTGCGCGCGATGTCGAGGGTAGAGCGCGCGCCAGGCTCGCCCGTGGGCCGTGTGGACCTGCATGCCGCGGATCGGCCGCGCACCCGCCTCGCGCAAGGAGGGGAGGGCACCGAGTCGCTCCAAGATCGGGAGGCAGCCGGGGCTCAGGTACTCGCCGCAGACCTTGGGCGGCGGAGTGGACGACTTCTCCAGGAGGAGGACGCGAGCGCCTTCCCGCGCCAGGAGGCTTGCCGCCGCGCAGCCTGCCGGGCCGGCGCCCACGATGATCACGTCCCAGTTCATCCGGACCTCATTGGGTGGCGCGGCGCGCCAGGACATCGAAGCTCACCACCACCTGATCCTCCACGCGGAGCAGGAGGAACCGTGGGACCGGAATCCCGTAGTCGGTCATCCTGAGAGGGAGCCTGCCCATGAGCCGCAGTGCCTCCCCTTCCTGCCGCGCCCGGACCGGGAGGACGACCTGGCGAGTGACCCCGTGCAGGGAAAGGGTGCCCTTGGCTGCAAACCTCCAGCCTTGGGCGTCGTGGCGGACGTCCTCTACGCCGAGCAGCCGGAACTGGATGATCGGGTATTTCGCCGTCTCCAGGTGCTCCGCCCGCATGGTGCGATCGCGCATCGCATTGTGCGTCGTGAGGCTGGCGGCCTCGATCCGAACGCAGGCCTCCGCAGCCTGCAGGCGATCGAGGTCGGCCAGCCGGATGGTCCCCTCCACGCGGTGCGTGGTGCCGGCGAAGGTGTGCAAGAACGCCTTGGCATCGAAGCGAACCAGGCTCTGGCTAGTGTCGAAGCGGAGGAGGGCGGACTGGCGACTCGTCTCCGGTCGTAAGGGCAGGTCGCAGGAGGCCCCGATCGAGGGGAGGCCAAAGAGAAGAGCGAGGATCGCGCCAAAGGCCCCTCGTATGTGCGAACAGCCCATGCCGTCCCCTCGTCTTTCGCGGCCGCGGGGGCGAGCCGGGAGAAGACGCCGCAGGAAAAGCCCCCTCGCTCTGTGAAACGCCCGGGCAGTGGAAATGGTTCCTGTTCGGCCCTTCACGGCATCGGGGCCGCGCACGTCCATCGCTGACTCCTGCCGATCGGAGGGTATCAGGTGATGGGCTGAAATGAAAGGCGACGGCCTCGTCCTGCTCCGATGGACGGCGGATGGCGAGGGCCCAATGTCCAGCGGTTCAGCGGTTTGGAGTCGGCAGGACCGCTCTCTACGTCACGGCCTTACGCGTCCGCGTCCACCGCATGGCTGTTCGCCTCGCTGGGCGTACCTGGCCGGCTTCCGAGCGGAAGGTCTGGGCGGGGCGCAGAACACCCCCGGCCAGCCCCTGGCGGTCTACGGGGCGCTCCGCCAGTGGCCCAAGGACGAATTCCGGGCGGGGCCGCAGACGCTGTTCCTCCTCAGTGGCACGCTGACCGCTATATCACACACCCTCGCGAACCATCTGACGTTGACCGTTTTGCGCCTCTATGCCTGGACGCCCTGCGGGCCCCTCTTGGGTACCCTGACAGGGGTGCGGGTCGATCGCGATGTGCACAGGGAGCGATGTCGCATCCCGCTTCCGATCGTGATCCTCCTCCTGGCTCTTTCACTTCCTGCCGTCCCGAGGTGTCCTCCTTGCCCGATGTCCCTAGGGCTGATACAGTCGCGGGCGGAAGAGGGCAGGGTATATTGGCTCGTCAGGTGGGAGGCTCCGCCAAGGAGGATGCGATGGGCAAAGCGATGCGTCTGACGACCGCGCAGGCGGTGATGAATTTCCTGACGCGGCAGTACGTTGAGCGCGACGGGGAGACGCAGCGGTTCTTCGCCGGCTGCTTCGGCATCTTCGGCCACGGCAACATCGCCGGCATCGTGCAGGCGCTGCAGCAGCAGGGCGGCCTCCGCTACTACCAATCCCGCAACGAGCAGGCCATGGTGCACGCGGCGGCGGCCTTCGCCAAGATGAAAAATCGGCTGCAGACCCTCGTCTGCACATCCTCGATCGGCCCGGGCGCAACCAATATGATCACCGGCGCCGCAGCGGCCACCATCAACCGCCTGCCGGTGCTGCTGCTGCCCGGCGACATCTTTGCGCGGCGCAATGTGGCCCCCGTGCTGCAGCAACTGGAGAGCGAGCACTCGCAGGATGTCTCGGTCAATGACTGTCTCAAGCCGGTCAGTCGCTGCTGGGATCGGATCAACCGGCCCGACCAGATCCTCACGGCGCTGCCCGAGGCCATGCGCGTGCTGACCTCACCGGCCGAGACCGGTGCGGTGACGCTGGCCCTGCCGCAGGATGTGCAGGCGGAAGCCTATGACTACCCCGGGGACTTCTTCCGGGAGCGCGTGTGGCACGTACCGCGCCCGCGACCGGATGCGGACGCCCTCGCGCGCGCCGTCGAGGCCATCCGCGGCAGCCAGCGGCCGCTCATCGTGGCAGGCGGCGGGGTGATTTACAGCGAGGCCACAGCGCTCCTCCGCACGCTGTGCGAGCGCACCGGCATCCCCGTAGGTGAGACAATGGCGGGGAAGGGGAGCCTCCCTTTCGATCACCCGCAGACTCTGGGCGCCATCGGCGTCACCGGCACATCGGCCGCCAATCACGTGGCGCGGGATGCCGACCTCGTCATCGGCATGGGAACGCGCTACACGGATTTTACCACGGCCAGCAAGACGGCCTTCCAGCACCCCAGCGTACGCTTCATCAATATCAACGTTGCCGAATTCGACGCCCACAAGCAATCGGCCCTGGCCATCGTCGGCGATGCCCGGGCGACGCTAGAGGAGCTGGCACCGCGGCTGGCCGGCTACCACGCGCCGGAGGAGTACGGCCGTGAAGTTCAGGAGCTGCATGACGCGTGGGCGCGGGAGGTCCAGCGGATCTACGACCTCCGGAACACCCCCCTGCCGAGCCAGGGGGAGATCATCGGCGCGGTCAACGAGCTCAGTGACCCGGATGGGGTGATGGTGAACGCGGCGGGCAGCCTGCCGGGCGACCTGCACAAGCTGTGGCGCGCGCGCCATCCGAAGAACTTCCATCTCGAGTATGGTTACAGCACCATGGGCTATGAGATCGCCGGGGGGCTCGGCATCAAGCTGGCCGCGCCCGAGCGTGAGGTGACGGTGCTGGTGGGCGACGGAAGCTACCTCATGCTGGCGCAAGAGATCGTCACCAGCGTGCAGGAGGGCCTCAAGCTCATCATCGTGCTGGTGGACAACGGGGGCTTCAAGAGCATCGGGAGCCTGAGCCGCTCCCTGGGGCAGGGCGGATTCGGCACCCGCTATGTGTATCCGAGGGACGGGCTTCTGCCCGACGACGAAGCGCCCGGCGAGGCGCTGCCGGTGGACCTGGCGGCGAACGCGCGCAGCCTGGGCGCACACGTGCTCGAAGCCCGGACGTATGATGAGTTCGTCAAAGCCTACCAGGCCGCCAAGGAGAGCGCGATCACGACAGTGGTGCACGTGCCGTGCGACCGCTATGCCTCTGTGCCGGACTACGACAGCTGGTGGGATGTGCCGGTGGCCGAGGTGAGCGAGATGGAGGGGGTGCGGGCCGCGCGCAGCACATGGGAGCGGATGCGGGAGAGAGAAAGGCTCTTCTGAGCGCGCCGACCCCAGCGACCGTCACGCCCCCAGCACCGTCCGCACCTCATGCGCGATCTGCAGGTCCTCGCGGGCGCCGATCACCAGCGCGCGTACCGCGGCGGCTTCGGCCCCGATCTCGCGATCCCCGCGCCCCCTGACATTCCGATCGCCGTCCAGCGCCACCCCAAGGAAGGCCAGGTCCCGGCACGCACGCTTCCGCACGATCGGCGCGTTCTCCCCGACGCCGCCGGTGAACACCAGAGCGTCCAATCCACCCATGGAGGCGGCCATGGCAGCGATGGCCGCTCGCAGCCGGTGCACGTGGTATCGAACGCCAGGCTGGCGTCGGGATCGCCTGCCTCCGCCCTGGCAAGGATCTCCCGCATGTCGGCGGTGCCGGCGAGGCCCAGCAATCCGGAACGGTGCTCCAGGGTCGCCGCCAGCTCGGCCGGCGGCATCCCGACGTGCTCCTCCAGCCACAGCACGAGGCCCGGGTCCACGCTTCCCGAGCGGGTGGCCATGACGAGGCCCTCCAGCGGGGTGAACCCCATGGTCGTATCGACCGAGCGGCCGTCGAGGACTGCGGCCAGCGAGGCGCCGGCCCCCAGGTGGCAGGTCACGACCCGCAGCCCGTCCGGAGGCCGCTGCAGCAACTCCGCCGCTCGCCGCGAGGCGTAGGCGTGGGACAGGCCGTGAAAGCCGAAGCGCCGGAGGCCCCAGCGGCTCCGCCATTCCGACGGGAGCGCGTAGGTCGCGGCGGCCGCCGGGATTGTGGCGTGAAAGGCCGTGTCGAAGCAGGCGACCGCGGGGATGCCTGGCAGGACCGCGCCCACGCTCTGGAGGGCCGCCAGGGACTTCGGCTGGTGGAGCGGGGCCAGGTCGGTGAAGGCCCGCAGGCGGGTCTCGACGCCGCGATCGATCCTGACCGGCCGGGAGAACTGCGTCCCGCCGTGGACGATGCGGTGGCCGACCGCCTCGATCCTACCGAACCCCCCGATCGCTTGCGCCACTTGGGCGGCATCGGCCCGTCCACGAGGGGCCGGGAGGTCGGTTGCGGCAAGCAGACGGTCGGAGTCGTCGAGCACCCGGAGCTTGAGGCTGCTCGAGCCCGCGTTGACGACCAGGATCCGCATGGCGATGACTTCTTCCCCTCAATACGGCCAGGTCCAATCGCGAACCTCGGGGGTGTCCTCTCCCTCGCGGCGGGTGAAGGCCTGGCAGTCCAGGCGGCGGTCCTGCATGAGCTGCCGCACCTGCGCAGCCCGGGGGCCCAGTCCCGGCACGCGGTCGATCGCATCCATCACCAGGTCTCGGGGTTCCGCGCGAGCACGTCCCGGAGGAATGTTCCGAGCACCCGGGTGGCCTCGCTGGAGGCCGTCCCGGGCTTCGGGACCTCGACGGCGTAGTTGCGGAAATCCGGCAGGCTCAGATCGCGCAGGAGGAGGCCGCCGTTCGCATGCGGGTTCGCGCTCATCCGGCGGTAGCTCTTGGGAGGGAGCTCCGCCAGCTCCGGGACCAAGGTGCCGTTCTCGTCGAACAGCTCCTCGGGCCGGTAGCTTCGCAGCCAGGACTCGAGGAGGGCCCGGTGCGCGGGGTTCGTCCGGACCTCGGCGATCGGAACCTGGTGCGCACGGAAGGTGCCTTCTACCGGCTGCCCGTCGACCACCTTGGGGCCGGTCCATCCCTTGGGCGTCCGCAGGACGATCAGCGGCCAGCGGGGCCGGGCGGCCTCTCGGCGCTCCCGGGCCGCCCGTTGGATGTCCTGGATCTCCCGGACCACCTGATCGAGGACCTCGGCCATGCGCTGGTGCATGATCAAGGGGTCATCGCCTGCGACGAAATACGGATGGTGCCCATATCCCTCCAGGAGGCGCTGCAGCTCGGGCTCCGGGATCCGGGCGAGCAGGGTCGGGTTCGCGATCTTGTACCCGTTGAGGTGCAGGATCGGGAGCACGGCACCATCGCGGGTTGGGTCGAGGAACTTGTTCGAGTGCCAGCTCGCCGCGAGCGGACCGGTCTCGGCCTCGGAGAGCGGTCCGGCTGCGCCGCTTCCAGGCTGCGGATGCTGACCGAGGGTCTTCTCTGCCGCCATGGGATCTTCGCCTCCTCTCGTACACCGCGGCGCTTCGTCTGCTTCCAGGCCCTGTCCAGTCGCAGCGGGCCGCTGGACTTCACCCGCCGAGAAATCCGGCGACGCAGCATCGAACACTCCGCACACCCCGGGCACCAAGTGGACTGTAGGCTGGCAGTGACGGAGCGTCAAGGCTCCTCCGGGCTGGGCACCCAGAGTTGCGGGTGATGTCTTCCCCTGCTACCTTTACAGGCGATTTTGCTTGGAGCCACCCCAGGCTCTGCCCGCATTTCCTGCGTGCATTGGAGGTCATCATGCCTGGTCTCTTCCGACGCATCGCCTATGCTGCCCGCTGCCTCTTCGCGATTCTCGTCAACGGGCGGATCCCGGAGGACATTGTGCAGGCGCTCGTGAAATCGCCGGCCCGAGCCGCGGCGCCCTGGGTGGCTTCTCCCGCAGCATCTGCCGCTTCCGTTGCGGAGGCAGCGGCGCAACCGACGGCCTCAGTCGATCGCGCGGTGCAGTTGCTCGCCCTCCTGCAGCGCGATGGGCGGCTGATCGACTTCATCACGGAGGATATTGCCGCCTACTCGGATGCGCAGATCGGAGCCGCGGCACGCGAGGTGCACCAGAGCTGCCGGCAGGTCCTGGAGCGCTACTTGAGGATCGAGCCGATCATCGGCTCGGCCGAAGGTCAACCGGTCAGCGTGCAGGCCGGCTTCGATCCGGCGGCAATCAGAATGATCGGGAATGTGAGCGGCCAACCACCCCTGCGTGGCGTGCTCCGGCATCGGGGATGGCGCGTCGCCCAGGTACAGTTCCCCCCGCTGCCCGAGGGCGCGGGCCGGTCGATCGTGGCCCCGGCCGAGGTAGAGATCGAATGAGAAGAAGACGCCTGCCGGGGGATGGAGAGGAAGGGTGTGTCCCTTTGTCCCTGGAGAGCCGCCGGGGCAGACAGGAGAGCCGAGTGGACGCTGGATACATCGTGGGCATTGACCTGGGCACGACCAATTCGGTGCTCGCCTACCTCGACATGCGAGTCGCCGAGCAGGACGGACAGATCCAGGTTCGCGGGATCCCGCAACTCATCAACCCCGGCGAGGTTGCCGAACAGCCGTTCCTCCCTTCCTTCCTGTACATCCCCGCGGAGTCAGACTTCCCGCAGGGCAGCCTCGCGTTGCCCTGGGAGCGGAAGTGCCCGTTCGTCATCGGCGAGCTGGCCCGCACACGCGGGGCCGAGAATCCGCTCCGGCTGGTTGCGTCGGCCAAGTCGTGGCTGTCCCACACGGGGGTCGACCGCACGGCGCCGCTGTTGCCGTGGCGCTCGCCCGATGACGTGCGCAAGCTGTCGCCCGTGGAGGCCTCCGCGCACTACCTGGCACACCTGCGCAGCGCGTGGGACACGAGCCTGGCCGCACAGACGCCCGAGCACGCCTTGGCCGCCCAGGACATCTTCCTCACCGTCCCGGCCTCCTTCGACGAGGAGGCCCGCGAGCTGACCCTGCGGGCCGCAGAGCAGGCGGGCTTGCCCCGCGTGACGCTGCTCGAGGAGCCCCAGGCCGCCTTCTATGCGTGGCTGGACAGTCAGGGCGAGCGCTGGCGCAAGCAGGTCGCGGTCGGGGACCTGATCCTGGTCTGTGATGTGGGCGGCGGCACAACCGATTTCAGCTTGATCGCGGTGTCCGAGGACAACGGGGAGCTGGCCCTGAGGCGCGTTGCTGTAGGGGACCACATCCTGCTCGGGGGCGACAATATGGATCTGGCCCTGGCGCGCCTCTTGCGACAACGGTTGGGAGACGAGGGACATCGGGTCGATGCCTGGCAGTTGCACGGTCTCTGGCACCACTGCCGGCTGGCGAAGGAAACGCTCTTTACGGACGTCAAGCGGCAGAAGCAGCCCGTGGCGCTTCTGGGCAAAGGGACAAAGCTCATCGGGGGGACGATCAAGACCGAACTGCGGCGCGAGGATGTCAACCACACCTTGCTGGATGGTTTCTTCCCGCAGGTGGCCAGTCACGAGCTGCCGGCGCGCCAGCGCCGGGTCGGATTGCAGGAGCTGGGCCTCCCCTACGCGGCCGACCCGGCCATCACGAAACACCTGGCGCGGTTCCTGGCGCAGCAAGCGCAGGACGGCACCGGCGCGGCCCCGATCCGGCGTGGCCGGAGCGGCTTCGCGTGCCCCACACACCTGCTCTTCAATGGCGGGGTGATGAAGGCGAGTGCATTGCGCGATCGGCTGAGCGAAGTGCTCAACGGCTGGCTTCGAGGCGAGGGCTTCGAGCCGGTGCGGGTGCTCACCACGCCGGATCCCGATCAGGCGGTGGCGCGCGGCGCGGTCTACTACGGACAGGCCCGGCGCGGCCGCGGGGTGCGCATCCGCAGTGGCGCCCCCCGCACCTACTACGTCGGCATCGAGAGCGCGATGCCGGCCGTGCCCGGCATGGAGGCGCCGCTCAAGGCCCTCTGCGTCGTGCCCTTCGGGATGGAGGAGGGGACCGAGGCGAAGATCGCCGACCGCGAGTTCGGCCTGGTCGTCGGCCAGTCCGCCGAATTTCGCCTGCTCAGCTCCACGCTGCGCAAGCAGGATCCGATCGGGAGCCTGGTCGAGGACTGGGAGGACGAGATCCAGGAATTGAGCCCCCTGGAGGTGACGCTGACCCTGGCGGGGCAGGAGGATACCGTGGAGCCCGTGCGGCTGGAGAGTCGCGTCACGGAGGTCGGCACCCTCGAATTGTGGTGTGTCTCGCGGGATGGTCAGCAGCGCTGGAAGCTGCAATTCAATATCCGCGAGCGGGAGGACGCGTGAGCCCCTCCGCAACGAGTGAGCGCGGCGAGACATCGGGCACGCTGCTCCACGGAGTGGAGCCGCACCGCACCGCATCCTGGGCTGTATGAGCCGGTACCTGATCGGGATCGACCTGGGCACGACCAATTCCGCCGTCGCCTATATCGACATGGAAGAGGCCTCACGAGAGGATACTCCCGTCATTCACCTCTTCCCCATCCCGCAGCTCGTGGCCCCGGGGGAGGTGGGCACGCTGCCGACCCTCCCCTCCTTTCTCTACGTCCCCACGGACGATGAGGTCGCGGCAGGCGGTCTGCGCCTTCCCTGGGACGCGCATCCGACCTCCGTAGTCGGGGTGCTGGCGCGGGAACAAGGCTCCCTCGTGCTCGGCCGGCTGGTCGCCTCCGGGAAGTCCTGGCTCTGTCATGGGGCGGTGGATCGGACGGCCAAGATCCTCCCCTGGGGGGCAGATCTCGGGGAGGCCGCGTGTTCGCCCGTGGAGGCGTCGACACGCTACCTCGCCCACCTGCGAGATGCCTGGAATCACACGATGGCCAAGGCTCCCTCCGGCAAGGCGGGCTGGCGCTTCCAGCAGCAAGAGATCGTCCTGACCGTGCCCGCCTCTTTCGACGAGGAGGCGCGCGAGTTGACGGTGCAGGCCGCACGGGACGCCGGGATCGAGAGGCTCACGCTGCTCGAAGAGCCCCTCGCCAGCTTCTACGCCTGGGTCGCCGCGCAAGGCGAGTCCCTCAAACACCGACTCAAGGATGGGACCCTGGTCCTCGTCTGCGACGTGGGGGGCGGAACCACGGACTTCAGCCTGATCCGCGTGCACCTCGCGGCGGGCGAGGTGCGGTTTGACCGCATCGCCATCGGGGAGCATCTGCTGCTGGGCGGGGATAACGTCGACCTCGCCCTGGCACGCTTGGTCGAGGAGAAGCTCGGCAGTCCTAAACTCACGCTCCGCCAGCGGGGGACGCTCCGGCGACAGGCCTGCGCCGTCAAGGAACGGCTCCTGAGTGATGCAGGACTCGAGCGCCTCCCGATTCGTGCCCTCGGCAGCGGGGGAGCCGTCGTGGGCGGCGTGCTCGGTACGGTGCTCACCCGGTCGGAGGTCGAGCACACGCTCCTGGAAGGCTTTCTCCCCCTCACCCGTCGAGGCGACTTGCCCACCCGCGACAAGCGGGCCGGCTTGCGGGAGCTCGGCCTGCCCTACGCCAGTGACCCGGCGATCACCAGGCACCTGGCGGCGTTCCTGTGGAAGAATGGTGATCCGGATGCGCTGGGCGAGCCCGACCCCCGATCGTCCGGCTCGGCTGGCAAGTCCCCCGCGTCCCGTCCGGACGCGATCCTGTTCAACGGTGGCTTCTTCGCCCCCGGCGTCGCGCGTGAGCGCGTGGTCGAAGCCATGGCCGATTGGTTCTCGGAAGGAGGCCGGACCTGGCGACCGACGGTGCTGCGTAACGACGCGCCCGCGAGCGCCGTCGCCATCGGGGCGGCCTATTACGGGCACGTCCGGCGCGCCGGCGGGCCGCGCATCAACGCCGGGACCGGGCGCGCCTATTACATCGGTGTGCAGGTCGATGGGAGAGGAGCCGGCCACCCGGTGCATGCGGTCTGCGTCATGCCCCGCGGCAGCCAGGAGGGGACCAGCCTGGCGCTGCCAGAGCGGGAGTTCGCGCTCCTCACCAACCGGCCGGTGTCCTTCACCCTGTACAGCTCGGCCGTCCGGCAGGATGCCCACGGCCGCGTCGTGGTACTCGACGAGACGGAGCTGCATCGCCACGCACCGTTGATCACCGTGCTTCGCTACGGGAAGCGATCCCGCCATGCTGAGTTGGCGGTACAGCTAAACCTGACGTTCACGGAGATGGGCACGCTCGAACTCTGGTGCGAGTCGCAGAAGAGCCAGCACCGCTGGCGCCTGCAATTCCAGCTCCGCGGTGCCGAGCCACCACCCGACACGGCTGCACAGGAGGCCGAGACGCCACGAACCGTGATCGCGGAGCCATCCCTCGTCTCGGCCGAGCGGCTGTTTCGTGCCGCCTTCGGCGGGCCGCGCGCCGCGAGTGGCGCGGAGGCCATGCCGCCTGAAGCGCTGGTCGCGGGACTGGAAGCAGCGTTGGGCTACGGGAGAGATGCCTGGCCGATGGCGATCATCCGCAGACTGTTCGATGTTTTGGTGGAGGTGGCCGAGGGGCGCAAGCGGAGTCCGCGATTCGAGGCTCGCTGGCTCAACCTGGCGGGTTTCTGTCTGCGCCCGGGATTCGGCGCCATCCTGGATGATTGGCGGATCGGCCAGGCGCGGAAGGTGTACATGGCCGGGTTGGCGTTCCCCAAGGACATCCAGTGCCAGGTGGAGTGGCTCGTCCTGTGGCGGCGCCTGGCAGGTGGCCTGAACGCCGGCCAGCAGCGGGAGTTGTACCTACGGCAGGGGAGCCTGCTGGGAGTGGGCGGGAAGAAGCCGGCCGGCCGGCTCTCCAGCCAGATCGATCGAGAAGGCTGGCGGCTGCTGGCCAGCCTGGAGCATCTGCCAGGGGCCGTGCGGGCGACGGTCGGTGAGGAACTCTTGGCGCGGATCGAAAGAGACCCCACGAACCAGAGCTACCTGTGGTCACTCGGTCGTCTGGGCGCCCGCATCCCATTCTGCGGACCGGTCAACTGCGTGGTGCCGGCGGCAGTGGCGGAGAAGTGGCTCGGTGCGTTGCTCGCTCTGCGGGAGCTGACAGCGGATGTGGCATCCGCGGTCGTGCAGGTGGGAGCGCGCACCAACGATCCGGGGCGGGATATCTCCGATGACCTCCGGCATCGGGCAGTCGCGCGGCTCACCGATGCGGGGACGGCAGGGGAATTGATTCAGGGTCTGCGGGAATACCGTCCACCGACGCGGGCCGACGCGCTGCGCATCTTTGGCGATTCGTTACCCGAGGGTTTGCGGCTCGTCGGCTAGTGCTGGCGGCAGGAGTTCCGCAGGATGCGGAGGGTGAGGAAACCCATGCGCACGTACCAGTTGCTCATCGGCGGTCGCTGGGTGGATGCGGCCGCGGGGAAGAGCTTCGACGATCTGAACCCTGCCACGGGCGAGGTGCTGGCCAAGGTGGCCGAAGCGGACAGAGAGGATGTGAATCGCGCCGTGGCCGCGGCACGCGCCGCGTTCGAGGAGGGGCCATGGGCTCGCATGTCGGGCGGGGAGCGGGGCAAGATCTTGCTGCGCATCGCCGACCTCCTGGAGCGGGAGGCGGATGCCATTGCCCGCCTGGAGAGCCAGGACAACGGCCGGCCGATCCGGGAGACGGCCGCCCAGTCGCGGATCCTACCGCGCTGGTACCGCTACTTTGCCGGCTGGGCCGACAAGATTGAGGGCGAGACGATCCCCGTCGAGGGGCCGTACCTGAACTACACGCTCCGCGTTCCCCTGGGGGTCGCCGGCCAGATCACCCCGTGGAATCACCCACTCCTCATCGCCACCAAGAAGGTCGCCCCCGCCCTGGCCGCGGGGAACACCATCGTCCTGAAGCCCTCCGAACTGGCCCCGCTCACGGTCCTGGAGTTCGGGCGCATTTGCCAGGAGGCAGGCCTCCCCGAGGGCGTGCTGAATATCCTCCCCGGCTTCGGGCCCACGGCCGGCCAGGCCATCTGCGAGCATCCGGACGTCGCCAAGATCGATCTCACGGGCTCCACCGCGACCGGTCAGGCCATCAGCCGACTGTCTGCGCAGACGCTCAAGCGGGTGTCCTGCGAGTTGGGGGGCAAGGCCCCCAACATCGTCTTCCCCGATGCCGACCTGGAGGCCGCCGTCTGTGGCGCCCTCTTCGCCGGCTTCATCGCCCAGGGCCAGACGTGCATCCAGGGTGCGCGCCTTTTCGTGCACACCACGATCCACGATGCCTTCCTGGAGCGCCTCGTGGCGAAGGCGAGCCGGATCCGCGTGGGCGACCCGCTGAAGCCCGAGACGCAGATGGGCCCACAGATCTCGCGGCCGCAACTCGAGAAGATCCACCGCTACGTGGAGATCGGCCAGGCGGAGGGCGCAAAGCTGGTCCTGGGCGGCCATTATCCGGAGGAGCCGATCCTCCGGCGGGGCTTCTTCTACACGCCAACGATCTTCGCCGAGGCCCGGAACCGGATGCGGATCGCGCAGGAAGAGATCTTCGGACCCGTGGTCCTTGTGCTCCGCTTCCGCGACGAGGCCGAGGCGATCCGAGAGGCGAATGCGGTTCCGTTCGGGCTGGGAGCGGCGGTGTGGACCCGCGACGTGTGGCGAGCCCACCGGGTGGCGCAGGCGATCCGGGCCGGCGTCGTGTGGATCAACGACTACCATCGGATCGATCCGGCCTCACCCTGGGGAGGCTTCAAGCAGAGCGGCTTTGGCCGCGAGAACGGATTGGAGGCGATCCGCCACTACACCGAGGTGAAGAGCGTCTGGGTGAGCCTGGATGAGCGCCCCAATCGCTGGTACGACGGGGACGAGGCCGCACAGCGCCTGAACTGAGGCGCCGCTGTCACTTCCCCCCGGCCACCTTGGCGACGTCCTCGAGGAGCCCGGCGGCCTGCGGGTTGGAGACCTCCTGCTGGATGAGGATCTGCGTGGGGGTGAACGCCTCCCCGTAATAGGCCCTGTTCAGGGAGTCCCGCACCGCCACCAGCGCCCCGTCGAGGGAGAGGCCGGCGTACAGGCCCTTGCTCAGCGAATAACTGACGATGTCGGCGCTGAGGTTCTGCGTCGCGGCCTCCGCGCCCCAGCCCACGGGCCCCAAGGCGACGCTGGCGTCGGCACCGAGCTTGGCGCTCGTGGTCAAGAGGGTCGAGGTGCCGCGGTTGGTCAAGGCGACAAGCACCACCTCAGAGGCGTCGCCTCCGGCTTGCAGCCCGAAGCTGGCCTGTCCGATTGTGTAGAAGGCTGGGCCGCCCCACTGGCCGGTGCTCATATTCCGCACCAGCAGTAGCCCGCTCCCGCCCGACACGCCGATGATGAAGGCGCCCCGGAGGACCTGCGGGTAGATAAGGACCGCGCGGGCCTTGGGGAGGAGGGTCTGCAAAGCCGGCCCCATCTGGGGGTCGGCGAGGAATTCCTGCAAGGTGAGGCGCGCCTTCTCGACGAGTTGCCGAGCATCCTGGGCATCATCGGCTAGGGCGGGCTGCGCACTGATAGCTACGAGGGCGACCAATGCCACGGCGGCCACCGTGCATGCACGAACTCTGGTCACCCAATGCCTCTTGGTGTCACTCACCGGTTGCTCCTTTCACCAAATGTGTCCGGGGGGAATGGATTCGCTGCTGGAAGAGAGGTGCTCGAATCAGTGTAGGCCGAAAGGCTTGCGAGGTCAAACTGCGCGGCGTGGGCCGTGGCGCAGGTGACGAGAGGGAAGCGCGGGGCTGGTGATTCAGCCAGGGGACGATCACGAAATCTCGCCGCGCGAGGCGCACCATGGCGTCAATGAGTAGGGGCACACATATGGACACACTCAGAGTAGGGATTGTGGGGCTTGGCAGAATTGCGCCGGCGCATATCCGGGCAGTCAAAGCCTGCACGGACTTGGCAGAGCTAGCGGCGGTTGTGAGCCGGCGAGGATGAGGCTGTGTCGAGGTACTGGAGGCGGCACGTCGCGCGATCACGGGAGCAGGGGCGGTATCCCTTCCGCCCACGCCCGTGTGATCGGCAGGCAGCCGGCAGCGTCCTCCGGGTTGACGCGGGGAAGCTCCAAGGCGCGCGGAACCGGGGGAATTCCTGTCGGCAGGCACCCGTTCCGCCGGGTGCGCATGGATGAGAGGTATCCTGGACGCGCCCCGAGCGAGTCAGGCGCGGGGGAGAGTGGCTGCTCTGACGTGCTGCTGCCTGACGGCGTGCAGTTGGTCTCTGATGAGCAGCGTCTGCTTCCGGAATTCTCTCCGCCTTTGCTCATACTCGCTGGTGAGGAAGTAGATCCGGTCGAATGCGGTGATCTGCTGGCCCTGTTGGCGATGCTTCTCGGCGAGGCGCGCGAATTCAGCCTACGACTTTCTATCGAACTCCCGCTGGTCATCCAGGAGCCTCAAGAACGCCAGGAAGAGCGGCGTGCGCCGCCGCTCACGGCGCGTGAGGAGGAGGAGCTTTCGCCGAAGGTCGAGGGGCGTCCGAACCGCCTTGAGCCACCCCTGCCCCAGTTCCCGCTGAACGGCCAGGCGCGAGAGGAGCTCACGCCAAGCCCGCCTTCCACGGCCTTCTTGATGGCCTCCGTGTGCCCGAGTTCTAGGGCGATGCGGTAGGGCCGCCGGAGCCGAGCCATCGCCCGCTCGAACACCTCCCGAGTCCCCGACCCTTGCTCCCGCATGATCCAGGGGGCCGCCGCGAGCATGGCCGCGGTCGCCTTCCCACCCTCAGCCCACGGGTGCTCCGGTCCGACGATGACCACGAGCACGTCGTCCCGCCAGGGGGAGCACTCCAGCTCCCCCACCGGGCACCGCCCCTCGATGAGCCCGACGTCCAGGCTCCCCGAGAGCACCTCCTCGGAAATCTGCCGGGTGTTCCCCACCTGGAGGGCGATTTCCGCCCGCGGATAGCGCCGCGCAAACTGCCCAAGGATGGCAGGCAAGAGGTAGTTGCCGATGGTGGTGCTCGCCCCGGCGCGGAGGAGTCCCGCCGGGTCGGCGGCACCCTCCTGGAGGGTCTGCCGGCGACTCGGCCCGTCGCAGGAGATCCTGCGCCTCGGGGAGGAGCAGTCGCCCCCGCTCGTTGAGGAGGAGCCGCCGACCAGCGCGGGTGAAGACTCGCCGCCGCAGAGCTTCTCCACCTCGGCGAGCGCCATGCTCACCGCTGACTGGCTGATGAAGAGGGCCGCCCCCGCCCGCGTGGCGTTCCCGAGCAGCGCCACCTTCTCGAAGATCGCCAGTTGCCGAAGGGTGATAGCCATCCATCATTCTTTTTGATGAAACCAATCACTATTACTGGTTTTTGCTTATATAGCTACTCTGCTATCTTTGCAAGAAATTTGCTGGAACGGAGGGAACCGATGCGAGACGGATACCTTACGAGAGGACTCCTCCTGCTGCTCCTCGTTGGCGCGGCGCTGCCGTGGACCTCGGCGCCAATGGCGCTGGCGGCAGGGATCGGCTTCGCGCTATTCCTCGGGAACCCCTGGGGCGGGAGCACCTCCCGCTGGAGCAAGCGGCTCTTGCAACTGTCGGTGACGGGGCTCGGCTTCGGCATGAGTCTGCCGGCGGTGTGGAAGACCGGTCGCGGGGCGGTGGGCTACACCGTGATCGGCATCACGGCGACGATGCTGGCAGGACTCCTCCTCGGCCGGCTCGCCGGGACCACTCCTCGCACGTCGGCCCTCATCTCTTTCGGCACCGCCATCTGCGGCGGCAGCGCCATCGCCGCCATGGCGCCGGTGATCCGCTCGGACGACGATGAGACCGCAGTGGCGCTTGCCAGCGTCTTCACGCTCAACTCCGTTGCCTTGCTCCTCTTCCCCATCGTGGGTCGGCTCCTCGCGCTCCCGCAGCGGGGCTTCGGTCTCTGGTCGGCCCTGGCCATCCACGACACGAGCAGCGTGGTGGGGGCGGCGGCGGCCTACGGCACGACGGCCCTCATGATCGCGACCACAGTGAAGCTCACTCGTGCCATGTGGATCATCCCCTGCGCCCTTGGTGCCGGATGGCTCCTCCGCTCCGAGGGGAAGACGAAGTTCCCCTTCTTCATCCTCGGGTTCCTAACGGCAGCGGCGCTACGCACCTTGATGCCGGCGGGGGAGCCACTCTGGAAAGGGCTGGAGGCGGTGGCGAAGCAGAGCCTCGTGGTGACGCTCTTCCTCGTTGGGCTCGGGCTCACCCGGGAAGTGCTCCGGAGGAACGGCCCGCGCCCCCTCCTGCAAGGGGTGCTTCTCTGGCTCGCGGTGTCGGTGGGGACGCTGAGCGCCATCGAGACGGGGTGGATCGGATAGCGTTCGTCGCCGAGCGGACATCCATTCTCGTCACGCTCGGCCTTCGGATCTCGTCTGTCTCACAGTTCGGGCTCTAGTGGAGCGTTTCGTGGAGAAGCCCTACCGGAGAGACCTGAGCCACACGACCCGGGATGAGGTGTTTGCCCGCCAGGTCCGGCGGGCAGAGCTGATCGAAGAATGGATGGGAGCCCTGCGGCTTCAAGCGGGTTCGCGGGTCCTGGACGTCGGCGCCGGACCTGGATACGTCAGCTTGGTCGCGGCGGATCGTGTGGGGCCTGAGGGGCTTGTGTATGCGGTGGACCGGTCGGCCGATGCGCTGGCCTATCTGGAGGATCGGCAGCGGGAGCGCGACATCCCTCACATCCAGCGAATTGTCGGGGATGCCACGACGCTGGCCCCTGGCGCCCTACGCCCGGATTCGGCGCTCGTCACGATGGTCCTTCATCACACCGACGACCCGAGCGCCCTGTTGAAAAACGTCGCCCGCCTGCTGCCTGTCGGTGCGCGGGCGGTGGTTGCAGAGTTTCACCCTGGGGGCCCCTGTGAGGAGGGACCGCCGCAAACGGAGCGCGTTTCGCCCGAGCAGGTACGAACGTGGTGTGAGGGTGCGGGCTTTGAGGTTCTCAGCTACCAGCGGCAGACACCGGAGCACTACATGTGGCTCGTCCGGCGGCATGCGTAGCCATGTGTGCTCGCGCCCATGAGGACACATGGCAGGGGATAGGTTTGAGCATTGCGGAGGGGCGGCAGCCCTGGATCGCCCCGCGCGTTGGAGACTTGTGATCGTCAGGGCAAGGCGGCGGGTTTGCGGGGAGCACAAGCCCCGCCGAGCCATCCCATCACAGACCCTGTTCGTCAACCGTCTTTAACCAAATGGGCAACCACCCAGTGTGGTTGTTATCTATACATGAATGTAAACATGTAGAACCAAATAGTTACAAAATATACGTAATGTATTTTCGATACAGGTAGAAAGCGAGTAATTCCACCGCACCTCCCCACGAGGTTCGACTGCGATTGGGATTTTCCCCGGAGTGTCCTCTCTAATCCCGTCTAATCTCGGATTGGACGAAAGTCCAATGGACGACGCAATTCTCTGCGGGAATCCCCTCTTATCCGCTATGGCGTTGGCCCTGACAATGTGGATGTGCCGGCGCCCACAACGCCGCGGGCGAAATCATCGCGACGTCGGCTTGCCCCTTTTCGGTAGGGCGGATCGAGCGTGTGGACCACGCGGTAGACGGGAAACACTCCTCATCGCCGCTAGGCTATGATACGCTTAGCTGAATGGGATTCGCCCCTCCACGACCTTTCACGTGAATGGTGCTGGAGGTCAGAAGGGCGCGTAGGAAGCCCAGGCGGGCATGTCTGGGCCGGATGCAGGACCTCCGACACATACAGTTCCGCCAACCTTGACGGGAGCCGAGCGGCCGACTGGGGGACTTCCCGATGCGCTCCATCCCCACGCTGCTTCTCGCCGGTGCGACGGGTTTCGTGGGTAGGGCGCTCGCCGCACGGCTGCGCGGCCGGTACCGGCTCATCGGCCTGACGCGGTCGCCGGTCTCCCCGGCGCCGTACCCCGGCATCGAGTGGCGGCGTTGCGACCTGTTCTCCCTCCTGGAGTGCGAGGCAGCCCTGGAAGGTGCGGATTATGCCATCTATCTCGTCCACTCCATGCTCCCCTCCGCCCCGCTGACTCAGGGCTCCTTTCAAGACATGGATCTCGTCATCGCGGACAATTTCGCCCGTGCGAGCGTCCGCGCTGGGGTCCGGCAGATCGTCTACCTCGGCGGTTTGGTGCCCGGCGGTTCCGGGCTCTCCTCGCATCTGCGAAGCCGGCTAGAAGTCGAGGAGGCGCTAGGCGCCCGCGGCGTGCCCGTCACCGCACTGCGCGCGGGCCTCATCATCGGAGCCGGCGGCTCGTCCTTCGAGATGCTGGCGCGCCTGGTCCGGCACCTGCGCGTCATTCCGTGTCCCGGATGGGCGCATACCCCGACCCAACCCATCGCCTTGGCCGACGTGCTGGACTTGCTCCTCTACTGCCTCGAGCACCCCGCCACGGAGAGTCGCCACTTCGACATCGGGTGTCCCGAGGTTCTCTCCTACCGGAAGATCCTCGAGCGGGTAGCGGCGATCCTCGGTCTGAAGCGGACCTTCCTCGATGTCCCATTGCGGGGGAGCCTCTGGCGCCGGTACTGGGTCTCGCTCGTCACGGGCGCCCCCCGGGAGCTCGTCGGGCCGCTCCTCGAGAGCATGCAGCACCCGATGGTCGCGCGGGAGCGTCACCTCCAGGAAGAGGCGGGTGTCCCGGGATTGGAACTCGATACGGCGCTCCGGATGGCCCTTGCGGAGGGTGGCAGGGATGCTCCCGCGGCATGGCGGAGTCCCGCTGTCGTCAAAACGGGTCCATACCACGTGCGATCGGTCCAGCGCCTGCCGCTTCCCCCGGGTAGGACTGCTCGCTGGGCCGCCGAAGAGTACAGTGCGTGGCTGCCCCTCCTCTTCCGCACGTTCATTCGGGCCGAACAGGATGCCGAGAAAAACGTCCGCATTGTGTGGGTCTTCCCACACATCTCCCTCCTCGATCATCAGTTTGCCAGCGACCGCAGCCAGTCCCCCGATCGGGAGGTCTTCTACATCAGCGGGGGCATCCTGGCCCGGCGGGTGGAGAAGGCCACTCAGCGTCCGCGCTTGGAGTTCCGCGAAGCCCTGCAGGGGTCCTGCCTCATCCTCGCTGTCCACGACTATCGGCCCACTCTGCCCTGGCCCGTCTACAGTCTGACGCAGGCCCTGATCCACCCCTGGGTGGTCCGGCGCTTCGCGCGGCACCTCGCCGAGACAAGCTGAGCATCTCCCGCTTGGGGTTGCCTCTGGGCAGCAGCTCGTGTATGGAAGCGTCGATTGCATGAAGGGCGCGAGCCTCTGCACTCGCCCGGACGCTCTCTGCGCGCGCCCAGGCCGAGACGGCGGAAGACAACCGCGTCCCGGGATCGGCAGCAAAGCCTGGACCCGGCGCGCCCGACGGATCAGATTGGGTGATCAGGGAATGTCCGATTGGGGAATTGACAGCGGGGGGGGAGTCGCTCGTAGAGTCGAAGTGGGGAATGGAGGCGGCATGGGCTGAGGCGGTCATTCACCTCCAGCTTGACATCTGCAACTTAGGCATTGATATTAAGGCATTCATTCGTCCCGCCTGGACGCCGGGCTGCCGGGCTTTTTCCATTCCTTGCTCTCCCGGATCGGAATCGTTTCGACCTGTAGAGTGTTCCCAGGTATCACGCACGCGAACGGTCCTGGCTTGGGAGACATGGCTGCCTGGGGATTCGGTCTGCGGACCGGGAGTTGTAGTCAGGTGTGGTGAAGACTGTGCAGTTAGACCGAGGAGGGGACGAGATGGTCGAGAATCATAGCAAGCTGGAAGCCGCGTTTCTGGCTGGGCGGGCAGACGCCACTGCGGAGCGCACGGGCGTGGTGCCCGAAGGTACGGAAGAGCTCCTCCGCATGGTGCTCTCCGACGGTGACTGCATGGCCTTGGCGCGGCTCAGCAGAGTGCTGTTCCACGCGGCGGGCACGGGAGGTGCCATCCGGGTCGCGGCGCCCGTTGCCGCCCTGCCGCTCCTCGTCGGGAATGGGGGTTCGAACGGCGACCATGGGCGGGGGCGATGAGAGGGAAGGGGCGGCAGTTCTTTAGTCCGAGGATTGCACGATAACCTTCTCGGGTTGAGCGAACGGGACAGATCGAGGGCATTCCCGACGGAGTGCCCTCGATTTCTATTTGGGCGCGCCGCGTCTAATGGTGTGGCTCGGCAGCGCGCTCGAGAGCCATGCCCACGGTCCACCTCGTGGACCGGCCAGTTGTCGAATCTGAAGGTGGGAGATGTCCGCCATGAGACCTTGTGCCTCCGCAGGAGCACGGCTCCCCTCAGTGATTGATCCGCGGCCTCTCAGAGCTGAGGGGCCGCCGCCCACCCCTCATCGCGCTGTGAAGGCGACGAGTTGATCATCGGCTGCCACAACCATGCGCCCCCTGGCCACGATGGGCGTCTGGAAGCGCGGCACGCACCGTAGCCGAGACATCGACTGGCCGTCCGAGTCGCGTTGTTGTGGTGCTGCAATACCGCGGCCTCCAGGGCCGCTGGCCCGGCGCCGCTCCCGGTTGCGACGAGGATTCCCGGGGCGGCGCCGGCACCCAACCCGCTCAAGAGGGCGAAGAGCACGGAACGAAAGTGACATGCCATGACCCCCCCCGACGAGCCTGCATCTCGTCTCGACCGCCACCACGCACCCCGCCGCGGCAATGAGGACACCCTTCCTGTATTTCCCGCCACCATCCAATTGTCAAGCCAGGGAAGCGGCGTTCAGCCCCGCTTGCCCTCCCGGCTTGCGTGACGCGGCGTCGTCTGATATAGGTCACGCAATGACGCGCGGCTCCATTCGGAAGCCGGGGTCATGCGAGCATCCGACGCGTCCCTGTGTGCCAGCTCTGCAGACCCCGACTTGTTATTCAGGGACAGGATTCCGAGTGTAGGCATGGGTATCGTTTCCGGGTACGCTGACCAGCCGCTCAGGCTGCTTTTCGAGAGCTGGTTCCGGGAGCCGGTCGAGAGCGTTGCGGTCCTCAAGGGGGACGCCTCGGCCCGGAAGCTCTTCCGTCTGTCGGCGGCCTCGCGCACGGCGATCGGTGTTATCAATGCTGATGCCCAGGAGAACCGCGCCTTCCTGGAGTTCTCCCGCCACTTCCGCCGGTGCGGCCTGCCGGTCCCCGAGATTTACGCCGCGAACCCCGATCGAGGGATTTATCTGGAAGAGGATTTGGGCGACACGACGCTCTTCCAGTTCCTGACGGCGAACCGTGGCAAAGACGAGCTTTCGAAGGAGACCCTTGACTTGTACCGAAGGGTGGTCGAGATCCTGCCGCGGTTCCAGATCGAGGCCGGTCGGACGCTGAATTACGCCGTGTGCTATCCGCGGGCCAGCTTCGACAAGCTGTCGATGATGTGGGACCTGAACTACTTCAAGTATTACTTCCTTCGCCTGGCAAAGGTCCCGTTCAGCGAGCAGGCGCTGGAGGACGATTTCGAGCGGTTCAGCGAGTTCCTGCTCCAGGCCGAGCGGTGCTTCTTCCTTTACCGCGACTTCCAGTCCCGCAACATCATGGTCCGGGACGGGGAGCCTTTCTTCATTGATTACCAGGGCGGCCGGCGCGGGGCGCTGCAGTACGACATCGCGTCCCTGCTGTTCGACGCGAAGGCCGACCTCCCGTTCGAGGTCCGGGACGAGCTCCTCGCGCGCTACCTCGAGGCCGCTTCGACGGTCCAGCCCATCGACCGCCAGGCCTTTCTGACCTACTACCCCGGCTTCGTCTACGTCCGGATCATGCAGGCGATGGGCGCCTACGGCCTGCGAGGCTTCTACGAGCGCAAGCAGCAGTTCCTCGGCAGCATCCCCTACGCGATCCGGAACCTGGAGTACCTGCTGCGGACGGCCGACCTGCCCGTCGAGCTGCCCGAGTTGACACGGGTGTGGCACCGCCTGGTCGCGTCCTCCCTCCTGCGCCAGCTCGGTACCGCCTCGCTCAAGCTCACGGTCCGGATCCAGAGCTTCTCGTACACGGACGGCGTGCCGACCGACGAGAAGGGGCACGGGGGCGGCTACGTGTTCGACTGCCGGGGGCTGCCCAACCCGGGCCGGCTCGAGCAGTACGCGAGGCTGACGGGCCGCGACGCCGCCGTGGCCGCGTTCCTCGGGAAGGAGCCCGCCGTGGGCGACTTCCTCGGCCACGTCTTTGCATTGGTTGACCAGACTGTCGAGAACTACCAGACGCGCAACTTCACCGACCTCCTCATCGCCTTCGGCTGCACCGGCGGCCAGCACCGCTCGGTGTACTGTGCCGAGCGGCTCGCGGAGCACCTGCACGAGACGAGTCAGGCGAACGTCGAGATCCGTCACCTGGCCCAGGAAAACGCCACGTGATGAAGGCGATGATCCTCGCGGCCGGCGTGGGGAGCCGCCTGCGGCCGCTCACCGATGCGATCCCCAAGGCGCTGCTCGATGTCGGCGGCGCGCCGATGATCGAGCGGGTGATCGGGCGTCTCAAGTCCGCCGGCGTCACCGAGCTCGTTGTGAATCTCTTTCACCTCGGCGACCGTATCGTCGAGTTCCTGGCCTCGAAGGCTAACTTCGGGCTGCGCATCGAGTGCACGCGCGAGGCCGGGCTGCTCGACACCGGCGGGGGGCTGAAGAACGCGGCGTGGTTCTTCGACGACGGCCGGCCATTCTTCCTCCACAACGTGGACGTCCTGAGCGACATCGACCTCGAGAGCCTTCTCCAATTTCACCACAGGATCCGCCCCCTCGCTACGCTTGCGGTCCAGAGCCGGTCGAGCGAACGCCAGCTCCTTTTCAGCCGCGACGGGCACCTGTGCGGTCGGGAGTCGCCGGAGGGCCTGGAGTGGGCGGCGGGTCCGGTCCGTGAGGTCGAGCGGCTCGCCTTCACCGGGATCCACGTGATCGATCCCGCGATCTTCTCCAGGATCACCGAGACGGGTGTCTTTCCGATCACCCGGACCTACATGCGGCTTGCCGGGGAGGGGGAGCGGATCGCGGCCTACCGCGCCGACGGGCGATACTGGCAGGACATCGGCTCGCGGGAGACACTGGAGGCGGCACGCAGACGCGCGGCCGGGTGAGGCCATCCGGCTCCGACGATCCGGGGGACCGCATGAAGCGCAAATGTCCGGGGTGGTCTTTCGACGAATATGCGCCGGTCGGTGTGGACTACAACAACCAGGAACAGGCCGATGCTTACGATGCAGTGCACCAGCGCTTCCGCCGGTATGACGAGGAGGCCGCCGCCATCATCAAGCAGCTCGGCCTCGGTCCGGCGAGCACGGTCATCGACATGGGGGCGGGGACCGGAGCCTTCGCGGTCCACGCCGCGCGGCACGTCAAGCGGGTGTACGCGGTGGATGTATCCGAGACGATGCTGGAGCGCTGTCGGGAGAAAGCCAGGAAGGCGGGGGTGAGAAATATCCGATGCCGAGTCGGTGGGTTTTTGACCTATCGCCATAACGACGCTCCGGTGGATGCGATGGTGTCCGTCGCGGCTCTCCATCATCTGCCGGACTTCTGGAAGCAGATTGGCCTGCGACGAGCAGCGGCAATGCTGAAGACAGGAGGAAAGTTCTTCCTGTTCGACATCGTCTTCCCGGCTGGCCCGCAGGACTTGGACCAGCAGATCCGTTCATGGGTGCAGTCCATCCGAAAGAAAGCGGGACCGCGACTCGCCATGGAGGCAGAGGTTCACCTCCGCAAAGAACACAGCACATACGACTGGGTGATGGAGGGGCTTCTCCAGCGAGCGGGCTTCCGCATCACCCGCAAACATTCGGGTGAAGGCTTCCAGACCAGCTACGTGTGCGCGAGGGTCTGAGGCAGTTGCGCGGGCCGCCTTGTGGCGCGGAAGGCGCGAAGGTTGTCGGCGCGGAATTCCCCTTTACATGTCCCGGGGCAAAAATCCATCCGTCGCCTCTCGTGCCGGCGGGCTTCCCGTGGAAACATTCCGGAACTCGGGTTGATCTCCCTCGATCACGTCGCCCGCTCTATTCGCTTCTCGATTCGCCTCGCCAGGATCGAGAGCGGATAGCTCATGCCAAAATACAGGATGGCCACCACCAGTCCCAGCTCGAAGTAGCGAAGCGTGGTCGCCGCCAGGATGGCGTAGGTCTTGGTGAGTTCGACCATAGCAATGACCGACACGATCGAAGAGTCCTTGAACAGCGCGCTGAAGTCATTCGTGACCGCGGGGAGGCTGATCCGAAAGGCCTGGGGAAATATGATCGTCTGGAAGGTCAGCGAGCGCGGCATGCCAGGCGCCAACGCCGCTTCCACCTGGCCCCGCGGGACCGCCTCGATGCCTCCTCGGTAGACCTCCGCCTCGTACGCGGCGTAATTCATCCCGCGGCCAATGATGGCCGTGGCGAGAGGGGACAGCGCCATCCCGGTGTTCGGGAGACCGTAGTAGATGAGGAAGAGCTGCATCAAGATCGGCATCGGAGCCTCAAGGCGGCACGCCGCGCTCTTTAGTCGTATCCATCGCGGAATGGCCTGCGGCAAGCGCGCGTGCAGGGAGGACCAGCGGGAGCAGGGCGCCTGCCGCCAGCAGCAATGCGAAGACGGAGCCATATCTGGACATGTCAGGGCAGTTGCTTCAGGAACTCCGCCACATAGGGTCCCCACAGCGCGCCCTGGGTCAGATTCTGGTGGCCCAGGGACTTCTCTCCCGCTTGAATCAGCACGTGCCTCCCGTGCTTTACCCGGGGCATCTCACGTTGCATGAGTTTGAGCTCGACCGGATTGAGCAGATCGTCCGCAAAGTTAATGGCGAGGAATGTCGCCTTGATTTTCTCGAGATCGGGCAGCGGGTCGTAGTCGGCCGAGGCTTCCCAGCGATACAGGTAGTCGTTGGCGTCGAGCCGCTTGGCGCCTTGCAGGATCTGGTCAAAGTAGGCGTTGGTCTTCTCGCGGGTTGGCGCGACCTCGTGCAAGTGGGTGACGCTATCCACCATGAGGGTGAAGACAGGGACGACGGAAGCAAAACGGGTCGGCGGCTTCGTGTAGTTGCCGCCATTCCAATCGGGGTCGTTGCGGATCGCCTCCATGATGATCCGCCGCCAGAGCAGATTTCTTCCCGCAATCTGCGTCGGCTGGCTCGCAATGGCAATCGCGCCGTCCATCATATCGGGGTGCCGCTCGGCCCACAGCCAGGTCTGCATGCCCCCCATCGAGGTACCCAGAACCAGCCGCAGATGCTTCACCCCAAGGCACTCGGTGACGAGGCGGTACTGCGCTTCCACCATGTCGCGATAGCCGTAATGGGGGAACTTGGCCTTGAGGCCATCACTGGGTTTAGCCGAGCGACCCAAGCCAATACTGTCCGCAAGAATCAGGTAGTACTTGCCTGCATCGAGCGGCTGCCCTTCCTGAAAGAGCGCCTCGGCGAGCGAGGGTGCAAGCCAGTTCGCGGTCGTCCCGGTTGTGCCGTGCAAGAGCAGCACGGCATTGGTGATGCTGCCACGGGAATCCCGCTGTGGAGTGCCGAGGGTGGTATAGCCCAGCGGGAGTTCCGACAAGGTTTCACCAGTCTGGAATTGAAAATGTCGGGCGACAAACACGCCCTCTTGCCTGTCCATGGTTGCTCCTTGGCTGGCATGTGTGTTTTGGGCTTGGGCGAATTTGCTCGATCGGACTGGAAGTTGCTTCCCCGGGCGGCCGTCGAGAGCGAGGGGAGCATGTCGCAACGCGGGAAGTAATGTCAAGTCAAAATGGACAAAGGGACGGCGGATGCTTGGAGGTTTCGCATGGCGGCGCCCGCCCCATGGAGGGGAGGGGGGCTGGGGTGACGATCGCGAGAGGAAAGAATGGGCGGCCGCGCTCTGGGGCTCCCGCGTGGCAGATGCAGCTCGGTTCGTAACGCCCTTCGTTGTGCTGCTGGCCGACTGGGCCGTGCTTGTGCCCGCGTTCCGGGTTCCGTTCCGCCTCTTTCCCTCCGTCCGGGACGTCCTGCATGCGGCGCGACAGGAGATCCAGCGGGGACCCTCCTCGAATGCATCCGCGTGAGACTCACCAGGGTGGCGGTGGGCACCCTCCTGACCATCCTGACCAGGATCCCCATCGGGGTCGCCATCTCCACCAATCGACTGGTGGCCGCCCTGCTCACGCCGCTCCTTCGCTTCTTCGCGGTCCTGGCGGGCATCGCCTAAATCCCCGTGGGCACCCTCTGGTTCGACTAAGGATACATCGTCGGCCCCCCGGAGAAGGCCGGCCTGAAGCCGACGATGTCACGCTGGTGAACACCCCGCCCCAGGAGATGACGGTTGCCCTCCTGGCCAAGGGCATTGACGCCTTCAGCGGATGGGACCCCTTCCCGACCATGGCGCTGAAGGGGGTGCCGGGAAGCTCGGAGGTGATCCGGGGCGGCAGCGAGATATCGCGTCCGCGCAAGGTCATTGGAGGGGCGAGCCCTCCAGGCTCGCTCCTCCTCCGGTCTGCGGTGGATCGTCCCACACTTACCTCCAACATTCGCGCGTCTGTGTCTCTCCGTCGCATTTCCTGTCCTGTCTCATACCGCCGCCTCCTCCTCCTGAGTCGTGGGTTGCGGCGGCCAGCAGGAGGAGCCCACCTAGGACGGTGTCGCGCGCGTGCTTGAAGGGGGTGAGCCCCCGGCCCGCGATAGGGGGCGCAGAATGTTCTCGAAAGGGGTCCGCTCGGGCTCCCGAGGATTTGTGCTCCATGCTTTCACAGTTTAATGTAGGGAAGGAGGAGGGCGATGCTTCGGCGGGGACACCACCAGGAATTTCTTGCTCCTCGGCACAAGGTCGTAGCTTCCTCGTGCTCCATGCTTTCACAGTTTAAAGTAGGGAAGGAGGAGGGCGATGCTTCGGCGGGGACACCACCAGGAATTTCTTGCTCCTCCGGCACAAGGTCGTAGCTTCCTCAGGCTGCGGCTGGGCGTGCTCCTGGGTGAACCGGGCCGGCGCCTTCGTATTCTATATCGGCGATCGTTACATCGGCGTCATCACCGCATCCGTTACCGGGCGAGAGGCCGGCCGCTACGAATTCACCAGTGCCCTGCCCGTAACATTGCTCGAGCTCCTCGCCCCGGCCATCGAGACCCGTCTGTTGCCGGCGCCGAGCCCCGCGAAAAACGCACAGAGCTGAGTGGGTCGCCCCCAAATTCCTGCATGGTGGCCTTTCGCAAGATCACCCTGACCGAGGGGCCAGTGGCAAGGCACCAGACCGCTGGGGCAAGGCGTTGCATGCCGTTTCCGCGATTCCCGTTCGGGGAATTCATTGCGGGGAGTCGGAGTAGATGGCCTTCTGCAGCGCCCTCCTGCTGGAGTTGGGATGGCCCTGAGGAATCCCCGATTGGCTGGTGAAACCTCGAGGTGAACGGGACGGTGATCGACCTTGGGGGGACGATTTCCTGGAGGAAGGGCTGTGCATCACTGGAATCGTGATTGGATTCCGCGCCTGGTCTACCTGACCGTGGGACTCGCTGCGGGAATCGTGTTGGCGTGCGGCCTGCTCGCCGTTTCTGCGCCGCCGGATTCTATCCCTCCCGATGCCGCCTCCGGCTTTCGATTGATGGCCGAGGCGTGGAACACAATCCAGCGTGTCTATGTGGATCGAGCCGCCGTCGTCCCCAAGCGGCTGACCTACGGTGCCATCAGTGGCATGGTGGATGCTCTTGGCGACACCGGGCACAGCCGCTTCCTCACGCCGGAGATGGTCAAGAACGAGCGCGGAATCATTCGGGGTGTATTCGTAGGTGTGGGGGCGGAATTGCAGATGAAGCACAGCCAGGTAGTCATCGCGGCACCCATAGATGGCTCCCCCGCTCAGCGGGCCGGCCTCAGATCCGGTGACATCATTCTCAAGGTCAACGGGGAGTTGGTAAGCGGCCTTCCCCTGGACCAGGTAGTGGGACGCATCACCGGCCCGGTCAACACCACGGTGCAATTGACTATCTTCACTCCCGGCACGGGGCGCACAAGGGACGTGCCGCTTGTCCGGACCCGCATCACGCTCCACAACGTGACCTGGCATCGCTTGCCAGGCACCCAGGTGGCTCATCTTCGCATCGCGTCGTTCAGCAAGGACGTGACCGAGGATCTCCGGAAAACGCTGTTGGAGATCCAACACGAAGGCCTGAGCGGGGTGATCCTGGATTTGCGCAATAACCCGGGCGGGCTCTTTGACGAGGCCGTGGGCACCGCCAGCCAGTTCTTAGCCCGCGGCGACGTGCTGCTGGAAAAGGACTCCACGGGGAAGATGATGCCCATCCCGGTGCGGGGAGGAGGCTTAGCCCTCACCATCCCATTGGTGGGACTGATCAACGGCGGGACCGCCAGTGCTGCGGAAATCGTTGCAGGGGCCCTGAGGGATGCGCACCGAGCCGTGCTCGTGGGCGAGACGACCGTCGGCACAGGCACGCTTCTCGAGCCCTTCGCTCTCTCTGACGGCTCTGGTCTCTTGCTGGCCACCAAGGAGTGGTTGACCCCCGACGGACATCTGATCTGGCACAAGGGTATCACTCCGGATGTTGCAGTTCCGCTGCCCCCTGACGCGAGCATCCTGATCCCGGAGGCAGAACGCGGGATGACACCAGCAGAGCTGCACGCCAGCGGCGATGCGCAACTCCTCGGTGCTTTGGATCTGCTTCAGAAATAGGGAAGGGCTGCAGAAGCTGGAGGCTCGCGTGTGTAAGGGGAGCCTCTGCAAGTTCCTGTAATCTTGGGTACGCCCTGTTGCTCGCGCTCCACCAGGGCTCCTGGCAGTGGAATACTGCTCCAAGTGATCCGGGATCACTGGAGTCGACTTCGGGTCATGAAAGTTGCAAGGCAAGAACTCTTCGGAATGGGCCCGAGTGATGCGATCTCGCACAAAACCCAGGCGGGAAGCCTGGGTCTTGTGCGAGAGTCTCAAGTGGTGTGCGAGGAACTCGGGGTCAGAGAAGAAGACGCCACGACAGTATGACGAACTTCTCCCTAGGCCTTCTTCTCTTTGGTCTTTGCCACGGCGCCCTTCCGCGCCGCCCAATACGCTTTCATCCGCTGGCTGACGGCCCGTCGCGCCGCGGGGCTCATTCGTCGCCGCTTCGCGGCTCGGCGAGCAACGGAAGGACGCGGAGCAGTTGGACGCGCCCTTCTCTGCGTTCCAAGGAGGAGGGCGCGGATGCCGACGATCTGTCGGTCAATGTGGTGCCGCTCGTTTTCCAACTGGCGGAGCGCCTTCTGGAGCGCTGCTGTCACCGTAGGTGTCATCATAGTCGCCTCCAAGTAAAGTGATGATAGGGACGGTTAGTACTATCCGTGAGTTGCATTCTACTTCAGAACGTCCTTGTAACACAACTACATATCTGTTTCCTCATATAAAAGGCGAAAAATAGTGAACATAGCGCCGGAACATTCGTGCCGCTGCTCTATCTATATCCTTTTGAGACACTGTGAAGAGACTCAACGATAGGTCCAGACATGATCAGGTGCCTGTGCTCCGGTACCGCCTGGGACCATGTTGGAAAGAATTCCCTCCTCTCCTCGCTCATTCTCATTCTCGCCTGTATTCCGCAAGGATTCCCTCCGTTTTAGGGTGGGGGACCGCTCGGACAAATCCGCCCATCAACTGGTCCAGAGGCTTCTCTCCCCCTCATCCCTTTCCGGCGGCGCTCGGGTGCGAATGGGTGCGGTCAGCGCCACGTCACCGCGTTGCGGCTCACCACACGTGACGCTGGCGCACGACGCGGAGAGCGCCACGCGCGGCCCGCCAGTAGCGGAGTTGGCGAGGCATGTAGGGGAGAAGGGTGTGGGTCATCCTCCTCACACGTCGCAACGCTTGTTCGCGATGCGAATCCCAGGAAAACCCATACCCCTCCCGGATTGCGGGTGGAAGCAATCCGATGGTCGCAAGCCTCATGAGCCAAACGAGCGGGCGTGCCACGCCGAAGGTGCGCGGATACACGATCTCGCGGGCCAGGGCGCGCGCTGTCTCCGCCACCACGATCTGTCCGCTGGAGAACATCCCCTCTAGGTACGTCCGCAAGTCGGCTGTGCTCCCGGGCAGATAGTCGTGTGGAATCCCGAGGAGGTGGGCACGTTGCGTGCTTTCGGCACAGTAGGCATCTTTATCCGCCGCCGTGAGGGGAGCGACGAAGACCTCGTAGGTCAGGAGGTGCGAGTCGAGCAACGTCGCATGGACCCAGCGGAGCAGCTCGGGATTGTGCGCTGAATGGGGGGTTTCCGCCGGGAAGAGGCCAGCGGCTTCGCGGAGACGCCCATGAATCCTGTCGTGTATGGTGTTGATGCCACCCGTAACCTGGGTGGCATCTTCTCGTGTGCCAAATGTGAGCCGCAGCATTGCCTCGACTGTTCGGTGCAATCGCAGCAGTCGGCCCCACCATTCGGTTCGGAAGGAGCTGTGCTCTGCCACGCCGGCCGCCACGAGCGGATGGGCGATCTGGAGGAGGATGGCTCGCCCCCAGCCGAGGAGGAGAGCCCTCTCGCTGTGGATTTGCCAGGCTACACTGCGGAGGCAGGTTGCGCGGGCTCCCGAGTCATTGGCTATTGAGGATGCCATGCACTCATCACCCGGTCGGTGAGCAAGTTCGTGCATCGAGTTCCAAGCTCCACGAGCGGACGGATCCACACATCCGCCTTATGAATCAGGCCCCCAATCACCCCGCCCAGGAGCGCGCCCGCGAGGACATCGTAGGGTAGTGCGTCCCGACAAATACTCGAGCAAGGGCGAGGAGAATGCCGAGAATGAATAAGCCGAGGCTTGTCTTGGGGTGCGTGGAACCGAGCGCTGCGGCGATGGCAAAGGCCGCAAGGGCGTGGTCAGACGGAAATGAGGGATCGGGAGAGCGGGCGATCAAGAGCCGGACCACATGAGCCTGGAAAGGCCGCGGCCGGGGGAAAGCCCAGCCAATGGCTTGGCCCAGGGCCATCGCCGCCGCGGCCAGGGCCCGACCTACAGCTATCCGGTCCCGTACTCCCCGTGGCGTGCGCAAAGACCTGACCCACAACCAAGCGACCGTCACCACGAAGACGACTGGTGCATACACCGCGAGGAGCACCATCGCCGAATCAAGCCAAGGCGAGACCCCGGCAAAATCATTGATGAGATGAAATGCGTGGTAATCGATGATCAGCACTTTTTTCTATGTGTCAGTTCAAGCGCGGCACCACCCACTGTATATGGCCGGAGAAGGCGCATAAGGTCCGCCGTTCTATCCGACCCTCAGTCGAGAATCTTCGTCACACAGTTTTCGCAATTTATTGTGCCAAAAGGCTCGATCTGCATTCCTCGCTCTGGATGGTCCCACTCCACAGAGGTATTCGGGGGATCCGGCATTTCGAGTGGCCTTGCGCCTCGAAAGGGCCTCCCGGCGAGCCGGGAGGCCCCTCGATTCCGCAGGCGGCAGGACCCCCTCCCCCGAGAACCTGAGCCGCTTGCGTACAGGCTCCTCGTCGTTCATGGAATTCGGCCTGAGGGTTCAGATGTTCCCCGCGCGCTCACCGGGATCGGGGCCGTGAGCTCAGGGCGAGACGATGCGGCGATCGTCTCGACGACGTATGGTGAACGCGGCGCTTCCTGCAACATCTTGCCCGCGGAGTAATGCAACGCACGTGAGAGCGCCTCCAGGATCGCATCCAGCGAACTCTGGAGCGGGAGGGCCTCATAGGCACCGGCCAGGATGGCGTGCCGCCAGGCATGCTCCCCATCTGCGGCTAGCAGCACCACAGCCGGGAGATAGGGAGCTCGGCGCCGGAGCTCTCGGATTTGACGAGGCCACACTCGGCCGAGCATGCCCTGGTTCAGCACGGCCGCGTGAAAACGAGCGCCTTCTTCGACACGGGATAACACGTCATCTCCCCCGGCGGTGAGCCGGGTGAGCTCGTGGCCGCTCCGCTCCAGAAGGTGCACCAACTCTTGCTCCATGGGCTGGTCACCGGTGACGAGCAGGATTCGCATGAGCGTCCTCCCTGAGGTGTCACTTGGCTGAAGGCGGACGAATTTCCCTTGCTTCGGAACGGTCAGCCTTGTGTCGTCACGGCCACGAACAGGCTGGCATCTTTGCGGTGGATCTGGAGCAGCGTGGGCTGCCCGGGCGGCTGCGCCGCCAGCACCTGCCGCAGCGCGGTGACGCTCGGGACCGGCTTCTGGTTCGCCGCCACGATCACATCACCCGGCTGAATCCCGGCCGCCGCGGCCGGGCTCCCGCCTTGCACGCCGGCGACGACGACGCCGGTCGTGTCGGGCACCCCCAACTGCTTGGCCAGGCTGGGGGTCAGGGGCTGGACGGAGATCCCCAGCCGCTCATGGGCGGGGGTGGTGGCCTCGGCCAGTTGCTGCGGCTGGGGCAGCTCGGCGATCTGGGCGGTCAGGGTGCGGGGCTTCCCGTCGCGGAGCACCTGGAGGGTCGCCGTCTGCCCGATGGGCGTGGCGGCCACCAACCGCGGGAGATCCCGGCTGCTCGAGATTGCGTGCCCGTTGTAGGCGGTGATCACGTCCCCGGCCTTGAAGCCCGCCGTGGCGGCCGGCGTGTCGGGCAGGACCTGCGCTACCAGGGCGCCTGTGTCCTGCGGGAGGTGCAGCGCCTTGGCGAGGTCCGGGGTCAGGGCCTGGATCTGCACTCCCAGGTACCCGCGCGTCACATGGCCCTGGGTGAGGAGTTGGGGCAGGATCGTCTTGGCCTCGTTGATGGGGATGGCGAAGCCGATGCCCACGGAGCCGCCCGACTGGGAGAAGATGGCGGTGTTGATCCCCACCACCTGGCCGGCCGCGTTCACCAGCGGGCCGCCCGAGTTCCCCGGGTTGATGGAGGCATCCGTCTGGATGAACTGGTCATACGGGCCGTCGCCGATGCTGCGTCCCTCGGCCGAGACGATGCCCGTCGTCACGGTCCCCTGCAGGCCGAAGGGATTGCCGATGGCCATGACCGGCTCGCCCACGGCCAGCGTCGCGGAGTCCCCCAGCGGAATGACCGGGAGGTTCGTGGCGGTGATCTTCACCAGGGCGAGATCGGTCTTCGGGTCGCGGCCGACGACCGTGCCCGGGAACTCCCGGCCGTCCGCGAGCTTCACCGTGATGGCGGTGGCATGGGCCACGACGTGGTTATTGGTGACGAGGTAGCCGTCCGCCCGGATGAGGAAGCCCGAGCCGAGGCTGTGAACCTGGGAAGTGCGCGGGTGGGTCCCGAAGAACTGCTGGAAGGGGTCATTCGGGGTCCCGCCGTTCTCGAAGGCCAGGGGGGTCTTCACGACCTGGGTCGTGCTGATGTTCACCACGGCCGGGCTGTCCTGCTTCGCCACTGCGGGCCAAGGGGTCGTATTCGGGGACGGGCTCGCGCTGGCCTGGGTCCAGAGGGGGACATCGGCCGCTCTCGAGCGGACTGCCACGGTCGCCAGGGCGGCCCCCGCCACCAGCAGGGTCCCCAGGAGGAAGAGCCAGGGTCGGAATCGGGGGGACTTTCGCGTCATGACGTCGCCTCCATTTGTATTCACCCGCTCACTTCCTATTCGAATCCACCATCATGAGCGGCATTCAGTCGTGGAGCGGAACCAACTGCGAACCTTCGTTTGCTCCGGGGGAGACCTCCGGCCAACATCATCTAGCGGGCGTTTCCTGGCGGAGGCAGCCAGCGCCCGATCCGGTGCCAGCGCAGGTCCCACCAGCGTGCCCTGTGAGACCAGCAGATGAGCAGGGCCTTTCCAACGACCTCGTGCATATCCACAGTTCCCCAGAACCGGCTGTCAAGACTCGTACTCGGGTTGTCCCCGAGGACAAAGAAGTGGCCGCTCGCGATATGCAGTGGCGACAGGTTCAGGGCAGCCAACTCCTCGGTTGGCTCCACATGCGCCTCTTGCCACGGTAACGTCGATCCGTTCACCCAGAACTCCCCGTTTCGCTCTTCGATGGTGTCCCCCGGCAGGCCGATGATCCGCTTCAGGAAGCTGTGCCCACCCGCCTGAGGGTAGTGGAACACGATGAGGTCCCCGCGTCTGGGCGGGTGCAGGTGATAGACGAGCCGGTTCACGAGGACGAAGTCTTCGGGCAGGAGCGTCGGCGCCATCGATCGAGAGGTCACGGGAAAGATCTGGAACACATACGCCGACCCCAGAAATATTACTAAGGCAGCCAGTGCCACCGGCACGCCCTTCTTCCAGAAACGTCGCCGAGCAACTGTCCGCCTGTGCACTTGGATCTCTGCACTATGCATGAGGTCAGATCCGCTCCCTGGACCCGCAGCGACGGTTGACCGCGGGCCCGGGGAAACAGCGGTTAACTAGCTCTTCTTCGATCGCTCGCTCCTCGACGTAGCAGGAATCGCTTTCGCAGAGTTCTTGCTCTTCTCGCCGTGGCAGCCACCCTGCAACCCGTCTGGACAATGCGGATCTGGTCCGGGATCGACTTCCGTGCTCTAATGGTTTGCTCGCATCCGGCAGATCCCGGCGAGAAGAAGGCAATCCCCATGCCGATTGGCGCAATAGCAAACCGAATCGCGCTAACCTTCTGGAAACAAAGCTTCAGGCGGGAGAGCGAGGTATGCCGGTCCGAACAGGGGAAAGGAGCGCGGCGTGCTAAGCTGGCAGGATGGATCGCTCTAATTCCATGAGAATGTGGGAAGTTCGTGCTGTGGATACTTTTGGCACCTCCCCGATCAAGCCGATACACCAGGCAGGCGTCAGAGGGGCCAAACTGCGGCCTTCAACAAGAAGTAGGGAAGTGAATATGCCTGTTGAGTTACGAGGAGGGCGGCATCGGTCAACAAACCGCCGCTTCGTTGAGCGGGAGCGCATGAAGAGTGCTCGCCCCTTCAGCGCATTGATCCCAACGCGATCTGGCGGGCTCGGCACTTCCGGCCGTCCGGGCGCGCTTTCCGCCTCCACAGGATGGGAGAGATCGGAGGCTATGGCTTCGTGAGCACCGCCTCGGTATGAGCCCTCGCCTCCGCGACAAAATCGGCGCATGGCAGCTCAAAGATCCGGACGTCTGCGGCCTGCCGAACCGCACAGCCTTGTTCAATCCTTGCCAGGGTGTCCAGGGGAAAATACGTGGTCCAGGACTTGATCCGGCCCTCTTGCACGACTACGACCGTTGTCATCTCTACCAGGTTGAGTCCGAGCTTCTTGTAGATGCTATTCGATTCGGTCACGTTCCAAGTCACGCGGTCGCCCAGTGCCTGGAGGTCTTCAGGCACAAGCTGGATTCCGGCATCCACATTCGCCTGGATCAGGCCCCGGATTCTGTGCTTGCCGATGAATCGGCGCCCCAGGGTGTTCGAGACCACGGCGTCATTGGCGAACAGGGCCAGCGCAGCATCCACATGCTCGGCGTTGACGGCATGCTGGAAGGCGCGGATGGTCGAGGCGGAGTCTGTCACTTGGGCCAGGGTTCCTCCCGAGATTACAAGTATCCCGCCGAGTACTGCGGCCAGCCACCCAGCCGCGTGCCAGCCGGACCTGAAGCCTCTCGCTGTGGCCACGACGTCTACCCTCGCTCCCGATCAGGGATGCCCATTACGAATACACGGGCGTTGGCGCCTATACTCCGGAGGGGTTCAAGGCAACCATGTCCCAGCCGGAAATTCGACGCATGGGGTGCCACGACTCGTCTCCTACGTGTCTGAGAAGTATTCCCGCAATGGCTGTTCGTCAAGGAGGATTCGCCGGGATGTGATCCGCAAGGGCTCCGCTTGGCCCCGACAGGTAGAGTGCGGCATGATGCATTGCCGAATTCGGAAGAAATGCGGTCTGTCGGTCGAGACGGGAGGGAAGAGAGGCTATTTCTTCCACGGCGACGGAATGATCCAGGCCATCATTCCCGACCTCATCGAGATCGGGGCGGGTGCGCTGAACGCCCAACTCCCGTGCATGGATATGGAGGAGTTGGCCGAGGCGTTCAGCTCCCGGATCTGCTTTGTTGCGGGCGCCGACCGGCAGCACTGCCTGCCTTTCAGGACACCCGAGGAGGTCGAGGCTCACCGCTTCAGGCTGGCGGACGCGTTCGGGCGGAACAATGGCGGGTACATCGGTGGAGGTCAGATCGGTGGGGATGTGCCGCTGGCAAATGCCGAGGCCATGCTTCGCACCTTTTCCTGTCATTGCTACCCCAGACCGTAGGTCCGCCCGGTGGAGGCGAGGGCGGCTGGCTGGGGCTGGAGTCCCTTCAGTTCTGTCCGCCTTTTCGCGTGCGACTCGAACAGGCGGCGGCGCTTCCGACGGTTCCGCTTTCCCCTTGACACTCGCGAGTCCATTGGGGCAAGCTGAGTCATCGCTCAATCAGTCACCGGACTCCGAGCGGTTGGCGGTGGGCGGCCTCACAATGCGATGGACGCCAGTGCCGCGGGCATGGACAGGAGGGACCCGTCAGTCCAGGAATTGTTTGGTGCTTCGGATTGTCGCCGAGGTGTTGGCGCGATGAAGAAGATAGTCGGCATGGTTCTGGCGGGCGGGCGCGTCGACGAACTCTTGGTGCTGACGGCCAAGCGCCCCAAGAGCGCCCTGCCGATGTGGGGGGTCTACCGGATCATTGACTTCGCCCTCTCCAACATGATGCGTGCGGGGATCGAAGTCGTTGGCGTCCTCTCGCAATACCGACCGCACTCGCTCATCACCCACCTATCGAATGGCGAGCCGTGGGACTACGTGGGCCGCTCCCGCGCGCTTCGAGTCCTGAGCCCTTTCAAGGGCGCCGAAGACTCGGATTGGTATAAGGGCACTGCGGACGCCCTGTACCAGAACCTCAACTTCATCAACCGCTACGCCCCGGAACTGGTTGTGGTCGCGTCCGGAGATCACGTGTATGCGATGGACTACCGCCCCATGCTGCGGCAGCACCTCGCGACCAGGGCCGATCTCACCATCGCGTTCAAACGGGTGCCCCGTGACCAGGCCCATCTGTACGGGACGGCGGTCCTGGACGATTCGGGACGTGTGGTCACCTACCAGGAAAAGGTGCGGAACCCGGAGGGGGACCTCGCGTCTCTCACCGTGTACGCATTCAATACCGGCTGCCTCGTGGAGCGCCTGAGGCAAAACGCCCGGGAAGGCAAGACGTTCCAAATCTACTCAGAGATCATCCCGCGGATGGTCGAAGAGAAAGCCCGCGTCTTCGGCTACGTTTTTGACGGCTATTGGCAGTACGCGCGGACGCTGGACACCTATTACAGAACGAACATGGGTATTCTGGCCAACGACGCGCCCAATCTTTCGACCTGGCAGGTCCGGACCAATCCCAATCCCGGAACCATGGGAGACCCCACGCCCGCCCTGTTCCGACCCGCGGCAAAGGTGAGTTCCTCGCTGGTGTGCTGCGACGTCGTGCTGGAAGGCACGGTGGAGCACGGCATCATCTCCCCTGGCGTGGTCATCGAGCGCGGGGCGGTCGTCCGGGATTCGGTGGTTATGCACCGCTGTCGGATAGAAGAAGGGGCGATCGTGGATCGGGCGATCCTGGACAAGGATGTCCGGGTGGGCAAGGGAGCTCGCGTTGGCTGCGGCAACGTGGTGCCGAACTACCAGCATCCCCAGACGTTGTCGAGCGGCGTGACGGTGATTGGGAAAAGCGCGGCGATCCCCGCAGGGCTGCAGATCGGCCGGAGCTGCATCGTTTCTCCGGACATGCGCGCGTCGGATTTCTCCCAACCCGAGATCCCATCGGGGGCGGTGATAAGCCCATGAGACCTGCACGGGATACGCTGGTGATACTGCTGGCGGGGGGCGTGGGCAGTCGGCTGAATATCCTCGCCTCCGAGCGGGCCAAGCCCGCTGTGCCCTTCGGCGGCGCCTTCCGCATCATTGACTTTACCCTCTCCAACGTCATGCACTCGGGCCTGGAACTCGTCGGCCTCCTCACCCAGTACAGACCTCTTTCGCTCATGGGCCACGTGCGCAATGGGGAACCCTGGGACCTCATCGGGCGGGAGCGCGGCGTCAAGATCCTCCCCCCCCAGACCGGCGAAGAGGATTCGGATTGGTACAAGGGAACTGCGGACGCCGTCTATCAGAACCTGACCTTCATGCAGGAGCACGCGCCGGACAAAGTCCTCATCCTTTCGGGCGATCACATCTATCGAATGGACTATGAGCAGATGATCCTCGCCCACGAGGACCACGGCGCCGATGTCACAATCGGTGCGAGGCCGGTGCCCTGGGAGGAGACGCAGCGGTTTGGTGTGATGGTGGCAAACGCTGATGGGTGGATAACGGATTTCCAGGAGAAGGTGAAGAACGCCACGAGCAATCTTGCCTCCATGGGGATCTATATCTTCAACTACGCTGCCCTGGTGGAGGAGCTGCGGGCTGTCGTGGGGACCAGGCAAGGCTACGACTTCGGCAAGGACGTCATCCCGGGGATGCTCGGCCGACGGCAACTGCTCTGCTACCCGTTCACGGGGTACTGGCGGGATGTGGGAACGATCAAATCCTACCATGAGGCGAACATGGATTGCTTGAATCCGGACTCCGGCCTCGACCTGAAGGCCTGGGAGATCCGCACGGCGCCGGATGTCCGGGGCGCTGGGGACCGTCCGCCCACGCTCTTGGGAAGTGCGGCATCGGTCGCCAACTCTCTTGTCGCCAGCGGATGTGTCATCGAAGGAGAGGTTACGCAGAGCATCCTCTTCCCGGGGGTCCGTGTTGGAAGGGGTGCGCTGGTGCGCGATTCCATCGTCATGCAGGACACGGTGGTGGGGGACGGATCTCGGGTGGAGTACTCGATCATCGACAAAGAGTGCGATCTGGGCGCTGGGGCCGTCATCGGAGCGGGCACGGGGACGACGGCGAACCGCATGTACCCTGGCCACCTCGACTGCGGGATCACGGTCATTGGCAAGGGCGTCGTCATCCCGGGCAAGGCGAGCGTGGGAAAGAACTGCATCATCTGCCCGCGAATGAATCTGACCCAGCGCAGACCGCTGTCCGTGGGCGACGGGGAGACGATCGCGGCGTGAGTGGAATCGGGAGGCGGAGGGGAGATGGGGAGGGTGGGGGGAGGACGCCCGCATGACGCTTGACCCTCAGGCAGCCGCCTACCTGGCGCAGCAGGCGACCCTGGGCATCCTCCCGCTGCCCGAGCAGACCCCCGCGGAGGCGCGCCGGCGCATGGAGGAGGCCACGCCCACCATCGTTGGGCCGGGCGAGGACGTCGGTGTCGGGGACACCGCGCTTGCAGGAGTCCCGGTGCGCATCTTCGATCCGCATGGGGCAGATGATCTGCCCGTGCTGGTCTGGTTTCACGGGGGAGGCTGGGTGCTGGGCAGTGTCCGCACGCACGACCGCCCCTGCCGCGCGCTGGCCCACCGCTCCCGCTGTCGGGTCGTGTCGGTGGAGTATCGGCTTGCCCCCGAGCATCGGTTCCCGGCCGCCGTCGAGGACGGCTGGGCCGTCACCGCAGCCGTCATGGCAGGGGCCCAGCCGGTCGCGGTGGGGGGTGACAGCGCCGGCGGCAACCTCGCGGCCGTGATGGCGCTCCGGGCCCGCGACCGCGGGCTGGGCCTCCGACTCCAGATGCTCATCTACCCGGTCACCGACTGCGACCTCGATCGTCCCTCGTATGTGGCCAACGCGACAGGCTACGGCCTCACCCGGGAGGCCATGCGCTGGTTCTGGACCCACTACCTGGGTCCCGCCCCCTGGGACCAGCCTGAGGCCTCACCACTTCGCGCCCAGGATCTCGCCGGCCTCGCCCCCGCCCTGGTGATGATCTGCGAACACGATCCCCTGCGGGACGAGGGAGTCGCCTACGCGGAACGCCTCCGGCAGGCCGGCGTCCCCGTCACCCTCATCGATCAGCCGGGCATGATCCACGGCTTCTTCCGCCTGGGCGCCCTGATCGACCGGACTCGCGTGGCCTACGACCAGTGCGCGGCTGCCCTGCGGCAGGCTTTCGCCTGAGCCCCTCGACGACAAGGGCTCGCTCACACTCCCCCCTCAGCGTCTCCCGGGCGCAAGCAGTCCCGCCGCCGGCCGTTTTCTACACAAGTTTGGCATGCATCGCGCCCCTTGGTGCTTTACACTATCCCGCCTTCTGCCTCACCCGTTGGCGTCCCGGATCCCAGGTCCGGTTCACCGGCGTCGCGAGGGGAAATGGACGGTGGGACTCATCGAGATCGTGCTCATCGCCGGGAGCTTGGCCATGGACGCCTTCGCCGTGTCACTCGCCGCGGGCGCGGCGGGCGCTCGGGGACCGCGCGCCGTCTTCCGCCTAGCCTTTCACTTCGGGCTGTTCCAGTTCCTGATGCCGGTGCTCGGCTGGGCTGCCGGCCTCCGGGTTGCGGGTGCCATCTTGGCCGTAGAGGACTGGGTCGCTGCCGGGCTCTTGGCCGTCGTGGGGATCCGAATGATCCGGTCGGGGCGGGGGGCTGCCTCGAGTTTGCACCCGGACCCCTCGCGGGGGGTCACGCTGGTCAGCCTGTGTGTTGCCACCAGCCTCGATGCGCTGGCCATTGGCTTCAGCCTGGCGATGCTCCGGGTGGACATCTGGTACCCGAGCGCCGTGATCGGGGGCGTGACCGCTTTTCTCTCTGTCTGCGGGGTGCAGCTCGGCAATCGCCTCGGGACTGGATTTGGACGTCGCATGGAGATCGCCGGCGGGGCGTTCCTGCTGCTCTTGAGCGCGCGGATTCTGGCCGCACACTTCCCCGCCTGAGGCCGGATGATGGGAAAGACAGGCGAGGGCAGGTCGGCCAACAGGCGTCGCTCAGTCCCGCCGCACGAACTTCTGCAGGGTATTGGCGCCCTTGTCGACCTTGGCATGGGTCAGGCTGACCTCGCCGACGTACAGATCTCCTCGCGAATCAACGGCGACCGCGTGGGGGGCGACGAACAGCGGATGCTCAGCCGGATGCGCCTCGTTCCCCCAGCGAGCCAGGAGCTCGCCCTCGAGCGTGAAGATGCTGACGCGCCGGCACAGCTCCGTCACGTACACGACATCGTTCGTGTCGATGCAGACGTCCGTCGGCCGGAAGAGATCGGTCCACTGGGTGAGAAACTTCCCGTCCTCGCGGAAGATCTGGATCCGGTGATTCTCCCGATCGACCACCCAGACGCGACTTTCCCTGTCCACCCAGAGGTTATGCGGCAGCCGGAACTGGGACGGTCCGGGGCCCGGCTCGCCCCAGGACGACACCAGCTCCCCCTGCGCGGTGAACCGGTGGACCCGCGCGTTGCCGTACCCGTCGGTGACGTACAGCGCGCCGGATGTGGCGATTCCGATCCCCGTCGGCCGGTTGAACGGCGGTCCCCCGTGCGTGATGGACGCGATGCGCTCGAAGAGGTCCGCCGCCTCCCGGTAGCCCGTGTCGGAGGGCTTGCCCTTGGTGCCCAACGTCAGGAGGAGGGCGCCGTCCGGCGTGAACTTCGACACCGTGTGGTTTCGATCATCGGTGCAGTACAAGGCGCCATCCGGCCCGATACAGCTCCCGTGCGCGCGCTGAAAGTGTCCTTGTCCCCAGCGGGCTACGATGGCACCGTCTCGATCGAAGACGGAGATCGGATACGCGCTCCGACTCAGGACGTACACGCGGTCGCGGGTGTCGACGCACACGCCACCGACATCCATGAACGACTCGCCCTTCGGCAGTTGCGCCCAGCTCTCGACCAGCTCGTAGCGGAACTTCCCCTGTCCGTAGATCATCTCTCTCGCTCCTCCGGATGGCTCGAGGTTTCAGTCTCGGGCGCCCGAGGGATCCTGGCAGGTACCGGTCTCCCTGCGGGGCAAGGCGCCCAGCCCGGATCCTGGCACGGATCAATCACGGGCACTGCGCTGCTCAGGAGATTCGACAACCCGCCCGTCGTGACGGCGGGACTGGGGCAGGCTAGCACCGATGGAGAGGAGAAGTCAATTTCGGAATCGGACCCTTTCCACAGTGCGCCGTGCTACGGGCGCGGCGGGTCCAGCAGCGGCACCTGCCCCTTCGAGGCCGAGGCGGGCCGCCAGCGCCGTTCGCGCAGCCAGTGGCCGAAGGAGTCCAGGTAGACGTAGGTCACCGGGGTGATGTAGAGCGTCAGGAGCTGGGAGACCACCAGCCCGCCCACCACGGCGAGGCCCAGGGGGCGCCGCGACTCGGACCCTTGTCCCGCCCCCAGGGCGATGGGCAGGGTGGCCATCAGCGCGGCCATGGTGGTCATCATGATGGGGCGGAAGCGGAGGAGGGAGCCTTGAAAGATGGCCTCCGCGGCGCTCTTCCCCTGCCGCTGGGCGTAGAGCGCGAAGTCAATCATCATGATGGCGTTCTTCTTCACGATGCCCACCAGCATGATGATGCCGACAAAACCGTAGATGTTCAGGTCGTGGCGGAACAGGATGAGTGTGGCCAGGGCGCCGACGCCCGCCGAGGGGAGCCCGGACAGGATGGTCACCGGATGGATGAAGCTCTCGTACAGGATTCCCAGGACGATGTAGATGACCAGGACCGCCAGGGCGACCAGGAGACCCATGCCCCGCATCGATGCCTCGAAGGCCTGCGCACTCCCCTGGAAGGTGCCGCTGATGGTTGGCGGCAGGGTGGTCCGCCCGATCCGGTTGATCTGAGCGACGGCATCGCCCAGGGAGACCCCGGGCCTGAGGTCGAAGGAGAGTGTGACCGAGGGGAGCTGGCCGAGGTGGTTCACCGTGAGCGGGCCGACCCCCGGCGTCAGCTTGGCCACGGCGTTGAGCGGGACCAACTGGCCCTTGGATGACCGGACATAGAGAAGGGAGAGCGCGTCCGGATCCTGCTGGTAGTTGGGGTCCAGCTCCAGGATGACCCAGTACTGGTTCGTCGGCGTGTAGATCGTCGAGACCTGCCGGTTGCCGTAGGCGTCGTAGAGGGCGTTTTCCACCTGGTTGGCGGTGATCCCGAGGGCGGAGGCCTTGTCCCGGTCGATCTCCACGCGGACCTTGGGGCTCGTGATCTGGAGGTCGCTGGTGACGTCCTGCAACATGGGGAGAGCGGCGATCCGCGCCTGCATATCCCGTGACACCCGGTATAGCTCTTCGATGTCCGCCCCCTGCAGGGTGTACTGGTAGAGGCTCTTGGTCATCATGTCCCCCGATCCGGATGGACGGCGGGATCTGCAGGAACACGCGCATGCCGGGGACGGCGGCGAGCTCGGGCCGCAGCTCCTGGATGATCTCGTCCGCGGAGTGCTTCCGCTCGGCCCGTGGCTTCAGCATGATGCCCAGCCGCCCCATGTTCTGCGTGTCGCCGATGCCGCCGGCAGTGAGGCTGGACATGAACGTCTCGATCTCCGGGTGCTTCCGGATGATGGCCGCCACCTGCTGCTGGTGCTCCACCATGCTGTCGAAGGAGGTGTCCTGGGCGGCCTCGGTGATGCCGATGATCTGCCCGGTGTCCTCGGTGGGGATGAACCCTTTGGGGACCACGAAGAAGAGGATGGCCGTGCCGATGAGGAGGAGGGCGGACACCACCATGACCGCGGGGCGGTGCGCCAGGCACCGTTCAAGGGTCCAGCGATAGGTGGAGAGCATGCCCTGGAAGAAGCGCTCGCTCACGGCATAGAGGCGGCCGTGATGGGCCTCGCGGGGCGGATGAAGGAACCGGCTGCAGAGCATGGGGGTGAGGGTCAGGGACACGAAGCCGGAGATCAGGATGGCCGAGGTGACGGTCACGGCGAACTCGTGGAACAGCCGGCCGACGATTCCGCCCATGAAGAGGACGGGGATGAACACCGCGGCCAGGGAGAGGGTCATGGACAGGATGGTGAAGCCGATCTCCCGCGAGCCGATGAGGGCGGCCTCATAGGCCTCTTCCCCGGCTTCCATGTGGCGCACGATGTTCTCCAGCATGACGATGGCGTCGTCCACCACGAAGCCGACGGACAGGGTGAGGGCCATGAGCGAGAGGTTGTCCAGGCTGTAGCCCATCAGGTACATGACTGCGAACGTCCCCACGACAGACATGGGCAGGGCCAGGCTGGGAATAATGGTTGCAGAGAGGCTCCGGAGGAACAGGAAGATCACCATCACGACGAGGCAGATGGTGAGGAGCAGGGTGAACTTCACGTCGGCCACCGAGGCGCGGATGGTCTGCGAGCGGTCGTACAGGGTGTCGATCGTGATGGAGGCCGGCACCTGGGCGCGGAAAGCGGGCAGCAGGGCGCGGATGGCGTCCACCACCTCCACGGTGTTGGTGCCCGGCTGCCGCTGGATGGCCAGGACGATGGCGCGGGTGGTGTCGCGCCAGCCTGCTTGCTTGTCGTTCTCCACGCTGTCGATGACCCGGCCCAGCTCCCCCAGGCGCACCGGGGAGCCGTTGCGGTAGGTGACGATCAGCGGGCGGTAGGCCGCCGCGTCGAAGAGCTGCCCGCTGGCCTCCACGGAAAAGGTCTGGTGGCGGCCGTCCAGGTTTCCCGTCGGCAGATTGACATTGCCCTGCCGCGATGGCGTTCTCGACCTCGTCGATCCCGATCCCCCGCGCCGCCATGGCCGACGGATCGACCTGGACCCGCACGGCGTACTTCTGGCTGCCGTAGACCTGCACCTGCGAGACGCCGCTCACCATGGAGATGCGCTGGGCCAGGAGGGTCTCGGCGTACTCGTCTACGACGGAGAGGGGCAGGGTGGGCGAGCTGAGGGACAGGAAGAAGATGGGCCAATCCGCGGGGTTGACCTTTCGCATGGTGGGCGGGCTGGGCATGTTGGCCGGCAATTGTCGCAGGGCCGCGGAGATGGCCGACTGGACGTCCTGAGCGGCGGCATCGATGTTCCGGTCCAGGGCGAACTGGAGCGTGATCCGCATGGCGCCCTGCTGGCTATTCGAGGTCATGTTGTCGATGCCGGCAATGGTGGAGAACTGCTTCTCCAGCGGAGTGGCCACGGAGGAGGCCATGGTTTCCGGGCTGGCGCCCGGAAGCTTGGCGGACACCTGGATGGTCGGAAAATCCACGTTGGGGAGGTCGCTCACGGGCAGTAGCCGGTAGCCCATGAAGCCGAAGATGAGGATGGCGGCCATGACCAGGGTCGTCATGACCGGCCGACGGATGAACAGCTCCGGGATGTTCATTGCGCCTGCCTCGAGCCCTCGGCAGCCGAGGCCGCCGTCTTCACCTGCACCCGCATGCCCGGGGCCAGCCGCAGTTGCCCGTCCGTCACCACCTTCTCCCCGGGCTGCAAGCCTTTCGGCACCGCGGTCTCGCCGTCGAGTGTCCTGCCCGTCGTGACGGGCCGGGATTCCACCGTGGAGTCGGGTCGCATCACGTACACGTATTGTCCCTGCTGCCCGGTCTGGATGGCCTGGGACGGGACCACCACCACGTCAGATTGGACGGTCAGTCCCACGATCACATCCGCGAACTGCCCCGGCCAGAGGACTCCCTCGCGGTTCGGAAAGGTGGCCTTGAGCTGGATGGTGCCGGTGGTGGGATCGACCGTGTTGTTCACGAACGTGAGCTCTCCCGTGGCGGGGGCGCCTTGCTGTCCTCGCGCCGTCGCCTGGACCCGGATGCTGCCGGCCGCCTGGTACTTCTTGATATCTGCCAGCGCCTGCTCGGGCACGGAGAAGCTCACGTAGATCGGTTGGATCTGATTGATCACCACCATCTGGCCGGTATCGTCTCGGGCCTTGACGGCACTGCCCACGCGCACCAGGAGGTTCCCCGTCCGCCCGTCCATGGGGGCGCGAATGGTCGTGTAGCCGAGCTGCACCCGCGCGTTCTCCACCACCGCCTGATCGGCCCTGATGACCGCTCGGACGTTCTGTACCGTGGCCTGCGCGGCCCGGATCGCGGCCCGGGTGTTCGTCACGGCAGCCTGATCCGCCTGGATCGTCGCCTCCAGGGCGGTGGCGGTGGTGCGAACCTGATCGTACTGCTCGCTCGAGATGTACCCCTCGTCAACCAGCTTCTTGTAGCGGCGGGCCTGCGTTCGGGCATTCTCGAGTTGCGCCGTGTCGCGCGCCAGGTTGGCCTCGGCCTGCTGTTCCGCCGCCATGTTCTGGGCCACCGCAGCCTCGGCCTGTTCCAGTTGCGCCGTGTCGCGCCCCAGGTTGGCTTCCGCCTGGTGCAGCGTTGCTTCCAGAGGTCGCTGGTCCAGGGTGAAAAGGAGGTCGCCTTTCTTGACGTCCTGCCCCTCAGTGAAATCGACCCGGGCAGACTTCGCCATCTACCTGGCTCTTGATCGTCACCGTGGCATACGCCTGGACAGTACCCACCGCACGAATCTGGACCGGAACGGCCTTGCTGACCGTCGTCGCGATAGTCACTGGGACGGCTTCCCGGGGCGTCTTGGCCTGCGCGTTTTCCGATACGCCGTTCGAACAGGCCCCCAGGACGGCGGCGGCCAGGAAGAGCGCCACCCCGCACTCCACCAGATGCCTCGGGACGTAGGTTGACTGGTGACGCGCGCCGACACCACAAGTGGTGAGATTCCAGCTACCCCCTCTGTCCATTCGCATTGTCCCCCACGGGCTCGCTCCCCGTCGGTCTGTGGCCAGTGCTGTGCTCAAATGAGTCGCCTCACGGATCGGTGAGCCGGAAGAGTTGGGAGCGTGGATGGGGCCGCCCCCTTCATTGCCGGCCATCTTCACCTGCCGGGTTATCGAACGGCTCTCCCAGTAAGGTTACCCCCTGCATGATTTGCCGGAGCTTGGCCGGGGACAGCGCGGACAGCGCGGTTGCCATCCACATGTGGGTGGCTTGACGCGTCCGCCGCAAGTCTAAAGCACCTATAGGCGTGAGCGTAAGGACAACGCGCCGGCGCTCCCGAGGGTCAGCGGTCCGGGTCACCATGCCCCGCCGCACCAACCGTTCCACAATGGCGGAAGCCGTGGGGCGCGTTACCCCGAGGTGCTCCGCCAGGCGGAGCAGGCAATCGCCTGGGCAGCGGTGAAGGTACGCGAGAGTGCGGAGTTGAGGGATGGAGAGGAGTGGGGCCCCTTGCCGGCGCATCTCTTCACGGATAGCGCGGATGACATGGGGAAGGGTCTCCATTAACGTCTGGGCGCACTGATCGGCCAAATTACCGGTGGTCACGCGAGCCCCCCACCTGGCTCTTCCGAGGTCCAGGCCCAGAGTCCACCGTGATGGGCGAAGTGGTTCTAACAGTTAGGACGGCGAATTATGCCCCCAGTCTGGCGTCCTGTCAATGCCATCCGTTGGTGCCGGACCTTTGGTTCTCAAAGGATAACATTCAATCGTGTCGTCTGAGTTCGGAGAGAAGGCATTGCATTCACTTGCCCGAGTCTCCGCCAGAAGTCGCACCCAAATTTTCCGGCAATTCTTCCTCCGAACCCCCTCTAACGCGCGTCCGCGTCGGCGGCAAGAATCGCTGCGCCGCGGGCAAGAGCGTCCTCCGGCGCCAGCAGGCTGACGACAAGGAAGGCCTCGGCCGGGAAGTCGAAGAAGAAGCCGGGATGCACGTACAGTCCAGGTCCCTCCAGCAGGCGGAGCACCCGCTCCTCCTCGCTGGGGTGGCGGGGCACGCGGAGCACCGCTGACCAGCCGCCGTCGCTCGGCAGCAGCGAGGCGGCGCTGCCACGGAGGGCGCGCTCCAGCGTCTGGCGGTTCGTAGCGAGCCGCGCCATGAGCGGCGGACGGATCGAGCCGCGAAGCGCGAGCAGCCGCGGCAAGGCGACCTGAACCGGGGTGTTCACCGACAGGTAAGTGTCGGCCACCACCTCCAGACGCCCCAACGCTTCTCGGAGCAGATCCGGCGGGCCACTCGCTGCGATCCAGGCGGCCTTCAACTGCGGAAGCAGGCACGTCTTGGACAGTCCGCCCAGCACGAAGACCAGCGCCTCCTGGCGGCCGGCCAGCGATCGCACGCGCGAGGGCGCAGCGGTGAAGACGTGGTCGGCGAAGACCTCGTCGGCGATCAAGGCAAGTCCACGATTGCGGCAGAGGGCGAGAAGCCGGTCAGCCTCGTCGTGGCGGAGCATGGCGCCCGTGGGGTTGTTGGGGCTGACGATCAGGAGGGCCCGCGTCCGATCGTCGAGGCGCTCCTCCAGCGCGGCGAAGTCGATGAACCAGCCGCCCTCCACCCAGACGCAGGGGTAGGGCATGGTCTCCATATTCTCGAGGCCCGCCAGGTACTCGAAGAGGGGGTAGCTCGGCACGGGAACGAGGACGCGGTCACCGGGATCGCCCAAGAGCTTGAACAGCAGGGCATAGGCCTCGCTGGTGCTCGCCGTCAGGACGACCTGCGCCGGCGGGACGGCGCCGCCGCAATACGCGGAGACCGCACCGCGCGCCTCGGCGTTCCCGAAGGGCGTCGGCTCGTAGCGCAAGGCGCCGGCATCCGCAAGGGCCGCCCGGATCTCCGCCTCCGGCATCGGCAAGCCGACCCGCGTCGGGTTGGCCTGGGTGAGGTCGAGCAGCGGCCTCCCCGATCGCCGACGTTCCTCCAGCGCCGCGGCGATGCGGTTGGGCGCGATCCTCCAGGCGGTGCGACGCGAGAACACGGGGGACACCTCCGGGTGTCAATCGAGGTCGTACTGCAGCAGCATGCAGCGCAGGGGGCCGTTCCAGAGCGGGCGACGCCATGTCGGGCGCATCCCGAACGCGCTCTCGAACTCTGGGCCGCCGGCAAGCACCACGAGGCGGTGGCCGTGCAGCCCGCGCCAGGCCTGCCCGAGCTGCCAGAAGAACGTCTTGAGTCGCTGGCGCCCGCCGCCCTCCAAGCGTTTCCCCCAGGGTGGGTTGATGACGACGAACCCCGGCGGTTCGAGGGGCGCCAGCTCGCGGGCGTCGGCCTGCTGCACCTGGATGGGCAGGCCTGCGCGCCTGACGTTGACCCGCGCCGCCTGCACGGCCTGCGGGTCGCGGTCGCGCGCGATGACCGGGGGCGCGCCGCGGCGCACACCCCGGCGTGCCTCCTCACGCATGCGGCGGAGCTCCGCGCGCAGCCGCTCGTCGAAGGAGGCCCAGCGCTCGATGCCGAAGGTGCGGTGAACACCCGGGGCGTGGTTCTGGGCAATCAACGTGGCTTCGATGGCGAGCGTGCCGGAGCCGCACATCGGGTCGATCAGCGGTCGTGTGCCGTCGTAGCCACAGGCGCGTAGGATGGCCGCGGCCAGCGTCTCCTTGAGCGTCGCCTCGGTCTGTGCGAGTCGCCAGCCGCGCTTGAAGAGCGGCTCGCCGGCGAGGTCGAGGGCGAGGCTGACGCGGCCGCTGGCAAGGTGGGCCACGATGCGCACGTCGGGGTCGCGGGCGTCCACATCGGGGCGCGCGCCGCGCCGCTCGCGGAGCGCGTCCGCCACCGCGTCCTTGATCTTGAGCGCGGTGAAGTGCGTGTGCCCGAGGGCCTCGGTGCGTCCCACGGCCTCGACGGCGAAGGTGCGCGTCTCGTCGAGGTGGTCCTCCCAGCGGATCTCGCGGGCGCCCGCGTAGAGCGCGTCGGCATCGGTGGCGGGAAACTCGGCGAGCGGCAGCAGCACCCGCATGGCGATGCGCGACCACAGGCAGACGCGCAGACCGTCGACCGTTTCCCCCTCGAACCGCACGCCGCCGCGGCCGAGGCGGACGCCGCGCAGGCCCAAGGCGCGCAGTTCGTCGGCGAGCAGGTCCTCGGTGCCGGCGGAGGCGGTCGCGAAGAAGGCGGCCATTTCCCTTTTCAGGGCTGCCGGTCAATGTCGGGCGGGGCGATCAGCGCCTCATTGACAGCGCTCTCGGCAGGCGCCGCGGCCAAGCGGGGACCGAACAGGCCGAGTCCCTGCCGGCTGGCCCCGTCCATGTACACGTGCAGATAGTCCCCGCCGCGGGCGGCTGGGACATTGATGACCCGAACGACACCCGCACAGTCCCTCATCTGTGGGGCGATCTGCTCGAGCAGGTTCTCGGTCTTCAGCACAAACTGCTCATCGAAGAACGCGGTCGGATCGTCGGGGAAGAGGGACACGACGAGGATGTTGGCCTCCACCAGGTCCTGGAAGAAATGCGTGCCGTACGACACCTCAGGCGTGTACCCTTCTTTGGCGAAGGCGATCTCGACCAGGAGCTTGGTCCGGTTGATGTTCGAATAGCTGACGCGCACGCCCAGATTGGTGTCGTTGCTCCCCCAGCGGCCGGGCCCCATCAAGGCATAGCGGCCACCGGCCAGGTGCTTGTTGAGCAGGTTCACCACGCCCGCGATCTTCATCTTGGCATCGTACGTCGGCAGGCGGTCGTAGGCTCGCGGGTCCACATAGACGATGTATTCAAGATTGGGGACCACGCTGTTGCACAGCACCGCCTGGGTCGTGAAGAGGATGCGGTCCCGCGGGACCCCTTCGGGGATGGTAACCTTCTGGAGCTCCTTGCGGATGGCGAGGGAACGACACTGCAGCAGGTACAGGTGGCCCTCATCCCAGGCGAACTCGATATCCACGGGCCGCCCGTAGGCGGCTTCGACGCGCGAGAGGATCTTCCGGGCCACGTCGGTGAACGGCGTCTTGCTGAGGAAGTTGTCGAAGGTCAGGCAGAGCTCTTTGCCGCGCAGCTCCTGGGTCTCGAAACATGGGAGCGGCCAGGTGGTCGTGATTCAGGACTGACACCGCGGAGAAAAGGTCCGGGTGCTCAACGGAGGCGCAGAGGGCCCGGAAGTCTACGGTCTCGAGGTTCCCCGTACGCAGATTCAGGACATCCACCTGCTTCTGGGAGTACTTCCGGACTTGGTCCGCGGTCACCTCGGGGCGGAGCTGCGGATGGCTCAGGGGGATCATGCGTGGGTAGTCCGAGCCCACCCGATCCACGGCGCGGGTGCCGAGTCCGTGCACCAGCCGGACCAGGCCGGCCTCTGGCTGGATTTTCGGATGCCAGGCATAGACGTTTCGCGAGAACATGACGCCCGCTGCGAACGGGAAGAAGTAGTGGCCGAACCGGCGGCCGACAACCTTCTGAACGATCATGGCCATCCGCTCGTCGTAGTCGAGGAGGCCGTGGTCCCGCCGGTAGAGGATGGGGTCCGGGCCGAAGGTGCTGGAAAACACCTTTTTCAGGGCGACGATGAACCGGCTCAGCCGGATGTCCATGGGGCCCTAGGTTCCCGAGAAACACCGACTGGTACTTGCCGGAGAAGGCCAGGCCGAAGTTGTCCTCGAGCATGCTGGAGGAGCGAATGATGATGGGGTGCTCGCCGATTTGTTCGAGGATGCCTCGGAAATCCTCCACCACCTCCGGGGCAAAGGTGGCGGACTTGAACTGCTCTTCGATCCGCAGAAATTCCTTCTCGATACTTTCCCGATCCTTGTACTTGAACGTGTGGAAGAGGTAGAGGTTGTTCCGGTCGAGGAATTCTGAGAACACGCCGGAGTTCAAATACCACGTGTCGGGAACGCGGAGAATGCCCTCCAGGTCGGGGTCCTTCTTCTCCAGCGTGGGGAGGAGGATCTTGTGGGCCAGGATCATGCCTGCGGCCTTGCCTCCCAGCTTCCCGGGTCGCTGCCGGCTGAAGAGCGTATTCTGCAGGATGGCATCGGTATCCCGGATCGTGATGTAGTTCTTGGCCAGGCTGATGAACGGCAGTTGGTTGGAGATGAAGCGCGAGATCAGCGCCACCCGGATGCCCTCGGCCTCCTCGCGGGAGATGTACACCTCCCCTTTGGGGATGTCGCAGAACTCCCGCAGTGCCGCGAGGATGTCCTTGCTGGTTGCCTGGTCCCGATTGACGAGCATGCTCAGGGTCTGTGCGTTGTCCTTCTTGCGGGCGAGATTGATGTAGTTCTCGATGTCACTCGAAGTGAGGGAGTGGGCGACGTAGGTATCGGTCAGGGCCTCGAGATACTCCTGGCGGTTGGCCTCCGTGACGGGCACGCCGTCTTTCTGCATCTCCTCCAGGACCTGGGCGGCGATCCGGTCCCGGCTCACGATCCCTCGCTGCTCGAGCACGTCCATGAAGATGCTGCGCATGAGTCCGGTCAGGTTCGGATACTGGCTCATTCTGCGCAGCAAACGGTACACCCTCAGGATGTCCATGACAGCTCCGGGTGACGCTCGGGGTCGATCGACACGTCGGCATACAGCAAGCGAAGGGACTCCATCCTCAGGCCCAGGGGAAGTGGGTGCTTGGAGAGTAGGCTAGCCCAGCCCACTGCCTGGGTCAAGCTCTATACCAGAGAGCCCTGCACTTCCAACACCCCGGCCGGCAGGCGGGTGTGGTCGGGTAGTCAACATGGATGGCTGTCTCGCGTGCAGCCTGGGGCCGCTGAGGCGGCCCGCCGGTCGGAAACCCACACACGCCGGTGAGCCTCGCCAGGAGGTTGCGAAAGGGGCGAAGCGCACCTGTTGGGTGGGGCTCATCGGGGAACGACGGTTCAGGCTTGCGACCAGTTCGCCTAGCCTCAAAAGAATCTCCTTGACAGCAAGAACGGCTTCATGTTACCCGAAGTTCTTACAGAACAAGTGTAGGAATGGAGAACAGCAGGGATCGAGATGCCGAGTGGAATGCCTATCCATGTTGCGGCCCGAGCGGTGAGCGTCCACCCTTCGACCCTTCGTTCATGGGAGCGCTCCGGGCTTTTGAGTCCCCGGAGGACCCCAAGCGGCCACCGGCGGTACACCCCGCAGGACCTGAGCCGGATCCGGGACATCAAGCAGCTTCGCATGGTTCAGCGGTTCAACCTCGCAGCCATCCGCTCCAGTCTCGAGGTGGATGGGACTCGCCCTGCCGGAGCTGGCCAGGCCTCCGGGGACCGAGAGCTGGGGCGGCAGCTCCACGCCACTCGGGTTCGCCTGCGACTGACGCTCCGGCAAGTGAGCCAGCGGACGGGTCTGGTGATCTCCTTCATCAATTCGACCGAGCATGGGAGCGGACGCCCCTCCGTGGCCAGCCTCACGAAGCTGGCCCGCTGCTATGGGACGACGATCTCGGCTCTCACGTCCCGTCGCATTCGTTCGACGGACAAAGTCATCCGGGCGGGTCGGTACCGGACGCTGCCCAGGCTGGGCAAGGGCATCAAGGTGGAGCAGTTGGCTGAAGGCCGGTGGGCGATGGAATGCCAGCGTTTCACCATCCGTCCGGGGGCGGGCAGCGAGGGTCCATACGCCCACGAAGGCGAGGAATTCATTTACGTCCTCGCCGGACGACTCGAGATCATCCTGGACGGCCGAGAGCGGTACCGTGTGGGGCCGGGAGACAGCACGTACTTCAAGAGCACTTCGTACCACGCCTGGCGGAATCCAGGTGCCGAGACCGCTGTGCTGCTCTGGATCAACACGCCTCCGACGTTCTAGATGCAGGCGTGCAGGTTCCCCCTGTTCGTTCGTGTGTCCCAAGCGCTCGATTCGTCACATTCTCAACGCGGGAGGGTAGCCATGAGACGGCGGAACTGGTGGGTTGTTGGCGTGCTGACATTGGCTCTTGGTTCGGGCTTTGTGGCCCCCGTGATGGCCGCCGACGAATTCAAGATCGGCGTCATCACATCCCTGTCGGGGGATCTGGCCACCGGCGGCAGCGTCACGAAGCGCGGCTACGATCTGTGGGCGAAGGCCGTGAACGCCCAAGGCGGCATCGAGGTCAAGGGCAAGAAGTATCCGGTCAGGCTCATCTACGGCGACGACCAGTCCCAGCCCGCCCAAGCCGCCTCGGCCGCCGAGCGACTCGCCGCCCAGGAAAAAGTGGACGCCATGCTCGGGCCCGTATGCTTCCGGGACGACACTGGCCGCTGCGCCCGTCCTCGAGAAGTACAAGATCCCCATGATCACCGGTTCGGCCGAGTCGCCGCTCATCTGGAAGCAGAAGTTCCGCTACACCTTCGGCACCATCCCGCCCGTGAACTTCACCGGATCGGCGGTGATCAAGGTCCTGGCCGCGTTGCCCAACGGTCCGAAGACGGCCGTGATCTACGGGACGAACGATACGTTCTCCAAGGCCACCGCCGAGGCCTTCCAGAGCCACCGCCGAGCAGGTGGGGATCAAGGTGCTCCGGTTCAACATCCTGCCGCCCAAGCAGGATATGACGCCGCTCATGTCGGCGGCGAAGGTGCTCAATCCCGATCTCGTTGCCTTCGGCGGCCACGACGAGGAACTCGATCAACCTGGTCAAGGTGCTCACCCAGATCAACTTCACGCCCAAGGCGCTCTTGATGCATTACGGCGTGACCGAGCCGGCCTTCATACAAGCCCTCGGGAAGAATGCCGACCAGGTGCTGGGCGCTGCGGTCTGGAGCCAGTACCATACACACCAAGGGAGCCCTTGGCTGGCCGACAGCCAAGGCGTACTACGACGCCGCTGTGGCCGAGTACCCAAAGGATCCGCCTGACTATACACAGGCGGCCAGCTCGGCTGCCGGCCTGGTCTTCCAGGCGGCCCTGACCCAACTCGCGGTGGCCCCGCCATTGGACGAGGCGGCCCGGACCAAGCTGGTGGACATCCTGGAGAAGATCGATCTGCAGAGCGTTCTATGGCCGGGTGAAGTTCGCCACCGAGGGCGACTACTACCATTCCAATGCCGGCTTGACGCCATTGATGGTCCAGATCACCGGCGGCAAGGAGGCGGTGGTGGCGCCGCCCGAGAGCGCCCAGACGAAGCTGGTCTATCCCATGACCCCCTGGGACAAGCGGTAAACGCGAGCTCATGGGTCGGGGCCGATCTCTTCCGCCCCGACCCTCACGGCCATGCTGATTCTTCTTCCTCAGGCCATTGTTGACGGCGTGCTGCTGGGCGGTATCTACCTGACCGTCGCCATGGGGTTCTCTTTGGCCTTTGGCGTCCTGCACGTCATCGATTTCGCCGTGGGCGAGTGGATCATGCTGGGCGCCTTCGCCGGGCTGACTTTCACCAAGTGGCTCCACCTGGATCCCCTCTTGAGCCTGCCGGCGATCTTCGCCGTCTTCGCCGCAGTCGGATGGATGCTGCAGCCCTTGCTGCAGCGGGTCCTCAGTGGCTCGCGGGGCCGGCCGGTCCTCATGGGGCTGGTCTTCACCTTCGGCTTGGCCCTGGCCTTCCGGGGTTCGGCCCTCACCGTCTTCGGAATCTTCACTCACTCGCTGGATACGGTCTTGTCGCAAGGCAGCGTGCACTTCAGCCGGGGGTCCTTCTTCCTGACGATCCCGTTCATCCGGCTGGCCGGACTGGTCTACGCCCTGGCGGTGATCGTGGCCTTGAATTACCTTCTCAAGAAGACCGACTTCGGCCTGGCCATCCGCGCCGTCGCCCAGAACAAGGAGGCGGCCGGCTTGATGGGGGTGGACATCAAGCGAACCAGCGGGGCCGTGTACGGAATCTACGTCGGCATCAGCGCAATGACCGGGGTATTCATCGGGGCCATCGTGTCCTTGAACGCAGGGATGGGGCCGGACCTGGCCCTCTTCGCCTTCTTCGTGGTCGTGCTGGCCGGTATGGGCTATCTGTCCGGGGTGCCCTGGGCGGCGTTCCTGCTGGGGCTGATCCAGTCCTTCTTCTTGATCTATTTCAACCCCAGCTACGTGCTCTTGGCCCTGTTCACCATCCTGTACGCCGTCCTTTTGATCTCGCCGACCGGGATGTTCCGCAGGGGAGTCTGAGGTGGCGAAGCTCCCAGCCTGGGTGTGGATCCTTCTGGCGGTCGGCGCCGCCGGTCTCGTGCCCGTGGTGATGACGGACGCCTTCTTCCTGCGGCTGTTCACCGAGGCGCTGATGTGGATCGGCCTGGCCATCACCTGGGACATCATGGCCGGGTACATTGGATACCTCAACTTTGGCCACGGTGTCTTCTTCGGGGTGGGCGCCTACACTGCCGCTTTGCTCATCATAAAGGCGGGCTGGCCATTCTGGCCGGCGGCGGCGCTGGGGGGCGTGGCCGCGGGGCTGGTGGCCTTGGTCACCGGCTGGCCGACGCTGCGCCTGCGGGGCTCCTACTTCGCCATCGGCACCTGGGCGCTGAACCGGGCCGTGGGCCAACTGGCCCTCGTCCTGGATGTCACCGGGGGGCCAGACGGCATGCGATTGCCCCCCTTCTTGAACCCGCCGTTCTTTGCATACGTCATGCTCGGCGTGGTCGGGGCCGCCTTCTTGCTCCTCTGGCAGCTTCTGGAGAAGGCGCCCTTCGGCCTGAAGCTCAAGGCCATCCGCGAGGATGAATCCGGCAGCCTGGCCATCGGGCTGAATCCCGCGTGGCTCAAGCTCCAGGCCTTCGTGCTGTCGGCGGTACCGGCAGGAATCATCGGCGGGGTGTACGCCTACTGGATCACGTTCATCGACCCCTCCTCCACCTTGGGCGACCTCATCACCGACCAAGCGGTGGTCATGGCCATCTTCGGGGGGCTCGGCACCCTGATCGGTCCGGTCATCGGCGCGGTCTTGTTCTTCGGTTTCAAGACCTACTTCTGGGCCTACCTGTCCGATTATCAGGTGCTGTACCTCATCATCCTCGGCCTGGCCATCGCGGCAACGGTCTTCTTTTTGCCCGACGGCTTCTGGGGCACAGTGGCCAGACGCCGGGAAGGCCGCCGGGCCTTGCAGAAGGGCCTCGCCACGGCGCAACTCCCGGAGCAGTAGATGCAAGGAGCCCGCGTGTCCGAGCCGGTGCTGACACTGGACAAGGTGAGCGTGGCCTTCGGCGGACTGATGGCGGTGGACACCGTCTCCTTCCAGCTCGCCGCCGGCGAGATCCTGGGCCTTATCGGCCCGAACGGGGCTGGCAAGACCACCGTTTTCAACGCCGTGAGCGGGTACACTCGACCCACGCGCGGCCGCATTTCCTTCCTGGGCCAGGACATCACCGGCCGACAGCCCTACGCCCTGGCCGCCATGGGCATCGGTCGCACCTTCCAGATCGTCAAGCCGTTCGCGGGGCTGAGCGTCCTGGAGAACATCCTGGTGGCCTCGTACCTGCGCTATCCGCGGCAGGCCCAGGCCCGGGAGAAGGCCTGGGAGATCCTGAGATTCATCGGGCTGGGCGACCGGGTTGACCTCCCGGCTGCCAGCCTGACCCTCGCTGGCCGGAAGCGCCTGGAGATCGGGAAGGCGTTGGCCCTGGAACCCAAGCTACTCCTTTTGGACGAGGTTGTGGCTGGCCTCAACCCCACTGAAGCCGACCAGACCGTGCAACTCATCCTGAAGGTCCGAGACGCCGGTGTGACTATCCTCATCGTCGAACACATCATGCGGGTGATCATGAAGATCAGCAGCCGGATCATCGTCCTCAACTATGGCCGGATCATCGCCCATGGCACCCCGGGGGAGGTTGCCCACGACCCTGGGGTCGTTGAGGCCTATCTGGGCGAGAGCACCGATGCGACCGAGGGATCCGCCGCATGAGCATGTTGAGCATCGAATCCATCGACGTCTTCTACGGCCCGGCCCAGGCCCTCTGGGGGGTCTCGTTCTCCGTCGAGGAAGGGCAAGTGGCCTCCCTGATCGGGGCGAACGGCGCCGGCAAGACCACCACCCTCAAGGCACTCTGCGGCCTGATTCCCCTGATGGCCGGTCGCATCGCATATGATGGGCAGGTGATCAGCGGCCTCCCGGTCCACCGGATCATGGATCTGGGGCTCTCGCTCGTGCCCGAGGGCCGGCAGCTCTTCCCCAAGATGACTGTGGAGGAGAACCTGACCATCGGCTCCTATCTGACGCGCACCAAGCCGCAGCGCCGGCAAAACCGCGAGCGCGTCTTTCACATCTTCCCCCGGCTGGCCGAGCGCCGGCTCCAGATCGCCGAGACCCTGAGTGGGGGCGAGCAGCAGATGCTGGCCATAGGCCGGGCCCTGATGCAGGAGCCGCGCCTCCTGATCCTGGATGAGCCGAGCCTGGGGCTGGCCCCGGCGTTGGTCCGCGACATCTTCGGGATCGTGAAAGAGCTGCACGGACGCGGACTGACCATCCTCCTGGTGGAGCAGAACGTCCGTCAGGCGCTGCAGGTGGCAGACGTCGTCTTCGTCTTGGAGAACGGCCGCGTCATCATGTCCGGAACGGGTTCAGACCTGATCAACGACCCCAAGGTGAAGGAAGCCTATCTGGGGTTCTGATCGCAAGGAGAGCAAGATGGTCACGGAGAGGGAACAACTGACGGAACGGCGCAATCGGGCAGTCCCTCGCGGAGTCGGCACCATTCATCCCCTCTTCATCGCCAAGGCGGAAGGGGCGCTCCTCACCGATGTGGACGGCCGGGAGTACATCGACTTCGCCGGGGGCATCGGGGTCAACAACGTCGGCCACCGGCATCCCAAGGTCTTGGCCGCCATCCGGCAGCAGCTCGACCTCTACCTGCACCCCTGCTTCCACGTCATGATGTACGAACCATACGTAGCGCTGGCCGAGCGACTCAATCAGATCGTGCCCTGCCGGGGGGAGAAGAAGACGATGTTCGTCAACTCCGGCGCCGAGTCGGTGGAGAACGCCATCAAGATCGCCCGCTACCACACACGCCGGGCCGGCGTGATCTGCTTCGACAACGCCTTTCACGGCCGCACCCTCCTGACCATGACCCTCACCAGCAAGGTCCGACCGTACAAGCTGCACCTCGGGGCGCTGGCGCCGGGGATCTTCCGGGCGCACTTCCCCTACTGCTATCGGTGTCCGTGGGGCTTGGAGTACCCGCGCTGTCAGGTGCCGTGCGGTGCGGCGTACTTCGAGGAGGACTTCTTCAAGCATCATGTCGATCCCGAGGAGGTGGCGGCGATTATCCTGGAACCGATCCAGGGCGAGGGGGGGTTCATCACCCCGCCTTCCGAGTATCTCGGCCAGATCCGACGCCTCTGCGACCGCCACGGCATCCTCCTGATCGTGGATGAGGTGCAGACCGGGTTCGGCCGGACGGGGAAGCTCTTCGCCAGCGAGCACTTCGGCGTAGAGGCCGACATTCTCACCTCGGCCAAGTCCTTGGGGGGCGGGCTGCCGCTCGGGGCCGTCACCGGGACGGCCACGATCATGGACGCGGTCCACCCCGGCGGCTTGGGCGGAACGTATGGGGGCAATCCCCTGGCCTGTCGCGCCGCCCTGGCGGTCCTCAGCGTCATCCAAGAGGAGGGCCTCCTGGCAAAGGCGGAGGCGTTGGGTCGGCGCGTGCGTGAGGTGCTCATGGGGCTCTCCAGACGGTGTGAGCTCATCGGCGAGGTGCGCGGCCTCGGCCCCATGCTCGCTCTGGAGCTGGTCAAGGACCGTGCCTCCAAGAAGCCGGCCGCGGAGGAGGCCAAGCAGCTCACGGCCTTCTGCCGGGAGCATGGCCTGATCATTTTGGACTGCGGCACCCTGGGGAACAACATCCGCACCCTGATGCCGCTGACCATCACCCCGGAGCAGTTGGCCGAGGGGTTCCGCATCCTGGAAGACGGTCTGAAGCATATGGCCGCCTGAGGCAATCGAGGCACTGGAAGCTCCTTTCATTGGGGGAGGCCCACCATGCTGGTCCGTGAACGAATGAGCAGGCATCCATACACGATTACGCCTGATACATCCATTCAAGATGCCCTCAGGCGAATGCGCGAAGTCCATGTCCGCCGCTTTCCCGTGTTGGACAAGTCCGGCAAGCTTGTCGGCATCGTGGCCGAACGGGACCTGTTGTATGCATCGCCCTCACCGGCCACGGCCCTTTCGATATACGAGATCCACTATCTGCTGGCCAAGCTGACCGTGGCCGAAGTGATGAAGAGGGACATCATCACGATCACCGAGGACACGCTCGTGGAAGATGCGGCGCGGATCATGACGGACCGCAAGATTGGCAGCTTGCCGGTCGTGCGCGATGGGCAGCTCATCGGCATCATCACAGAGACCGATCTGTTCAAGCTGTTCTCGGAGCTGCTCGGGGCGCGCAAGAAGGGCGTCCGGTTGACGATGCTCCTGCCCGACGTGAAAGGTGAACTCGCCAAGGTCACGACGGCGATTGCCCAGCAGGGCGGCAATATCATCGCACTGGGCACCTTCCTCGGCGAAGACCCCACCAACGTCCTGGTGACCGCGAAAGTCACCGATGTGCCCAGGAGTACGCTGGTCGAGACCCTGAAGCCGCTGGTCGTCAAGATGATCGATGTCCGAGAGGTGTGAGAGGGCTGCGCGAGAGGAGGAGAACGCATGACTAGCCTGAATCCTTTCACCATTGCTCAGCAGCAGTTGGATACGGCCGCAGCGCAGCTGGGGCTGGACCGGGCCACGCACGAGCTGCTGCGCTGGCCACAGAAGGAGTTGGTGGTCACGATCCCGGTGCAGATGGACGGCGGCCGGGTCGAGATCTTTCGCGGCTACCGGGTGCAATACAACAGCGCCCGCGGTCCCAACAAGGGGGGCATCCGGTGGCACCCCGACGAGACCATTGACACCGTCCGAGCCCTGGCCGCGTGGATGACCTGGAAGACCTCGGTTGTCGATATCCCCCTGGGCGGAGGGAAGGGTGGTGTGACCTGCAACCCCAAGGTGATGTCCGAGGGTGAGAAGCAGCGGCTGGCCCGCGGCTACATGCGGGCGGTGGCCGGAATCCTCTCGGTGGCCAAAGACGTGCCGGCGCCCGACGTGTACACAACGCCGCAGATCATGGCGTGGATGATGGACGAGTATGAAACCCTCGTGGGGCAGCACCATCCCGGCGTGATTACCGGGAAGCCGATCGCGCTGGGAGGCTCGGAGGGGCGAGGGGACGCCACCGCACGGGGCGGGGTCTATGTGACCCGGGAAGCGGCCAAGGCCTTGGGCATCTCCCTGCAGGGAAAGACCATGGCCATCCAGGGCTTCGGAAATGCCGGCCAGTATGCGGCCCTCCTCGGGCACGACATCCTCGGGCTGACACTCGTCGCAGCCTCCGACTCCAAGGGCGGGGTCCACAACCCCAAAGGACTCGACCCGAAGAAGGTGGTGGAGTACAAGCTCGCGACTGGGAGCCTCCAGGGATTCCCGGGGTCCGATCCGATCAGCAACGAGGCCATCCTGGAGCTGGACGTGACGGTGCTCTTTCCGGCCGCGCTGGAGAACGTGATCACGCCAGCCAACGCCAACCGGATCAAGTGCCAGTTCTCCTGCGAGCTGGCCAATGGCCCGACCACCCCGGAGGCGGATGACATCCTCTTCGACAAGGGCATCTTTGTGCTGCCCGACTTCCTGGCGAACGCCGGAGGGGTCACGGTCTCGTATTTCGAGCAGGTGCAGAACACCTATAATTTCTATTGGCCGCTCCGCGAAGTGCAGCAGCGCCTGGACGAGAAAATGACCAAGGCCTTCCAGGACGTGTACCAGATGTACCGGAAAGAGAAGGTGAACATGCGGCAGGCCGCCTACCTGGTGGCGGTCGCCCGGGTGGCGGAGGCTTGCAAGCTGCGGGGATGGGTGTAGCGTAGAGTGATCCGTTGCGCGACTCCTCCGCCGGATTTCCGGCGGGGGAGTCGCGCGTCTGTTGTTCCGGGATGAATCCAGGAATCGAAACAGGCCCCGAGGAGCATCCGCTTCGTGAGCACCTACGTCCTGGTGATCGTGGCCTACGTTGCCGTCGTCGTGGCGCTCGGCATGTGGACCAGGAAAATCGCCAGTCGCTCGGCCGCCGAGTATCTGGTCGCCGGCCGAAATCTGGGCGTGTGGGTCTGCGGGGTGGTGGTGGCCTCGGAGTGGCTCGGCGGCCTCTCGACGTCGGCGGCTTCGTGGGCTTGCAGCAGAAGCTCGTCGCCGTGGGCGGCCCCGCCAACTATTACAACCCCTTCACCGTGAGCCTCTCCAGCGCCGGCTCCCTGCTCTTGGGGGGCATCCTGGGCGGCATGGCGCCCCAGGCCAGCATCCAGCCGATCTTCGCAGCCCGGGACGCCACGACCGCCAAGCGGGCCGCCCTCCTGGCGGCTCTGTTCATTGCCCCGTACGGTCTGATGACCGCCTTTCTCGGCCTGATGGCGCGGACCGGCATGTTCTATGACCCGAAAACCATCGTCGACGCCAAGACCATTTTGCCCAGGCTGTTGACCACACCCGAGTTCATTCCGCCAGTCCTGGGCGGCCTGGCCTTGGCCGGCATGCTGGCGGCCATCCTCTCCACCATGGGCCCGGTGAATTTCGCCATCGACACCATCGCCGCCAAGGACATCTACCACGCCTTCATCATTGGCACCGCCGCCATCCTCCTCTGCGTGCTGGCGAATCGGCTGCACTGGTCCTCGGTGGACAAGACCTACGGAGCGGTGGGTAGCGCCCTGCTGGTCATCCTCCTGGTCAAGCTCTATGAGCGGCTCACCGGTGTGGAGAAGGCCGACCCTTCGGTGCTGAAGTACTGACCCGCGCGAAGAGGAGCCTGCTGCTGTGAGAGGGAAAGGTGCCATGCTGGCCCATGCGCGCGAGGTCTTTCGCCGAGTTGCCGGTGAAGACCTTCAGGGCGGGAGGAGATTCTCAATGCGATAGGGGTCGCTCCTTATGATCGGCCCGGATGTCAGCAAGCGTAGGGGGCGTGTCGGCGGGTATCGGTCTCCGGACTGGCGGGAGGGGGGAGGCGTGCTAGCGCGATAGAATCTGCATCTCAACTCGATGGATCACTGGTCCACGCGCTCTGGTGATGTGCCGTACTCGTTGAGGTCCGGCACGAAAGGCTGACCGGGGAGGTCGCCTCGCATGCCGTGGGAACTGGTGGTCGGCATCCTCACGATCGTCTGCGGAGAGCTCATCTTCTCTGCGGATAACGCTATGGTGATTGCCATAGCGATCCGCTCCTCCCGATTTACACCACATCTGTTCAGGTCTTCGCGGGGTTCCTTTCACCTCGCTGCTACCCAGCGCACGGCAACTCTTGATAGATCTAATCGTTCGATTCGACTGATCCGTCTCGTCCGTCGGAGTACAGCCGGGTGCGGCTTGTCACACGAGAAGGGACCGCTCGCTGAAAGCTCCCACGTCAGAGGAGGGAAGAGTCGTTGCCGGTGATCGCCACCGGGTTGTTCGTGGGCCTCCCGTTCAACTCCTCTCAGGGGAAAGGGGGAGAAAATGCCTGTCCAGGAGCGGATGACGTACAAGGCCTTTGCGGAGATCAAGGAGACGCTGTCACCTCAAGAGGAGCGGTTTGAGCGTTGGCGAAACACCGTTGGCCTTTTCTTGGGGCCAATCATAGCCTTGCTCCTGTACCTCACACCGATGCCGACGCTGAACCCGAAAGCCCATATCCTTGCTGCAATTCTCGGTTGGATAGTGACGTGGTGGGTGACAGAGCCTATCCCAATCCCGATGACGGCATTGATCGGGCCGATGCTCTGCATTCTCTTCGACGTCGCGCCGGCCAGGAATGTTTTCGCTCCCTTCTCAGATCCGATCATTTACCTGTTCTTGGGGAGCTTCATCCTTGCCGAAGCCATGGCCGCGCATGGACTGGACAAGCGCTTCGCCTATGGAATCATGTCCTTGAAATGGGTAGGCGATAGCTCGGGTCGAATCCTTTTTGCATTCGGGGGGATTACCGCTGCCCTTTCCGCGTGGATCAGCAACACCGCATGCACGGCCATGATGTTTCCCATTGGCCTCGGCATCATATTCGCGATGGCCGACATGATGGCGAAGCAAACCGGAAAAGCGGTGGATCCATATCGATTGCGCTTTGGCACCGGGATGATGCTGATGGCGGCCTACGCTTCCTCCACTGGGGGGATTGGCACACCCGTTGGAACCCCCCCGAATCTCATTGCCATTGGCATGCTAGAGAAATTGGTGAAGGTGAAGATTCCCTTCTTCCAATGGATGGTTTTTGCCATTCCGATCATGGTGGTCATGTACCTGGTTCTCTTTTTCCTGATGCGCGTCATCCACAAACCCGAAATTACCCATGTTGAAGGGAGTCATGAGTATGTGACGCAAGAGCTGGAGAAACTTGGACCGTGGAAGAGAGGGGAGAAGAATGCCCTGTCCGCCTTCGCTGTCACGGTCATCCTGTGGGTCATTCCAGGGTTCCTGGCCGTGCTCTATGGGACGGACGCCCCTATCTCCAAGACCTACGCTAACCTGATGCCGGAATCCGCAGCAGCCCTCATTGGCGCCACACTTCTCTTCATTTTGCCGGTCAACTGGAAGAAGAGGGAATTCACCATCAGCTGGAGGCAGGCGGTGAAGATTGACTGGGGGACGCTGCTCCTGTTTGGTGGCGGCCTCAGCTTGGGCAACCTCATGTTCGAGACCAAGCTTGCTGCGTCCCTCGGGAAGGGAATCCTGGACTTGAGTGGGGCCACTTCCCTTTGGGGGATCACCTTCATCGCGATCATGATCGCCGTGGTCATCACAGAGGTCACCTCGAATACCGCTGCGGCCAATATGGTCATCCCCGTGGTCATCTCCCTGAGCATTGCGGCTCACGTGAGTCCGGTCCCGCCGGCGATCGGCGCAGCGCTGGGGGCCAGCTTGGCTTTTATGCTTCCCGTTTCCACGCCTCCCAACGCCATTGTCTATGGTTCGGGGATGGTTCCCATTACCAAGATGATTAAGACGGGGGTGTATTTCGATATCGCCAGCATCATCGTGGTCTGGAGTGGCCTTCGTATCTTGCTGCCTGTACTTGGCTTGGCTGGTTAGAGGAGAACCACAGCCCTCTCGAAGAGACGGGCCACGGCAAAGGACCCTATCCTGCCACCGGAGGACAACGTCCTGGGCGAGCGCCGCCGCAGCGACTATGCGCGACGCCGGATGCTTGCTGACAGCATCGTCTTGAGACTTGCTGGGATGGCGAGCCGGGGGAGATTGCGTGTCAAGCGGCTGCCGGCCTTTCGTATGGGGGAGGGCAGGCAGGATGGGCTTTGCCTCGGGGCGATCCCGCTGGTATGATTCTGACTGAACGGGGCGGTTCCGAGCACCGCCCGGGTCGAGTGCGCCCGATGGCTCGGCCGTTCGGTTGGTCCGGGTACCTCCGAACGGTCGCCGGCCCGAACCCTTCTCAGGGAGATGCGGAGATGCCGAGCACCTGTCCGAAGTGCCACCGGGTCCTGGACGAGGATTACGTCTGCTGCGCCGACGTGACCTACACCTGGAAGTGTACGCAGTGTCGGAAGCTCTCGCAGGGCCTCGTCGTCCCCTTCGGCCGCTGCGAAAACTGTGGCGGCCCCCTCGAGGTCGTCGAGGCGTACGCCGTAAAGGACCCGGCCCGCCTGGCGCCGATCCAGCAGGCGCTCCAGGCGGAACTGGATGCTTGCACCTTCTACTCCACGGCCGCCCGTGAGGCGTCGGACCCCGATGTCCGGACGCTCTTCACCAGCCTTGCGGAGATGGAGCGCGACCATCTCCAGAGTTTGGCCGATAAGTACCACGCTCACCTTGAGACGGCCCTGGACCTTCCGCCCCCCCTCAAGATCCAGCACTTCATCCTGGCAGGGATCGAAGCCCTGCCGGTTCCGGATCGGCTGCTCCAGTTGTTCGAGCGGGCCATTGAGATGGAGCGCCGGGCCCGCGCTTTCTTCCTGGAGCAGGCGGAAGGGCTAGAGGAGGGATTGGAGCGAGAGATCTATCGGGAACTGGCGGCAGAAGAGGACGAACACATCGCCCTCTTGGAGTCGGGCCTGGCCAAGTCCCGAGAAGCCTTTGGTCGTTGATGAGGATCTCGCGCGATAGGAAGCTTCTTGCGCATTGCACCGGGGCCAATCCCCATTTGCGCTGCCCTGCATCGAGACCAAAACCTGAAGGGGCGGGAGGACAACCCGTGAAGCGCATTGCCGTGCTGGATGATTATCAGGGGATCGTGCTGTCGCTGCCGTATTGGGCGCGCCTGGCCGGCCGCGCCAGTCTGGAGGCGTTCCGGGATACGCTGACTGACGAGGCGTCGTTGGTTCATCGGCTGATGCCGTACGAGATCCTGGTCCTGATCCGCGAACGCACGCGATTCCCCGCCTCGCTCCTGGCACGGCTCCCCAATTTGGAACTCCTCGCTTTTACGGGTCGGAACACCGGCCACGTGGACGTGCCGGCGGCCGCCGCGAGAGGCATCTTGGTGACGGACACGGGGGGCTCGGGCGCCGGTCCCGTGGAGCTGACGATCGGTCTGATCATCGCTGCCGTACGGCGAGTTCCGCAGGAGGATCGCGCGCTGCGGGCGGGGCAATGGCAGACAACGCTGGGCATCGAGTTGGCGGGGAAGACGCTGGGCATCCTGGGCCTGGGGCGGATCGGGAGCCGGATCGCCGCGTTTGGTCGGCTTCTCGGGATGCGGGTCCTTGCCTGGGGGCCCACGCTGACTCCTGAGCGGGCCGCGGCGAGCGAGGCGACCTACGTCCCGCTGGAGATGGTCTTCCGCCAGAGCGACGTCGTGAGCCTTCATCTCCGCCTGTCCGAGCAGTCGCGCGGCCTGATTACCGCGGATCTCCTCGCCCTCATGAAGCCGACGGCCTACCTGGTCAATACGGCGCGAGGGCCGCTGGTGGACGAGGCGGCACTGGTGACAGCTCTCCGCGAGCGTCGGATTGCCGGCGCAGCTCTGGACGTGTATGACGTCGAGCCGCTGCCGGCGGGCCACCCGCTCCTCACCCTGGAGAACGTCGTGCTGACGCCGCACCTCGGATACGTCACCGAGGAGGCGTACCACGTATTCTTCCGGCAGGTGGCAGAGGCCATCGCCAGCTACCTCGATGGGCAGGTCCCGGCCCGTGCGTTGAACCCGGAGGCTCTGGCACGACGGCGATGACAGGGCGTACTTCCCCAGATTCTTGGCCCTCCTTGCCTTGATCCCCGAATCCCATCTGTGGAGCACTGCAGGCGGCGCTTCCCGCCCCGCTCCCGCTGAATGGCGACACCCAAAACGAGGGCTAATCCACCCACAGGGTGTAGGCGATCATGGCGGTCACGGCTTGCACAGCGAGGACGAGCGCGACGCAGCCCATCCAGCCGGCTTGCTTCCAGAACAAGCCAGGGATCACGGCGCCAACGCCGCCGCCGAGGTAATAGAGCGACACATAGAGGCCGGCGGCGGAGGACCGGGCGTGGCCCGCAGCCTTTCCCACATAACTGGAGGCCGCGGCTTGACAGGCGAAGGCAGCGGTGGCGCAAAGGGCCAAGCCTGCGACCACGACGGTGAGGGCCTGAATGAGCGTGAGCAGTATCCCCAGACCCGCTACAGAGGCCGCACCGACCAAGGCCCGGCGGTGGCCGATGCCGTCTATGAGACGGCCGGCGAGCGGCGTGATGACGGCACCGATCAGGTAGACGGCAAAGATCGAGGAGAGCGCTGCGGGGCCGATCCCGAAAGGTGTATCGGCAAGATAGAAGTTGACGTACGTGAAAGTGCCGACGAGCGAAAGCGATACGTTGAAACCCACCACGTACGTGGCGAGGAGTTGCGGGTTATGCAGATGTGTCCGGAGCGCCTGAAGGGAAGCGGCCGTATTCCGCTGTCGAACGAACTTTGTGGAGCCCGGCAGCAGCCACCAGGTCATCAGCACACAGAGCAGGGTGATGACGCCTAGGAGTAGGAAAGCGGCCTGCCACCCCCAGTGCGGTGCGATTAACCCGTTGAGGAAGCGGCCGGCAAATCCCCCGACGACGGTGCCGGTGACGTAGGTGGCCATGGTGGAGGCGACGGTCTGGGCGGGCGACTCTTCGCTGATGTACGCCATGGCCACCGCGACGATTCCCGGAATGAAGAGCCCTTGAAGAAATCGCCACTGAACGAGCGTGGGGAGACTGCCCGCAGTGGCCGCCAGCGCCGTGACGACGGACAGGCCGCTCATGGCCCCGACGATGACGCGCCTGCGACCCAAGACATCGGCGAACAAACCGACAAGCGGAGCGGCCACGGCCGCAGCCAGTACGGGGGCACTGATCGTGAGGCTCACGAGCAGTTCGGAGGCCTGGAACAGGTGACGGAAGAGGGGGAGGAGGGGTTGGGGTGCGTAGAGGGTCAGGAACGTGCCAAACCCGGTCAGGAACAGGGCCACCATGCCCCCGGCGCGCCTGGCGGCCATCCTTCGCAGTGGCTGGTCGAGATCCGCTTCAAACGAGCGCGCCTGCCGCTCGCCAACGCTGGCTGTGACACTCACAAGAGGCTCCTCTACCCCCAATTCCGCCGCAAGAGGCTCATGGAGTGGAAGCCGGCCCAGGAGCAGGAATCCAGGCCGTCAGGTTTCCTCCTGCACCCTGACCCGATCGAACTGATCACCGGTACGACGCAACTCATACCGCTCTTCGCGCACGGGATCTTCGACGTCGATGGTGCCTCCCTCCGGCCAGATGAGGAGCACTTGCTGTTCGTTACGAACCTCGCCCTTTGCCAGGAGGGTGACCTCTTTCCGGGGGATGACGGAGACCCCCTCGGGGAAGTTGCTCGAGACGGCGAGCAGGACGAGGGCGCGGGCATCATTCAAGTCCGCGGCCTGCTCCACGCCGAGAACGATCTGACCGCTCTTCGGCTCCCGATACGCTTTCGCGCGACAGATGAGCGGTGATCCTGGAGTAAAAGACGTCGTCAGACGGGACGTCAAGGGAACCCGGACGCCCTTTCCTGGGGTGGCGGGATCCCCAACGCAAACGTGGGGAAGGGGGCGCGTCTCGGCGCGAATCGCGTCCGTGATGTGCAGAGAGTTGAGCTGGGCTGGGGCGAACTCGACCTGGTAAGCTTGCATTGGCGTTCTCCGTGTGTGTCGGCTGTTCGGGTGTTGAAGCGCGTTCTGGCAGGAGCGGCGAGTGCGTCGCGCCGGGACAGACATCGCCAGCGGATGAGCGGCCAGCGGACGCGGCATCGGCAGGATGCCGCGTATTGGAACGGGCCCTAGTATGGAGGAGAGAGTCGGACTTGGCAACCACGAAAGCGGGGAGAGCGGAAACGCGGACGAGCAGAGCAGGCCAAGACGTAGACAGACTTCTCGCTTTGGTTCAAGAGAGGGGGGGAGACAAGCGACAGGGGTTGGAGTGCGGCCCCTTCTAATCGCGCTTGCACATGACGTTGAGGACGGCTTGGCGCCCCTCCTCTCGCACCGCCCGCAACGCGCGCTGCAGGGCCGGCCGCACCTGTTCGGGCCTCTCCACCCGCTCCCCGTATCCACCATGGGCCTCGACGATCCTCTCGTAGGCGGGAGAGGGTCGGAGATCACTGAGGGGGTAGACTCCTGTCCTTTTCGCCCACCCCTTTGGGAAGAGGGTCTCCGTCGTCTTCCGGACGGCGCCCCAGGCTTCGTTGTTGAAGATGACGACTGCGATCGGCAGCCGGTAGGTGGCACTTGCCATATGGGCCGCAGTGGGCACGCTGAAGATATAGGCACCATCCCCTACCGTCGCGATGACGGTCCGGTCCGGCTGGGCCAGCTTGGCCCCGAGGGCGGCCCCGACGCCCCACCCCAGACAGCCGGCTGGCGAATGGGAGTAGAAGGCACCCGGCCGATCGCGCGAGACTTGGGTCAGGCGAAGGTCGTACTCGTTGACGAGGATGGTGTCGGGGCCCACCACCTCGCCGATGCAGTGCGAGAGCCAGTCGAAATCGATGGGTGAGTCCCCCTGCACCGCCGCGGTCGCGGCCTGCCACGCCGTTCGCTGGGCCTCATGCTCGGCCCGGAGCGCCGCGGATCGGGACCGAACCCTGGGGGCGTGGTTCCGGTGGCGCGCCAACTCGGAGGCCAACGCCGTGAGCGTCACCGCGGCGTCCCCGCGCAGGGCCAACTCCATGGGAAACGTGCGAATCGGGTAGCGGACAAACAGCGGATCGCTGCCCAGGTGGATCACCCGGGCGCGCGGATTGACGGGCATCCGCGACGGAAACCAGGGGACGTCGCTCTCGGCAACGAGGATGACATCCGCGCGCCCGAGGAAGGGGGCCGGATCGAACCCCAGATGATGGGGGTGGCTCGTGGGGAAGTTGACATGGGTCGGGTTGAACTCCACGACCGGCATGGCCAGGGCTCCCGACAGCTCCACCAGGGCCTCGACCGCCTGTGGATCCCGCCCCAGGCGCGTGGTGATCAGGAGGGGGGATTCCGCCGCGGCGAGGAGGGCGGCGGCCCTCTCCACCAGAGCCGGATCCGGCCGGAGCCGCTCCCGCGATAATTCGGCAGGCGCAGCACTCAGCCTGATCTCGGTCTGCGGCTCGGCCAGGACCTCGCGCGGCAGGGTGAGATAGGAAATGCCCTGTGGGTCGGCAACGGCGATGGACAGTGCGCGATCGACGACCGCCTCGAGCTGGACGAAATTCCGCAGCTCGTAATCCCACTTGAGGAACTCACGGATCATCCCGGCCTGGTCGTATGCCTCCTGCGCCCAATGGATGTAGAGGTCCCTCGCCCCCAGCAGACCTGACTCGACAAGCGGGGTGCGACCGGCGGTCATGAAGAGCGGGATGTTGGCGCGGGCCGCGTTGATCAAGGCGCCCGCGCAGTTGGCCGTTCCCACGATCGTGTGGGCCATCACGACCTGAGGCCGCCCTGTGCACATGGTGACGCCGTGGGCCATGCTGACGGCCACGAACTCATGGGGTACCGTGATCGGGCGAGGCCGGTCCTTGCCCTCGGCCTCGAATCTGGCGAAGGCGTCCACCAACGGGCCGAAGTCCGTCCCCGCGTTCCCGAAGAAGTAGTCGATTCCCCGGGCGCGGAGCAATTCTAGGTACGCCTGCGCCGTGTTCTCCACTGGGATCACTGTCTCACGTTGATCGTCCATATCGGCGTCCTCCTCCGAGCCCTCTTCCAGTTAGCCGCTTGATGGTACACATCGAGGCGGAGACTGTCCAGTGCCGTGACGGCGCCGAAAATCGGACGCCGCGCCTTCGCCCGCACGCGAGGCGCGCCTTTGTGTCTGGTGCCTTAGCGCCGTATACTGAGGCCGCACAGGACTCGGCCGGCCCGGAGGCGGTCACACGGAACCGGTTGGTTATGGGGAGTATGCTGATAGAGGACTTCAGCTTCTCAGGGTGGCACCAGCGCGATAAGGAGGGCCCGCGATGCAGTGCGTTCGGATGCCGAGTTGGAGCCTGTCCGTATTCGCCCTGGCGGCGGCGATCCTTGCGCTTGGCCTCGGCGCAGGACCCGCGGGTGCGGCGGACCTTCTCAGCCAGAAGATCCTCCCGCTGTCACTGGCGACAGAGGCCGCCCAGGCGGCTCTGACGGCCTGCGAGCAGAAGGGGTTCCACATCAGTGCGACGGTGGTGGATCAATCCGGACTGGTGCGTGTCCTCATGCGGGATGACCAGGCCGCTCCGCACACCCTGGACAGCAGCATGAAGAAGGCCTACACCGCGGCGAGCCTGGGGCTCTCCACGGGCGTGCTCGCGAAGATCGTCCTCCAGCACCCGGATGCCGCGGGCCTTGCTCGCATGAACGACAACATCCTCATCATGCAGGGCGGGTTGCCCATCAAAGCGGGCGCGGAGGTGATCGGCGGAATCGGAGTCGGCGGGACGCCCGGGGGGGAAACCGACGAAGGCTGCGCCCGCGCCGGCCTGGACAAGATCGCGGAGCGCCTGAAGTGAGCATGGGCCGCAGGGAATTCCCAATTCTCGTTGATCGCTCCATCCCCCGGAAGGAGGCCCGTGAGGACCATTCGACCACGCCGCCAAAGTACCCTCGCAGATTTGCCTTGACGGGCAGCGCTTGCCGAGAAATCTTGCCGGTCAGCGCGACCGGGCGGCTACCCGGTTTCCCGGCGGGTCCAGGGCGCCATCGCGTCCCCGCCGGCACCCTTGCAGTAGAAGAGCTTGCAGGACGTCGTTGGCCGGGCAACGGGCACGTTGATGAACGTATTGGACAACAGACTGCAGCGATGGCTCTTGCCCCGGAGTATCGTCTCCGGCTTGGAATGTGTGCAGGATTGGAGGGCCCCCCGCACCAATCCTGATGCAAAGGAGGAACTGTCAATGCCAAAATTGGCTGCCAACCTTACCATGCTGTTCACGGATGTCCCCTTCCTTGATCGCTTCGCCGCCGCGAAGCAGGCAGGCTTCAAGTACGTGGAGTTCCTGTTCCCTTACGAACACCCGGCGGAGAAGGTCAAGGAGATACTGGATAAGAACGGCTTGCAGGTCGTCCTGTTCAACCTCCCCAGCGGCAACTGGGCCGGTGGCGACCGGGGCATCGCGGCCAGCCCGAACCGGGTCGAGGAGTTCCGGGCCGGTGTGAAGACCGCGGTGTCCTACGCCAAGCTCCTGGACGTCCCCCGCCTGAACTGTCTGGCGGGCAAGATGGTGCCCGGCTACTCCCGGGAGGAGCACCGGAAGACCCTTGTGGAGAATCTCCGATTCGCGGCTGACGCCGTGAAGGAGATCGGCGTCAAGCTGGTCGTCGAGCATATCAACCCCTACGACATCCCGGGCTTCTTCCTGAATCGGGTCCAGGATGTGCTCGACGTGATCGCCGAGGCGAACCGGCCCAACCTGTACCTGCAGTACGACATCTACCACGCGCAACGGACGGAGGGAAACCTTGCCCAGATCCTGCGGGAACACTTCGCGAAGATCGACCACATCCAGGTTGCGGATAACCCCGGGCGGCATCAGCCCGGCACGGGTGAAATCAACTACCCATTCCTCTTCGCCGAAATGGATAGGCTGGGGTACACGGGCTACGTCGGTCTGGAGTACGTGCCGGACCCCGGCACGGTGAAGTCCCTGGGATGGGTCAAGGAATACGGCTACCAGTTGGCCTGACACGATAACCATCACGATGGAAGGAACCGTAGCTATGGCCAAGATCGGGTTCATCGGACTGGGGATCATGGGCAAACCCATGAGCAAGAACCTCTTGAAGGCCGGGCACGAGCTGGTGGTGTACGACATCGTGCCGGCCCCCATGCAGGAGGTCGTGGCGGCGGGGGCCAAAGGGGCCAGCTCGCCGAAGGAAGTCGCCCAGCAGTGTCCATTCATCATCACCATCGTGCCGAACTCGCCCCACGTGAAGGCGGCCGTCCTGGGCCCGAACGGCGTGCTGGAAGGGGCGAAGGCGGGTTCGCTGGTGGTGGACATGTCTTCCATCGACCCGATGGTGTCCCGGGAGGTCGGGGCCGAACTGAAGAAGAAGGGCATCCGGTTCCTGGACGCGCCGGTCAGCGGCGGGGAGCAGATGGCGATCGATGGCACGCTGTCGATCATGGTGGGCGGGGCCAAGGCGGACTTCGAGGAAGCGCTCCAGATTCTGAAGCGCATGGGCGCCAGCGTGGTCCTGTGCGGCGAGATCGGCGCCGGGAACGTGACGAAGCTGGCGAACCAGATCATCGTGGCGCTGAACATCGGGGCCGTGTCCGAGGCCCTCGTGCTGGCGACGAAGGCGGGCGTGGACCCCGAGTTGGTATTCGAAGCCATCAAGGGCGGCCTGGCCGGCAGCACGGTCCTCAACGCCAAGGCGCCGATGACCCTGGCGCGGAACATCAAGCCAGGCTTCCGCATCAACCTGCACATCAAGGATCTGGACAACGCCCTGGCCGCCGGCCACGCGGTCGGCGTGCCGCTACCCTTGACGGCGCAGGCCATGGAGATCATGCAGGCACTCAAGGTGGACGGAATGGGTGATGCTGACCATTCCGCCATCATCCGCTTCTACGAGAAGCTGGCCCAGGTGGAAGTCAAGAAGCAGAACCGGTAGGGGAGCGCGCGCACGGGGCGGGGCCCTGGCGGCCCCGCCCCGTGCTCTCCGCCCCCCGCAGGCAGTGAGTGGTAGCTCTCGTTCTAATGCCTCGCGGCTGTTCCGGCCGGCTCGAAGTCGCAGGTGAGGATGTCGGTGGCCCGGCGGCAGAGCTCGCGCGCATACTCCGTCCAGATCCCCTGCCCCCAATAGCGGTAATCGCTGCTCTCGGTCATCAACAGGTAATACAGCGCGTTGCGGTAGCGCTGTTCCTGCACGGGGACCTTCCCCAGGACCTTTTCGGCAAAGAGGGCGCTGACCCTCTCCATGGGTTTTAGGACGTTCTCATAGCCTTTGACCCAGGAGATGTTGTTGGTCCAGCTCCCCCCCTCCATGTGAAAGCGATGGTCTTCCCGCTGGAGTGCCTCGATGACCTGCGCGAGGCGCTCCGGGCCCGGGCTTGCGCCCAACCGGTTCCACAGCCGTTTCTGGTGGATCGGCTGGATGCGCGGAAGATCCGTCTCCTTGATCCCAAGCTTCGCGAGGTGCTCGAGGTACTCGCTGACGTTCAGGGGGGGCGTGTCGCTCCCCGAGGCCTCCCGCATCCCCTCGAAGTACTTGCCGGGGAATTCGTTCATCATCACCCCGCCATTCTCGCCGTCCCCGATCTGGGTCACCAGCGGCGGAACGGACCGCCCCGCGAGGGCCGCCCGCGACAGGCTCTTGGCCTCATAATAGGGCTGCATCTGGGCCACGAGCTTGGTGTCGCTCCCCTGAGTCTTGATGATGCCGACGATGCTTTCGCTCTCGCCCCGAGCGTTCCGCGCCACCAGCAGGTGGGGGAGGTGGCGGTATCGCAGCGGCCCGCCATCCTCCACCTGCTCGACCGTGTGCTCCTGGACCAGTACCCAGTGATACCCGCAGGCCTTTAGCGTCTTGACGAACTCGTAGGCGACCTCGGGATGGTTGGGCAGCGCCATCTCGGGGGGAGAAAACCCTCTGACCCGAGCGAGGGCCTCCAGGCCGAAGATCGCGGCAAAGTGATGCTGCCAGGCTGCCACGTGGAGACGGAAATCCTGCACGGGGGTGCTGGGGGCGACAGCATGCCCCCAGGCAGTTCCCAGCCACTCTACGCAATGCCGGTAGGTCGGGTCGCAGGTGATGCGCTTCAGATTCTCGAAGACGTCGTCCAAACCCATCTGGCGCAATCCGTAGAGCAGACAGCCGGAGTAATCGAGCATGACGCGCGGCTGTCTCCCTTCCTGGAGCAGCGTGGGGATGAACTCGCCCATGCGCTTGTAGCACCAGTGAAAGACGGGGGCGTTGTGGTTGTCCCCCACATTGGGGTTGTCCAGCATATACTTGAGGTGGCTGATCACGGCGGCCGTGCGGAGGTCCTGCCCCCCGGCTGGAATCAGCGGCTGGTGCATGTGCAGCGCAATGGCGAAGGCGCTCTTGATACGGCCGAAGTCGACGCCGCTCTCCGGCAGGAAAATCGGGCCGGTGCGATGGGCCGCTGTAGAGATGCTCTCCTCTGCGCCACAGATGTTTGGCAACCCATCGACGATTTCCGGAAGTGTGCTCATATCCTTCCCTCTCCATCGTTCGGTTGACGGTTATGGCGAAGCTGAACCACACGGGGGGACCGAGTGGTCCCTCTGCCGGCTGCGCTGCGACCTCGCCCTGGATGCGCACGCTAGGATAACCGATGAGCGCATTCTCGGTACATCGCGCTGAGCTGGGAGAGGCGTTACGCAGCGAATCCGATCGGGGGCGAAGGTCTTTCCCAGGGACCCTCCTGGCAGCGTGCCGTGCCTCACCCTCGAGAACCGACCGGCTCCGGCTACCACGCGCAGTCTATGGACATTACGGGAACTTGGCAAGTGGCGACTGTCACAGACGGAAGTCGGCAAGCAAGAGGATCAGAAGCCAGAGGGATTGCGGCGAATTGTGCGGGCTCCGGTCCTCATGCCGAGGCATTGGTGTCATCCGGCATCCGGGCCGGGTCCTCGCGCAGGTCAAGCGGCGCGATCGGAATCACGGCGGATCTGCTTGACCCACAGCAAGAGGATCGGAGGCACGGTTTGTGCGATGTGGGTGAGGTCCACATGGCACTCGTTCGGTTCGGCGCCCAGCACGCCCGTCGCGAGAGCCCGCTCGACCTCCTGGAGATCGCAGCCGCGTCCGTATACGGCATCCGCGGAAGGCGAGGCCACGGCCCCGCACGGACAATGGTAGACCTCGATCTGGGCGAGGGGAGAGAAGGGCGATCGGCTTTCGGCAGGGGCGAAGGCCCGTCGGAAGTGGCAGAACGGGCAGACGATCTCGGGCCCGGCGTGAACGTCCTCTCTGTCCGGATCAGGGGGCAAGCAGTAATTGCCCCGCAGAGTCCTGGCAAGCAGGCCCTGAGCAACCAGGCACTCGGCGGCATCCTTGGTTGCGGCTTCGGGAAGTGCGGCTTCGCGGGCCAGCTCCCCGAGTGAAAAAATGCGGGTGGCGTACCGTGTGACAAGGCCGAGGATAACCGATTCTTCCCTCGATCCCATACGTCGCTCCGGGCTCAAGCAAGATCCACATTGCCTGTTTACCGCACCACGTCGAGATGTGCAAGGGCTGGGTCGTGTAGGTAGACACGGGCGTACCAGTCTCGACGCCGGGGACGACTCGCGTCCCCAAGTGGAGGACCTGCCTGGGGGTGCTGGCTCGAGACGCGTTGGGCTGGTAGTCTATCGGTCGGAGGCTGGCGCAGGAGCGAAAGCTTCCGCCGGTCATTGAGACGGCGGTGCTGGAACACTCACAGGAGCAGGAGAGAGGGGGTCACAATGCAACTGGGGATGATCGGTCTGGGACGGATGGGTGCGAATATGGTCCGCCGGCTGATGCGGGGCGGGCATCAGTGCGTCGTCTATGACCAGAACAGAGAGACGATCCAGTCCCTTGCCAAAGAGGGGGCGATGGGGGCCTCGTCGCTCGACGACTTGATCGCCAAGCTCGCGGCACCGCGCACGGTATGGCTCATGGTCCCCGCGGCCGTGGTGGACCGCTCGCTGGAGGCGCTGGCGTCGAAGCTGCAGCCGGACGACATCCTCATCGACGGCGGGAATTCGTATTACGTGGACGATATCCGCCGCGCGAAGTCACTCGCCCCCTACGGCATCCACTATCTGGATGTCGGGACGAGCGGCGGGATCTGGGGGCTGGAGCGAGGGTACTGCCTGATGATCGGCGGGCCCGAAGACGCGGTGAAGCACCTCGATCCTATCTTCAAGACCTTGGCACCCGGGCGCGGGAGCCTCCCGCGGACGCCGGGCCGGGAAAAGACCCAGGGCACCGCCGAGGATGGCTACCTCCACTGCGGCCCCTCCGGGGCGGGGCATTTCGTCAAGATGGTCCACAACGGCATCGAGTACGGGGTCATGGCTGCCTATGCAGAGGGCTTCAACATTCTGCGCCACGCCGACGTCGGCAAGCGGGGGCGGACCATCGACGCCGAGACGACGCCGCTCCAGAACCCCGAGCGGTACCAATACGACCTCAACCTCGCCGACATCGCCGAGGTGTGGCGCCGGGGGAGCGTCGTGGCCTCCTGGCTGCTCGATCTGACTGCCATGGCGCTCATTGAACAGCCGGATCTCAAGGCCTTTTCGGGCCGCGTCTCGGACTCTGGCGAGGGGCGCTGGACCGTCACCGCCGCCATCGACATGGGTGCGCCCGCGCCTGTGCTGAGTGCGGCGCTCTTCCAGCGCTTCAGCTCGCGCGGCGATGAGGAATTCGCGGATAAAGTGCTCTCGGCCATGCGCTGGAAGTTCGGCGGGCACGTCGAGCGACCGACGGGCGGCTAGGGGGCGGATTGCGAGCATTCGGTTCGGGGCAAAGAGTGCTGGCCGAGGAGGTGTCTCCACAAAAGGCTGGCGGAATTGCGGAGCGTCGCAACAGCGGCGGCTCAGAACGGGTCCCGTTCTCAGTGGACGCCGAGGTACGCCTCTTTGACGCGGGCGCTCTCGCGAAGTTCCTTGGCCGTGCCTTCCAGGACGATGCGGCCGGTCTCCAGGACGTAGGCCCGATGCGCGACGTGCAGGGCCATGAGGGCGTTCTGCTCGACCAGAAGGATGCTGGTCCCCTGGGAGTTGATCTCCTGGATGATGCGGAAGATCTCTTCGACCAGGATGGGGCTCAGGCCCATGGACGGCTCGTCCAAGAGCAGGAGAGTTGGACGACTCATCAGCCCGCGGGCGGTGGCCAGCATCTGTTGCTCGCCTCCAGACAGCGTCCCACCCAACTGATTGAGACGCTCGCGCAGCCGCGGGAAGCTGGCGAAGACCCGCTCCAGGGACTGCTGGATCTCGGCGGCATTGGAGCGCGTGTAGGCCCCCATCTCCAGGTTCTCGCGCACGGTCAGGGGCGCAAAGATCTTCCGCCCCTCCGGGACCTGGCCGATGCCGAGCTTCACGATCTGCTCTGCCGGTGTCATGCTGATGTCCTGGCCCTTGAAGCTGATCGAGCCTCGCCGAGGCCGGAGGAGGCCCGAGATCGTGCGGAGGGTGGTGGACTTTCCGGCGCCGTTGGCACCGATGAGGGTGACAATTTCCCCCTCGTTGACGGTGAAGGCGATCCCCTGGAGCGCATGGATGGCCCCGTAGTAGACGTTCAGGTCCTGGACTTCAAGCAGCACTGGCTGCCCCCTTGCCCAGATACGCCTCGATGACCTTCGGGTTCTCCTGGATCTCGCGCGGGGTCCCCCGGGCGATGACTTCGCCGAAGTCCATCACCGTGATGTGCTCGCAGATGCCCATCACGACCCGCATCTGGTGTTCGATCAGCAGGATGGTCAGTTGGAAGCGGTCGCGGATGAAGTGAATCAACTCCATGAGGTTGACGATCTCGGCGGGGTTCATCCCGGCCGCCGGCTCGTCCAGGAGCAGCAGGCGCGGCGTGGAGGCGAGGGCACGCGCAATCTCCACCCGCCGCTGCTGGCCATAGGGGAGGTTGCGGGCCAGCTCGTTCTGAATCCGCTCGAGATCGAAGATGGCCAGGAAATCCTGGGCCCGCTCCGTCAGCTCCTGCTCCCCCTCCTCAAACAGCCGGCTCCGCAGCACGGCGTCGAAGAAGCCGTAGCCAGCGTGGGGATGGTAGGCAATCCGCACATTGTCCAGCACGGTCAGATTGGGGAAGAGGCGTATGTTCTGAAACGTGCGGCCGATGCCGAGCTGGGTGATCTCGAAGGGCTCCAGCCCGATGGTGCTTTGCCCCTGGAACAGGATCTCCCCGTCGCTGGGAATGTAGAGGCCGCTGATCATGTTGAAAACGGTCGTCTTCCCGGCGCCGTTGGGGCCGATCAGGCCCGCCAACTCCCCCTGGCCGATGCGGAGGCTCAGATCGTTGACGGCGTGGAGGCCGCCGAAATGCTTCGTCAGCCCCTGAATCTCCAGCACGGGACCAGATGGGCCGGATGGACTTACTTCTGGCATCCCAGAACTCCGAAACGGTTTCCCGCAGGCCGAGCAGGCCGAGACGGCGGGCGCCCCGACGGCTTCTCACTCGCTCCAGTGACAGGGCCGATCATCGGGCCTGAGGCAAAGACGCAATCACGTGAGGTCATGATTCTCCCGGCCAGTTGCTGCCGATCTCTCCCTGGGCCTCGGGACCAGGGCGGGCGACCAGCTTCGCCGCCTCACGCCGTCGCACCAAGATGCGCGGCGCACGCAAAAAGCCCCATTCCACCGTCCCGAGGAGCCCTTGGGGCCGCAGCAGCATGAGGAGGAGCAGGGCGATGGGGTAGAGGACGAACCGCCAGGTCGGAGCCTCCGTACCCATCTGGCCCAGGATCACGCGCAGGAGCCCTTCCAGGAAGAAAATCCAGCCGAAGGAGGCGGCCAGGGTGCCGGTCATGCTCCCCAGCCCGCCGAAGACGACGATGATCAAGGGGTTGAAGCCCACCAGGAAGTCGAAGGTCCCTGGGCTCAGGAACCCGATGAAGTGGGCATAGACCCCGCCTCCGATCCCGGCGAAGAGGCTCCCCACCACGAAGGCCAGGAGCTTGTAATTCGCCACGTCAATGCCCATCACCTTTGCGGCGGTCTCGTCCTCGCGCACCGACATCACGGCACGCCCCGAACTGGAATGGATCATGTTGCGCATGACGACGAGGATGGCCAGGAGGAAGAAGAAGGCCCAGAACCAGGTGGTGAGCTTCGGGATGCCGATCATGCCCCGGCCGCCCTTCATCTCGGGGAAGGGGAGGATGGTGTCCGAATTGATCATGAGGGTGTTCACCACGATGGTGAATCCCAGGGTGGCGATCCCGAAGTAGTCGCTTCCCAGGGTGAGGACCGGAAGGCCGAAGAGGAAGCTCACCTCGGCGGCGAAGGCCCCCGCCAGGAGCACGGCCAGGCAGTACACCACCTGGAGGGCGAGTCCGCTTCCCAGGATCCCGGGCGCGCTGCTGGTCCCCAGCAAGGGCGCCAGGAGCGGGTTGAGCCAGTCGCCGATCACCGTTGTGATGGCGGCGACCCCGATGCTCCCGAGCAGGTAGAGGGTGAAGGCAGACAGCACCGGCACCCCCTGGTACCCCCGGAGGAAGCGGTGAATCCCCCAGATCATCAGGCCGCCCAGCGTGACCCCTAGCCCGACGACCACGAGCCCCCGCGAGTCCCCGTTCGTCCAGCGATAGGTGATGTCGGCCGCCGTGTAGGCGCCGATGCCATAAAAGCCCCACTGGCCGAGGCTGAACTGGCCGTTGAAGCCGTAAATCAGATTCAGGCCGAGCGACACCATGGCGATGGCACAGGCCTGGAACAGGAGCCCGCTGTCGAAGTCGCTGAAGACCGGGGAGCCGCCCAGGGGGACCGAGATGGCCATCTGCACGATCCCGAAGGCCCCCAGGATCCCGGCGAGCTTCACCCAGCGGGACGGCTGGTCGAGGGCCCAGAGGATGCCGTAGACCCAGGCAATGATTCCCGCGATCTTGACGATGGTGGCGGCGAGGAAGGCAAGGTTCATGTCCGTCGGCCTCCTACGCCTTTTCCTTCTCCGGCTCGCCGAAGATACCAGTCGGGCGCACCAGGAGGACGAGGATCAGGATGGTGAAGGCGACGGCGTCCCGCATGGGCGTGGAGATGTAGCCCATGGTCAGGGCCTCGGCCTGGCCCATGATGAGCGCACCCACGAAGGCGCCGGGGATGCTGCCGATTCCGCCCAGGACGGCGGCCACGAAGGCCTTGAGGCCGGGCAGGATGCCGAGCTGGGTCCAGATGGAGCGAGTAGGCGATGGCGTACAGCACCCCGCCCAGTCCGGCGAACGCCGCCCCGACCGCAAAGGTGAAGGAGATGACCCGATCGACGTTGATGCCCATCAGCCGGGCCGTGGGCTTGTCGAAGGAGGCGGCGCGCATGGCCTTGCCCATCTTGGTGTGGCGCACCAGAAACTGCAGCAAGAGTTGTACGAGGATCGAGGCCGCAATGATCAGGAGGAAGATGTTCGAGAACGTGATGCTGTTATCCGGCGGGGCCTGGCTCGGCTGCACCAGGTGGAAGCCGTCCTTGAAATACCAGGTGACCACATCGAAGGGGCGTTGGTAGGGGATGAATCGTGGGGAGAAGACAAAGTTCAGGGCGCCGTAGAACTCCAGGAAGAAGGAAACCCCGATGGACGTGATGAGGGCGGCAATGCGGGGGGCGTCGCGGAGGGGCTTGTAGGCCACGCGCTCGATGGTGACGGCCAGAAGGGCGCACGCCAGCATCGAGAGGAGCACGACGGTCGTCGAGCCGATGACCACCACCCATCCCCGCGGGAGCCCGGGAAACACGGCCGCCGGCCATATGTGAAGCTGAAAGCGGGTCACGGCGTAGAAGCTGACGAAGGATCCCACCATGAAGACGTCGCCGTGGGCGAAGTTGATCAGTTTGACGATGCCATAGACCATGGTGTAGCCGAGGGCGATGAGGGCGTAGACGAACCCCAACTGCAGGCCGCTGATGATGATCTGGATGAACAGCGCCGGGTTTCTGAGGAAATCGCGGCCCAGGATGAGAAGGGCCACTGTGGCGATGAGCAGGAGGAATCCCTGACCGATCCACGCCAGGCGTGTGCCGGGTCGTCGCGCGCGCGGCGCGTGGTGTTGCCGAGCTGAGGATGAGACGTCCATTCGCGTGACTGCCTCCGAGCAACTTCCGACAGCCGGAGTCACAGCGGCGTGGCGCCGACCCATCGAGACGGAGGGGGGAGGGCGACACTGGCCGCCCTCCCCCGGGTGCCCGTCAGGAAAAGAACCTACGGATTGACGACCGAGTTGAACACCACCTTCCCGTCCTTGATGGCCAGGATGGTGGCGGACTTCACCGGGTTGTGATTCTGGTCGAAGGTGATCTTGCCGGAGACCGCGTTGAAGCTGATCTTGGCCAGGGCGTCCTTCACCTTGGCAGTGTCATCCGCGCCGGCCTCCTTGATCCCCTGCAGCAGCAGGTTCGTGGCGTCGTAGGCCAGGGCGGCGAGAGCGTCCGGAACCTTGGGCTGGCCCTTGTCGTCCTTGTACTTCGCGCCGAAGGCCTTCACGAGGTTCTGGACTTCCGGCCGCGTGTCCTGCGGCGAGTAGTGGTTGGTGAAGTAGCCGCCGTCGGCCGCCTTCAGATCCAGGTCGGAGGAATCCCAACCGTCCCCGCCCATGAACGGGGCCTTGATGCCCTTCTCCTTGGCCTGCTTGGTGGCCAGGTTGACGACGTTGTAGTAGTCGGGGAGGTAGATCACGTCCGGCTTGGCCGCGGCCACCTTGGCCAGGATGGCCGAGAAGTCCGTGTCCTTGGAGGTGTAGGTCTCCTTGCCGACGATCGTGCCACCGCCCGCCGTGAAGGCCTTCTCGAAGAACTCGGCCAGGCCCTTCACGTAGTCGTTCGACTGGTCGAGCATGATGAAGGCCGTCTTCGCCTTCAGCGTGTCGAGGGCGAACTTGGCGCCCACGGTGCCCTGGAACGGATCGATGAAGCAGGCGCGGAAGATGTAATCCTTCACTTTGCCGTCCTTGCTCACCGTCACGTCCGGGTTGGTCGAGGTGGGGCTGATCTGGATGACCTTCTTGGCATTGGCGATCTCGGACACCGGGATGGACGCCTTGGAGCAGACCTCGCCGATGATGTAGTGGACCTTGTCCTGGTCGATCACCTTGTTGGCGGCGTTGACGGCCGGATCCGGCGTGCACTGGCTGTCTTCCACGACCGGCACGATCTTCTTGTTGAGGACGCCGCCCTTGGCGTTCCACTCCTCGATGGCCAACAGGGCGCCATCGCGCGTCATGACCCCGAACGTGGGCACGGGACCGGAGAGCGGGGCCAGGATGGCAACCTTGATGGTATCGCCGCCGCCGCCCCCACAGGCTGCCAGAAGGGTTGCGGCCAGGATCATGACACCTGCTACCTTGAATGCACGCATGACGTTGACTCCTCGAAAAAGGGTTCCAAGAGGGAATCCGCCGGGGCCGCAGCCCCAGCAGGCGGCCGAACGCGGGACGCCCTTCCCTGTTCGGCCCATTCCGCCGGTGGTGGGCCGAATCCCTCCTTTCCTGAGTCCGCGGCCGGACGTGAACCGCCCGGACCCCAGATTCCAGATGGCGTGAAGTCGCTTGCAATCGGGGTTCGCTACCCCGCAAAGGAATCCCAGCCCCTCAAGGTCGGGGACTATCCCGGCAAACCGTGCCCTTATATCTAATTTTTCGGTGCAAATCAAGCCTCAAGCGCTTGACATGCGGAGGCAGGAACATATAACCTTGCCGCGGCGATAGGGAGACTCGGGAGAGGGTCTAGAGCCCCAGCCCGAAGGGATCGGAGACAAGGAGAAGGTCATCGTGTCGCACCGGGTGATTGCCAGCCGGCGGCTCATCGTAAGCGTCTTGATTCTTCAGGTCATCCCGCTCATGCTGTTCCCACCCGAGTCGTTCTCGCCCGATTCGCAGGAATGGTGGTTGCCTACCCTCCTGGCCATGATGGTGGTGGCGGCCGACCTGCAACTGATCCTGCGACGAAGCACGCAGGTCTGGCCCTGGCATCTCCTCTCCTTCGTCCAGGGTTTCAACATCATCAGCCGCCTCATGATGCTCTGGCCCCACGCCACCCACACCCTCCGCGGCGTCACCACCATGAACGTCCCCTATCTCCTCCTCACGTGTGTAGCGATGGCGTTCTCGGCGGCCCTGCTCTGGTACCTCGAGTTGCCCGAGGTCCGCCTCGGCTTGGTCCGGTAAAAGGCCGGCCAGAGGCAGGCGCCGGGATGCGGCCAACGCTCCGCAGGCGTGAGCGGTGGGCGTGGATCCTCAGACGAGGTCCCTTCAAACTCCTGCCCGCACCACGGACGACATAGACCGCAGAGTCGCGAGTCGAGGGAATCAACCGGCTGTCAGTGGGCCGGGATCCCGCTCGCCCGGTGGGTGGGCCGCTTGATCAGGAACAGGAGGGGGAGGACGACCAGGAAAATGATCCCCAGGGTCTGGAAAGTGCGGAGGAACGCCAAGACGGACGCCTGACGCTGCACCATGTTGAAGAGCGCGGCGTTGGCCTGTTGCAGTGCCGTCGTCGCATCTGCGCCGCGCTCCATGAAGAGGGTCTGGAGCTGGCCCTGCATGGTCTGCGTTGTCGGGCTGTACGAGCTGACGTGGGTCCCCAGCACATTGATGAAGCGCTGTGTGTCCCGGGCCAGCAAGGTCGTCCCGATGGCAATCCCCATGCTCCCTCCGATGTTGCGCATCAGGTTGAAGATGCTGGTCGCATTCCCCATCTCCTCTTTGGCGATGGGATCCATGGTAAGGGTGGTCAGCGGCACGAAAAGGAGGGAGAGGGCGACGCCCTGGAGGAACTGTGGCCAGAAGATGTCCCAGTAGCCGGCATGCAGGTTCAACCACGAGAGCTGGAGCAGGGACAGGGCGGCTCCGCTCAGGCCGAAGGCCAGGAGCTTGCGTGGATCCAGGCGGGACATGATTAGGCCCACGATGGGCATGGCGAGAAACGACCCGAGCCCCCGGGGGAACATGGCGACGCCGGCCTGCAGCGCGGTGTAGCCCATGAGCGTCTGCAGCAGGATGGGGAGCAAGACCAGGCTGCCGTAAAGGCCGAAACCCAAGACGGTCATCAAGAAGACGCCCGTGCTGTACGTGCGGACCTTGAAGACCCGCAGGTGAACCACCGGGTGGCGCGCGCGGAGCTCGCGGATGAGGAACAGGAGCAGCCCCACGCCCGCTACGACGGCCAGATTGGTGATCCAGCGCGAGGAAAACCAGTCCTTCTCCTGTCCCCTGTCCAGGACGATCTGTAGGGCGCCGATCCCCAGGGCCAGAAACCCGATCCCCCAGAAGTCGATCCCCGTGGTGGGGCGGCGGATGTAGGGCGGGTCGAAGATGAAGAGCTGCGTCATGAGCAGCGACGTGATCCCCACCGGGAGGTTGATGTAGAAGACCCAGCGCCAACTGTAACTGTCGGTGATCCAGCCCCCCAGCACGGGCCCGAGCATGGGGGCCACGACGATGCCCAACCCCCAGAATGCCATGGCCTTGCCCCGGTCCCGCGGAGGAAATGCTTCGAGCATCACGGCCTGGGAGATAGGCTGGAGCGCGCCTCCCGTGGCGCCCTGGATGACGCGGAAGAAGACGAGAGTGGCGAGGCTCGGGGCCACCCCGCACAGGAGTGAGGCCGCCGTGAAGCCCGTGACCGCCGCCATGAGAAGTCGCTTGCGCCCGAAGTAGTTGGCGAGCCAGCCGGTGATGGGCAGGACGATGGCGTTCGCCACCAAATAGGAGGTCAGCGCCCAGGCCGCCTCATCCACGCTCGTCGAGAGGCTGCCGGCGATGTGGGGCAGGGAGACGTTGACTACGGTGGTGTCCAGCACCTCCATGAAGGTGGCAAACATCACCGCCATCGCAATAATCCAGGGGTTGACGGCCGGCGGCGCGGGGGTGTCGGGGGCCATCGGTCAGGCCTTGCGCGGCTCGAGCCCGGCCGCACACAGGATGGCGGAGACGGCCTTCTCGACGCCGAGACTGGAGCAGATTAAGAGGTCGTAGAGGTGGCGGTTGGTCCACTCCTGGCCGAAGTGCCGCCAGATGTAGGCCGCGCGGCGGCGATCCGTCTCTTCGGCCGCCGCCTCCAGATCCGGCTCGGTCTCGCCACGCTCGCGCAGGCGCTGGATGCGCTCCCGGAGGGGAGCGTACACGAATACGTGAAACGCGTCCTTCCGCTCTTGGAGAATGCACTGGCCGCCCCGGCCTACGGTCACGCACTGGCCGATGTCCGCGGCCTCCCGGATCACCCGGTGCCAGAGGCTGGCCATGGCATCCGCGTCGAACACATCTGTCTCGAGCCGGGTGGCCACGCCCTCGTAGCCGCCCCGCCACAGCGCCTTGACCAGCCGGTAGAACCATGGGTCTACAGATTCGTCGTACCGCGCCGCCAGCTCCCGGTTGATCTTGGCCATCTCGGCGATCTCGGCGATCAGGGAATTGTCCACGAGCCGCCAGCCGAGCTGCTCAGCAAGGAGGCGCGCAATGGTACTCCCGCCGCTCCCGTATTCCCGGCCGATCGTGATGACGCGGATCATGGGCTCCCCTCCCGCGTGCGTGTGTCGCTCCGCGCGAAAAACGTTTCTGTGGACGCGCTCCTGGATGCCTGCCCTGGTTTTCCGCCAACACGCATACCGTCCGTCTGGAAGAGGTCCAGCGCGCGTGACGGGTCAAGCGCCAGACAGTATAGCGTCTTAGCCCCGTCGCGCGACGCTCGATAGTCGGTGGAAGGCTCTCCCCCCGCGCACCAGGCTGGTCAGGGTGCCCAGCAGGGCGATCGCGGCTCCGATGGCCAGCGCATGGCGGTACGCCCCCTCGACTGCCATCGATTCCGCTCCCAGCACGACCAGGAGCTGGCGAACCTCTGCGCCGAAAAGCGACCCGGAAATCGAGACACCCAGAATCATGCCCATCGTCCGCGCCGTCGCCACGATCCCGCTGGCCAGGCCCTGGAGGTTCTGGGGGACCGCGCCCATGATGGCGCTGTTGTTGGGGGAGGTGAAGAGGCCCATTCCGAGGCCCACGAGGCCTAGCCGGAGAATGATCTGGCGATCGCTGGCGCCCAATCCCACATGTCCCAGCAGCCACATGCCGGCCGCCGTGCAGGCCATGCCCGTGACGGTGGGGAGCCGCGAACCGATGCGATCCGAGAGCCAGCCGCTGACGGGCGCCACCGCGGCCATGACGATGGGCATCGCCATGAGCAGGGAGCCCGCGTGGGCGGGGGTCATCTGGTTCCCGCGAATGAGGAAAAACGGGGTGAGGAAGGCCGTGGTGTTGGAGGCCATGTAGTTCAGGAGGGCGCTGAACGTGGCCGCCGTGAAGAGACGGTGGCGGAAGAGCCGGAGGTCCAGGAAGGGATGGGGTCTCCTCAACTCCAGCCAGAGGAAGCTGCAGAGGCCCGCCGCACACACGCCCGCAGAGGTCAGCACGAGCCCCGAGGTCCAGCCCCAGGCGGTGCCGCGACTGAGAGCCAGGGCGAAGCTGAAGAGGGTGAGGCTAAACGTGAGCGCGCCGGGGTAGTCCAGGGGCGTCCGGAATGGCCCTCCCCGTCGGACCTCGAGCACCCGGCCGGCCACGGCAATGGCCGCAATCCCGATGGGCACGTTGAGGTAGAAGACCCAGCGCCAGCCGAAGGCTGAGGCGATGAGGCCGCCCAGGCCCGGTCCAACAGCGAGCCCAACGTAGACCACGCAGGACTGGATGCCCAAAACCTGTCCGCGCTGGGATGCCGGGAAGGCGCGGGTGAGAATGGCCGGCCCGATGGCGATGAGCATGGAGCCGCCGACGGCCTGCACGACCCGCGCCGCGACGAGCGCCCCCACGCCGCTCGCCATCCCGCACAGCATGGAGCTGAACGTGAAGAGCGCAAAGCCGCCGATGTAGAGACGCTTGTCCCCGATCAGGTCTCCCAGGCGTCCCCCGATGAGGAGGAGGCTGCTCAAGGTGAGGAGGTAGGCCAGGATGACCCATTCGATGAGCAGCACATCGGCGTGGAAATCCCGGGCGATGAGGGGCAGCGCGGTGTTCACGATGCTGGAGTCCAGCGGGGCCATGAAAGCGCCGAAGGCTACGCTGACCAGGATCCACCATTTGCGGGTCTGCCGGATGTGGCCCGGCGAGAAGGTGCCGGTTCCGGCAACGGTCCGGCTCACGACCAGGGCCGCCGGGGGTCGGACACGGCGCGGGCCATTGTCACGGCGCGTCCCCAGGCGCCGACCGCCAAGCCGAACCATACGACGATGCCGACAGCAAAAAAAGCGATGATCCCCAGGACCGAGAATGTGGAGGGCAGGCCGGACCGCTGCGCGACGAGCCCCATGGTGCTGGACGCCAGCGAACCGACCCCGAGCGACAGGGTGAAGGTAATGCCGAAGGCCGTGCCACCTAACTGGGGCGGCGTGTGCACCGCGATGAAGGTGTTGCTGATCGTTCCCAGGGCGAAATGGGTGAAGGACATCAGGACGCTGAAGAGGAGGAGCGGGAAACCCGCCGTGCTGCCCATCCCGAACAGGGAGATCGCCATCCAGCTCATCGTCACGAGAAAGATCAGCTCGCGGTGCCGACCGGCCATCAAGCGCCCCGCCGAGAGGTGGCCCAGTGCTCCGAACAAGAGAGCCAAGCTGGCGAGGGAACCCCCGCGGGAGACCTGGGCCAGCGTGAGGCCGGGGATCCCGGCGCGCTCGGCCAGATGCGCCGGCAGGAAAGTGGAGAAACCCTGAAAGATGAAGCCCATCAGCGTCTCTCCGGTGAACAGGAGCAGGAGCGGGAGGGTGAGGGTCCTCCAGGAGGCCCGGGGCGCCGGATGACCGAGCGCGCGAAACGGCCTCGACGTGCGGTCGCGGTGAGAGGCGATGCCCCAGAACAGGGGGCCGACGAGGAGCCCGGGTATTGCGCTGACTAGAAACGCCGCCCGCCAGCCCCAGCGGACGCCCACGGCCGCCGCGAGGACCGGCGAGGCCGCCAGTCCCATATTGCCTAGAATCCCGACCAGGGCGAAGGCACGACCAATGTCCAGCCCACGCTCATTTCGCAAGGCAACCAGGAGACCCGAGCCTGCCGGGTGGTGCAGGCTTGCAGAGAGTCCCAGAAGGGCGAGGCCGATCCCGAGGACGATGGGGGTACGAGAGAGCCCGATGCAGAGGCAGGCGAGGCTCGCGCCCAAAAGCCACAGGGCGAGTATGCGCTCGGCGCCCAGTCGATCCGCCGCGAGCCCGGCAGGGAACGCGCCGAGTCCGTAACAGAGCAGGGCCACGGTGGCGAGGAGGCCCAGACGCGCATAGCCGAGGTGGAACTCCTGCTCCACGAGCAGGAGCACGGCGGGGAAAACCAGCATCACGAAGTGGTTGGACGCGTGGGAGAGCCCCACGAGCCAAACCAGGCGTCGGCACGAGGGCAGGAGAGGCAACGCACCCCGTGAGGGATGCGGAGAATGATGAGTAGATGCGCACATATGGACTCGCACTATAACAACTCGAGGGATCAAACGGAAGGAGAATTGGGCTGCTCCGCGAGGGGAGCAAGGTGGGAACGGCTCCCGTCGGTGAGGATAATCCTTGACACGAACCCACCCTCACGTCTATTGAAAGAGGCGGCAGGGGAGCCCGACATCGGCGATTCACCGTGCTGCGGGTGCACCGGGGATGATCGCGGGGAGCCACTGACACACACCTGTCGAGGAGACGCACGCTCTGGGGGCGATGATCTGTCCAATCTGTCTCGGCAGCGACGTCTATGCCTCGCATCGGCGCGGGCTGTTCGAGCGCGGCCCGCTGAGCTGGATCGGCCTCCTTCCGTTCCGCTGTTCGCAGTGCCAGAAGCGGTTCTTCCGCTTTGCGCTCCGAGATCCGCGACGCCGCCACCGGGACGACGTCAACCCGCCCGAAATGGATCGCCCGCGGCCACCCCGCTGGAGCGCTGGCGGACGGGCCACGCTGACGCTGTGCGGGCCCGGCCAAGCGGGCTTCGTCATCCAGGGGACCGTCGAGAACGCCAGCCTCATGGGCATGAGAGTTCGGTTGCCCGTCGCCTTGGAAGAGGGGAGTCAAGTCATCGTAGCCCCGGAACGCGAGGCGCCCCACCGGGGAACGGTGCGCTGGCGCCGGCCCACGGAAGAGGCGGGGATCCTCCATGGGATCCAATTCGAGATCCCGGTGAAGCGGCACACCGCGTACGCCAGGTCCCTTCGGCGGGCGCGGTTCCGGCAGGCCCTGCGGCGAGGCCTCATGATCCTGATCGGCGTGCTCTGCATGGCCGTGGCGGCCTACGGCCTCGTTTGGCTGCTTGAGGCGATGCGGCAATACAACCCCAACTACTACGAACCGAAAGACATCGAACGGTACCTGTACCAAGGCGGCCAGGGAGCCCCAAAGGAAACGGGGCGGCCCTAGCGTTACGGAAGGCCTTGCGACACCGATTCGACAATGCGAGGCCAGGCTTGACACCAAGAGGGCACTTCTTTATGATGCGACCCTCACCGGATGAAACAGCGGCGCATGCGCCGCACTCAGGCGGCGTAGCTCAGTTGGCAGAGCGGGGGTCTCATAAGCCCTATGTCGGTGGTTCGACTCCACCCGCCGCC
>CAVQPC010000014.1:0-11615 GCA_963714585.1 uncultured Methylomirabilota bacterium
ACGGTCTGATCTCATGCACTGTTCTTCCCCGGCCTGAGTTGCCTACCTGCCTCAGGCAGACGAAAGGATTCCTCGGCGGGAGAACTGCGGAGGGCTGGTCCGCATCTCCTCGGAAACGGAGCCGCCAATGAAAGCGCTGATCAAGACTCAACCAGAACCCGGGGCGACGCTGGGGGAGGTGGCTACGCCGGAAATCCAAAGGGATGAAGTGCTGATCGAAGTGAAATCCGCCGCGGTGTGCGGCACGGACATCCACTTTTATCAATGGGATTCGACCGCGGCAAACTTTCCGGTCCGATTACCCTTGATCCTCGGCCATGAATACTCGGGGGATATCATTGAGGTTGGGAAGGATGCTCAGGGGTTCTCTGTTGGGGACAGGGTCTCGGTTGAGACCCATGTCCCATGCGGGAAGTGTTACTCGTGTGGATTGGGCAATGGCCATAACTGCCAAAACATGGAGCTGATCGGGATCACCTATCCTGGGGCGTTCGCCAGGTACGCAAAGGCGCCGTCCAAGGTCACATTTAAGCTACCCCCCGGCGTCGCATATGAGGAGGGCGCGCTGTTCGAACCCGCAGGAGTGGCCATGCGAGGGATTGACGAGGCCCATATTTCTCCCGGAGATACGGTCGTCATCCTGGGGTGTGGGCCGATCGGGCTCGTCGCCGTCCAGATGGCGCTGGTCGTTGGCGCCAGCCAGGTGATTGCCATCGATGTGAACGATTTTCGCCTGGAGATGGCCCACCGCATGGGCGCGCAAACCCTGAATCCCTCGCGGGACAAGATTGTGGAGCGGGTACAGGAGTTCAGCGGGCGAAAGGGCGGCGCGGATGTCGTCCTGGAGATCAGCGGTGCGCCGGAAGTCTTCGAGTATCTGTTCGATCTGATCCGCCTGGAAGGGCATGTGGTCACGATCGGCCATGTGTCACGACCCGTGAGTGTGAACATCTCGAAGCAGATCAATTTGAAGGGGGTGACGCTGAAGGGGGTTTTTGGGCGGAGAATCTGGGAGACATGGGAGCATCTGTCCTCCCTGGTTGCCGCGAAGCGAATCGATCTCTCCGGCGTGATCACCCACCGTTTCCCGCTGGAGCAGTTTCAGGAGGCCTTCGTCCAGGTCCACGGCCGAGCCGGCAAAGTCGTGTTTGTCCCGTAGCGCTTTGGAGCACAGCGAGTCGAACCACTGGTCTGACGGTGCGAAAGGAGGACGGATCATGAAGAAGACTGTGCTTGCCCTTGCCCTTCTGGGCGCCTTTTTCACTTGCGGTCTGCCCGTGAATCCGGGTGGTCAAGCGTGGGCGCAGCAGAAGCCGTTGGTCATCAAATTGGCGCTCACGGCTGCCGAAGGAACACCGGAGGCTGTGGCATCCCACGAGTTTGCGAAGATTGTCGACAAGAAATCGAACGGCGCCATCCGAGCGGACGTGCTGACCGGCGGGCTCGCCGGCGGGGAACGAGACATCGTCGAGGGACAGCAACTGGGTAGCATCCAGATGTCCGTGGTCTCCGGAATCATTCAGAACTTCGATCCGGCGATGATGATTCTGGAATATGAGTTCCTGTTCAAGAATGAAGATCACGTCAAGAAGGTGTTTGCCGGACCCATCGGGGAGAAGATCAACAAGCGGCTCGTCGACAAGGCCAAATTGCGGTATCTGTCGCTGTTCATGCGAACCCCCCGGCTCTTGACCACCCGCAAACCGGTGAACAAGCTGGACGACCTCAAAGGGATGAAGATCCGAGTTCCGGAAATGCCGGCTCGGCTCGCTCTCTGGCGGGCACTGGGCGCGAGCCCGACGCCTCTTGCCTTCCCGGAGGTGTTCACCGGCCTCCAGCTCGGGACGATCGACGGCCAGGAGAATCCCGTTGGCTTGATCTACAGCGCGAAATTCCACGAGATCGTCAAGTACCTGGCCCTCACGAACCACGTCTACGGCTTCATGCTCCTGACTGCCTCGGAAGATTTCTATAAGACTCTCACCCCCCAGCAAAAGAGCTGGGTGGACGAGTCGGCCAAGGAGGCCGCCGCCTTTAACGACAAATACGTGAAGGAGACCGAGGCGGACTTCATGGCAAAGGTCAGCAAGACGATGACCGTCACCAAGCCGGAGGTCGGCCCCTGGCGAGAGGCGACGAAGGACGTGTACAAGCAGTTCCTCAATGTCGAGGGCTTCGGGGACCTATATACCGCCATCGTGGATGCGGGCAAGGAATTCAAGTAGGCGAGGGATCATCCGGAGGGAGGACCCCCGTCCTCCCTCCTTAGTGCTGAACGGGGTGGACAGTCATGCCGCCGATCATGCGCCTGTTCGATGTGGTGGAGAAAGTGGTCAAGAATCTCATGCTGCTGCTCCTCGCGGGCATGGTGGTGCTGATTTCGATGCAGGTCGGCTTTCGATATATCCTGAATCGCCCCTTGGCCTGGACAGAGGAAGTGGCCCGCCACCTGTTGATCTGGGCGGCGCTTTTGGGGACGGCGCTGGCCTACCGGCGCAGAGGGCACCTCGGAATGGATGTACTCGTCCTGCAACTCAGCAAGACATGGCAGCGAAGGATCGAGGGGATCGTCCATCTCCTGTCGGCGGCCTTCTTCGGCGTCCTCTTCTTCAATGGAATTCCATTGGTGGAACGGACGATGCACCAACTGTCCAGCGCCATCCGGATTCCCATGGGATACATCTACGCATCGGTTCCGGCCGGCTCGGCGCTCGTCGTCCTCTTTGCGATTGAGAAGCTCGTTCGCCTCTACGCGGGGCCGGACGTGCCAGACGCTCCGAATGGCTGACCGGGGAGCCGCAGCGCGATGATTATCAGGAGGGCGCAAGAGGAGGAGAGGTGAATGTTCCTTTTCCTGGGCGTCTTTTTCGCGCTGGTAGCCCTGAGCGTACCGATCAGCATCGCTTTGGGCATCACCTCGATCGTGATGGTGCTGACCCAGACGAATCTGCGCCTCCTGATTGTGGCTCAAAGGATGCTGACGGGGATCGATTCCTTCCCCTTGATGGCCATTCCATTTTTCATTCTCGCGGGCAACCTGATGAACGCCGGCGGGACCACCCAACGATTGATTACTTTCTGCAACGCCTTGGTCGGCTTCCTGCGAGGCGGGCTGGCGAATATTTCGATCGTCGGAAACATGATCATGGCTGGCATTTCCGGATCGTCCGTTGCGGACGCGTCCGCCCTCGGCTCGATCATCATTCCCGCGATGAAGAAAGAAGGGTACGACGCGGACTATTCGGCAGCGATCAACGCGACGGCGTCGACCATTGGGATCATCATTCCTCCCAGCATCCCCATGATTCTCCTCGGGGTGGTGGCGTCGGTGTCCATTCGGGATCTCTTCATCGGGGGCGCGATCCCGGGTGTCGTCACCGGCTTGATCCTGATGTCGATCTCCACCTACATCGCTCACAAGAGGGGGTATCCCAAACATCCGCGAGTCTCGGTAGGCGAGGCGATCCGCCTTACCGTGAATTGCCTGCCGGCGCTCTTGATGCCGCTGGTGGTCGTTGGGGGGATCGTCTCGGGCATTTTTACGCCGACCGAGGCGGCCGTGGTGGCCGTCATCTATGCGTTGGGGGTGGGGTTCTGGGGCTACCGCGAGCTGAGTTGGAGACGGGTGGCCGCGTCCCTGTACGAGACGGGGATTCAGACCGCGGTCGTACTGCTGGTCATCTCGACCGCCTCGGTTATTTCGTGGCTGCTTGCGTACAATCTCGTTCCTCAGAAGCTGGCGGCATGGATCCAAAGCCTCGGGCCGTCCCAGACCACCTTGCTGGCCATTATTGCCGTGGTATGCCTCGTTACTGGAACTGTGATCGACGTTGCGCCGGCCATCATCCTCCTGGGCTCGGTGTTTGCTCCGGTCGCGTTTCATTTAAAGATCGATCCCGTCCATTTTGGAGTGCTGTTAGTGTACGCAATGGCGATCGGCTTGTTCACGCCGCCGGTTGGAACCACCCTTATTCTCTCATGCTACATCGCCGACACGACCCTTTTCAAAAGCTTCAACGCCTGCCTTCCATTCTTGGCGGGCATGCTGCTGGTCCTCGCAGGATTGATATTCTTCAAGGAATTTGCGCTGTTCTTGCCCAATCTGCTCTTCCACTAAGTGGGAAGCAGCATCCCATCACCAACACGTATTCCTCTCCTCCTCGTCATTGGCATGTCGGAGGAGGAGACAGATGAAAAAAGGGAGGAACAGACATGGAGAGGGTGGCCGTGAACAAAGAAGAATTGGTGAGAGATCTTCAGGCAAAGGCACGGAAGCTTCGACGAGAGTCATTGTTTGTCATGCGGGAAATGGGGATGGGTTGGCTCGGGGGCTCATTCTCTTCCGCCGACGTCGTCACCGCGCTCTTCTTCTATCGAATGCGGCATGATCCCAAGAAACCCCAATGGAGCGAACGGGACAGGCTCATCATTTCGAAAGGCCACTCGTGCGAGGTGTTCTACGCGGCCTTGGCGGAGGCCGGGTATATCCCGCGGGAAGAGCTCCGGACCTACAGTCACACCGGATCCCGCTTGCAGACCCACGTCGATTGCCGCACGCCCGGGATCGATTGCAGCGGGGGATCACTGGGGTTGGGCCTGTCCTTCGCGGTGGGATCTGCGATGGGGGCGTATATCAGTTCCAGTGAGGAAAATCTGAAGGCAGCGGTGCGCCGTCAGGCGGCGCGCTTTCGGGTGTACTGCATTCTGGGGGATGGCGAATGCAACGAAGGACAAGTCTGGGAGGCGGCGGCAAACGCCTTTCACTTTCGGTTGGATAACCTAACGGCAATTGTCGACAGCAATGGGTTCCAATCGACGGGACCGGTCGAGAAGAAGATGAATATGCTGTCGCTGGAGGAGAAGTTCCGGGCATTTGGCTGGGAAACACGAGAGATCGATGGGAATGACCTCTCCCTGGTGGTCGAGGCCTTGGACTGGGCCTGCACGGTTCAGGGGAGGCCTCAGGCCATCATCGCCCATACGATCAAGGGAAAGGGGTTTCCGGCTTTCGAGAATGCCAATTGCCATTTCATCAAGGTTACGGACGAGGTGGTGAAAGCCGGTTTGGAGGCACTCAAGGGATAAGCACCTGGCGGAGAGGTCGATCGGAAGGGGTACAGGCTGCCAAAGGAGACGAACGTGAAAACCCGATGCTTACGAAAAACACGGGATGCCTCTGAGAGTATGTATGCCGGCCATAACCGTGCCCTGGTTGCACTGGCCGAGAAAAATGGGAAGATCGTCTCCTGCTATGGCGATTTTCCTCCCGGGCAAGTTGGAGAGGTCTTTCAAAAGCAATTTCCCGACCGAATCATTGACGTGGGGATTGCCGAAGGCCATCTCATCACCAGCGCGGCGGGATTGGCAGACGCCGGCTTCATTCCCTTCACGCACTGCCACGCCCTGTTTGCCCTCGGACGCGGTTATAACCAAATACGCCACAATCTGGCCTATGATAACAGGAATGTGAAGGTCGTCCTGTGCAATGCGGGGGTGGCATGGGGAGGGATCGGCCCTTCGCACTTGGCCATTGAAGACTTCGCTGCCCTCCGGGCCATTCCGAACCTGGTCATCCTCTCGCCGTCCGATGCGGTCTCGGCCGAGAAAGCGACGCTGGCGGCGGCCGAGTACGCGGGCCCGGTGATTCTCCGATTGCCCGCGGTGGGTTCCGCGTATCCCGTGCTGTACACCGATGACTTGACGTATGAAATCGGCAAGGCCCTCTGTGTCCATGAGGGAGAGGATGTGGCGATTCTGGCGACGGGCATCATGGTGCATGATGCTCTCGTGGCGGCGGAAAAGCTGGAGAAAAGTGGGATCGGCGCGCGCGTGCTCGACATTCACACCATCAAGCCCCTGGATGAGAGGGCAGTGCTGGCGGCCGCACGGGAGACAGGCGCCATTGTCACGGTCGAGGACGCCAATGTGCTGGGAGGGCTGGGCGGAGCCGTGGCGGAATTGACGGCGGAGAAGTGCCCGGTCTGGATAAAACGGGTTGGCGTCAAGGATGTTTTTGGGGAGTCCGGCACGGCCGAGGAGATACTGGAATACTGCGGATTGACCCCTCCGGTTATCCAGAAGGCCGTCCACGCGGTCATGAAGGCGAAGAAGGGGAGCAGCTGCCACCAAGACGCCCAAGACTCATCGCCGATGAGCGCAGGGTCGATGGGGGGTACGACAGGAGGCCTTCGCTCTGTCTCAGGGTCGAGCCGGTAAGGTCCTCTTCGTCCCATGAGATTGCGCGGAGGGCGGCGCACGGCAGTTGGAGCGCGCCCAGGGCAAGAATGTTCGCGCCGTCGGAGGAGCAAAGGGGGAAGATGCCGATGAAAGTCGCCGTGTTGGAAGATACCTACCGGATCGCAGTGAGAGAGGTTGACGACTTGCGGCCCGGGCCTGACGACCTCCTGATCGAAACACGGTATGCGGGGATTTGCGGGTCGGACCTCCATGCATTCAAGGGCGTCCACCCGTTCCGAAAACCGCCGGTCATCTTGGGGCATGAGCTATCGGGAACAGTTGTGGGGATGGGGAATGAGGTGAGGGGATTTCGCGTGGGAGATCGAGTTACCGTCATGCCTCTCCTGGCATGTAAGCAGTGCCTGCCTTGTCGGATGGGGAACGAGCATATCTGTCTCAACAAAACTGTTCCGGGGATTAAGGGTTGGCTCGGCACCTTCGCGCAGTATTTCCTCTCGAAGCCATCCATCACCTATAAGCTGGCAGACGGCACGGGGCTCGACGTCGGAGCCCTCGCAGAACCGTTCGCCGTGGGGATTCACTCGGTCTTTCAGCGAGGCAGGGTGGAAGCGGGGAGTCGCGTTTTGGTGCTGGGAGCCGGCACCATTGGAATCCTGACGGCGGTCGCCGCCAAGATGGCCGGAGCCAAGGAAATCGTCGTAACCGACCTCTTCGACTTCAACTTGGGGGTCACAAGTGCATTATGCGGCGCCCGGAGCTACAATGCCAGGACCGAAGGATTAGCCGAGACGATTCTCAGAGACTACCCAGAGCGATTTGATGCGACCTTTTTGTGCAGCGGAGCGCCCGCAACCCTCACGCAGGCCTTTACCCTTACCCGGAGGGGCGGCCGCATCGTCGTGACCGGTTTGATCCTCACCCCGGTGCCGACTGATTTGACTGCCGTGAGCTTGAACGAATTCGAAATCATCGGTTCGCAGGTGTACGGTCCCGCAGACTTCAAGAAGGCGATGGGCTGGCTCGACTCGACTCCGGCCGCGTTCCAAAAGGTGATCACCCACATCCTGCCGATGGAAAAGGTCGAGCAGGGGATGCACCTGCTTGCCCAGCACACGGAGGATGTGGGAAAGATTCTCTTGGATGTCACGGCATGATGCACGCCAGGGATACGCGATCCTGCCGCATGGTGAAAGGAGGAGTGTCCCCATGAAGATGAAGGCCCTCATCAAAGATACACCGCAGAAGGGCGCCGTCCTGAAGGAAGTTGAGGTCGGCGCCATCCGGGACACCGAGGTCCTGGTGAAGGTGAAGCGGGCGGCCATTTGCGGGACCGACATCCACATTTACTTCTGGACCGCCTACGCCCAGCAGCGCCTCAAGCTCCCCATGATCTTCGGTCACGAATTCTGCGGGGAGGTCGTCGAGGTGGGGAAGAACACGAAGCGCCTCAAGCCGGGCGACCTCGTGGCCGTGGAAACCCACATTCCCTGCGAGGTCTGTTTCCAGTGCAATACGGGCCTCATGCACGTCTGCCGGGACATGAAGATCATCGGGGTCCATACCACCGGGACCTTCAGCGAGTATGCCGCCATCCCGGAGATCTGCGCCTGGAAGCTCTCACCCACCACCTCTCCCGACATCGGCGCCGTCTACGAGCCCTTCGGCATCGGCGTCCACGCGCTGGCCCGGCACAAGGTGGCCGGGAAGCGGGTGCTCATCACGGGGGCGGGCCCCATCGGCCTGTTTGCCCTGGCGGTGGCCCGGATGAGCGGGGCCATGAAGATCTTCTCCTCCGACGTGAGCGAAGAGCGGCTGGCGCTGGCCCGCCGGATGGGGGCGGACGTGGCCCTCAATCCCCAGAAGGTCGATGTGGTCAAGGAGATCATGCAGGCGACCGGTGACTTCGGGGTGGACATCTTCGTGGAGCTCTCGGGAAGCGGCGAGGCCTGCCGCACGGGCCTCAAGGCGCTGCGCCGCGGCGGCGCGGTGTCGCTGGTCGGGCTCTTCAATGGCACGGTGGAACTCGATCTCGTCAACGACGTGATCTACAAGGAAGCCACGGTGTACGGGATCACCGGCCGGACCATGTTCTCGACCTGGACCGAGGCCGCCGACATCCTCGACTCGGGCAACATCGACATCTCGCCCGTGCTCACCCATCATTTCCCCCTGGAGGAGTTCGAGAAGGCCTTCGAGACGGCCCACTCGGCCAAGTGCGGCAAGATCATCTTCGACATCGGGTGAGGAACAATTGCGGCAGCATTGAGACGGCAAGCGGGCCGATGGGGGGAAGCTCCCATCGGCCCCTGTGTCTCGACCGACCATGCGATATGTCCTGACCGCCATGCTCTTGACGCTCGCCGCGACATGCGCCGTGGCTCAGACCACGAAACCGCTTTTCGTGATCGAGCGAAGCATCAACAAGAACCTGGTGCACTATGATGCCCACCTGACGAAGGACGGCAGGCTCAATCCGAAAGAGCCTGTCGGGCCGTCGCGATGCCCGCGCCGGCCGCCAGGCGGGGTCACGGCCGTCCGTGCAGGGCGGGCACCGCCCGCGCCTCCGGCGGCATGGGAATCGGGTTGGGGATTGTCGTCAGGCCCGTGGGGACCAGCCGGATGCGGGCGCCGGCGCGGGCCTGGGCCAGCCACTCGTCCAGGCTGCGGTTCACGGCGGCGGTGAGGAGCGACTCGCGGCGCCTCTGACGCACCTCCGCCGTGTGGGGACCGGGCCCGAGGGCCTTGGTGACCTCTTCCTCCGAGACGAAGGCAAAGGCCCGGAACCGCAGGTCGATGAACCGGTGCCAGCGGAAATCCTCCCCCACCAGGCGGTGCGCCCAGGCCGGATCGATCCCCGCCGCGAGCAGCCAGGCGCGGAGCGCACTCGGGCCTCCCAGGCGGGCGGTCGCTTCCTGCCAGGCCGTTTCGCCCCCCGACTTCGCCTCCGCGATTCCCAGCCGATCCGCTTCCGCCTCCACCAGCCGGACGTCGATGAGGCGCTGGCTATCCGCCGTCTGGATGGGCTCGTCGGAAGGATGGAGCCCGAAAAGCTGCAGGGCCCTGGTCAGACCGATATCGCTGGCCGCGACGGTCGCACCGTTCACCTCCGCCAGGACCGCGTCCAGGAACCCCCCGCTCCCCGCCTCGGTAGGGGAGGCGGCGCCGGCCATGGCGGGTGCGATGGCGAGCAGGAACAGGGCCCGAATCAGAACGGGTAGCCGATGCTGAAGTAGAGCTGCCATCGCCCTGCAGGATGGGCGCGGCCAGCGTCCCGCCGACCCTCGCATTCAGATCGAGCGAGCCCCCCGCCTCGCGGACCCCTGGCGCGAGCAGGGGGAGCAGGGCGAGAGGGAATCGGCCGCGGGCCTCGAGGTCAATCGGACCGGAGGCCGGGACGCTCCCCGAGGCGGCGAGCTCCCCGATGCGGCTCGCGAGGAGCAGCCGCTCCACTCGGAGCCCGCCGCCGGTCCAGCCCAGAGCAATCGGCCCGCGGTGGTCCACGTCTCGCCCGCGACCAGCAGGCTCAGCCGATCCAGGTTCGCCGTGTCCTGGGCTGCGGTGGGATCGGACAGGGGGATGCGGAACTCCGCCCGGCCCGTCACGCTCCCGCTGAGGTCGAGGCCCGTTGCCCCCGCCAGATGGCGGAGGAGAGGCGTCAGATTGAGATCGCGCAGCGCCAACTGCCCGACGAGAGGCGCGGCCGGGTCGAGGCGGCCCGTCAGGGAAAAGCGGCCAGCCCCCTGTCAGACGGGAGGGAGCCAGGGGGCGAGATCTTCCCAGCGGGAGGAGGCCGGGGAGGACCCGCCCGTCTCCTTCGACGTGCTCTACTGCCTGGCGGAGAGTTCCCGCCTGAACGGTGAGGGTCGCGATCCGGAGACGCAAGGCGATCCCGCCCGTCTGGCGTTGGGCCGTGGCCTCCAGGCCCTCGATCATCACGGCCCGGTCGGAATGCGGATCCCGGTAGAGGATCTGTCCGTTCTTCACCTGGATGGCTCGGATTGCGAGATGGATCGGGCCGACCGGGAGGCTTTCATGGAAGAGGTCGGCGAGAACCGGGGCCGGCCCGCCTCCGCTGGCGGCCCGCAGGTGAAGCGTGAGGTCCTGGAGATGGATCTGAGCGGGGTCACCAATCGCCTCGCATGCGCTCCCCCTTCCTTCGCCTCTCATAGGGTGCATTCCGGTCCCGTGAGGAGTGTCAACGCCCCCGAACGGAATGCTTCTTGTCGAGACCCTCTCCTTAAAGCTTTCGGCAAGGGACGCAACCGGCATCTGGATTGCTTGCTGTTGCCCAGGCGAGATTGGAGAGGCCACTGATTCGTTCCGGGCGCAAGCATGCGCTGCTGGACAGAGGCATGCGTGGATCGGATGACGGCCTCGAAGGCTCCCGAGACTGCCGGCTGGTTCCCTTTGCGGCTAGGTACCCTATCGTACTACCATAGCATCTGCCTGGAGCGCCCACAATGACCGCCGGATCAGCGACGCGGCGCGAAGAAGGTTCGGCGCGGGGGGGGTGTGGCATGAGGAGGCGCGTCGGGCTTCGCATCCGCCGGATGGCTGTCCGGGCCGATCCGTCGCCGGAGGACTCGCCCGTGAGGGCTTTTACGGGGAGCTGCTGAACACCGACGCCAAGATCTACGGGGGGAGCGACGTCGGGAACGCCGGGGGCGCCCTGGCGCAGCCCGTCCCTGTACACGGGCAGCCCTTCTCCCTCACACTCACCCTCCCGCCGCTGGCCGTGCTGGTGCTCAAGCCGGAGGAGCAGGCGTGAGGAGAATGCCGGGAAGCCCACACTCACTGGGGGCGAGGAGGGGAGCGCTGCTCGAGACCGGGGGAGCCGATGGGCGGCGGCGAGAGCCTGCGGGGCGAGGCGCGCACGCGGGCGTGCGCGAGGCGGGATGCGCGCCGCAGCGGGACCATGAGGGATGAGATGATGGAAGGACCGCGGATCTATAATCTCTTCCCGTTGCTGGCCGGGCCTCTTCCCCGATGGCGGCCCCACCTGGAGCGCGCCACCGCCATGGGGTTCACCTGGATATTCACCAATCCCTTCCACCAGAGCGGCTTCTCGGGAAGCTTGTACTCGGTGAAGGACTACTACGCCATTGATCCGCGGCTCTTGGAGCCCTCCGTTCCGCCCATGGACCAGTTGCGCGCGATGCTCCGGGACGCGAATCGGCTGGGGCTTCAGGTGATGATGGACCTCGTCGTCAATCACACGGCGTTCGATTCGCGGCTGGTCGAGACGCACCCTGACTGGTTCCGGCGCGACGCAGACGGCCGGATCGCTCACCCCGGGGCCATGGATGGGCAGCGGGTTGTGGTGTGGCGAGACCTGGCCGAGGTGAACAACGCCGACAGCCCGGATCGGGAGGCGTTGTGGGCGTTCTGGCGGAAGCTCGCCCTGTATTATGCGGAGA
>CAVQPC010000015.1:0-12936 GCA_963714585.1 uncultured Methylomirabilota bacterium
GACGATGACACCGGAAAAAGCAACCCCTTGCTGGTCCGTGATCGGATAGTGATCTCCACGACAAAAACTTATGTCGCGGAACAAAGTCGTATCTCGCTGGTCATCCATTGGCGGCTTTGGAACACTGCGCCCAACCAACTTTCCTCCTCGGGACTTTTTTGATAGGCCGTTTCATCACTGGCCGCCCAAATCTTGCCCGATTCAAAGGCACCGCCAGGCTGGAGCGTTATGCTCATGATGGCAACGACATCAGCCAGGTAACGGCTGGTCGGATCGTGTCGCGTTTTTTAAAGAACTGAGATCATCGTCGCCAGCATGTCGCGGGTGGTTACGACTTAATCCTGACAATATCAACGGCAGAATCCTTTATCAAACGCAGGCCGTTGTCTGTGCACGGGATACATAGCTGCGTTGTTCCAGCATGTGATGCCAACAGCAACAGGCCGGAAGCACATGGCCAATATTATAGCAGAAAACCGCGTCGTTCAAAAATCCAACTGTAATCGTTTGATGAACCAATTCACGATTGCAACGACAGCCAACGGCGACCTGCCAGGTGCGCGCATGCGTTCTGTTACCTGTAAACTACCGCACCTGCTAAGGCTGTCAATCCCTGCATAGTAGCGGAAAAATGGAACCTGGCCAAGTGGAATTACCATGCGCGCTTTGGCGCGCAAAAAGGTTGCACCCGTCAAAAACCTGCTGGGAAAAGCTGGCGGTGGCCGGCTGTTTATGCGAAAAAACCTTGTTTATGAAAGTCATCAATTTTGTTGTCACCTTGGGCGTTGGCATTGCCAGCGGTTGGCACCCTGCACCCGCCAGGATGCTCAAGATCTCTGTTCTGTTTTTCGCACGATCACGGCGTAAGCCATCGGTGCTTACAATCAGCGACTCTCGAAGTTTCTGCTGTAACAGAACATCACCCCCAATCTGAATCGAGTGGCTGCGGCGGAAGCCGTATTGATACAGTTTTTGCTGCAACTCCCTGGTGTTCCCCACCAGTTGGGCCACTTAACTGGTTTGCATAACCATGCTAACGGCGTGACCAACCTCAGCCAGTCCATCAAGAGGGCCTGTGACTTATCCGGTGGCGGTGTTAAGCGGGTTACCAAACGGCGGTGATTAAACAGCGGGATCGTAAAACTAACCGGAGACGGATTACTGGCCAATCTTCCTGGTCAGGGGTCGTATTGAATCCTTCCTTTGAGGGTCCGGAGGGCAATGAAAACACACCGGGCAACTGCACGGATATCATTACCGAGATGGGGTTGGAAATGCCCGCTAAACGCGACAAATCCAAGCCGTTTATGCTGATGGTTCAGCACAAAGCGCCCCATCGCAACTGGCAACCTCCCACGCGCTATTTCAAGTGGCTGGCCGAGGTTGAAATCCCGGAAACTCACCGACACCGTCGCATGATTATCTGCTGAACCACCGCCGTGAAGACGCAGAAGATGGAGATTGGCCGGGAGGATGGTGCTGGCGTCGGATTCGAAGGTGCTGCCACCAGGTAAAACTCCCGCGGGGTTGTCGGCGGCGGATGCGGCAGGTTGGCTGGCCGCGTTTGGACCACGCAATGAGCCTTTTTAAGGCCAAACTGGAAGGTGCGGCGACCCGTTGTTGGAAATATCAGGAGTACATGAAGGATTATTGTGCGCAGTATCAAAGCGGTGGACGACAGCATGGGCGGTATTGGAGTATCTGAAAAAAGCCGGACTGGAGGAGAACACCGTGGTGATTTATGCCGCTGACCAAGGGTTTTACAACGGGGAACATGGCTGGTTCGATGAACGTATTCATCTACGAGGAGTCGCTGCGCATGCCGTTGATCGGTGACCCCGTTTGACCTCCTCTGCCACGTGGCCTTCAACGCGCCGCTCCGCAGCCGCCGTGAGCGGGCCGAACGGCTCCGCAAGGAGCGGAAAGACTTCTTCGAGCGCTACGAGGCCGAGGCCCGGGAGATCCTGGACCAGATCCTGGAGAAGTACGCCGAGCACGGCATAGCCCAGTTCAAGATCCCGGAAATTCTCAAGGTGCCACCCATCTCCGATCACGGGAACGTCATCGAGATCTCGCGCAAGTTCGGCGGCCCCGATCGCCTCCGAGAGGCGCTCGCCTCGATGCAGGCTCTGCTCTACGCCGCGTGAGAGGACAAGAACCACTGACACCACCAAGACACCAAGGCACCAAGAGGACAAAATGCTCCTTCCCTTCTCCCGGGTACTCCCTGGGTGCGGGAGAAGGCACGGATGAGGGGCGAGAGGGAACGAATGGCTCGAAGATCAAGAACTGAGGTGCCGCAGACGACGGCGCAGCATCTTGGTTCGCTCATCAAATCCGCTCGCGACATCATGCGGAAGGACAAGGGGCTGAACGGGGACCTGGATCGCCTCCCCATGCTCACCTGGATCATGTTCCTCAAGTTCCTGGACGACGCGGAGCAGGTCCGGGAGACCGAGGCGAAGCTGGAGGGGAAGCGATTCCGCCCCGCCATCGAGCGGCCCTATCGCTGGCGCGACTGGGCGGCGAAAGAAGACGGCATCACCGGGGACGAACTCACCGCCTTCATCAACCACGACGAGGCCGTGCGCCCCGACGGGACGCGCGGCCCGGGCCTCTTTGCCTACCTCCGATCGCTTCAAGGGGCGAATGGGGGCGACCGGCGCGACGTCATCGCCACCGTGTTCAAGGGCACGGTGAACCGGATGCAATCCGGGTACCTCTTGCGAGACGTCCTCAACAAGATCAACACCATTCACTTCACCTCCTCGGATGAGATCCACACCCTCGGCCACCTCTACGAGTCGCTCCTCAAAGAGATGCGCGACGCCGCCGGCGACTCAGGCGAGTTTTACACGCCCCGGCCCCTCGTGCGCTTCATCGTGACGGTGGTGAATCCGCGGCTTGGCGAGACCGTTCTCGATCCGGCCTCCGGGACCGGGGGGTTCCATGTCGAGACATTCGAGCACCTGAAGAAGCAGTGCAAGACAACCGAGAATCACGCGCAGCTTCAGCGAGGGAGCATCTTCGGGATCGAGGCCAAGTCGCTCCCGTACATGCTCTGCCAGATGAATCTGCTGCTGCACGGATTGGAGTACCCGGAGATCGATCCGCTGAATGCCCTCCGGTTCCCATTGCGCGAGATCGGTGACAAGGATCGCGTGGACGTGATCATGACCAACCCGCCCTTCGGCGGCGAGGAGGAGCGGGGAATCCTTGGGAATTTTCCCGAGGACAAGCAGACCACCGAGACGGCCCTCCTGTTCCTCCAGCTCATCATGCGGAAACTCCGCCGGCCGCTCGGCGGGAAAGGCGGTGGCCGCTGCGGCATGGTCGTTCCGAACGGGACGCTCTTCGGCGACGGCGTCTGCGCCCGGATCAAGGAGGAGCTGCTCAAGGAATTCAACCTCCACACGATCGTCCGCCTGCCCAATGGCGTCTTCGCGCCATACACCAGCATCCCGACGAACCTTCTGTTCTTCGACCGCTCCGGCCCGACGAAGGAGGTCTGGTACTACGAGCACCCGCTCCCAGAAGGCCGGAAGAACTACACCAAGACCCAGCCCCTCCAGTTCGAGGAGTTCTCCCCCTGCATCGCCTGGTGGAAGAAGCGCAAGGAAACCGAGCGGGCCTGGAAGGTATCGGCGGATCAGGTCCTCGGCAACAACTGCAACCTGGACCTGAAGAATCCGAACGCGAAACAGGACCTCAAGCATCTCCCGCCCGAGCAAATAGCCGAAGACATCCTGAAGAAGGAGCGGCGGATCGCGGAGATCATGGCCGAGATCAAGGAGCTGCTCGGGAAAAGGCCATGAAGGAAGAGTCCGGTCCGGAGCCAACCGAGCGGAAGCATTATTTCGTGGACGAGGCGGGCGACCCCATCCTCTTTGGCGCGCGCGGGAAGGTGCTCGTCGGCAGCGAGGGGTGTTCGCGATTCTTCATCCTTGGCTTGGCGGACGTGGAGGACCCGACGCGGCTGCGGGAGGACCTCGCCGCTCTGCGCACCCACCTGCTCGCCGATCCCTACTTCAAGCAGGTCCCGTCCATGCAACCGGAGGAGAGGAAGACCGCCTTGCTCTTCCATGCAAAGGATGACTTGCCCGAGGTGCGCCGAGAGGTTTTCCCCCTGATCCAGCGGCACCCCATCCGCTTCTCCGCGATCGTCCGCGACAAGCTGCGCGTTTTGGCCTATGTGCGCAGCCGCAATGAAACGGACCCAGCATATCGCTACCGGCCGAACGAGCTGTACGACTACATGGTGCGGCGTCTCTTCAAGGAGCGGCTTCACAAGCACAGCGCTTACCGCGTCTGTTTTGCACGACGCGGCAGTGCCGACCGTACGGAGGCGCTCACCCGCGCGCTGGAGGTCGCCCGCAAGCGATTTGCCGAGGAGCAGCAAATCGCTGCGAGCCCGGCAATCGAGGTCGTCCCTGCCTCGCCGGTTCGGGAGTCTTCTTTGCAGGTCGTGGACTACTTTCTTTGGGCCTTACAACGAACGTTCGAGAGGCGTGAAGACCGCTTCCTGCAATTGCTTTGGCCGAAGTGCAGTCTGGTGATCGATGCGGATGATAGTCGGGAGAAGCGCTACGGAAGGTACTACACAAGGCAAAGGCCGCTGACGGCAGCGGCCCTGAAGGAAGCCGAGGGATATAGGAGCGAGTCACCGAGATGACTCACTCACACGGCATGGAGCCGAATTTCATCCCTCGTGCTGACTGGATACTGGGACAGCCCACGCCAAAAGTCAAGGGTTTCTTTGGTAGGCACGCTGCCGGTGGAGGCGCCCGGTGAAATCGTGGCTCACCGTAAGGATTGGAGAGGTACTTCGGCGTAGCGAGGAGAGCACAATCGTTGACCCCGCCACCGATTACAATGAGCTAACCGTCAGATTGTGGGGCAAGGGCGTTGTAAGGCGAGGAGTCGCTCAGGGCGCCAGCATAGCTGCCCAGAGACGCTACGTGGCGCGTGCTGGACAATTCATCCTTTCACGTATCGACGCACGGAACGGTGCTCTTGGCATTGTGCCGCTGGAGCTTGACGGCGCCATCGTCAGTAACGATTTCCCTTCCTTCGATGTGAACAAGATCAAGCTCTTGCCCGAGTATCTCGGGTGGCTTTGTCGCACGCACGAATTTGTGGATGGCTGTCGACGGGCGAGCGAGGGCACGACGAATCGCGTTCGGCTGGCTGAAGACCGGTTTCTTTCTCTTGAGATTTCGCTCCCGCCGCTGGAGGAGCAGCGACGGATCGTGGCGCGGATCGAGGAGCTGGCCGCCAAGATCGAAGAGGCTTACGGGCTTCACCAGTCAATGCAGGAGGACGGCCAGGCGCTTCTTAGAAGTCTCTATGCGACCGTGACGGATAACGCGAGGCGAGTACCGATGCGGGAAGTCGCCCCTCTGGTGCGGAGGGCCATCAAGACTAAGATGTCCGCGGAGTACCCCGAACTCGGTATCCGGTCATTCGGCAAAGGTACCTTTCACAAACCAGCGGTGAGCGGAGCAGCCCTTGGGAGCAAGCGGATATTCGAGATTAGGGCAGGCGATGTCGTCTTCAACAATGTCTTCGCATGGGAAGGAGCCGTTGCTGTTGCCAAGCCGGAAGATCACGGACGAGTCGGATCTCATCGATTTATAACGTGCGTGCCCAGACAGGGTGTGGCATCCGCGCACTTCCTATGTTTCCACTTTCTCAGTGGGCAGGGTTTAGAAGCGCTTGGTGATGCCTCACCGGGGGGAGCCGGGAGGAACCGGACTCTGGGGCTTGAAGCCCTCGGCAGTATTCAAGTCCTGGTTCCGCCCTTCGATAAGCAGGTCTGGTTCGATGACATCCAAGCGAAGGTAGATATGCTGAGGCGCCTGCAGGCCGAGACCGCCGCCGAACTCGACGCCCTCCTCCCCTCCATCCTCGACAAGGCGTTCAAAGGGGAACTCTGAGCCGACGCAACGAGTAGTGCCACGCCAAGGCACCTTGACAATACCTGTGCTCCCCGGTAACGTAGGCGCGGCACTTCACGACAGGGAGGTATCAGTGGCCAAACGTGCTGTCCGGGTTGTCGAAGCCATCTATGAGGATGGCGTTTTCAGGCCAATGCGCAGGGTCGAACTTCCCGATCGCAGCCGGGTCAGGCTGACACTGGTTGCACTTCCGGAGCCGGACATCCGGGCAAGGCGACTTCTTGTCAAGCGGCAGCGGAAGGCCCTGCTCGGCATCGCTGGCATTGGCGCCAGCGGCCAGACCAATATCAGCGAGAATCCCCATCGGTCCCTTTATGGGACGCTTCGTGGCCGTTGAGCCCACCCTTCGCGCCATCCTTACCGACACGTCCGCCTATTTCGCCTTGGTCGACAGGACCGATCGAAATCACCGATCTGCCGTAGATTTCGTGGAAGGGAACGAGATTCCCCTCGTCACAACTGACTTGATTGTGGTCGAGACACTGAACCTGGTCCAGGCGCGCCTTGGTCACTCCAAGGCAATCCAAATCGGAAGGCGGCTCCTCAATCCTGCGCTCACCACGATTCTCAAGGTCATGGAGTCGGACGTAATGCAGGGCTGGCGGATCTTCCAACGCTATCGCGACAAGGGATTCTCCTTCACCGACTGCACCACTTTCGCACTCATGGTCCAGGCGCGCATTTCGGCGGCCTTTGCATTTGATGTGCACTTCCGACAGTACGGTCGGCTTATCATCCTTCCTTGAATCCAGCTAAGACAGGACGAGGAGTCCGGACGAAGGGTCGCACCCCCTTCCCCGAGGAGTGACAGAGCAATGGAGTCTCAAGGCAGCGAGTTTCTCGAGCGGTTGAGGTCTGAAGTCCTGGTCTTCGATGGGGCGATGGGGACGATGTTGATGGAGGCGGGACTAAAGAGCGGGGCCTGCCCGGAGCTGTGGAACGAGGCGCGGCCGGAGGTCCTGCAGGGTATCCACAAGGCGTACTTCGCGGCCGGAAGCGACCTCGTGGAGACCAACACGTTCGGCGGGAGCCGGCTCAAACTGAAGGCATACGGCCTGGACCAACGGGCCGCCGAGCTGAACGCGAAGGCGGCGCGGCTGGCTCGTGCCGTCTGTCCGCCGGGGCGCTATGTGGCGGGCTCCATCGGGCCGACAGGGCACCTGCCCGAGCCGGCGGGCGAGACGCCGGCCGAGGTCTTCTACGAGAGCTTCCGCGAGCAGGCCGTGGCGCTGGCCGAAGGCGGCGTGGACCTCTTCGCCATCGAAACCATGATGGTTCCCGACGAGGCGGTGGCCGCCGTCAAGGCGGCCAGGATGGCCACGGGGCTTCCTGTGATGTGCAGCATGACCTTCCAGTGGAACCGGGATCGGAGCAGCGACCGGACGATGTGGGGGACGAGCCCGGCTCAGGCGGCGTGGACGTTCCTGGCTGCTGGAGCCGATGTCGTCGGATGCAATTGTGGCGATGGGGGGCCGGACCGAGTGCCGGGGATCCTGCGGGAGATGCGCGAGGCGGGGGCTCGGCTTCTGGTCGCCTATCCCAACGCCGGCCTGCCGCGGATCGTGGAGGGTCGCTCCGTCTACGATCTCAAACCCGAGGCCATGGCCGCTGCCTACCCGGCCATCCTGGAAGCGGGCGCCAACGTCGTGGGGGCCTGCTGCGGCAGCACGCCGGAGCACATCCGGCGGATCGCCGAGGTCGTCCGGAAGCGGCGAAAATAAACCACCAAGGCACCAAGACGCCAAGGGGATTGAAATTTCCGGACCTTCTTGGTGTCTTGGTGCCTTGGTGGTGAAATGTCTTTACGCCGGGGCGGGCTCGGCTCCGGCGATGGGGAACTCCAGGATGATCTTTCCAAGCTCGGGGATGGGGATGCGACCCCTCATCCCGATGATCTCGATCCCGTAGAGACGGCCGTTCTGATCCAGATCCACCAGCATCCCCTCTTCCACCTTCCGTGTCCGACTGGCAGCCCCTTCCTGGAACTTGATGTAGAGGGCGTCCGCCTTGGCATCGTAGCTGATCTTCATGGAGTGCCGTCCTGCCAGTAGGCCGTGATGACCTGGGTCTGCGCGGGATCGCGCCAGAAGATCACTTCCAGCGCGCGCGCGTCGAGTCGCTTGCGAACGTGCCAGTGCTTCTCGAAGCTGGGACCCAGGTGGTCGGGTGCATCCAGCGCGGCGCGGACGTCGGCCTCGCTGATTTCCCGGTCCTGCATGCGGGCCAGTGCGTTATTGGTGAATACGAGGCTCATCAAAACTCCCCGGGAAGTCTAGCACGTCTCGGCCGATCAGGGGAGGGGGCGTTTCGAATTTGCAGGGCCGGCTTGGCATGCTATAAAAGCCGCGGTCACTCCAAGCTTTTCAGGAAATGGCCCCAGGCCTGAAAGTACGACTCCCCCCCGACGACGTACGTATCGTTGTGGTGGGCGCCGTGCACGGTGTAAAAGGTCTTGGGCGGATTCGCCGCTTCAAACAGCCGACGTGCCAGCTCGTAGGGGACGACCTCGTCTTGATCCCCGTGGAGGATGAGCACCGGCACCCGGATTGTCGGGATCTTGGCCAGGTTGTCATACTTCGTCTGCAGCAGCCCCGGGAATGGGAGGTACGGCGCCACGATGCGGGCCATCTCCCTGATGGAGGTGAAGGCAGATTCCAGGATCAGGCCGGCCGGCGGCTGCTGCCTCGCGACCTCGATGGCGACGGCCGCCCCGAGCGATCGGCCGAAATAGGCGAGGCGGGTGGACGCCAAGTCCTTCCGGCTTCGGAGGTAGGCCAGGGCACCCTCGGCATCCCGGTAGGTGGCCGGCTCCGACAGGTTGAAGAGGCGGCCGGCGCTCCGTCCATAGCCGCGGTAGTCGAAGATGAAGACGTTGGCGCCCAGCAGTCGGTGCAGGTACTTGATGTTGTTCACGCGATGGCTGACGTTCCCCGCGTTCCCGTGAAACCAGATGATGGTGGTGCGGGCGTCGGGCGCGGGCACCAGCCAGCCGTGCAGCCGCACCCCATCGCTGGCCGGGAACCAGACGTCCTCGTAGGCGATCGCCTCGCTCTGCGGGGTTGCCTCGATCGTCCGTTCCGGAAAGTAAAGAGCGAATTTCTCCAGGCCCAGGATCATCGTCACTCCTAGGATCCCCGCCACCAGCAGCGGGATGCGCCATGCCATGGTCCGTATCGGGGGTACCATGCTCGCCCCCGTGAGGATGCCAGAGCGGATCGCGGACGGCAAGCGAGAAACGCGCCTGCCTTCCCGCGGTCTATGGTGGAGGGTCATGACAAAGCAGCCCGGAGAGGTCCCCTCAGCCTGTCGCCTCGCTTTCGTTCGACTCCTCAGCCAGCCCGAGGCGGCCATTGACCTGGCCGAGGCCGCCCTGCTTATCGCCAAGGAAGAGTACCCGGCCCTGGAGGTCGCGCATTATCTCTCGCGACTGGAGGACATGGCAGGAGACGTTCGCGGCCTGGTGGGCGAGGCCACGGATCCCCACCGGCTGATCGCCAGCCTGAACAAATACCTCTTCCCGCAACTGGGGTTCCACGGAAACACAGAGGACTACTACGATCCGCGCAACAGCTTCCTCAACGACGTCCTGGATCGGCGGACCGGCATTCCCATCACCCTCTCGATCGTTTACATGGAAGTGGCCCGGCGCATCGGCCTCCCCCTGCGAGGCGTCGGCATGCCCGGGCATTTCCTGGTGAAGTATGTGGGCCCGGACGAGGAGATCGTGATCGATCCCTTCAATGGCGGTGCCATCGTCTCCCCGGCGGACTGCCAGCGCCTGATCGACCGCGTGTATGAGGGGAAGCTCACCTTCGCGCCGCGCTTTCTGGCGGCCGTGGGGACGCGCCAGATCTTGTTCCGGATGCTCAACAACCTCAAGGGGGTCTACTTGACCAATCAGCAATACGGCAAGGCGTTGAGTGTGGTGGAGCGCGTGCTGATCCTGGACCCCAAGGCGGCACACGAGGTCCGCGACCGCGGACTGCTCCTCTGCCAGCTCAAGCGCTTTCCGGAGGCCATGCTCGTCCTGGAACGCTACCTTCGCCTGATGCCCGCCGCGGAGGACGCGGAGGTAATCCGGGACCATCTGCGCTCCCTGCGAGAGCGCGTGGCCTCGCTGAACTGAGGCGGCGCCGGCTGGAGGCGCTCCCAGGAGGTGTGCCGTGCGGATCTACACCAGGACAGGGGACGGCGGGGAGACCGGGCTCTTGGGCGGGGGGCGCGTCCGCAAGAGCGCCATCCGGGTCGAAGCCTACGGTGCCGTGGATGAGCTGAACGCCTGCCTCGGGCTCGCCACGGCGGCCCTCGCGGATCCCGAGCCGGGCCGCCTGCTGACGGGCATCCAGCGCGATCTGCTCGCCATCGGGACGCGGCTCTCTGACCTCCGGAAGGCGTCTTCGGCAGCAGACGAGAAGGCCCACCTCTCGGAGGAGCATGTGGCCAGGCTGGAGCGAGCCATCGACGGGATGGAGACGAACCTCCCGCCGCTGCGAGCCTTCATTCTCCCTGGTGGCTGCGAGGCCGGAGCCCGGCTGCACCTGGCCCGCACGATCTGCCGCCGGGCCGAACGCCGCATCGTGGCCCTGGCCGAGCGGGAGGAGGTCCCGCCGATCATCCTCGTCTACATGAACCGGCTCTCCGATCTGCTCTTCGTGCTGGCCCGCTCCGTCAATCATCGCGCCGGCGTTGGGGAGGTCACGTGGTGAGGGGTCGCTGATGCGGAGGGTGTCGCGAGAGGGCGACCAAGCCGCGCTCCTCCTGCGGGTCGGCCTGGGTGCCGTCTGGGTGTACGAGGGGTTGGTTCCAAACCTCCTCGCGCCGGCCCCGTCGCTCCTGGTCATCCTTTCCTGGAGTCACATCGCTCCCGGGGAGGCCGTGAAGTGGGCCCGCGTCCTCGGTGCGGGGGAGGTCTTGCTGGGCCTCCTCTTGATCCGGGGATGGCTGGTCCGCCCTCTCGCCGCCCTGCAAAGTGCCCTCCTCCTTGTCCCGATCCTGGGGGCCGGAATGTCCGGATCGAGATTCCTTCTTGACCCCACGGGTCCCCTGGCCAAAAATGTGGCGCTCATCTTCGCGGGTCTGTGCCTCCTCCTGCTTCCCGGAGGCCGCCATGGCGCCCCGCCCGAGTCGTGGAGGGCGCAGGCGATTCCGATCCTGCTGCGACTGGGCCTGGCCTTCCTGTGGGTCTACGAGGGCCTGATTCTGCAATTTCTGCTTCGGGACCCTGCCAGCCTGGTGATCGTCGCCCGCACCGGGATGGTCCCGGCCCACATCCCCCGGTTCCTGGGCCTGCTGGGAGGGATGGAGGTGACCCTGGGGGTGGCCGTGCTGATCGGCCTGTGGGTGCGGGGGCTGGCCGTCCTCCAGGTGGCGCTGCTCACGGCCTTTACTGCGATCGTGGGCTGGACCTCCCCCGTGTACCTGTCGGAGCCCCTGGGAGGACTGGTGAAGAACGCGGCCATCATCGGCTGTGCCCTCGCCCTGTACTGCACGGAGGGCGGCGCCTTCTCCGCGGATGCCTGGCTCGCCCGGAGCCCTCACTCCCGCCGCTGGGGGTGTCGCGTGGCCCTGCACGGCTGCTACGCCACGTCGATTGCCGCCGCGGCGATCTACGGACTGCAGCGCCAGGCCGCCCCCACCCCGACCCTGGGAGAGCTGCTCCACAAGCTCCAACTGGACGAGACGAGCCAGGCGGAGGACCTGGCCTCGCTGCTCCGTCGGCAGGGCGGCCGGCGGCTCCCGGTGGCCGTCCCGGTCTGTGGACTTGCCTGGATCGTCGGCGGCCTGACGGTCGTTCTGGGAACACGGGCCATGCTCCGCTTCGATCTCTGGCTGGAGGAACGGGCGCGCCACCTGTACGCTCGGGCGTTGGACCGGCTGCCCGCCGAGGAGGGTCTCGTCGGGCGCGCCCTCCAGGCCGTGGAGGGGCGGGAGGCGCAGCACCGGAAGCTCCTGCGGGACCACCTCGAGGCCATGCGACGGACTTCCCGAGGGCGACGATGAGGAGGCAGCCATGCTGAGGGATCGGGTGGCGCTGGTGACGGGCGGGAGCCGGGGCATCGGCAAGGCCATCGCCAGGGCGCTGGCCGAGCAGGGGGCCAAAGTGGCCCTCTGCTCCCGGGACGCCCAGACCGGCCGACTGGCAGCGGACGAGATCTCTCCCTGCGGCGGACAGGTCTTGGCTTTCCGGGCCGACGTGGCCGACAAGGGGGATGTCCGGAGCCTCTTCCGCGAGCTGGTCGGACGCTGGGGGCGACTCCACATCCTGGTCAACAATGCCGGTATCAACGCCCGCGTCCCTATCGATGCCGAGGAGGACGCCCGCTGGCTCCAGGTCCTCAGCGTGAACCTGCTGGGCGCCTACTATGTCACCCGCGAGGCGCTCCGGGTGATGCCGCGCCACGACGGCGGCCGGATCATCAACCTCTCCTCGGTCCTGGGCCGGTTCGGCGTACCCGGCTACACGGCCTACTGCACTGCCAAGCACGGCATCATCGGATTCACGCGTGCGCTGGCGCTGGAGGTGGCGGACCGCGGCATCACGGTGAACGCCATCTGCCCGGGCTGGGTGGAGACGGAGATGGCCGACCAGGGGATGGGGGAGACCGCCGCCGCCCTGGGCATGACGAAGGAGGCCTTCCGGACGCAGGCACTGGCCGCGGTCCCCATCCAGCGCATGCTGGAGCCCAAGGAGATCGCCGACCTGGTGGTGTATCTGGCGTCGGATGCGGCGGCGGGGATGACGGGACAGGCCCTCAACCTGTGCGGCGGGCAGGTGATGTCGTGAACGGAGAGCCACGAGCTATGAGCCGCGAGCCACGAGCGCGGGCTGGGAGCCGAGAGGGGCCATGAGCATCAGGAGTCCATTTGCGGACCGGGAGAAGGTGGCTGGTGCCAGGTTTGTCGAGCAGTCCGGGGTGGAGGTTCCGGAGTGCTTTGCCGATCCGCAGCGCGAGTACGAGGCGGTCCGCGCCGCCGCGGG
>CAVQPC010000016.1:0-126740 GCA_963714585.1 uncultured Methylomirabilota bacterium
TGCCAGGTGCTCAAGGGCCGCCAGACTTCCCGGCTGCTGCCCCATTACGCCACCGCCGCCCTGGCGCGGCAGTTCGGGGCCGGTGGGCTCACCTGCACCATTCAGACCGCCTGCACCAGCTCTGCTCAGGCCATCGGCGAGGCCTTCCGCGCTATCCGCCGGGGAGCCATCGATCGCGCCATCTGCGGAGGCGCCGAGTGCATCGTGTCGCCGGACCACTTGGTGATGTTCTCGCTCCTGGGTGTCCTGTCCACGCGGAACGATGCTCCGGAGCGAGCTAGCCGGCCCTTCGATGCGGAGCGGGACGGCTTCGTCCTGGGCGAGGGGAGCGGGGTCCTGGTGTTGGAGCGGATGGACCTGGCACAGGCGCGGGGTGTGCCCATCCTCTGCGAGCTGGCGGGATACGGGACGTCCTGTGATGCCTACCGGCTGACGGACGAGGACCCGCAGGGCGCCGGAGCGGTCCTCGCCATGCGCCGGGCGCTGGAGAGCGCGGGTCTAACCCCAGACGACGTGGATTACATCAACGCCCATGGGACCGCCACCCAGATGAACGATCGGGTGGAGACCCTGGCGATCAAGACCGTGTTCGGCCGGGGGGCTTACCGGATCCCGGTCAGCGCCACGAAGTCCATGGTGGGCCATACGGTGTCCGCGGCGGGAGCCATCGAGGCCATCTCCTGCATCCTCGCGCTACGCGATCAGGTGCTGCCGCCCACCATCAATTACGAGCACCCTGACCCTCAATGCGATCTGGATTACATCCCCAACGTGGCGCGGGCGGCCGAGCTGGAGGTTGCCCTGTCCAACTCCTTCGGATTCGGGGGCCACAACGACTGCCTGGTCCTGCGGCGGCGGACCTAGGCCCAAGACGCCGCCCGCCTGCGACACTCACTCCTCTTCCCGTCCGATTTCCGCATCAAGGATCTGCTGCGCCCGCGCTTCATCAGCGGCCTGCACGTAGAGCCGCCAGAATCCCTGCGGCCCCAGGCCGACCTCACGCCTTTCGGCCGTCCCCCGCACGAGACAGGGCACCCCGTGTGCCTCCAGGAGTTTCGTCACCGTATCCACGGACGGGCGGTCCCAGGTTTCGAAGATGAGGATGCGGGGACGCTCGTCAGTCAGGGCCGGCCCGAGGTCGAGGGCGACGTGACAGGTCGGGCACACGGTCGTTCCCTTCGCATACGAGGCGCCGCAGCGGGGACAGCGAGGGCGGTCCTGAGGCATGGGTGCCCTCAGCGAGGCCAGATGTCGGCGTTGGCAAGCTCCAGGAGGTTGCCGTCCGGATCGCGGAAGTAGAAGGAGTGGCCGCGGGGCCACTCGGTTTCCTGCTCGATGGCGATGCCATGCTGCCGGATGCGTTGCTTCCAGGTCTCGTATTCGGCGGGCGCCGTGGTGAAGCAGATGTGGATCTCCCCGTCCGCGCCGTGCGCCGGGAGGGTCCGGGCCTGTCGCGTCTGTTCCGCGCGAAACAGCAGGAGGACCCCCGAGCCCACGCGGAAGAACACGTGGCGCTCCGGATCCTTGCCGATCTCGCTGAGATCCATCACGTCCCGGTAGAACCGCTCGGCCCGGTCGATGTCGGCTACGTACAGCACGGTCTCCAGGATGCCCGCGATGCGGGGATGCTGCTCGCCAGGACACACGATGTTCTCCTTCCTCTCTGTTCAGTAGCGGATCCGCAAGCCGCGCTCGCCACGAGGGGGCTCCCAGGCGACCTCGACGCCGGCCACCCGGGCGGCCGGCGATCCGGTATGGCACCACTGGATCATGGCAGCCACCGCCCCGGGCGCTCCCTCGAAGACCGCTTCCACCCGGCCATCGGGCGCGTTCCGGATCCAGCCGTCCACCTGCCGGTAGGCCGCCTCGTCCTCCGCGTAGGCGCGGAAGAATACGCCTTGCACCTGCCCAGACACCCACACGTGGGCCCGGACACGATTGGGCGCCTCGCGCTCCCCCATGTCGGCCCCTGTTAGCCGGCGGATGCCGGCTGTGCCTCCGTGCGGCCCCGGAGACCCCGGTAGAAGCGGTCCAGGCCGGCGTCCGACCACGCGACCGCCGTCGTCCGGGCTAGGATCGCGTACACCGTCGGCCGAGAGACCTTCACTCGAATCCGGGGATCGAGGAGGTCGCGGGCCTGCTGCAGACGCTCCAGGGTGCGGAGGCCGATGAGGAGCGGCCAGGCGCAGGCCAGGCGAAGGCGGATCAGGCGTCGCGGGATCGCCAGGGTGTAGGCCCACCCGTCGGAAAAGAGGGTGAGCGTGTACGCGATCAAGTCCCGGAGCAGGGGGTGCAGACGATCCAAGGCTGCCGGGTCGAGCAGGTCCTCCGGGGTGAGGCCCAGGGTTGCCAGATCCTCCCGCGGCAGGAAGCAGCGGCCGATGCGCAGGTCGTGGGCCAGATCCCGCAGGACATTGGTCATCTGGAGCCCTTGGCCGAAGTGGATGCCCTTCTGGGCCATGGCGGCGCCATCCCAATTCCGCAGGGCGGGGCAGTGGGCCAGGGCCATCTCCGTCCAGAATGCCCCCACGCATCCGGCTGCATAGTAGGTGTGGCGGTCCAGCTCGGTCCGGGACTCGAGGGCCACGAGCCGGCCCTCATTTTCGCCGGGGAAGCGGCGCAGCTCCTGCTGCATGCCGTGGATGAGGGTGAGCAGCAACGCACGGATCCGCCGGCGATCGTCCAGAAGAACATCCCCATAGGCGGCGAAACATTCCGGTAATCGAGCGAGCAGTTCGTTCTCCGCCGAGGCGCCGAGTGCGTGAGTCAGGGCCTTCCGGATCTCCGGCAGACGGGAGCGCGGGGGAAGCTCCAGTTCATCGCGGAAGAGGTCCAGGTAGCGTAACCGGTCGGATCGGGCGAGGATGCGCGTGTCGGCCACGCTGTCCGCGGCCCGCGCCAGAAGATAGGCGAGGCCCAGCGGGCCGCGCAGCGCCCCCGGCAGCACGCGGAGCGTGAGCCAGAATGACCGACTGACCTGCCTCAGGAGAGGGCCGAGCGGCCCAGCAAGGTCACCCACGATGCCTCCTCCGCGGGGTTCGGGTCCGCGGTCGACACCAATCACCATACCACATCCGGGCCTGCGGCTGAAGAGCTATGGAAGCTCTGGAATTGCCTCTGGCCCGCTGACCACCTAGAATACGTCGGTTCAGCCTGGATGCTGTCTCGCCCGTACCCTGCGGTCCCATCGGGAGAGGAGTCCACCGTGAGCGCACAGACATTCAGCTCGGCCGGCGTCCGCTGGGATCTCAGCGATCTGTTCGCCGGCCATGACGACCCCCGCATCGCGGCCACGCTCGAAGCCTGTCACGCACGGGCCGAAAGCTTCGCCAAGACCTATCGGGGTACCATCAACGTGGCGAACGGCCCGGAGCCGGAGCACCTCCTCGCCGCCATCCGGGAACTGGAGGACCTCCAGGAGGAGCTGGGGCGAGTCGGGGCCTTTGCCGGCCTCCTGTACGCCGCGGACACCTCGGCGCCGGAGCACCGGGACCTGCGGGAGCGGGTGGAGCAGAAGTCCACCCAGATCGGGAACCTGCTCGTGTTCTTCGACCTGGAGTGGATGGCCCTGCCCAACGCGCCAGCCGATGGCCTGGTGGTCCATCCCGCCCTGGCTGGTTACCGGCACTACCTGGTGCGGGCGCGGCGCTTCCGGACCCACATGCTCTCGGAATCGGAGGAGCAGATCCTCAACGAGCGGGACAGCACCGGGCGACGGGCCTTCGCCCGGCTCTTCACCGAACTGACCACCAGCCTGCGCTTCCCCTTCGAACGGGACGGACGGGTCGAGGACCTCACCATGAGCGAGGTCCTGGCCCTCGTCCACGATCCGGACCGGGAAGTCCGCCGGCGGGCCTACGAGGTCCTTTTCGATGTCCTCGCCAAGAACGACTTGGTCCTCACCTTTGTGTACGACACGCTCCTCCAGGATCACCTGACCATGGACCGACTGCGGCGCTTCCCCCATCCGATGGCGGAGCGACACCTGAGCAATGAGATCGACGACCGGGCGGTAGAGCAGATGCTCCACGTGACCGAGCGGAACTACGACCTGGCCCAGCGGTACTTCCGCCTCAAGGCGCGGCTCCTTGACCTGCCGCGTCTGGCCCTGCACGACCAGTACGCGCCCGTCGGCATCGCGCTCCCCCGCTGCGCCTACGATCAGGCCCGCGACGTGATCCTGGAGGCCTTCCACGCCTTCTCGCCCCTCTTCCGGGAAATCGCGGAGCGGTTTTTCACCGGACGCTGGATCGATGCGGAGGTGCGGTCGGGAAAACAGGGCGGGGCTTTCTGCGCCTCTCCGAGCCCGCGCCTGCATCCCTACGTCCTGTGCAACCACACGGACAACATGCGGGATGTCATGACCCTGGCGCATGAGTTGGGCCACGGCCTTCACGGCTGGCTGGCCCGCACGCAGACCCCCTTCAATTACGACACGCCTCTCACGACGGCGGAGACGGCCTCGGTGTTCGGGGAGTTCCTGGTCTTCGACAACCTGGTCCGGACGCAGGCCGATCCGCGCATCGCGCTGGCCCTTCTCAGCGGGAAGATCGAGGACACGTGCGCCACGGTTTTCCGCCAGACCGTGCTCACGCGATTCGAGCAGGCGGCCTTCGCCCAGCGGCAGACGGGGCGGCTCCGAATCGACGGGATCTGCGAGGCCTGGCTTCAGGCCAACCGGGCCTACTACGGCGAGGCCGTGGAACTCCCCGAGAGGTACCGCTGGGGCTGGACCTACATCCCCCACTTCATCCACACGCGGTTTTACTGTTACAGCTACGTCTTCGGAGAGCTGTTGGTCCTCGCCCTTTACCGGCGGTATAAGGAAGAGGGGGCATCCTTCGTGCCGAAGTACATCCGCCTCCTGGAGGCGGGAGGATCCGACTCGCCGGAGGCCCTGCTCCGGCCGCTCGATGTGGACTTCCACGACCCGGCCTTCTGGCAGAAGGGCTTCGACGAGATCCGGAGCCTGATCGAGCGGGCGGAGCAGGTCGCGGGGGAGGTTGGGAGCAGGGAAGCAGGGGTGCAGACGGGGCGGAGCTGATCCGGGGCATCGCGGAGCGTGAGAACGCCGTGGAATTCTTCGATGCGCACGCCCATCTGGCTGCGGCGGAATTCGCCGAGGATCTTCCGGCGGTGCTGGCGCGCGCCGAAGCCGCCGGCCTTTGCGGAATCCTCGCGGTCGGGGAGACCCTGGAGGAGGCCGAGCGGATCCTCGACCTCAGCCGACGATACCCGCTGATCCGAGCCGCCGCCGGCCTGTACCCGACGCATCTCGATCCCGACGCGGCGGACGCCATGGTCGCCTTCGTGCGGAGGCACGCCGACAGACTCGTGGCCCTAGGGGAGGTCGGCTTGGATCACTGGGCGGTGCAGGACGAAGCAGATTGGAAGATCCAGGAGGAGATTCTGGCGCGCTTCGTGGCCCTGTCGAAGGAACTGGACCTGCCGCTGAATGTTCACTCGCGATCCGCCGGCCGCCATACCATTGCCTTCCTCGCTGCGCAGGGCGCGCGGCGCGTCCTGCTCCACGCCTTTGACGGCAAGGCCTCGACAGCCATGGAGGGCGTCCGGGCCGGCTACTTCTTCTCCATTCCCCCCTCGGTCGTGCGCTCGGCGCAGAAGCAGAAGTTGGTCCGCGCCCTGCCGCTCACGTGCCTGCTCTTGGAGACCGACGCGCCCGTGCTTGGAGCGGATCCCACGGTACGCAACGAGCCCTGCAATGTGGTTGTAGCGGGAGAAGCGGTGGCCAAGCTGAAAGCGGTCCCCGTCGAAGAGGTCGCCCGGGCCACGATGGCGAACGTGCGTCGCCTGTTCCTCCGGGCCTTTGCCTGAGCCCTGACCGGCCGCTGGACGCCCCTACGCGGGCTTGGGCAGGTGCTCGGTAGTCTTGGTCAGGATCGCGGTGGCCGTGGCCTTGTCCTTCATCACATAGTTCTTGGAGGCATCCACGACGACGCGGGTGGCCCTGTCACTCACCCGCTCCACCGTGATCTGGATGGTCAGGTCCTTGGTGTAGGCCTCGATCTCCGTCTTGGTGACCTTTCCGCTGTCTTCGATCTTGCGCGTGTTGCCGGTTTTGATGTCCAGGCTCACCAGGGCCTTATTGAGGGCCGTCACCACGCTGTCATAGTCGTTGTCGAACGTCTTCTCGGCCGTCCCCGTCACCGTGTAGGTTACTCCGGCCGCCGCCCCGGCCACGGCCCCCACTGCCACCAAAGCACATCCCTGTGTCATCAGCACACCCAGCAAGAGCAGCACCGCAATGCCACGCATGCTTCCCTCCCCTTGTGAACGGGACCTTTTCCCGCGGCCTGCACGGTCTCTCGGATCGGCCGCGCGCCAGCGGAAATTCCTGGCCGACTGGTTTCGGCGTGTGTAACTCGTATCAGATACCAAACAGGCGGTCCAGTAAAATCGTAACCTTCCCCATAGATTCAAAGGGTTGCCGATTCCGGCACTGCAACGGGGGCTTAGCAGAGTAGAGAGCGAGGAGGAATTGGAGGATGAGTGCCTTGTATGGAATGGCGGTGCTGGGACCGGTGACGAGCGAGGTCGAGGTACCGGTCAGGGCAATCCGGCGGCGGTTCTGGCGGCGATCGAGAACAAGCCCAGGGCTCCTGATTGTAGCTGTCAGTCATTCTTGATGGTGGCTTTCTACAAATCAGGAGGTCGAACCTTGAGAGGTCCTTAAGTGTCCAGGTGGATCTCTCGCACGGCGCTGGTGTGGGGATGGTCGCACTTTTCGAGAAACTCGATGATATCCACGTACAGGACTCCGAAGATCGTCAGGACGACTAGCGTCTCAAACATCCCTATGCCTCCTGTTAAGGCGCGGCTTAGCGCGCGGCCGTGCTCAATTCTTACGAAGCTGGCCACCGAATCGAAGGGTGCTGCCACCGGGGGCGCGCTTACCGTTGAGGTGCAAAGACCATTCCAAGACGGCTACCCTCTCCGTACCCGAGGCAAGCCATTCGAAATGCAGCCAAAGTTCAATGGGTTAGCTTGGCGATGGAGGAGGGAACCCGAAAAGGCCTGGGTAGCTGGCATGTGCCAAGTTGGCAGATTCTGGCATCTGGCGAGGCCACACCCCCGTGTCGATCCTGCACACCGCCCAGCCGGCGATTAGACCCTCTCATGTGGAGCGCAAAGGAAGCTGATGCCTCGAACGATCATCGAGTCTCCCAGTCGTTCGAGCCCGTGCGCGGCAACTCCCGGGTGCAGAGGAGAAGGCGTTTTGACAGGCGGTGAGTGCACGCCGTGCTTCATTATAGCATGGGATCAAGAGTCAATGCTGAGAAGCAATCAAGAGCGTGCGAGCATCCGGCGGGTGGCCCGTCCGATCTTGCCCAGGAGGTTTACCGGTGCTCTTCGGCGTCCCTCGCCATCAACGTTTGTCCGCCACCTTGGCGAGGAAGCGGTCCCGCGCGACGACTATCCGCTGGTGTCGCCCCTCGCCGACCTTTTCGCGCGCGTCGTGGGCGACCACGGTGAAGGTCAGTCTCCGGCCTTCAACGGCGGACAGCGTGGCCTCGGCCCGAACCTCCATCCCGACCGGGGTGGCTGCGAGATGTGTCACCTCGATCCAGGTTCCCACCGTGGTCTCGCCGGGGCTCAGGTGACTGGCCACGGCGTTCACCGCCGCCGTCTCGAGCAAGGCGACCAGGCTGGGCGTGGCGTAGACCGGGACATCACCGCTGCCCAGTGCCTCCGCCGTGTTCTGCGCGGTGACCCGGATTGTCGCCGTCCCGCGAAGGCCGATCTCCATCACACACAGTCCCCGGTCACCTCGATGCCGTCACGAATTCCGCATTCCGTTTTCCGAGTGACAAGTCATGAGTCAGCCAATGCGGGGCAGGTATTGGGTGACGAAGCAGTTCACCGGCCGATGAACTTGGGCACGCGCCTGGCCAGGTAAGCTGCCAGCCCCTCTTTGAAGTCATGGCTGCTGAAGCCCCGCACGAAGTCCTGCTGGATCACCTTTGGTGGGGGGCGATGGCCATCCACCGCCATCCACTGGACGGCGCGCTTGGCGTCGCGGATGGTGCGGGGGGCGTTCTGGGTAATCTGCCGGACGAGGGCGAAGGTGAACCCCTCCAGGCCCCTGTCAGGTACGACATGATTGACCAGTCCCACGCGCAGTGCCCGCTGAGCATCCAGGGGTTGCCCGCTGAAGAGGATCTCTTTGGCCACAGCGGGACCCACCAGGCTCACAAGCCTGGCGACCACGCCGGGATTCACCGCTGCTCCCAGCCTCGCCGCCGGGATCCCCAACTGGGCCGACTCGCCGGCGATGCGGAGATCGCAGGCGGCGACGATGTGGCAGCCGCCGCCCATGGCGTATCCGCGGATCATGGCGATCACGGGCAGGGAGCACCGGGTCAGGCCCTCCAGCGCGCGGACGACCAGTTTCTCGTACTCGCGGGCCGTCTTGGGGTTGGTGAAACGGGGCAGCTCGCGGATGTCCGCTCCCGCCGCGAAGGCCTTGTTGCCGGCCCCGCTCAAGACAATGGCGCGGACGTCCTGCTCCCGCTCCAGACGACGGATGAGCTTCGGCAGGTCGGCCCACATCCGGGCGGTGATGGCATTCCGCACGTGCGGGCGATTGAAGATGATGTGGGCGTAGGTTTCGCTCTGCTCCAGCAGGATGTCGGGCGACGGCTCAGCCATGGCTACACCCTCGGCCCCGCCGGCGGGGCGACAGCATCCGATCCGTGCTCCGTGCCCGGGCCGGCCGAGACCGCCTCCGCGATGCGGTCCCCCATCTCTTGCGTGCCGATGACGCGGGTCCCCGGCTGCGCGATGTCCGGCGTGCGAACCCCTGGTCCAGGATGTGGACGACCGCCGCCTCGATGGCCGCCGCCGTCTGCGCCTTCACCGCGCACTCCAGCAACATGGCGGCCGAGAGGATGGCAGCGATGGGGTTGGCCTTCTCCTCGTGTCCCTTGTAGCACGCCCCCGCGAATCCGGTCAAGCCAACGTCGGGGTCAGACATTGCTATTTTTATATTGACAGCCCCCCACCTGGATGGTATCGAAGGCCGATGGCTCGTCCCACTCGAGTAGAAGTTCCCGGCGCCCTCTATCACATCCTCGCTCGCGGTAACCAGCGGCGGGCCGTGTTCCGGTCGCGGGCGGACTATGAGACATACCTCGCGCGGCTGTCCCACTACCAGGAGCGATACGGGTTCACGCTCTACGCCTACGTCCTGATGCCGAACCACATCCACCTCTTGCTCGAACCGGGGAACATGGGCCTGGCGAAGATCATGCAGGGCCTGCACGAGGCCTACGCGTTCCATTTCAACTGGGCCCATCGCATGGTCGGCCACGTGTTTCAGGGGCGGTACAAGGCCCTCCTGTGCGACAAGGACCGGTACCTCCTGGCGTTGGTCCGGTATCTCCACCTGAACCCCGTGCGGTCGCGACTGGCCCAATCCCCGGCAGACTGGCCGTGGAGCAGCCACGCCCAGTACCTCGGGAGACGGGTGTCCCCGCCGGTGGCCACAGGATCCGTGCTCCAGCGATTCCATGCTACCCGGGGCGTAGCAGTCCGGCGCTACCTTGAGTTTCTGGAGGAACCCGGGTCGGGCCAGCACCAGCCGGAGTACTATCAGGCCGTGGAGCAGCGCTTCCTGGGCGACGAACGCTTCGTAGAGCAGGTGCGGCGGCGCGCGAGGCGCCTTCCATCCTGCTGGCGGTGACGCTTCCCGAGGTGAGCCAGGCCGTGGCCCGTGCCTTCGATCTCGAGATCGCGGAGCTCCAGGCGCCGGGCCGAGGCCGGCAGGCGGCTCTGGTCCGGGCGGCGATCGCCCACCTTGGGCAACTGGTGGGCGGGATTCCCCTCTCCGAGGTCGCACGCGCCTTCGGACGCGATCCGGTCACGATCAGCCTCGGGGTCCAGCGACTGCGCACCCGCTTGGAGGCGGACGCCGCATTGGCCGCCCGGGTGGAGCAGGTGGCCGCGGCGCTGCGGAAGGGGCGCAGCCACAAATATAAGATTAGCAATGTCTGACCTCAGAATACACCCCAGAATACAGTCGGCTGAATTCCTGGTGAGTGCCGGGCGGCTGGAGCAGTTCCCGCGGGGGCCGTACCCCGAGATCGCCTTCGCCGGGCGCTCGAACGTGGGGAAGTCCTCCATGATCAATCGGCTGCTCGGACGGCGAGGCCTGGCCCGCACCAGCGGGACACCGGGACGCACCCGCACCATCAATTTCTACCAGGTCAACGGCCGCTTCCGCTTCGTGGATCTGCCAGGCTACGGTTACGCCCCGGTCTCCCGGGTGCTCAAGGAGGCCTGGTGGGACCTGGTCGAGGGCTACCTTCGCGGGCGGAGCCAGCTCCGCGGGGTGATCCATATTTTGGATGCACGGCACGTCCCGACGGCGCAGGATCAGGAGCTGACGGAGTTCCTGACGGCGGTGGGCCTGCCGTACTGCCCGGTGATGACCAAGCGGGACAAGCTGGCCCGCGGCCAGGACGCCGCGGCCCGCGCCGCGGTGGCCCGGGCCCTGGGGCACGCCAGCCCTGAATCCCTCATCCTATTTTCCGCGACGACTGGGGAGGGCGTCGCCGACCTCTGGCGAGCGATCGAGACCCAGCTTGCCGCGCCACCCCGGGACGCCTCGGGCTCCCCGCAGGGGTGAGGCCGGCCACAGCGAACCGGCGGCTCTCCATCCGTCGCGGGATCGACCGCCAGGCTCCTCGCCGACTTTCCTCGAACCTCCAGATCGTCCTGGCCCACGACAGTTTTGATCGCCATTTCAGATTGACGGGTGTCTGACCACCTGTTACAGTGAGGGCCATTCCACGGCCGGGGCTTTTCCCGGCCGTTTCCATCTGGCAATGAGGATTCAGTCATGCGATACCCTGGACAGACGATGTGGGTCAGCGTCGTCCTCGTGACGGCGGGATTGCTCGCCGGCTGCAGCGAGGTCATAGCCCAGCAGGGCGGGAGCCCACCGACAGCATCGGGCGGAGTGGAGCCCACCGCCGCCGCGACGCGGACCAGCGCGCGCGCGGACCAGCGCGCCTACTATGCCTACTCCCGCAGCATCTGGGCGGAGACTCAGGGCGACCTGGATGCGGCCATCCAGTGGGAGCGTGAGGCGCTGCGCTACGACCCGAACTCGCTCTACCTCCGGACCCACCTGTCCGGGCTCCTGCTGAAGAAGGGGGATTTCCGCGGGGCCATCGCCGAAGGGGAGGAGATTCTCACCCTCGATCCCAACAACGTTCAGGCCCACCTCCTGATGGCGGCAGCATACCAGGGGCTGCGGAACGCACGGAGCGCGGAGAAGGAGTACCGGGAAGCGATCCGTCTGGACCCGCGCCGGGTTGAGGCCTACCTCTTTCTGGGCAACCTCTACGCCGAGGCTCGGAACTTCCCCGAAGCCATTCAGGTGTTCGAGGCCCTGGCCAAGGCCGATCCCACCAGCCACCTCGCTCCGTACAGCCTTGGCCGCATCTACCTGGAGGAGAAAGACCCGGAGAAGGCGCGGGGCTACTTCGAGCAGGCCATTCAGAGGAATGATGAATTTGACCCCTCCTGGGTCGGCCTGGCCACCACCTTCGAGGTCCAGAACCGGTTCGAGGATGCCGCGCAGGTGTACCAGCGCGCCCTGCAGAACGATCCCCAGAACCGGGAGTTCCTGGAGCGTCTGGCCCGCGTGGACCTGCGCCGTGGCGACCTGGACGGGGCCCTAGCCGCCTTCGAGGCGTTGCGGCAGTTGGACCCCAACAACCTGCTGCTCCTCACCCGCATCGGCCAGATCTACGCGGAGAAGAAGGACACGGAGCAGGCCCTCACCGTCTTCCGGGAGGTGCTCGCGAAAGAGCCGAGCAACGGGGAGGCTCTCCTTGCCATGGGGCTCGTGCTGGAGGACCTCAAGCGGTACGACGAGGCGCTGGAGGTGCTGGGCAAGATCAACCCCCAGGACGACCGCTACGTGGACGCCCTGCTCCACCGCGGCTACGTCTACGGGCGGGAGGGCAAACTGGACGAGGCCACGAAGGTCTTCACAGAGGCCGCGCGACTCCGGCCGCAGGAAGGCAACGTTCCCTACTGGCTCGGCCTCACCTTCATGCAGAAGAAGGACTATCCGGGGGCGATCACCGAGTTCGAGAAGGCCGTGGCGCTGGATCCGAACAGCGGTCTGTATTACTACCAGCTCGGCGCGGCCCTGGAGCGGAACCGGCAACTGGACCGTGCCGAGGTCGCGTTCCGCAAGGCGCTGACGCTGGACCCGAAGAATGCCGACATCTACAACTACCTCGGCTACATGTTCGCCGAGGAGGGGATCAAGCTGGAAGAGGCCGTGGGTCTCGTCAAGAAGGCCCTGGAGATGGAGCCGCAAAATGGGGCCTTCATCGATAGCTTGGGCTGGGTCTACTTCAAGCTGGGGCGGATCGACGAAGCCCTGGCCGAGCTGCTCCGGGCCGTGAAATACACCCCGAAGGATGATCCGACCATCCTCGAGCACCTGGGAGATGCCTACTACCAGAAGGGCATGATCCAGGATGCCGTCCGGGAGTGGGAGCGCTCGCTCACGCTCGACAGCAGCAACGAGGCCCTCCGCAAGAAGCTGGACGAGGTTCGCCAGCGCACCTCCAGCGACGCCAAATGATCCGCGGGATCTGCGGTCTGGTCGGGGCAGCGGGACTGCTCCTGGCCGGGGCCTGCGCTCAGATTCCCGGCTCGCGTCCCGCCACGACCCCGCCGTCGGGGACTACGTCCGAGGCGCTCGTCTCCCAATTGGCGGCGGCGGAGGCGGGCATCACCTCCCTGCGCGGCTTGGCCTCCGTGAGCTATGGCGGGCCGGCGGGCAGCGGGTCGGCCAGTCAAGTCGTCATCGTGGCGTTGCCCGATCGGGCGCGACTTGAGACCCTCACCCCGCTCGGCACTGCCGCCCTGGTCCTGACCATCCGCGGGGACGAGCTCCGCTTCCATTCTTTCCTCCGCCATGAGTACGGAGTCGGCCGGGCGACGCCCGACCTGCTGGGGCGACTCACCCGGGTCCCGGTCCCACCCGCGCCCCTGCTGCGGCTCTTAGCCGGCCTCGCGCCCCTGCCGCTCGACCCGCAGGACCCGCGCCTCCAGGTCACGGTCGCCTCGGGGGCCACGCAGGTGGATTCGGTGGAGGGTCCGCTCTGGCAGCGGCTCTGGCTGGGAGCGAACCACGACATCGAGCGGGGCGAGTTGGGAGATGCCGCGGGCCCGCTCCTGCAGTTCCGGTTCGCGGATCGCCAGCCCGTGGACGGGCATGCCTTCCCGCAGGCGATCAGCCTGGAGGCGATGACGGCGAAGACCGGCCTCACCCTCCACTACCAGACGCTGCGGCTCAACCAGCCCCTTCCGGCCGAGCTGTTCGAACTCCCCCCGCCGCAGGACGGGTCGACCAAGATCCTCGATCTGGACGCCAGCCTCGGGCGGGAAGGAGGGCTGCCCTGAACGCCCTGACGATTCGCTCCCCCGCCAAGGTCAACCTGTTTTTGGAGGTGATCCGGCGCCGCCCGGATGGCTTCCACGACATCGAGACCGTCCTGCAGCTCGTCGGCCTGTACGATGAGGTCCAGTTAGCGCGACGCCAGGCTGGCATCGCGATCCGCGTGGAGGGGGCGGACCTGCCGCAGGCTGAGGAGAATCTGGCCTACCGCGCCGCCAAGCTCCTGCTGGACCGGGCGGGGAAGCCCGGCGGACTTTCCATCTCCCTCACGAAGCGCATCCCGCTGGGCGGCGGGCTGGGCGGCGGCTCCAGCAATGCGGCCGCAGTCCTGGCGGGCGTCAACCGGCTCTACGGGATGGGCCGCTCGAGGCAAGAGCTCCAGAGGCTGGCAGCCGAGTTGGGCAGCGACGTGCCTTTCTTCCTAGGGTCGGGGCTGGCCCTGGCCACGGGGCGGGGAGACATCCTCCGCCCCCTCCGGCCGTGGCCTGCGCGCTGGGTGGTAGTCGCCAATCCACGGATTGCCATCTCGACGGCGTGGGCGTATCGGGAGGCCAGTTCGAAATTGACAGAATGGGGGGGACGCGGTACTATTCGAACTTTCCTTACCGACGACCTGCTCCCATGGCCGCCGACATGGGCATTCAACCGCCTCGAATCGGTGGTCCTGCCCCAGCAACCGGAGGTGGCGGCGTTGAAGGCCGTCCTCCAGGCAGGCGGCGGCTCGCCGGCATTGATGTCTGGGAGCGGGGCGTCGGTTTTCGCTGTTGTCCCCGATGCGAATGCGGGGGAGCGCCTGGCAGCGAAGGCGCGGGAAACTGGAGCGTTTGCGGTCGCGGTGCCGACCCTCCCGGCGAATCCTATCGGGGCGTGGCTCACGGAGAGCGCGTCCCCTGGAGGGTAGGGGGAGCGCAAAGGCCCCAGGCAGGGGACGGCGACGTGAGGAGGACAGAGCATGCCGGGTGATCTGGTGCTGACCTCGGGGAACGCACATCCCCTGCTGTCACGGGAAATCGCAGACGCTCTTGGGCTGCGCTTGGCCGAGGCCGAGGTCACCCGCTTCTCGGATGGCGAGGTCTTCGTGCAGGTGAACGAGAACGTCCGGGGGGCGGACGTCTTCGTCATCCAGCCCACCTGCCCGCCCGTCAACGAGAACATCATGGAGCTCTTGATCATGGTCGATGCCCTGCGGCGGGCGTCGGCCCTTCGCATCACGGCGGTCATTCCCTACTACGGATACGGCCGCCAGGACCGCAAGGTCCAGCCCCGAGTGCCCATCACGGCCAAGCTGGTGGCCGACCTCATCACGGCGGCCGGGGTTCAGCGGGTCCTCACCATGGATCTGCACGCCGGGCAGATCCAGGGGTTCTTCACCATCCCGGTGGACCACCTCTTCGCTGCCCCGGTGCTGCTCCGCTATTTCCAGGAGCGGGTGGACCAAGGGGTGTGGGAGGATCTGGTGGTGGTGTCGCCGGACGCGGGCGGCGTGGAGCGTGCCCGGGCTTTCGCCAAGCGGCTTCGCACTTCCCTCGCCATCATGGACAAGCGGCGCACGGGGATCAACGAGGCGCAGATCATGCATGTCATCGGTGACGTGGAGGGCCGGGACGTGATCCTGCTGGATGACATCATCGACACCGGGGGCACCTTGATCCAGGCGGTGAGCGCCCTGAAGCGCGAGGGGGCGCGCCGGATCGTGGCGAGCTGCACGCATGCCATCTTCTCGGGACATGCAATCGAGCGACTCGAGCAGTCGGAGATCGAGGAGGTCGTGGTGACGAACACGATCCCGTTCCGGGAGGAGCAGCGCAGCAAGAAGATCACGGTGCTCAGCGTGGCCCCCCTGCTGGGGGAGGCGATTCACCGGATTCATACGGAGACCTCGGTCAGCTCTCTCTTCATCTAGGGACCGAGGCGGCGTGTTCACCGCACAGGCGATGGGGTGGAGGCAGGCATGGCAACGGTGGAGTTGAGTGGGGAGATCCGCAGCGCGGTCGGAAAGGCCGCGGCCAAGAGGTTGCGACGCAACCGCCGGATCCCGGGGATCGTGTACGGGGGCTCCCGCGGCCCCGTCCCGGTCACGCTGAGCCCCCGGGAGCTCGCGACGGCCCTGGGCTCGGGCGAGAACGTCCTGATCAACTTGTCGCTGGCGGGCGGCGACGGGCCACAGAGTAGGATGGTGATCCTGAAGTCGCTCCAGCTCGATCCGGTCAAGGGCCAACCGCTGCATGCCGACTTCCTCGAGGTTTCCATGGATAAGAAGATCCGGGTGGAGATTCCCCTGGCGCTCAGCGGTGAGCCCGTCGGGGTCAAGAGCAAGGGCGGCATCCTGGAGCAGTCTCTCCGCCAGGTCTTCGTGGAGTGCCTGCCGCTCAACATCCCGGAGCGGTTCGTGGTGGACGTGTCCGGGCTGGACGTGGGCAACGCGGTCCACGTCCACGACCTGAGTGTCGGCGAGGGCGTCCGCATCCTGGAGGACCTCGACCGGGTCTTGGCCTCGGTCGTGGCGCCGGAGGTGGAGGAGGTGGCTGCCCCGACGGAGGAAGAGAAGCCGGCCGAGCCTGAGGTGGTGGGCAAGAAGGAGAAGGAGGGGGAGGAAACCGAAGCGGAGGCCAAGCCCGAGGGCAAGGCCAAGGCAGAGGCCAAGTCCAAATAGGTGGTGGCGAGGGCGGAGGCCAACTGGCTGGTGGCGGGGCTGGGAAATCCCGGCCAGGAGTATGCGGCAACCCGTCACAACGTCGGCTTCGCCGTCCTGGATCGACTGGCTGCCGAAGCGGGGGTGCGATTCCGCCCGGGAGCGTTTCAGTCCCACGTGGCCTGGATGGATACTCCGGAGGGTCGAGCGCTCCTGCTCAAGCCTCAGACCTTCATGAACCGGAGCGGGCAGTCGGTGGCGGCGTGCCTCGCGATCTTGGGGCTGTCCCTGGACCGACTCGTGGTGCTCCACGACGATCTCGATCTTCCCCTGGGACGGCTGCGTGTCGTTCAGGGGGCAGGAGCGGGCGGGCACAAGGGCGTCGCCTCCATCCAGGAGGCCCTGGGAAGCCAGGCGTTCCTCCGCATCCGGGTGGGCATCGGTCGGCCCCCGGAAGGGGTGGAGGCGAGGGACCGGGTCCTGGCGGCCTTCCGCCCGGACGAGCTGCCGGTGGCGGCGGACATGGTCGAGCAGGCGGTTGCCGCTGTGCGGACGCTCCTCGACGAGGGGCTCGCTGCTGCCATGAACCGATACAATGTGCGGGTGCCGCGGGAACATGGGTCGCGCACAGACGACCGGAGCGGCACCCCCGAGCAGCCTGAGGAGAGGAGGTGAACGGATTGCGACCCTACGAAGTGATCTTCATCCTGGACCCTGCGCTGGCGGACGATGGGACCGAGGCCGCCATCAATGGGGCCAAGGCGGTTGTGACACGCGAGAACGGTGAGGTCGTCGAGGTCCAGAAGTGGGGGAAGAAGCGCCTGGCCTATGAGATCAAGAAGCGGCGAGAGGGGCATTATGTCTTCTTCCGGCTCAGCGCTCCCCCGAATGCCGTGACCGAGCTGGAGCGCCATCTGAAGCATGCGGAGCCGGTGCTGAAGTTCCTGACGATCCGCGTGGAGACGCCCCGTCGGGCGGCGGAGAAGGGGAAGGCGCCTGCGCCTGAGGCCGCCGAGGCGGTGAGCCAGGAGGCCTGAGCATGGCGAGTTTCAACAAGGTCATCCTCATCGGGAACCTGACCCGCGATCCCGAGCTGCGCTACACCCCCAGCGGCGCCCCCGTCTGCAACTTCGACCTGGCCGTCAGCCGCTCTTACACCACCCAGGGGGGCGAGCGGCGGGACGAGGTCTGCTTCATCACCATCGTGGTGTGGTCGAAGCAGGCGGAGGCCTGCGGGGAGTACCTGGCGAAGGGGCGGCCGGTCCTCGTGGAGGGGCGGCTGCAGCAGCGCTCCTGGGAGACGCCCGAGGGGCAGAAGCGATCCAAGCACGAGGTGGTGGCCGAGCGCGTGCAGTTCTTGGGTCCGCGCAAGGCGGCTCCGGGCGCTGCCGCCGCGACGGCGGAGGAAGAGCCGGAGCCGGCGCGGGCCCCCGATCAGGATGAGGTGCCTTTCTAGCCCCGCGGGGAAGTGGGCGTGGGGGCGAGAGTGGCGACAGGGTTTGCGTGAGCGCCCCGGAGTCCCCGGGCGCGAGGAGTGAGGCGCGTGCTGAAGAAGCGGCGGACGTATCGGCGGCAGAAGGTCTGCAAGTTCTGCATGGACAAGGTGGTGCAGGTCGATTACAAGGATGTCAAGCGCCTGCGCAACTTCGTGAGCGACCGGGGGAAGATCATCCCCAGGCGGATCTCGGGGAACTGCGCCCATCATCAGCGACAGCTCACGCTGGCGGTCAAGCGGGCGCGGAGCATCGCGCTCCTCGCCTTCGCGGCGGAGCTGTCCTGATCACGCTGGCCGGGCGATGGGGCTGGAGGGCTCGGGTGTCGCACCTGCGCTGGTTGGCCCTAGGGGCGGAGGTCGTGCTGGCCGCCCTGATGGCGGTGGCGCTGTTCGCGTCGGGCGGGTTCCTGCCGGTCCTGGGCGTGGCCCTCAGCCTGCTCTGCCCGCTCCCCTTCGTGGTGCTCCGGCTGCGCCACGGCATCCTGGCCGAGGTTGTGGCCCTGCTCCTCGTGGCCCTGGCGCTGGCCGGCCCCCTATCTCCTTGGCAGGCTATCGCCTTCATCCTGGAATTCGGGCTCCCCGCCGTTCTGCTGGGGGAGGGCCTCCGGCGGGCGGTGCGATCGGAGCTCCTGGTCATCGCCGTGGCCGTAGTCCTGAGCCTGGCCGGCATGGCAGTCCTGGTGCAGGCGGTCAACCAGTGGGGGCATCCCGTGGCCGCCGTGGAGCGGCACGTGGACGGGCTGCTCCAGGACATGGAGGCCTTCAGTGCGCGGCTGGGCATACCGGGCGAGGGCGGGGCACCCCTGCAGGCCCCCATTCCCCAACTGCGGGCGTTCCTGCTGATGGCGTTCCCCAGCCTCTTCTTCGTGGGGAGCCTGCTCACGGCCGCGGGCTACGTCTGGCTCCTGCAGGGCTGCCTGCGCCGCTGGCCCGCCCAACTGGGCGGGATTGCGCCCGCGGCCTTTCGCTGGGAGCTGCCCGAACTGCTGGTCTGGGCCTTCATCGGGTTCGGAGCCTTGTACCTCATCGGCCTGCCGGTCCTCAAGACTATCGGGCTGAACGGACTCATCCTCCTGGTGGGGCTGTACTTCCTCCAGGGGCTCTGTATCGCCGGTTTCCTGTTCCGGCGGTTTCAGCTCCCCCGGTTTCTGGTGACTCTATCCGTGTTGCTCCTGGTCATCCAGCCCTTCCTCACCTTGGTGGTGGCGGGGCTGGGGCTGTTCGACGTCTGGTTCGCGTTTCGACGTCTGAGCCTTCCCCGGTCGCCACGGCAGACCTAGGATTGCAGAGGGGGCGAGGGGCGGGGGAGCTGAAAGCGGATTGCTGTTCGCTGTCTTCACGAGGAATGGAGCGGACCCATGAAAGTGATCCTGATGCAGAAGGTGGAGCGGCTGGGCGAGCCAGGACAGCAGGTGGACGTGGCCGACGGCTACGCCAGGAATTTCCTCTTGCCAAAGCAGTTGGCCGTACTGGCCACCCCGGGACGCATGCGATCCATCACCCAGCTCACGGCCCAGGCGCGAAACCGCGAGGACCACACCAGGCGCGAGGCGACCGCCCTCGCAGAGCGGCTGGCCACCCTGCAGATCACCCTCCACCGGCTGGCCAGTGAGGAGGAGGTCGAGGCGCTCGCCGAGCCCGCCCCCACAGAACCTGCCGCCGAGGCGAGCACCCCGGCGCCGGCGCCCACCGTTCGGGCGGCCAGGCTGTTCGGCTCCGTGAGCAGCCAGGACCTCGTCGAGGCCCTGGCGGCGCAAGGGATCGCCCTGGAGAAGAAGAAGGTCCTCCTGCCCGAGCCGATCAAGACCCTGGGGGTCCACCGGGTGCCCGTGCGGCTCCACGCCGAGGTGAGGTCCGAACTGGTCGTAACAGTCGAACGCACGCAGTGAGCCCAACGCCGTCTTCCGCTCACGCCCATGCCTGACGCGGCGGTTACCTTCGATAGAATCCCGCCGCAGAACCTCGAGGCGGAGATCTCCGTCCTGGGGGCGATCCTCCAGGAGCAGGAGGCCCTCCTCAGGGCCATGGAGGTCCTGCGGCCGCTGGACTTCTACAAGGAGGCCCACCGGAAGATCTTTGACGCCTGCATGAAGCTCTTCGAGAAGAACGAGCCCGTTGACATAGTGACCCTGGCCAACGAGCTTATGCTTCGTAAGCAGCTCGAAGAGGTGGGAGGAGGAGCCTATCTGGCTTCCCTGGTAGATCAGGTGCCCACGGCGGCCAACGTGGCCCACTACGCCCGCATCGTGAAAGATAAAGCCCTCCTGCGGAGTCTCATGGAAAAGGCGACGGCCGTCGTCAGCCGGGCCTACGCCGACCGGGGCGACGTGGACGACGTCCTGGACTGGGCGGAGCAGCAGATCTTCGAGATCTCCCAGGACAAGATCAGCCGTTCCTTCGTCCCCGTGAAGCACGTCCTCAAAGGCACCTTCCAGCTCATCGAGAAGCTGTACGACCGCAAGAGCCACGTCACCGGCGTCCCCACCGGCTTCACCAAGTTCGATGAGATGACGGCGGGGCTCCAGTCGTCGGACCTCATCGTGGTAGCCGGCCGGCCCTCCATGGGGAAGACCAGCTTCTGCCTGAATATCGCTGAGCACGCCGCCATCCAAGAGCGGACCACCGCGGCCATCTTCAGTTTGGAGATGTCCAAGGAGCAGCTCGTCCAGCGCATGCTCTGCAGCGTGGCCAAGGTGGATTCCCACAAGCTCCGCACGGGCTATCTCTCCGACGCCGACTGGCCCAAGCTCACCACGGGCGCGGGCATCCTCTCCGAGGCGCCCATCTTCATCGATGACACCCCCGGCATCTCCCTGTTGGAGATGCGGGCCAAGTCCCGCCGCCTCAAAGCAGAGCAGGGACTCGGCCTGGTTATCATTGACTACCTCCAGCTGATCTCGGGGCGCGGACGGGCGGAGAGCCGGCAGCAGGAGATTTCGGAGATCTCCCGGTCACTCAAGGCCATGGCGAAGGAACTGAACGTGCCGGTGGTGGCCCTCTCTCAGCTCTCGCGGGCGGTGGAATCCCGGCAGCCGCCCCGCCCCCAGCTCTCGGACCTGCGGGAATCGGGAGCCATCGAGCAGGATGCCGACGTGGTCGCCTTCCTCTACCGGCCGGCCTTCTACCGCCTACGGAAAGAGGATGAGCCGGAAGAGGTGGAGGACAACACCACCGAGGTGATCATCGGCAAGCAACGGAACGGCCCCACGGGGACGGTGTACCTGGCCTTCCTGCGGGAGTACACTCGCTTCGAGGAGCAGGAGCGGCAGCGCGAATTCTAGTCCGGAGGGCCGAGACCTACGTGAGACATCACACGCGGCGCGCGCGACCGATCAAGCGACTGGGGGGCTGGGCGGCGGCCGGCTGCCTCCTGCTGGGGCTCCTGGCGGTGCCGGCGGCCGGCGAGGAGGTCGCGGGGGCCGAGCCCACCTCCCTGAACCTCTGGCCCGTCTACCAGGACCGGGTGGACGCGGTGGACCGGGCGAAGGTGCAGGAGGAGCTGGGCCCGTTCGTGGAGTCCCAGCGGGCGCTGGATGGCAGCAGCGAGGACTTCGCCCTCCGGCCCTTCTTCCACCGACGGGTGGAGCGGCGACCGCTCGACCGGACGGAGTGGGAGTTCCTCTACCCCCTCATGAGCTACTCCCGGACGGAGCAGGACTGGGAGTTCCAGTTCTTCCAGGTCATCAACTTCCGGAATGAGGGTCTCCCCCATGAGCGGGAAAAGCGATCCGACCTCTTCCCGTTCTATCTGAGCGGCACCACCGAGACCGGACAACGCTACCAAGGGGTCCTGCCTGTCTACGGCCGCGTCTATGGCCGCCTGGGGCAGGACGAAGCCGACTGGGTGATGTTCCCCCTCTACGCCCATTTCGCGAGACAGGGAGCGGAGACCTGGTACTTCCCCTGGCCCTTCATCTCGCGGACCCGGGGGGAGAAGCGCTCGGGTTTCCGTATCATCCCGTTCTACGGCGAGGACCGTCAGGAAGGCGTCTTCGAGAGGCGATTCGTCCTGTGGCCGCTGTTCATCCAGCAGCGGACCGGCCTGGACGAGGACAATCCGGAAGAGACCTCTCGCGATTCTCCCCTTCTATATCAGTCAGCGCTCCAAGGCCCGGGACAGCACCACGGTGCTCTGGCCGTTCTTCAATTACACCCGGGACCGGGAGCGGCAGTACGAGCAGTGGGACGCCCCCTGGCCCCTCGTCCAGATCGCCCGGGGCGAGGGGCGGACCATCAACCGCTTCCTTCCCTTCATCTCCGTGGAGCGGCGCGTGCTGCAGCACGAGTTCCTCCTGAAGGAAATGGTGAGCACCGAGCTCATCGTGCTCTTCCCCCTCTACTCGCAGAGTGTGGACGAGATCGCGACGGGTCGGACGGTGCGGGATCGGGTCCTCTGGTGGCTGTACTCGGACACGCGGCAGACGGGGCAGGACGGCAACATCCGTCGCATCGACTCCTGGCCGTTCTTCCACTACGAGCGGGACCGGGAGGGGGCGGTGAGGTTTTGGACGCTGGCCCTGCTGGAGCCGTTCATGCCGGGGAATGAAAAGATCGAGCAGAGCTATTCGCCCCTCTGGTCCATCTATACCTACCGGCGGAACGCCGCCGGGGACTCCGCCTGGTCGTTCCTGTGGAACCTGCTCCGGCAGGAGGACACCCGGCAGGGCGTGACCGTGGAGATCCTCGGGCCGGTCCTGACGTACCGGGAGGCTGGCGAGAACGCTCACCTGTCCATGCTGGGCGGCCTCTTCGAATACAAGGTCCGGCACGGCGTTCGTTCCGTCCGCCTGTTCCGGAACCTCGTCCTGACCTGGACCCCGATGCCGCAGCCCGTGGCGGCCCTTGACCCGACAGGAGGGAGCCGGTGACGACCGTGGCCGGACGCATCCAGGATTTTCTGCAAGGCTTAGGGGAAGGCGTGTTTCTCTTGCTCCAGACCCTCTTCTGGTGCAAGTCGGCCCCCCGGAACGTGGACAAGATCCTGACCCACCTGGAGGAAATCGGCAACGCCACGCTGCCCATCGCCACCGTGATGGGTCTCTTCCTCGGGGGGGTCATGGCCTTACAGACCGGCTCGCGCCTGGGCCAGTTCGGCCTGGAGGGGACCATTGGCAGCATCGTCGGCCTGAGCCTGGTCAAGGAGCTGGGGCCGGTCATGACGGCGCTCCTCATCGCCGGGCGGGTGGGCTCGGCCACCACCGCCGAGATCGGGGCCATGAACGTGTACGAGGAGATCGACGCCCTGCGGACGCTGGATATCAACCCGGTTCGCTACCTGGTGATGCCCCGCTTCCTGGCTAGCCTCTTGGCCTACCCGGCCCTGTGCCTGTATGTGGATGCGGTCGGCCTCTTGGGGGGCGCCATCGTCTCCGCGACCAATCCCCACATCGATGTCAGCCTGGGCGCCTTTCGCCAGAACTTCCAGGACGTGGTGAAGTTCAGCGACGTGACCGACAGCGTCCTCAAGCCGGTGATCTTTGGCATGGCCGTGACCTTGGCCTGCTGCTACGTGGGCCTGCGGACCAGAGGGGGGCCGGAGGAGATCGGCCGAGCCGTGACCAAGGCGGTCGTCGTGTCCTTCATGCTGGTGTTCGTTCTGGACTACCTCCTCACCCGGAGCCTGATGTGATGCCTCGGCAGATCTGGCAGCGGGTTGCGTGCTATTTCCAGCGCCCGGCGGACGAGCGGGGGGCGGCCCCAGAGTTGCACGAGACGCTGGGGGTCCGGGTCGAGGTCCAGCGGCTCAACAAGTCGTTTGGGAGTCACCATGTCCTGCAGGATCTGGACCTCACGGTCGAGGCCGGCGAGACCTTCGTGATCTTCGGCCCCTCCGGCTGCGGCAAGTCGGTCCTGCTCAAGCACATCACCGGGCTGCTGACCCCCGACTCGGGACGCATCCTGCTGGACGGTCAGGACGTGACCGCGGACGGCCACCCGCGGGTCCGCATGGCCATGGTCTTTCAGTCCTCGGCCCTCTTCAACTCTCTCTCGGTGGGGGAGAACGTGGGGCTCTGGCTGAGGGAGCACCGCATCTGCGGCCGCGAGGAGATCGCGCGGATCGTGGCGGAGAAGTTGGCCCTGGTGGACCTCCGCGGCAGCGAGGCCCTCATGCCCTCCGAGCTGTCCGGGGGCATGCGGAAGCGCGTGTCCATCGCCCGGGCCCTGGCGGTCAGCCCCCGCCTCATCCTGTACGATGAGCCGACGGCCGGCCTGGACCCGGTCCTCACGGAGCAGATCGGCCACGTCATCGCCGACCTCAAGAAGCTGAAGATCACCTCGATCGCGGTCACCCATGACCTGAACCTGGGCTTCCACGTGGCGGATCGCCTGGGCATGATCCACGAAGGGCGGCTCATCGAGACCGGGACGCCGGCCAGCGTCCGGGCCACGAGGAATCCCGTGGTGCGGGCGTTCCTCATCACGCAGACGAAGGTCCTGGAAGGAGGCGCATAGCCATGGCCATGACGCGAGAGGTCAGAGTCGGGCTGTTCCTGGTGGTGGCCTTCCTCATCCTGATCGTCTTCTTCGAACTGGTGGGCAAGGCGACCCTCTTCACTCCCATGGTGGAGTACAAGAGCTCCTTCAAGTCCATCCCCAGCCTGAAAGTCGGGGTCCCGGTGAGGCTGGCCGGCGTGGACGTGGGCAGCGTGCGGAACATTCGGGTGGTCGGGGCGCGGGTGGAGGTCGACTTCAACGTCAAGCCCAACACACCGGTGAAGACGGACTCCATCGCCACCATCAAGCTCACGAGCCTGCTGGGGACCAACTACGTAGACCTCACCTTCGGCTCGCCCCAGGCCCCCGTCGCGCCACCGGGGAGCTTCCTGCAGAGCAGTGAGCCGCCGGATCTCAACACGCTCCTGGCGCGCCTCAACGACGCGGCGGGCGAGATCCAGACCTTGGCCAAGCAGTTCAACGAGGGGCTGGGGAAGAGCATGGAGCCCATCGCCTCGGCCTTCCAGAGCATGGACAAAATCGCCAAGCGGATCGAGAACGGTCAGGGCACCCTGGGCAAGTTGATCACCGACGACCGGCTGTACGTGCAAATCCAGGGGATTGCCGAGAACCTGAACAAGGTGAGCGATCAGATCGCGCGCGGCCAGGGCACCCTGGGCAAGCTGGCGACCGACGACACCCTGTACAAGGAGATGCGCTCCCTGACGACGGACCTCCGGGGAAGCGCGGGGACCTTCAACCGGATGATGAAGGACGTGGAGAGCGGCCACGGCACCCTGGGCAAGCTGGTGAAGGACGAGAGCCTCTACAACGAGGCAAAGCAAACCCTGGCGGATGCGCGGACGACCCTGGGCAGCTTCCGCAGCATGTCGCAGAAGATCTCGCAGGGGCAGGGCACCCTGGGGAAGCTCCTCAACGACGAGACGATGTACAACGACATGAAGGGGGCCGTGGCGAACCTCAGCAGCATCATGCAGAAGGTGAACCGCGGCGAGGGCACCCTGGGCAAGCTGGTCAACGACGACTCGCTCTACTTCACCGCGAAAGACAGCCTGAAGAAGGTCGGCAAGGGGGCGGACGCGCTCCGCGAGCAGGGCCCCCTCAGCGTCATTGGTATCGGCATCCAGGCGCTCGGCGCCTTCTGAATCCCGGTCGCCGCGTGACCGCCCAACGGAGCCATTACGAGTGTCAGCAGTGCGGGCACCAAGCCCCGCGCTGGCTGGGCCGCTGCCCTGAGTGCCGCACCTGGGGGAGTCTGACCGAGGTCGCGGCGCCGCTAGCGTCCGCCCCCACCCCGGGAGCGGACGCCCGGGCACGACCGGGGCTTCAGCCTGCCGTGCTCCTGGCCGAGGTGCCCGGCGTTAGTGAGCGGCGGCTGCGCACCGGCATCAGCGAGCTGGACCGCGTCCTGGGTGGGGGCCTGGTGCCCGGGGCGCTGATCTTGGTGGGTGGCGACCCCGGGGTGGGCAAGTCCACGCTCCTCATGCAGGCGGCGGGCGCCCTGGCCCAGCAGGGCCTCACCGTCCTCTATGTCTCCGGTGAAGAATCTCTCTCGCAGGTGAGCGAGCGGGGCCGCCGCGTCGGCGTCGTCGGCCCCGGCCTCTACCTCGCCGCCGAGACCGCCCTGGATGCCATCCTGGAGCACATCGCCAGGCTGAAACCGGCTGCGGTGATCGTGGACTCGGTCCAGACCACCTGGAGCGAGGCACTGGAATCCTCCGCAGGGAGCCTGGCCCAGGTCCGCGAGGTGGCCGGGCGGCTCCTGGAGGTGGCGAAGGGGCAGGAGATTGGCATCTGGCTCATCGGCCACGTGACCAAGGAAGGCAGCCTGGCGGGCCCCAAGGCCCTCGAGCATATCGTGGACACCGTGGTCACCTTTGAGGGGGAGCGGCAGCAGGCCTATCGGATCCTGCGGGCCACGAAGAACCGCTTCGGGCCCACGGACGAGGTGGGCGTGTTCGAGATGCGGGCTGAGGGGCTCGCCCCGGTGGAGAATCCCTCGGCCCTGTTCCTGGCCGAGCGGCCGGCGGAGACGGCGGGCTCCGTGGTGGTGGCGACCCTGGAGGGGACCCGGCCCATCCTGGTGGAGGTGCAGGCCTTGGTGAGCCCCGCGGGCGCGGCCCTGGTCCGGCGCGTGGCCAATGGCCTGGACTTCCAGCGGGTCGCGATGCTCCTGGCGGTCTTGGAGAAGCGGCTCCACATCGGGCTGGGGGCCTCCGATGTCTTCCTCAACGTGGTCGGGGGGCTTGGCATCCGCGAGCCGGCGGCGGATCTGGGCGTGGTGGCGGCCGTCCTGTCCAGCGTTCGTGACCTCCCGGTGGACCCGGGCTGGGCCTTCTTCGGCGAGGTGGGCCTGGGGGGCGAGATCCGGGCGGTGGGGCAGGCGGACCGACGCCTCACGGAGCTCCACCGCCTAGGCTTCCATCGAGCCATCGCCGCCAAGCGGACGCGGGAGGGCCTGGCCGCCTCGCCCATCGAGACGCTGGGGCTCTCCCACGTCGGGGAATTGCGGGAACTCCTCGCCGCCACGGGGAAAAAGCGGTTTGACGGATGAGGCACGATATGGTTTAATCACTGGAATTGCCTCTCACAAAGGGGTGCAACCATGTTCCATGTCGGCCAGAAGGTGGTGTATCCAACGCATGGGGTGGGACAGATTGAGGCCATCGAGCAAAAGGAGGTGTCGGGCAGTCGCCAGTCCTTTTACATCCTGCGGATCCTCGGCAACGACATGACAATCATGGTCCCCACCGGCAACGCGGAACGGGTGGGGTTGCGAGAATTGATTGGCCGCAAAGAAGTCCCCAAGGTGATGGAGATCCTCCGGAAGAAGGATGTCGAGATCTGTCCGAACTGGAACCGGCGATTCAAGGACAACCTGGAGCGCATCAAGACCGGGTCGCTGTACGAGGTTGCCACGGTGTTGCGCAAGCTGGTCCTGCTGCAGAAGGAGCGCAACCTCTCCTTCGGCGAGAAGAAGATGCTGGAAAACGTGCGGCAGCTCCTGGTGAGCGAGATCTCACACGCCGTGGGAATCGATGAGGTGGATGCCCGTTCTATGGTGGACCGGACCATCGCCAAGGCCTAGGTCCTCCCGCCTCGGGAGGAGGTGATCGCGCGTGCCGGATATGCCAGTGCGTGTGCTGTTCGTGCTGCTGTGCGGGGCGGTTGGCCTGCTGGGTCCGAGCCTCGGGGGGGACCCGCTGCTGCCCGCGTCGCGGGCATCGTGCTGGGCGTGCTTTTCGGATGTCTCATCATCCTCTGGGAGCAGCGTCTGCGCCGCGTCCCGGGCAAGACGATTCTCCACACGCTGATCGGCCTGATTATCGGTCTGCTGATCGGCCGGGTGGTGGCCGCCGCCTTGGCCACCGTGCTGGCCCCGCTGCCGTCCCTCGTCGCGCTGTTCGTGCAGAGCCTTTGCCTGCTGGGCGGGGCCTACTTGGGGGCCCTGGTCGCCCTGGACAAGGGGCGCGAGATCAACTTCGCCGGATTCGTCCGCCTGCTGAAAGAGCAGCCGCGCTCCGAGAGCTACAAGCTCTTGGACACCTCAGTGATCATCGACGGGCGGATCGCCGACATCACCGAGACCGGCTTCCTGGAGGGGACCCTGGTCATCCCGCAGTTCATCCTGCGGGAGTTGCAGCACATCGCCGACTCGTCCGACCCCCTGAAGCGGAATCGAGGCCGGCGGGGCCTGGACATCCTCCAGAAGATCCAGAAGAAGGTGGACATCCGGGTGGAGATCAGCGACATGGAATTCCCGGAGATCCGCGAGGTGGACAACAAGCTGGTGGCCATGGCCAAGGCCCTGAGCGCGAAGATCGTGACCAACGATTTCAACCTGAACAAGGTGGCCGAGCTTCACGGGGTCGGGGTCCTGAACATCAACGAGCTGACCAATGCCCTGCGGCCCGTGGTCCTGCCGGGCGAGGACATGCGGGTCTACGTCCTGAAGGAAGGCAAGGAGTACAACCAGGGCATCGCGTACCTGGATGACGGCACGATGGTTGTGGTGGACAACGGGCGGCGCCACATCGGCCAGACGATCGACGTGTGCGTCACCTCGGTCCTCCAGACCACGGCCGGGCGCATGATCTTCTCGCGGCTCAAGGAAGAGGCGGAAGCCGCCTGAGCCGCGCAACCGGACATCCCAATTTCCATTGACCAGATCCCGCAGGGAGGGCGCACGTCCCCGGGAGGCTTGGGATCTGGTCACTGGGATTTGGGATTTTCTTTCTGGGGCGCCAGGATGCACGTGACCGCCATCGTGCCGGCGGCGGGCGGGGGGACGCGGCTCAACGCGGAGTCCCCCAAGCAGTACCTGCCGCTCTTCGGGATTCCCGTTGTGGTCCGGACGCTTCAGGCCCTGCTGGCCGCGCGCGTGGATCGCCTCATCCTGGTGGTCCCGCCCGATCACGAGGCGCGCTGCCGCGCCGAGATTCTCACGCCCTTCGGCCTCGCCGTGGACGCCCTGGTGCCCGGCGGGGCGGACCGGCAGGCTTCCGTGTACGCGGGGCTGCGGCGGGCGGACGACGCGACCGACCTCATCCTGGTCCACGACGGGGCGCGGCCGCTGGTGACCCCGGAGATCATCCGGGCTGCGGTTGCGGCTGCCGCCGCGGTGGGCGCGGCCGTGGTGGCCGTGCCGGTGACGGACACAATCAAGTTCGCGGGGCCGGATCGGTTGGTGCAAGAGACGCCGGCTCGCGGGCGGCTCTGGGCGGCGCAGACCCCGCAAGCGTTCCGGGCCGGCCTCTTCCGTGAGGCGCACGAGCGGGCGCTTCGCGACGGATTCCGGGGGACGGACGACAGCATCCTGGTGGAGCGGCTGGGGCACCCGGTCCAGCTCGTGCCAGGCTCGGCGGAGAACCTGAAGATCACCACGCCCGCTGATCTGGCCCTGGCGGAGCAGATCCTGCGAGGGCGGGGCAGGGGGAGCCCGTGAAGCCGACGGGCACGGCAGCCGTGCGGGTGGGCGTGGGCTTCGACGTCCATCGACTCGTGGCCGGCCGCCCGCTGGTCCTGGGCGGCGTGCCCATTCCCTTCGAGCGGGGCCTGGAAGGGGACTCGGACGCCGATGCCCTGACGCACGCGATCCTGGATGCCCTGTTGGGCGCGGCGGCGGCGGGGGACATCGGGGCGCAGTTCGGCGTGGGCCGCCCGGAGATGATGGGGATCTCAAGCCTCCGCCTCTTGGAGCGCGTGGTGGGCCTGCTCAGCGAGAAGGGCTATCGGCCGAGCAACGTGGATGCGACCGTGGTGGCGGAGGCGCCGCGGCTCGGCCCGTACATCTCCGCCATGCGGAAGACGCTGGCCAACGTCTTGGGGATCCCGGAGGATCGGGTGAGCGTGAAGGGGACCACGGCCAAGGGGCTGGGGGTCATCGGCGCGGGCGAAGGCATCGCGGCCGTGGCGGTGGCGGCGGTGATGCCCCACGCTCCGGAGCCTCCCGCCAGGTCGGCGAGGCGCACCCCGCGCAGGCCCCGCGCCCGCTGAGCGATTTTTCCTCTCCGGGCAGCGCAGGCCCGCGCGACGAAAGGGAGCCACAGGGGATGGGGCTCAAGCTTTATAACACGCTGACCCGGAGCCTGGAGGCGTTCGAGCCGCTCACCCCCGGGCAGGTCCGGATGTACACCTGCGGGGTGACCGTCTACGACCTCTGCCACATCGGCCACGCCCGCTCGGCGCTGGCCTTCGACGTGATCCGGCGGTATCTGGAATATCGCGGCCACCGCGTGACCATGGTCCGGAACTTCACGGATGTGGACGACAAGATCATCAACCGGGCCCGCGAGCAGGGCCGGGCCTGGGACGCCGTTGCGGCCGAGAACATCGCCGCCTTCCAGCAGGACATGGACGCCCTGGGCATCCGGCGGGCGGACGTGGAGCCGCGCGCCACCGCGCACATCCCGGAGATGCTCCATCTCATCCAGACGCTGCTGGCGCGGGGACTGGCCTACGTCGTGCAGGGCGACGTCTATTTCGCCGTGCGCCGGTTCCCCGGCTACGGGAAGCTTTCACATCGGAGCCCGGATGACCTGCTGGCGGGGGCCCGAATCGAGGTGGACGAGCGGAAGCGCGATCCCCTGGATTTCGCCCTGTGGAAGGCCTCCCGCACGGGGGAGCCGACCTGGGAGAGCCCATGGGGACCGGGGCGGCCCGGCTGGCACATCGAGTGCTCGGCCATGTCCTGCAAGTACCTGGGGGAGTCCTTCGACATCCACGCGGGCGGCGAGGACCTCATCTTCCCGCACCACGAGAACGAGATCGCCCAGTCGGAGGGGGCCACGGGGAAGCCGCTGGCTCGCTACTGGCTGCACAACGGCTTCGTGACGGTGGGCGGGAGAAGATGGCCAAGTCCCTGGGGAACTTCGTCACGATCCGGGAGGCCCTGCAGCGCGTAAGCCCCGAGGCACTGAAGCTCCTCCTCCTCTCCACGAACTACCGTGCGCCGCTGGACTACACGGAGACGGCGGTGGCCGAGAAGGCCACGGCGTTGGACGGCCTCCTCGAGTTCCTGCGTGGTGTGGATCACCTGCTGGCGGCGGCGCCGGAGGTGGACGCAGTGGTGAGGCTGAGGGCGCAGGGGGAGGCAGACGGGTCACCGAGCCAGGCTGAGGCCGCCTTCCAGGCGGCGATGGACGACGACTTCAATACGGCCCGAGCCGCGGGTGTGCTCTTCGATCTCGTGCGGGAGGGGAACCGGCTCCTCCAGCAGGCGGCCAGCGGGGGCTGCGCCGAGGCTCCGGCCGTGGTCGAGCTGCGAGAGCGGGCGGTGCTCCTCCGCCGCCTGGGCGCCGTGCTTGCCCTGAACCTGCAGGGAAGCCGCGTGCTGACGTCGCCCCAATCCGCGGTGCGCATCACGCGTTCGCCGGCCGAGGCGCTGGCGGAACTGGATGCGCCGTTCTCCGCCGGGTCGGGATCGGACGAGCGGCTGGCGTCACTGGTCCTGGAGCTCTTGGCACACCGGGAGGCGGCGCGAGCCGCCCGGGATTGGGCGACCGCCGACTTGATCCGGACAGCCCTCGGCGAGCGACACTTCCGAATCGAAGACAGCCGGCGGGAGACGCGGGCGATCTCCGAGTTCCCCGTGGGATGGAAGCTGCCACCCCTCGACGTGGCCATGACAAAGGCATAAAGACTGTGGTGCCTCGAGGCGAGCCGGCCGACGCCGACGAGATCTTGGTGGGGCCGCATGCCGTCCTGGAGGCGCTCCGGGCCGGGCGTCGGCGGATTCGACGCATCCTCCTGGCTCGTCGCGAGCAGGGGGGAATCACGGGGGCGGTGGTGGAGGCAGCGCGGGGCCAGGGACTCCCCGTCGAGGTCGTGCCGCGCGTCGAGCTGGACCGATTCGTCCGGGGTGGGGTGCACCAGGGGCTGGTGGCGGAGGCGAGCGCCTTCCCCTACGTCGAGCCCGAGCGGCTGCTCACGCGGACGCGCCAGAGGTCGGGGACGGGATTCCTGGTGATCCTGGACGGGATCCAGGACCCGCAGAACCTCGGGGCCATCGTGCGAACGGCGGAGGCGGCCGGGATCGACGGGCTGGTCCTCCCGCGGGATCGGGCGGCGGCTGTGACGCCGGCGGCGGTGCGGGCGTCGGCCGGAGCGACCGAGCATCTTCCCATTGCCCGCGTGACCAATCTGGCCGCTTTCTTAAGCCAGGCGAAGGCGGCCGGGTTGTGGGTGGTGGGGGCGGACCCTTCGGCAGGAGACCCCCTCTACGCCGTGGATCTGACGTCGGGCTTGGCGCTGGTGATCGGGAGCGAAGGTCGCGGACTCCGCCCGCTCATCCGGAGCCGCTGCGACCGGTTGGTGAGGATTCCTGTGAAGGGACAGGTCGCGTCGCTGAATGCGTCGGCTGCGGCCGCCATCTGTATCTTCGAATCGGTGCGCCAGCGCATGGTGCAGGACGGCGATGTTCTGGTTGACAGAAATAGAAGAGGATGATTAAATACAAGCTTCTGCCTCCTTTTGGGTTGGCATTCCTGCAAGGGGCAGAAAAATACCGGAAAAGTGTTTGACGCGGCGGGCACCTTTGTCTATATTGGCGGTTTGTCTGCTGGCGTAGCTCAGCAGGTAGAGCGGCTGATTTGTAATCAGCGGGTCGGGGGTTCGATTCCCTCCGCCAGCTCCAGCATGCGAAGCTACGCTCAACGTCGCGGCACGGACACTCAACGCGCCATCGATGCTGCGGGGAGATACCCAAGCGGCCAAAGGGGGCAGACTGTAAATCTGTTGGCTCATGCCTTCGGAGGTTCGAATCCTCCTCTCCCCACCAGCCCAGCACTCGCGTGCGGGCTATGACGTTGTGCGGTGACGACGGGTTACCCCGCCCGCGGATGCGGCGTCCGACAGGGTGCGGGTTGAGATTGTCTCGAAGCGGGAATAGCTCAGCTGGCTAGAGCGCGAGCCTTCCAAGCTCGGGGTCGCGGGTTCGAATCCCGTTTCCCGCTCCACCAAGCGTTGCGCGTCGGCCGGCCGGATACCGCGAGTCAGGGTTCGCCACGTTTCATGCCGCCCCTTCACCGGGTCAGGCCAAGCTGGTGGCGGGTTGTCTGGGTGACCGCCCTGGGAGGGCTGGGCCTCCCGGCTCTGGCGGCGAATCCGGAGGCGCGACGCCTGAACGAAATGGCTGTCTCTCGTACGGCCGAAGGGCGGTACGAGGAGGCGGCGGGGCTCTTCTCAGAGGCATTACGGCTCAGTCCGGACGACGAGGTTATCCGGCGGAATCTGGCGCACGTTAAGACAGCCCTGGGACACCAACTGCTCCAGGCGGGCCAGTTCGAGAAAGCTGAGGCGCAATACCAGGCGGCAATCGACATGGTGGCGGATGAAGTGCCGGCCCTCCTGGGACTCGGGGATGCCCTACTGCGGCAGCGCGACGTGCGTGAAGCGGCCGAGATGTACCGCCGGGTCGTCCAGGCGGCCCCCGCGGCGTCGGAGGGGTACCTCCGGCTGGGCGAGGCGTATTACCAGCAGGGGGACCTGAACGGGGCCCTGGCCGAGTGGGAGCGGGCGCAGAGCCTCCAACCCCAGGATGCCCGTCTGCGCCAGCGCATTCTGGGAGGCGTTCGGGATGAGCCTGGAGGATTTCGAGGCCCGCTGGCGCGAGGAGCTGGCGAGGGGATCGTGACAGGCGGATGCTGGAGAGGAGCTGAGTCAGCCGATCGGCCCACGTAGCTCAGTTGGCAGAGCGCGTCCTTGGTAAGGACGAGGTCACCAGTTCAATTCTGGTCGTGGGCTCCAGACACATCCTGCATGACAGACTGAGGGCGGCGGAGGATTCCGGCATGGCCAAAGCCAAGTTCGAGCGGACGAAAGAGCACATGAACGTCGGGACCATCGGCCACATCGACCACGGCAAGACCACCCTGACCGCGGCGATCACCAAGGCCCTGGGCTTCCGCAACCCGAAGGTGAGCTTCGTCCCCTTCGACCAGATCGACAAGGCGCCGGAGGAGCGGGAGCGCGGGATCACCATCGCCATCGCCCACGTGGAGTACGAGACGGCGAAGCGCCACTACGCCCACGTGGACTGCCCCGGCCACGCCGACTACATCAAGAACATGATCACCGGGGCGGCCCAGATGGACGGGGCCATCCTGGTGGTGGCGGCCTCCGAGGGCCCCATGCCCCAGACCCGGGAGCACATCCTGCTCGCCCGCCAGGTCGGCGTCCCCGCCATGGTGGTCTTCCTGAACAAGGTGGACATGGTGGACGACCCCGAGCTCATGGAGCTGGTGGAGCTCGAGGTCCGGGAGCTGCTCACCCAGTACCAGTTCCCCGGGGACGAGATCCCCATCGTGAAGGGCTCCGCCCTGAAGGCCCTCCAGTCCAGTAGCACCGACCCGGCCGCCCCCGAGTACAAGTGCATCTACGAGCTCATGGACGCCGTGGACAGCTACTTCCCCACCCCCAAGCGGGAGATCGACAAGCCCTTCCTCATGCCGGTGGAGGACGTCTTCACCATCTCCGGCCGGGGGACCGTGGTCACCGGGCGCGTGGAGCGCGGGGTGGTCAAGGTGGGCGAGGAGGTGGAGATCGTCGGCCTCCGGGAGACGCAGAAGACGGTCTGCACCGGCGTCGAGATGTTCCGCAAGCTCCTGGACCAGGGCCAGGCCGGCGACAACATCGGGGTGCTCCTCCGCGGCGTCAAGCGCGAGGAGGTGGAGCGGGGCCAGGTCGTGGCCAAGCCCGGCTCCATCACCCCCCACATGAAGTTCAAGGCCGAGGCCTACGTCCTCACGAAGGAGGAGGGCGGCCGCCACACCCCCTTCTTCGACGGCTACCGCCCCCAGTTCTACTTCCGGACCACGGACGTCACGGGGGTGGTGAAGCTCCCCGAGGGGACCGAGATGGTCATGCCCGGGGACAACGTGACCCTCACCGTCGAGCTCATCCAGCCCATCGCCATGGAGAAGGAGCTCCGCTTCGCCATCCGCGAGGGGGGCCGCACCGTGGGCGCGGGCGTGGTGAGCGAGGTCCTGCAGTAAGGCGGGCCCCGGCGGGGGCTGCCCGCCGGAGGCGTCCTGGAGCAGCGTGGGAGCGCACGGATCATGCGAGACATCGTCACCTTGGCATGTGCGGAGTGCAAGCGCCGGAATTACTCGACCCGGAAGAACAAGCGCAACACCACCGATCGGCTGGAGCTGTCGAAGTACTGCGGGTGGTGTCGCAAGCACACCCCCCATCGGGAGACCAAGTGAGGCGCTCGGGGGATCGCCCCGGGTTCCTGTGCACCGCGGAATAGGCCTGTAGCTCTAACTGGCAGAGCAGCGGACTCCAAATCCGCGGGTTGGGGGTTCGAATCCCTCCAGGCCTGCCACAGTCAGCGAGCCAGGGGATGGGCGGAGCGGCCGAGCCGCCGTCCGCAGGAACAGGAAAGGATTGGAGCAGATGACGGCACTGGTGGAGCGCATGCGGGGGTCGTGGGCGGCCGGGGTCCAGTTCCTGAAAGAGGTCCGGGTGGAGCTGAAGAAGGTGACCTGGCCCCAGCGCAACGAGGTCATGGGATCCACCGTGGTGGTCATCGCGGCCAGTTTCGCCGTCGCGTTTTTCCTGGGGTTCGTGGACCTGATCCTCCAGAAGGTGCTCGGGCTCATCCTCCAGTAACCTTCACAACGCACGCCTTCCCACGCCGGGTGAAGCATGAGTGAGGCAGAACAGCCAGTCGTCGAGGAGTCTACGGGGATGGCTCAGGAGGCCGCTGCCGAGGCGCCGGCCGAGGGGCACGGGCTCCCGCCCATCGCGCCGCTGCCCCCGCAGCACCAGTGGTACGTTATCCACACCTACTCGGGGTTCGAGAACAAGGTGAAGCAGAGCATCGAACAGCGCGTGGCGGCCATGGGCCTCCAGAACTCCGTCTCGCAGGTGATGATCCCCACCGAGACTGTGGTGGAGCTGAAGAAGGGGAAGCGGCGCGAGGCCTCGCGCAAGTTCTTCCCGGGCTATGTCCTCGTCCGGATGGAGATGACCGACGAGCTGTGGTACCTCATCCGGAACACGCCCAAGGTCACCGGCTTCGTGGGGCCGGGGGTGCGGCCCACACCCATCCCCGAGGAGCAGGTCAAAGCCATCCTCCAGCAGGTGGAGACGGGGGCCGAGCGGCCCAAGCACAAGGTGCTCTTCAGCCGGGGCGAGAGCGTGCGGGTTGTTGACGGGCCCTTCTCGAATTTCACCGGCGTGGTGGACGAGGTGAAGCCCGACAAGGGCCGGCTGAAGGTCATGGTGAGCATCTTCGGACGCCCGACCCCCGTGGACCTCGAGTTCCTGCAGGTGGAGCGCGTCTAACCCCGCGAGCGCGCCGGGGGGCGAGTGGGACCCGTCCCTCTGCCGGTCCGCCGCGCCATGAGGGAATCGCATGAGCAAGCGCGTGGGCAAGAAGGTGGCGGCCATGGTGAAGCTCCAGGTGCCGGCGGGGAAGGCCAATCCCTCGCCGCCGGTGGGGCCGGCCTTGGGGCAGCACGGCATCAACATCATGGAGTTTTGCAAAGCGTTCAACGCCCAGACCCAGGCCCAGGAGGGGCTGATCATCCCCGTGGTGATCACGGTCTACTCCGACCGCTCCTTCAGCTTCGTGACCAAGACGCCGCCGGCGGCGGTGCTCCTCAAGCAGGCGGCCGCCATCGCCCAGGGCTCCAAGGAGCCAAACCGGGTGAAGGTGGGCAAGGTCACGCGCAAGCAGGTGGAAGACATCGCCAAGACCAAGATGCCAGACCTGAACGCCAACGACCTGGAGGCGGCGGTCAAGATCATCGCGGGGACGGCCCGGAGCGCGGGCATCGAGATCGTGGGCTAGGACGGCAGGCGCGGGGCCCACGGCGGACGAACCAGTCTCCGGCCTGCTTCGAGCGGCGCGGGGGCCCGGGCGGCGGCTGACCTCATCCGCCGCTTCGGCGACTGAAGGAGGAAGCCAGCCATGGCGAAAGTCGGCAAGCGGTATCAGAAGGCCGTGCAGGCGATCAAACAGATCGCGGGAGCGGCCAGCAACGGCGGGGTGGACCTCCCCCAGGCCGTCGAGGCGGCCAAGGCCGGCGCCACGGCCAAGTTCGATGAGACCATGGACTTGGCGGTGCGGCTGGGGGTCGACCCCAAGCACGCCGACCAGATGGTGCGGGGCACCGTCGTGCTCCCAAACGGCACGGGCAAGAAGGTCCGCGTTCTGGTCTTTGCCAAGGGCGAGAAGGAGAAGGAGGCGGGGGAGGCGGGGGCCGACTACGTCGGCGCCGAGGATCTGGTCGAAAAGATCCAGGGCGGCTGGCTGGAGTTCGACCGGGCCATCGCCACGCCCGACGTGATGGGGCTGGTGGGGCGGCTGGGGAAGATCCTGGGGCCCCGCGGCCTCATGCCGAACCCCAAGACGGGGACCGTGACGTTCGAGGTGGGGAAGGCCGTGCGGGAATTCAAGGGGGGCAAGATCGAGTTCCGCGTCGAGAAGGCGGGCATCGTGCACGTCCCCTTCGGCAAAGCCTCCTTCACCCCGCAGCAGCTTCTGGAGAACGCCCGGGCGATCCTGGAGGCGATCCTGCGGGCCAAGCCCGCCTCCAGCAAGGGGCGGTACCTCAAGGCGGTCTCCATCTCGTCCACCATGGGCCCCGGGATCGCCGTGGACCCCAACGCGATCCAGGCCAGCATCAAGGTCGCATAGGAGGCAGACGTGGGGCGCACCGAAAAAGCCAGCAGCATTGCCGAACTCCGGGAGAAGCTTGCCACCGCGCGCGGGGCGGTGCTCACGGATTTCCGGGGATTGAACGTGGCCCAGATCACCGAGCTGCGCGGCCTGCTCCGGAAGAGCGGGGCGGAGTTTGCGGTCGTCAAGAACACCCTGGCGAAGATCGCGATCCGGGACACCCCCCTGGCGGGCCTGACCCCCTACTTCGAGGGCCCCACGGCCATCGCCGTCGGCCGCACGGATGCCGTGGCTCCCTCCAAGGTGTTCGCGGCCTGGCGAAAGACGCGGCCCACCTTCACGGTGAAGGGTGGCGTCGTCGAGGGACACGTGGTCGGCCCGGCCGAGGTCCTGGCCTTGGGTGATCTGCCGCCGCGGGAGGTCCTGCTGGCGCAGATGCTGGGCGCCCTCCAGTTCCCCCTGCAGGGGCTGGTCAGCGTTCTGGCCGCCCAGGTCCGCGCGCTGGCGTCGGTCCTCGACCAGGTGAGCAAGAAGAAGGAGCAGGCCGCGTAGCGGGCGTCCGGCGCGGCCATCGTCCATTCACGGTTCGTCGGTGGTGGATCCCCGAAAGAGGAGGCAGCAATGTCAAAGGTGACAGTGGATGATGTGCTGGAGTCCATTGATTCCTGGACGGTCTTGGACCTGAACAAGCTCGTCAAGGGGATCGAGGAGAAGTACGGCGTGTCGGCGGCTGCAGCCGTGACGGTCGCCCCGGGCGCCCCGGCGGCGGGGGCCGCGGCGGCGCCGGCGGAGGAGCAGACGGAATTCAGTGTGGTCCTGAGCGCAGTGGGCGAGAAGAAGATCCAGGTCATCAAGGAAGTCCGGGCCATCACGAGCCTCGGCCTGAAGGAGGCCAAGGACCTGGTGGACGGAGCCCCGAAGCCGGTCAAGGAAGGCGTGTCGAAGGCCGAGGCGGACGAGATCAAGAAGAAGTTGGAAGCGGCTGGTGCAACCGTCGAACTCAAGTAGCGAGGTGAAGTGCGCATGGCCATCGTAATGAAGGCCGGTGGCGAGGATCGGATCAGCTTTGCCAAGATCCACGAGATCATCGGGATCCCGAACCTGATCGAGATCCAGCAGCGGTCGTACGAGCAGTTTCTCCAGACCCGGGTGGCACCGCAGGAGCGGGAAGACTCCGGCCTGCAGGGGGTCTTCACCAGCATCTTCCCCATCACGGACTACAACGACTCCGCCTCGCTGGAGTTTGTCCGGTACGAGTTCGGGGATCCCAAGTACACCGCCGAGGAGTGCTGGGAGAAGGGCATGACCTACTCCGTGCCCCTCAAGGTGACCCTGCGGCTGGTGGTCTGGGACAAGCAAACCGGCAGCGAGGCGCGGAGCATCCGGGACATCAAGGAGCAAGAGGTCTACCTCGGCGAGATGCCCCTCATGACCGAGCACGGGACCTTCATCATCAACGGGACCGAGCGGGTCGTGGTGAGCCAGCTCCACCGCTCTCCCGGAGTCTTCTTCGACAACGACGGTGGGGCCGCCCACAGCGCCGACAAGACGCTCTACACGGCCCGCCTCATCCCCTACCGGGGGTCCTGGCTGGAGTTCGAGTTCGACGCCAATGACGTCCTGCACGTCCGGGTGGATCGGCGGCGGAAGCTCCTCTCCACCATCCTGCTCCGGGCCATCGGCTTCGGGAGCAACGAGGAGATCCTGCGGCAGTTCTACGACCGGGACACCCTGACCTTCCAGAAGAAAGACATCCTCCTGGACGCGAGCGCGCCGGGTGTGCTCGGCTATCGCGTGGCCCGGGAGGTGGTGGAGGGGAAGGAGACGGTGGCCGCCGCCGGCAAGCGGCTGACCCGGAACGGGCTGAAGCGCCTTCAGGCCTTGAAGATCAAGCACGTGGCGGTCTCGAAGGAGGACGTCTGCGGACGGTTCCTGTCCCGCGATGTGGTGGATGCCCGGACGGGAGAGGTCCTGGCGGAGTGCGGCCAGGAGGTGACGGCCGAGCTGCTGGATCGCCTGCTGGAGCAGGCGGTGGGGTCTTTCCAGGTCCTCTCCGGCGCCGACAACCGCGAGCTCTTCGAGATTCGGGAGACCCTCCTCAAGGACGCGACCCGGAGTGTGGAGGAGGCCCTGGTGGAAATCTACCGCCGCATGCGGCCGGGCGATCCCCCCACCCTGGAGAGCACCAAGGCCCTGCTGGAGAACATCTTCTTCAACCCCCGCCGCTACGACCTGTCCAAGGTCGGCCGGCTGAAGATGAACAAGAAGCTGGAGATGGACGTCCCGCTGAAGGAGCGGGTCCTCCGCAAGGAGGACATCGTGAAGGTCATCGACTACCTCCTGAAGGTGAAGCGGGGCGAGGGGCAGATCGACGACATCGATCACCTGGGCAACCGCCGCGTGCGGGCCGCGGGCGAGCTTCTGGAGGACCAGTTCCGCATCGGCCTGGCCCGCATGGAGCGGGCGGTGCGGGAGCGGATGAGCACCCAGGAGCTGGAGACCCTCATGCCGCACGACCTGGTGAACGCCAAGCCGGTCACGGCGGCCCTGAAGGAGTTCTTCGGGTCCTCCCAGCTCTCCCAGTTCATGGACCAGACCAACCCGCTGGCGGAGCTGACGCACAAGCGCCGCCTGTCGGCCCTGGGCCCGGGCGGCCTCTCCCGCGAGCGAGCCGGCTTCGAGGTCCGCGACGTGCATCCGACCCACTACGGGCGGATGTGCCCCATCGAGACGCCGGAAGGCCCCAACGTCGGCCTCATCGCCTCCCTGGGCACCTACGCTCGGGTGAACGACTTCGGCTTCATCGAGACCCCCTACCGGAAGGTGCGAGGACGGCCGGGTGACGGACGAGATCGAGTACCTCACGGCGGACGAGGAGGAGAAGCACACCGTCGCCCAGGCCAACGCCGAGCTGGACGGCCGGAACCGCTTCGTGAGCGACCGCGTGCAGGCCCGCGTGGGCGGCAACTCGGTGATGGTCTCGCCCGACAAGATCGAGTACATGGACGTCTCCCCCAAGCAGCTCGTGGGGATCTCGACGTCCCTGATCCCGTTCCTCGAGCACGATGACGCCAACCGCGCCCTCATGGGGGCGAACATGCAGCGGCAGGCGGTCCCCCTGCTCCGGCCCACGGCCCCGGTGGTCGGCACCGGGATGGAGTTCGTGGCGGCCAAGGACTCGGGGGCCGTGGTGGTGGCGAAGCGTGGCGGCGTGGTGGAGAGCGTGTCGGCGGATCGCATCCTGGTGCGGGCCGCTCCCAAAGAGACCCGCTCCGACGGCCAGGACAACGGCTCGGGGGTGGACATCTACACCCTGCTGAAGTTCAAGCGCAGCAACCAGAACACCTGCATCAACCAGAAGCCCATCGTGGCCAAGGGGCAGCGGGTGGTGAAGGGGCAGGTGATCGCCGACGGCCCCGCCACCCAGGAAGGCGAGCTGGCGCTGGGGCAGAACGTCCTGGTGGCCTTCATGCCCTGGGGCGGCTACAACTTCGAGGACGCCATCCTCATCAGCGAGAAGCTGGTGAAGGACGACCGCTACACCTCCATCCACATCGAGGAGTTCGAGATCGAGGCCCGCGACACCAAGCTGGGTCGCGAGGAGATCACCCGGGACATCCCCAACGTGGGCGAGGAGGCCCTGAAGGACCTGGACGAAAGCGGCATCATCCGCATCGGGGCCGAGGTCAAGCCGGGCGACATCCTGGTGGGGAAGGTGACCCCCAAGGGCGAGTCGGTCCTCACCCCCGAGGAGCGCCTGCTGCGGGCCATCTTCGGCGAGAAGGCCGAGGATGTCCGGGACGCCTCCCTCTACGTCCCGCCGGGGATCAGCGGCACTGTGGTGGACGTGAAGATTCTCTCCCGCCGGGGGTCGGAGAAGGACGAGCGGGCCAAGTCCATCGAGGACGAGGAGATCGCCCGCCTGCGGAAGGACTTCGAGGACGAGATCCAGATCATCCGCTCCGAGCGGGATGCGCGCCTGCGGGACCTGCTGGTGGACCGCGTGGTGGGCAAGGACGTCCGGTCCCGGACGAGCCGCAAGGTGATCGTCCAGAAGCGCCACAAGCTCACCGCCGAGCTGCTGGCCGACTTCCCCGCCGAGGACCTGGTGGACGTGGCGCTCCACCTGGACGAGGAGGCCGCCGCCGAGTCCACCCATCTGGTGGAGGGGGCGGAGAACCAGATCCACATCCTGGAGAGCCTGCTGGAGGAGCGCATCGGCCGCCTTAAGCGGGGGGACGAGCTGATGCCCGGCGTCTTCAAGCTGGTCAAGGTCTACGTGGCCATGAAGCGCAAGCTCTCGGTGGGGGACAAGATCGCGGGGCGCCACGGCAACAAGGGCGTCATCGCCAAGATCCTCCCCGAGGAGGACATGCCCTACCTTCCCGACGGGACCCCGGTGGAGGTGGTCCTGAACCCCCTGGGGGTCCCCTCGCGCATGAACGTGGGGCAGATCCTGGAGACTCATCTGGGGTGGGCCGCCTCTGCCCTGGGCCTGCGGGTGGCCTCGCCGGTTTTCGACGGCGCCCAGGAGAAGGACATCAAGACCATGCTCAAGCGGGGGAAGCTCCCCCCCTCCGGCAAGACGCCGCTCTACGACGGGCGGACGGGCAAGGCGTTCCACCAGGAGGTCACGGTGGGCTACATCTACCTCATGAAGCTGGCCCACCTGGTGGACGACAAGATCCACGCCCGCTCCATCGGCCCCTACTCCCTGGTGACGCAGCAGCCGCTGGGCGGCAAGGCGCAATTCGGCGGCCAGCGCTTCGGGGAGATGGAGGTCTGGGCCCTGGAGGCGTACGGTGCGGCTCACACGCTGCAGGAGATCCTGACGGTGAAGTCGGACGACGTGGTCGGGCGCACCAAGATGTACGAGTCCATCGTGAAGGGTGAGAACACCCTGGAGCCCGGCCTGCCCGAGTCCTTCAACGTGCTGGTGAAGGAACTGCAGAGCCTGGCGTTGGACGTCGAGCTGATCAAGGAATAGTAAGGAATCGCGCCAGCGCGATTCCTAAAGGAGTCTCCCTTGGAGAAATTCTTCGGGTTCTTCGACGAGAAGCCCATCGACCCCACCAGCTTTCGAGCCATCCGTATCGGCTTGGCGTCCCCCGAGAAGATCCGGAGCTGGTCGCATGGCGAGGTCAAGAAACCCGAGACCATCAACTACCGCACCTTCAAGCCCGAGCGGGATGGGCTCTTCTGCGCCAAGATCTTCGGGCCGACCCGGGACTGGGAGTGCAACTGCGGCAAGTTCAAGGGGATCAAGCACAACGGGGCCGTCTGCGACAAGTGCGGCGTCGAGGTGATCCGCAGCAAGGCCCGGCGGCAGCGCCTGGGGCACATCGAGCTGGCCTCGCCCGTGGTCCACATCTGGTTCTTCAAGTCCATTCCCAGCCGGATCGGGTACCTCCTCGACATGTCCCTGCGGGACCTGGAGAAGATCCTCTACTTCGAGGAGTACGTGGTCCTGGATCCGGGCAAGACACCGCTCACCCTCCGGCAGCTCTTGAGCGAGGAGCAGTACCGCAAGGCGACCGAGGAGTACGGGGACGGCTTCCGCGTCGGCATGGGGGCCGAGGCCATCCGGGAACTCCTGCGCAAGATCAACGTGCCCGAGCTGGCCGGCCAGCTCCGGGCACGGATGACGAAGGAGACCTCGCAGCAGAACCGCAAGAAGATCACCAAACGCCTTCGGATCATGGAGGCCTTCCTGAACTCGGGGAACAAGCCCGAGTGGATGATCCTGGAGGTGATCCCCGTCCTGCCGCCCGAACTGCGCCCCCTGGTCCCCTTGGACGGCGGGCGCTTCGCCACCTCGGACCTGAACGACCTGTACCGCCGGGTCATCAACCGCAACAACCGCCTGAAGCGCCTCATGGAGCTGAGGGCCCCGGACATCATCATTCGGAACGAGAAACGAATGCTGCAGGAGGCGGTGGACGCCCTCTTCGACAACGGGCGCCGCGGCCGGGCCTTGAAGGGCCAGAACAACCGCCCCTTGAAGTCCCTCTCGGACATGCTCAAGGGCAAGCAGGGACGCTTCCGCCAGAACCTCCTGGGCAAGCGCGTGGACTACTCGGGGCGCTCGGTCATCGTGGTGGGGCCCGAGCTGAAGTTCCACCAGTGCGGCTTGCCCAAGAAGATGGCCCTGGAGCTGTTCAAGCCCTTCATCTTCCGCAAGCTCCTCAAGGACACGGAGCACGTCACGACCATCAAGAGCGCCAAGAAGCTGGTGGAGCGCGGCCGCCCCGAGGTCTGGGACGCCCTGGAGAGCGTGATCCAGGCGCACCCGGTCATGTTGAACCGGGCCCCCACGCTGCACCGCCTGGGCATCCAGGCCTTCGAGCCCATGCTGGTGGAGGGCGAGGCCATCAAGATCCACCCCCTGGTCTGCGCCGCCTTCAACGCCGACTTCGACGGCGACCAGATGGCGGTCCACGTGCCGCTCTCGCCCGAGGCGCAGCTCGAGGCCCGGCTCCTCATGTGGGCGCCCTACAACATCCTCTCGCCCGCCAACGGGACGCCCGTGGCGGCTCCCAGCCAGGACATCGTCATCGGCTGCTACTACCTCACGCGGGAGAAGCCGGGGCAGCAGGGTGAGGGGATGACCTTCGCCGACATGGACGAGGTGCGGGCGGCCTACGACGCCGACGAGGTGGGTCTCCTGGCCAAGGTGAAGATGCGCTGGAACGGGGATCGGCTCGAGACCACGGTGGGCCGCGTCCTCTTCAACGAGGTCCTGCCGACCCAGCTCCGCTTCATCAACCAGGACATGAACAAGCGCGAGCTGACGCGCCTGATCTCCCAGTGCTACTACCTGCTGGGCAACAGCGAGACGGTGAAGCTCCTGGACGCCCTGAAGGACCTGGGCTTCCGCTACGCGACGCTGGCCGGGATCTCCATCGGTGTGGACGACCTGCACATCCCCGCCAACAAGGAGGAGATCATCGGTGGGGCCAACCGCGAAGTGGTCAAGGTCGAGAAGGAGTACCAGGACGGCCTGATCACCAAGGGCGAGCGCTACAACAAGATCATCGACATCTGGACCCATGTGACGGAGCGGGTCTCGGATGAGTTGTTCAAGGAAATCGAGAAGCACGAACAGGGGGAATTCAACCCCGTGTTCATGATGGCCGACTCGGGGGCCCGGGGCAGCCGCCAGCAGATCCGGCAGTTGGCCGGGATGCGCGGCCTCATGGCCAAGCCCTCGGGCGAGATCATCGAGACTCCCATCACCGCCAACTTCCGCGAGGGCCTCACCGTGCTCCAGTACTTCATCTCCACCCATGGCGCGCGGAAGGGCCTGGCGGACACGGCGCTCAAGACCGCCGACTCGGGGTACCTCACCCGGCGCCTCGTGGACGTGGCCCAGGACATGATCGTCACCGAGCAGGACTGCGGCACGCTCACCGGGATCTGGGTCACCCCTCTCATCGAGGGCGGGGAGATCATCCAGCCCCTGCGGGATCGCATCCTGGGCCGGGTGCCGCTGGACGACGTGGTGGACCCCTTCACCGGCGAGGTGTTGGCCCGGGCCAACGAGGAGATCGTCGAACTCTTGGCCAGCAAGATCGAGAACGCCGGCATCGACCGGATGCGGATCCGCTCCGTCCTCACCTGCGAGGCGCGCCGCGGCTGCTGCATCAAGTGCTACGGGCGCAACCTGGCCACGGGCCGACTGGTGGAGCTGGGCGAGGCGGTGGGTGTCTTGGCCGCCCAGTCCATCGGCGAGCCGGGGACGCAGCTCACCATGCGGACCTTCCACATCGGCGGCACGGCCACGCTGCGGGGCACGGAGCAGACCCAGCTGGAGAGCAAGGCGTCCGGCACCGTCCGATTCCAGAGCCTCCGCACGGTCAAGACGGCCAGCGGTGACCTGGTGGTCATGAACCGGAACGGCACCATCGCCATCGTGGACGACCGGGGGCGGATCAAGGACACTTACCAGCCGATGTACGCCGCCCGCCTGAAGGTCGGGGATGGCCAGGCCGTCACACTGGGGGAAGTTCTGGTGGAGTGGGATCCTTTCACCACCTCCATCCTGACCGAGCACGCCGGGACGGTCCACTTCCGGGACGTCCAGGAGGGCGTGACCATGAAGGAGGAGGTGGACGAGGTCACGGGCCTGTCCCAGAAGGTCATCGTGGAGCCGGGCACCAAGGAGGAACTGCAGCCCCGCGTCTCCATCAAGGACAGCGCCGGGACCACGGTCTTCAAGACCCAGATTCCCGTGGGGGCGCACCTCATGGTGGCCGAGGGCCAGCAGGTGTTCGCCGGCGACGCCATCGCCAAGATCCCGCGGGAGACGACCAAGACCAAGGACATCACGGGCGGCCTGCCCCGGGTGGCGGAGCTGTTCGAGGCGAGGAAGCCCAAGGACCCCGCCATCATCTCCGAGATCGACGGCCGGGTGGAGTTCGCCGGGATCGTGAAGGGCCTCAGGAAGATCATCATCCGGAACGAGACCAGCGACTTCAAGGAGTACCTCATCCCGCGCGGCAAGCACGTCACGGTCCTGGAGGGGGACGAGGTGCGGGCGGGCGATCCCCTCATGGACGGCCCCATCAACCCCCACGATATCCTCCACGTCAAGGGAGTGGAGGCCCTGCAGAAGTACCTCGTGAACGAGGTGCAGGAGGTCTACCGGCTCCAGGGGGTCAGCATCAACGACAAGCACATCGAGGTGATCGTCCGGCAGATGCTGCGCCGCGTGCGCATCGAGAGCGTGGGCGGCACCAACTTCCTGGTGGGCGAGCACGTGGAAAAGGCCCACTTCGAGGAGGAGAACCACCGCGTGCGCGGCGGAGGCGGCCCGCCCGCCACGGCCGAGCCCATGCTCCTGGGCATCACCAAGGCCTCCCTCAGCACCGACAGCTTCGTCTCCGCGGCCTCCTTCCAGGAGACCACCAAGGTCCTCACGGAGGCCAGCATCAACGGCGCCCGGGACGAGCTGCGGGGGTTGAAGGAGAACGTCATCATGGGCCGCCTCATTCCCGCGGGGACGGGGATGCGCTGGTACCGCGAGACCCGCATCGCCACCCCAGAGGTGCCGCTGCCGCGGCCCGAGGAGGCGGAGGCGGAGAAGCAGCAGGAGGCCGCGGCCGAGATCCTGCAGGCGATGGACGTCAACCTGCCATAAGGGGCGAGATTCCCCTTGACAAGTAGGGGCCCATCCCGTACATTGCCACGGTTCTGTGCAGACGAGGGAAAGAACATTCCATGCCGACTATCGCCCAGCTCGTCCGACGCGGACGGCGCCAGATCGCGAAGAAAGAGAAAGCGCCGGCCCTCCAGGCGTGCCCCCAGAAGCGGGGGGTGTGCGTGCGCGTCTACACCACCACCCCCAAGAAGCCGAACTCCGCCCTGCGCAAGGTGGCTCGCGTCCGGTTGACCAACCAGATCGAGGTGACCACCTATATCCCCGGGATCGGCCATAACCTGCAGGAGCACTCCATCGTGTTGATTCGGGGAGGCCGTGTGAAGGATCTCCCCGGGGTCCGCTACCACATCATCCGGGGCACCCTGGATACCGCAGGCGTAGCGGACCGGAAGCAAGGCCGCTCCCTCTACGGGGCCAAGCGACCCAAGGCCAGCTAACGGAACCGGCACTGGAGCAACAGGGCGCAGCCGGCCCTGCCGTGCCGGTTTTCTTCTCTGCCGGCGCGTCGGAAGCGGGCTCGGGCGGCGAGTGAGGAGTCGGGAATGCCGAGGCGGAAGGTAGCCGAGAAACGAGACGTGCAGCCGGATCCCCTGTTCGGCAGCAAACTGGTCACGAAGTTCGTGAACGCCATGATGCGGCAGGGCAAGCGGACCACGGCCGAGCGGATCTTCTACGGCTCCATGCACCTGATCGAGGACCGCACCAAGGCGGACCCCCAGAAGCTCTTCAAGCAGGCGCTGGACAATGTGAAGCCCGTCCTGGAGGTCAAGTCGCGGCGGGTGGGCGGCGCGACCTACCAGGTGCCGGTGGAGGTGCGGGCAGACCGCCGGACCTCTCTCGCCTTCCGCTGGATCATCGGGTTCGCGCACAAGCGCACCGAGAAGACCATGGCAGGAGCGGCTGGCTGCGGAGCTGATCGAGGCCGCCAACAACCGCGGCGCCTCGGTGAAGAAGCGAGAAGACACTCACAAGATGGCGGAAGCCAACAAGGCCTTCGCCCACTATCGCTGGTAAGCGCGGAGCGAAGGACGACCGTCGTGGCCGAGACCTACTCGCTGGATCGAACCCGGAATATCGGCATCATGGCCCACATCGATGCCGGCAAGACGACGACGACCGAGCGGATCTTGTATTATACGGGCAAGACCCACAAGATCGGCGAGGTGGACGAGGGTTCGACCGAGATGGACTGGATGGAGCAGGAGAAGGAGCGCGGGATCACCATCACCTCCGCGGCCACGACCTGCTTCTGGGACGACCACCGCATCAACATCATCGACACCCCCGGCCACGTGGACTTCACCGTGGAGGTGGAGCGGTCGCTGCGGGTGCTGGACGGGGCTGTGGCGGTCTTTGACGCCGTGGCAGGGGTGGAGCCGCAGTCGGAGACGGTCTGGCGCCAGGCGGACAAGTACGGGGTCCCCCGCATCGCCTTCGTCAACAAGATGGACCGGACGGGAGCCGACTTCGAGCGCTCGGTGGCCATGATCGCGGAGCGGCTGGGTGCGAACCCGGTGTGCGTCCAGCTCCCCTACGGGAAGGAGGACAAGCTGAAGGGCGTGATCGACCTCGTCGCCATGAAGGCCTTCGTCTGGGAGGAGGAGACGCTGGGCGCCGCCTACCACGAGGAGCCCATCCCCTCCGAGCTGGCCGCGGCCGCGGCGGCGGCGCGCGAGCGCCTGCTGGAGGCGGTGGCGGACCAGGACGAGCAGTTGCTGCAGAAGTACGTGGCGGGGACGCCGCTCAGCGCCGACGAGATCCAGGCGGCCCTGCGGAAGGCCACGCTCCACCTCCGGGCGGTGCCCGTGCTGTGCGGGTCCGCCTTCAAGAACAAGGGGGTGCAGCCGCTCCTGGATGCGGTGGTCGCCTACCTGCCCTCGCCGGTTGACCTCCCGCCCGTGGAGGGGAAGCATCCGAAGACGGGGGAAGTAGTGCAGCGCGAGCCCAGCGAGGCCGTTCCCTTCTCGGCCCTGGTCTTCAAGATCATGGCCGATCCCTTCGTGGGGCAGCTGGCCTACTTCCGGGTCTACTCGGGGGTTCTGGACTCGGGCTCCTATGTTTTCAACTCGACGCGGGGCAGCAAGGAGCGGATCGGACGGCTGCTCCGCATGCACGCCAACAAGCGGGAGGAGGTCCGGCGGGTGGCGGCGGGCGATATCGCAGCGGCGGTGGGCCTGCGGAATGCCAAGACGGGCGACACGCTCTGCGTAGAGCATGCCCCCATCGTGCTCGAGGCGATGGAGTTCCCCGAGCCGGTGATCTCCGTGGCGATCGAGCCCAAGACCAAAGACGGGCAGGAGCGGCTCTCCATGGCCCTGGCGGCCCTGGCCAACGAGGACCCGACCTTCCGCGCCACCACGGATGAGGAGATGGGGCAGACCATCATCTCCGGCATGGGTGAGCTGCATCTGGAGATCATCGTGGACCGTCTCCTGCGCGAGTTCCGCGTGGAGGCCACCGTGGGGAAGCCCCAGGTGGCCTACCGGGAGACGGTGACGGCCTCCGTCCCCGCCGAGGGGCGCTTCATCCGACAGACGGGTGGCCGCGGCCAGTACGGGCACGTGAAGATCCAGCTCGAGCCGTTCCCGGGCGGGGGCTTCGAGTTCGTGAACAAGATCGTGGGGGGCACCATCCCCAAAGAGTACATCCCCGCGGTGGAGAAGGGGGTGCGGGAGGCCATGGAGGGCGGCGTCCTGGCCGGCTACCCGGTGGTGGACGCCCGCGTCATCCTGGTGGACGGCTCCTACCACGAGGTGGACTCCTCCGAGATGGCCTTCAAGATCGCGGGCTCCATGGCCTTCAAGGACGGCGCGCGCCGGGCCAAGCCCATCCTGCTCGAGCCCGTCATGCGCTTCGACGTGATCGTGCCCGAGGCGTTCGTGGGCCAGGTGATCGGCGACCTAAACTCGCGACGCGGGCGGGTGCTGGAGATCGAGGCCCGGGCCGCGGCCCAGGTCATCCGCTGCGAGGTGCCGCTGGCCGAGCTGTTCGGGTACGCCACGGATCTCCGCTCCAACACCCAGGGGCGGGCCAGCCACACCCCGTTCCAGTTCGCCCGGTACCAGGCCGTGCCGGCCCAGATCGCTGAGGAAATCATCGCCAAGGTGGGTGGGCGCGCGGTGGCCTAGCCGGCCGCGCGCTGCTGGGACCCAGGCAGGGAGAGACATCCATGGCCAAAGCCAAGTTCGAGCGGACGAAAGAGCACATGAACGTCGGGACCATCGGCCACATCGACCACGGCAAGACCACCCTGACCGCGGCGATCACCAAGGCCCTGGGCTTCCGCAACCCGAAGGTGAGCTTCGTCCCCTTCGACCAGATCGACAAGGCGCCGGAGGAGCGGGAGCGCGGGATCACCATCGCCATCGCCCACGTGGAGTACGAGACGGCGAAGCGCCACTACGCCCACGTGGACTGCCCCGGCCACGCCGACTACATCAAGAACATGATCACCGGGGCGGCCCAGATGGACGGGGCCATCCTGGTGGTGGCGGCCTCCGAGGGCCCCATGCCCCAGACCCGGGAGCACATCCTGCTCGCCCGCCAGGTCGGCGTCCCCGCCATGGTGGTCTTCCTGAACAAGGTGGACATGGTGGACGACCCCGAGCTCATGGAGCTGGTGGAGCTCGAGGTCCGGGAGCTGCTCACCCAGTACCAGTTCCCCGGGGACGAGATCCCCATCGTGAAGGGCTCCGCCCTGAAGGCCCTCCAGTCCAGTAGCACCGACCCGGCCGCCCCCGAGTACAAGTGCATCTACGAGCTCATGGACGCCGTGGACAGCTACTTCCCCACCCCCAAGCGGGAGATCGACAAGCCCTTCCTCATGCCGGTGGAGGACGTCTTCACCATCTCCGGCCGGGGGACCGTGGTCACCGGGCGCGTGGAGCGCGGGGTGGTCAAGGTGGGCGAGGAGGTGGAGATCATCGGCCTCCGGGAGACGCAGAAGACGGTCTGCACCGGCGTCGAGATGTTCCGCAAGCTCCTGGACCAGGGCCAGGCCGGCGACAACATCGGGGTGCTCCTCCGCGGCGTCAAGCGCGAGGAGGTGGAGCGGGGCCAGGTCGTGGCCAAGCCCGGCTCCATCACCCCCCACATGAAGTTCAAGGCCGAGGCCTACGTCCTCACGAAGGAGGAGGGCGGCCGCCACACCCCCTTCTTCGACGGCTACCGCCCCCAGTTCTACTTCCGGACCACGGACGTCACGGGGGTGGTGAAGCTCCCCGAGGGGACCGAGATGGTCATGCCCGGGGACAACGTGGCCCTCACCGTCGAGCTCATCCAGCCCATCGCCATGGAGAAGGAGCTCCGCTTCGCCATCCGCGAGGGGGGCCGCACCGTGGGCGCGGGCGTGGTGAGCGAGGTCCTGCAGTAAGGCGGGCCCCGGCGGGGCCGACAGGATGGCCGATGGATAATCAGAAGATTCGGATCAAGCTGAAGGCCTACGATCACCGGCTGCTGGATCAGGCGGTCAAGGACATCGTGGGGACTGTGCAGCGCTCGGGGGCCTTGATCTCCGGCCCCGTGCCGCTCCCCACGAAGATCAGCCGCTACACGGTGCTCCGCTCCCCCCACGTGGACAAGAAATCCCGGGAGCAGTTCGAGATCCGGACCCACGTGCGGATGATGGACATCGTGCAGCCCACGCCCCAAACGGTGGACCAGCTCATGCGGCTGGACCTGCCCGCGGGGGTGGACGTCGAGATCAAACTCTAGCGGGAGGCCCCGGCGCTCGATCCGGCGGGGCGGGGCGCAGATGAACATGGCGATCGGACTGTTGGGACGCAAGATCGGGATGACGCAGGTCTTCGACGAGCGGGGCAAGGCCGTGCCGGCGACGGTGATCCAGGCCGGTCCCTGCCCCGTGGTCCAGAAGAAGACGGCGGATCGCGACGGCTACGAGGCGATTCAGATCGGCTTCTCGTCCGAGCCCAAGGCCGCGCGCCTCACCAAGCCCCTGCGTGGCCACTTCGACAAGGCACAGGTGCCCTACCAGCGGCATCTGCGCGAGCTGCGTCTGCGTGGCGGCGAGGGGGAATTCTCGGTGGGGCAGATCCTCACCGTGGGGCTCTTCCGCGTCGGCGAGCGGGTGCGCATCACGGGGATAAGCAAGGGCAAAGGATTCCAGGGCGGCGTCAAGCGCTGGAATTACCGCGGCGGTCCCATGACCCACGGGGCCATGTTCCACCGGGCGCCGGGCTCCATCGGGGCCTCGTCCTATCCATCCCGCGTGTTCCGCGGGCACCACCTGCCGGGGCACATGGGGGCGGAGCGCACCACCGTGCGCGGCATCACAGTGGTCTCGGTGGACCCGGAGAGGAACCTGCTGGTGGTCCAGGGCGCGGTGCCGGGACCCTACGGCGGGCTGGTGACCATTCGGAAGGGCAGATGAGGAGGGGCCGGAGACCCGTCGCGCGCGGCGGGGCAGGCCTCGCGAATCCATGACGACGCTCCTGGATGTGGTCAACACGAAAAACGAGAAGGTGGACAGTCTGGAGCTGCCCGCGGCGATCTTCGACGCCCCCGTGAAGCCCCACCTGCTGCACGAGGTGGTGCGCATGCAGCTCGCGAACCGCCGGCAGGGCACCGCCGACACCAAGGGGCGGTCGGATGTCTCGGGCGGCGGGAAGAAGCCGTGGAAGCAGAAGGGCACGGGCCGGGCACGGGCCGGCACCATCCGCTCGCCCCTCTGGCGGCACGGCGGGACCACCTTCGGCCCCCACCCCCGCTCCTACAGTTTCGCGCCGCCCAAGGCGATCCGCCGCCAGGCCCTGTGTGCCGCCCTGACCAGCAAGGCGCAGAGCGGGGCCGTGCGCCTGCTGGACTCCCTGGCCCTGGAGAAGCCCAGCACCAAGGCCATGCAAGGCCTGCTCAAGGCCGTGGGGGCGTGGGGGGGGAAGACGCTGGTCGTCCTGCCCGCGCGGGACGAGGTGCTGGAGAAGTCGGCCCGGAACCTGCCCGAGGTCCGGGTCCTCACGGTGCGCGGCCTGAACGTTTACGACCTCCTCTTGGCGGACACGGTCGTGCTCACGCCGGAGGGGGTGCACACGCTCCGGGAGGTGCTGGCGCCATGAAGGATCCGTACCAGGTGATCCTGAAGCCGCTTCTGTCCGAGAAGGGGACGCGGCTCAAGGAGGAGGGGAACCAGTACCTCTTCCGGGTGGCCAAGACGGCCAACAAGGTGGAGATCAAGCGGGCCATCGAGCAGCTCTTCAAGGTCTCGGTCCTGGAGGTCCGCACCGCCCACGTGCGGGGGAAGGTGAAGCGGCTGGGCCGCTTCCAGGGCCGGCAGCCGGACTGGAAAAAGGCCTTCGCGACGCTCAAGCCCGGCCAGTCGATCGAGCTGTACGAGGGCGTGTGAGCGACCCGAGCCGAGGGCCGAGAGTCTAGAGCCGAGAAGGACGAATCGCCATGCCAGTTCGAAAGTACCGACCCACGTCGCCGGGTCGCCGCTTCCAGAGCGTCTCGACGTTCCAGGAGATCACCAAATCGGCTCCGGAGAAGTCGCTGCTCACGCCCCTGCGCAAGACCGGCGGGCGCAATGCCCTGGGGCGGATCACCTGCCGGCACCACGGGGGCGGCCACAAGCAGATGTACCGGGTGATCGACTTCCGCCGGGACAAGCTCGGCATCCCCGCCAAGGTGGCGGCCATCGAGTACGATCCCAACCGCTCGGCGCGGATTGCGCTTCTGCACTACGCCGACGGGGAAAAGCGTTACATCCTGGCGCCTTTGGGCCTCGCGGTGGGCGACCGGGTGATGTCCGGGCCGGAGGCCGAGGTCCGGGTGGGCAATGCGCTGCCGCTCCGCAACATCCCGGTGGGCCTCACGGTCCACAACGTGGAGCTGCAGCCGGGCCGGGGGGCGCAACTGGTGCGCACCGCGGGCGCCACGGCTCAGTTCGTGGCCAAGGAGGGGAACCACGGGCTGCTGCGGCTCCCCTCCGGAGAGATGCGAAAGGTCCGGCTGGACTGCATGGCCACCGTGGGTCAGGTGGGGAACCTGGAGCATGAGAACGTCTCCGTCGGGAAGGCGGGGCGGTCCCGCTGGCTGGGCATCCGCCCGTCGGTCCGCGGGGTGGCCATGAACCCCCACGACCATCCGATGGGCGGCGGCGAGGGGAAGAGCTCCGGCGGACGCCACCCCTGCAGTCCGTGGGGAAAGCGCGAGGTCAAGACCCGGAAGCATGGGAAGGTCTCGGACCGATACATCGTGAAGCGGCGCGAGTAGTCCCGGGGACGGTTCCGGGCCCGTGCGAGGCCCGGCACAGGGAAGCACGGAGGAAGCGTGGCGCGGTCGTTGAAGAAGGGGCCGTACATCGAGCCCAAGCTGCTGAAGAAGATCGAGGATATGAACCGGGGGCGGGAGAAGAAGGTTCTCAAGACCTGGTCGCGGCGCTCCACGATCCCGCCGGAGTTCGTCGGGCACACCCTGGCGGTCCACAACGGGAAGAAGTTCATTCCGGTGTACATCACGGAGAACATGGTCGGTCACAAGCTGGGCGAGTTCTCCCCCACCCGCACCTTCCGCGGGCATAGCGCCCACACCGCGAAGTCCACCGCCTTGAAGTAGACGGCAGCGTCTCAGGACCTGGCGGAGGCCGCGGGACGCGGCCGAGCCGGGGACCGGGGTGAACAATGGCAGAAGCCAGAGCAGTCGCGCGCTTCGTCCGGGTGCCGCCGCAAAAGGCGAGACTGGTGGCGGACCTGATCCGGGGCAAGGACGTGAACAGCGCCCTGGTGCAGGTGCAGGTGGCCAAGCGGCAGGCGGCCCGGATCGTGGAGAAGCTGCTGCGGTCCGCCATGGCCAATGCCACCCAGAACCATGGCGTCCACGACGTGGACCGACTGGTGGTGGCCGCAGGCCACGGTGGACGAGGGGCCCACCGTGAAGCGCATCCAGCCGCGGGCCATGGGGCGGGCCTTCCGGATCCGGAAGCGCAGCAGCCATATCACCATCGTGTTGCGGGAGCGGGAAGAGGCCTGAGCGGCCCGGTGCCCCCGCCCGAGAACCTGCGGGCGCGGCCGGGTGCCACGGAGGTCGGCGTGGGACAAAAGACACATCCCCTGGGATTTCGCCTGGGCGTCATCAAGACGTGGCGGTCCCGCTGGTTTGCCGGCAGGAACTACGCGGAGACGCTCCACGAGGACCTGCGGCTGCGCCGCTACATCAAGGAGCGGCTCTACCACTCGGGGGTCTCCCGCATCGAGATCGAGCGGAAGGCGGACCAGGTGCGCATCATCATCCACACGGCCCGGCCGGGCATCATCATCGGCAAGAAAGGGTCGGAGGTGGAGAAGCTGCGCGTCGAGCTGTCCCGCATGACCAAGAAGGAAGTGCGGCTGGACATCGAGGAGGTCCGCAAGGCCGAGACTGGATGCCCAGCTCGTGGCGGAGCAGATCGCCCAGCAGTTGGAGCGGCGGGTGGCCTTCCGGCGCGCCATGAAGAAGGCGGTCCAGTCCTCCATGCGGCTGGGGGCCCAGGGGGTGAAGGTGGCCTGCGCCGGCCGGCTCGCGGGGGCCGAGATCGCCCGGTCCGAGTGGTATCGCGAGGGCCGGGTCCCGCTGCACACGCTACGGGCGGACATCGATTTCGGGGTGGCCACGGCCCGGACCACCTACGGAGCCATCGGGGTGAAGGCCTGGGTGTTCCACGGCGAGGTGTTGCCGGAGACGCTGGGCGTGGAGAGCAAGCCGCCGGAACGGCTGCGGGAGTCGCGGCTGCCCGCCGACCGGCAGCGACGCCGCCGGGCCCCGGGCACCCCACCACCGCCCCGGACCTAGCCGGAGGACGAGGAGCGCGGCATGCTGGTTCCGAAACGGGTGAAGTACCGGAAGCAACAGCGGGGACGCCGGTCGGGCATCGCCACCCGGGGCAGCGCGCTGGCCTTCGGCCAGTACGGGCTCAAGGCGCTGGAGGCCGCCTGGATCACCAACCGGCAGATCGAGGCGGCCCGCCGCGCCATGACCCGTTATGTGAAACGGGGCGGCAAGGTGTGGATCCGGATCTTCCCGGATAAGCCCATCACGGCCAAGCCGGCCGAGACGCGGATGGGGAAGGGCAAGGGGGCCCCCGAGGGCTGGGTCGCCGTGGTGAAGCCCGGGCGCATCCTGTACGAGATGGAGGGCATACCGGAGGCCGAGGCGAAGGAGGCGATGCGGCTGGCGGCGATGAAGCTGCCCATCGCCACGCGCTTCGTCTCCCGGGGAGGCACGGGGGCCGCGTGATGAAGTATGCCGAGCTGAGGGATCTCACGGCGGACGAGCTCCGCCAGAAGGCCGCAGAGGTGCAGGAGGAGCTGTTCAAGCTGCGCCTGCGCCAGGCCACCACCCAGTTGGAGAACCCCATGCGAATCCGCCAGCTCCGCCGCGACCTGGCCCGCATCCGCACGGCGGAGCGCGTCGTGCACGCGGCCAAGGGAGGGTCCTAGGATGGTGGAGGAGCGCAGCCGGCGGCAGACCGCGGTTGGGACCGTGGTCAGCGACAAGATGCAGAAGACGGTCGTGGTGGAGATCGCCCGACTCGTCCGCCACCAGGCTTACAACAAGATGGTGCGGCGCAAGACCCGGGTGAAGGCCCACGACGAGGACAACGCGTGCCATGTCGGGGATACGGTCCGGCTGATGGAGACCCGCCCCCTCTCCAAAGAGAAGCGGTGGCGCGTGGTGGCGGTGCTGGAGAAGGCCGTCTGAGGTATCCCGCGCCGCGGATAGGGGGCAACCATGATCAGCCTGCGGACGATTCTGGATGTGGCGGACAACTCCGGCGCCAAGCGCATCTCCCTGATCAAGGTCCTGGGAGGCTCGGCCAAGCGCTACGCCCACATCGGGGACATCATCGTGGCCAATGTGAAGGAGGCTATCCCCGAGGGCTCGGTGAAGAAGGGGGCGGTGGTCAAGGCGGTGGTGGTCCGCACCGTGAAAGAGCAGCGCCGGTCGGATGGCAGCTACATCAAGTTCGACCGGAATGCGGCGGTGCTCATCGATGACCACAACGATCCGGTGGGGACCCGTATCTTCGGACCCGTGGCGCGCGAGCTGCGCGAGGCCAAGTTCATGAAGATCATCTCCCTGGCGCCGGAGGTGATCTAGGCGCAGGCCAGGCGGGGGACGGCGATGGGTGTGGGACATCGGCTGGCGGTCAACAAGAACGACCTGATCGAAGTGGTGGCGGGGAAGGACAAGGGCAAGCGGGGCAAGGTGCTGCGCGTTCTCCCCAAGCTGGACAAGGTTCTGGTGGAGAAGATCAACTTCGTCAAGCGGCACGCCAAGCCGGGACGCTTCGGGCAGCAGGGGGGCATCCTGGAGCGGGAGAATCCCCTGCACGTGAGCAACGTGCAGCTCGTGTGCAGCAAGTGCGACCGCCCGGTGCGGGTGGGGCGCACCCAACTGGCGGACGGGCGCAAGGTCCGCGTGTGCCGCGAATGCGGCGAGACAATGGATTAGGCCATGGCGGAGAAGGTGGAGCGCAAGGCGCGCGCCGAGGCGGCGAAAGCCGGGAAGGCGGCGAAAGCCGGGAAGGGGAAGCCGGCGGCGGCGGCCCCCCAGGTGCCGCGGATCCCGGCGCGGCTGCGGGAGCGCTACCGGCGGGAGATCGCGCCGGCCCTGATGGCTCAGTTCGCCTACGTGAACCGGATGCAGGTCCCCGAGGTCAAGAAGGTGGTCATCAACATGGGCCTGGGCGAGGCGGTGAGCAACGTGAAGGTGATCGATGCCGCCGTCGAGGAGCTGGCTACCATCACCGGGCAGAAGCCGGTGGTCACCCGGGCCAAGAAGTCGGAGGCGGCTTTCAAGCTGCGGGCGGGGATGCCCATCGGCTGTAAGGTGACGCTGCGGGGCGAGCGGATGTACGAGTTCCTGGACCGCCTGCTCTCCGTGGCCCTGCCGCGCATCCGCGACTTCCGCGGGGTGCCGGCCAAGTCCTTCGACGGGCGGGGGAACTACGCCCTGGGGATCCGGGAGCAGCTCATCTTTCCCGAGATCAGTTACGAGAAGGTGGACATGACTCGGGGGATGGACATCTGCGTCGAGACGTCCGCCCGGACCGACGAGGAGGCGCGGGCCCTCCTCACCCACCTCGGGTTTCCGTTTCGTAAGTAGGCGGGAGGCGGCATGGCCAAGACGAGCCTCATCAACAAGCAGCAGCGCCCTCCGCGCTTCGGGGTGCGCCGCTACCATCGCTGTCGGATCTGCGGGCGGCCGCGAGGCTACATGCGGAAGTTTCAGATGTGCCGGATCTGCTTCCGCGCCCTGGCCCTGCGCGGGGAGATCCCCGGGGTGATCAAGGCTTCCTGGTGACGGTGCCGACCTGGCGGAGGACGCTCTTCATGTCGATGACGGATCCCATCGCGGATATGCTGACGCGCATCCGGAATGCAAATCAGGCCCTGCTGGATCGGGTGGATATCCCGGCCTCCCGGCTCAAGGTGGAGCTGGCGAAAAGCCTCAAGGCCGAGGGGTTCATCCGGGCCTACAAGCTGATCGACGACAGCAAGCAGGGTATCCTCCGGGTTTACATGAAGTTCGGCCCTAGCAACGAGCGGGTCATCCAGGGGATCCGGCGGGTGAGCCGGCCGGGGCTGCGCGTGTATCGGAAGGCCACCCAGATCCCCACCGTGATGGGAGGGCTGGGCGTGGCCATCCTCTCTACGTCCCAGGGACTCATGACGGGCAAGGCGGCGCGGGAGCGCGCCTTGGGCGGAGAGGTGTTGTGTTACCTCTGGTGACCTGGGTCGCGGGGGATTGGTCGGAGGCCCAGACGGGCCGCCGGCCGCGAGCGGCGCAGGCCGCGGAGCCAAGAGGCTATGTCGCGCATCGGTAGGTTGCCGATTCCGATCCCGGACGCGGTGAAGGTGGAGGTGCGGGAGCGCACCGTCACGGTGCAGGGGCCCAGGGGGACCCTCAGCCTCACGGCGCACCCCAGCATGGAAGTGGCGGTGCAGGATCGCCAGATCCTCTGCCGCCGGCCCACGGACGAGAAGTTCCACAAGGCCCTGCACGGCCTGACGCGGAGCCTCATCGCCAACATGGTGACCGGGGTGGTCAAGGGCTTCGAGCGGAAGCTGGAACTGGTGGGGGTGGGGTACCGGGCCGCCCTCCTGGGCCCGAACCTGAGCCTCTCGCTGGGCTACTCGCACCCCATCCTCTTTCCGGTCCCCCAGGGGATCAAGATCGAGGTGAAGGACCAGACCCAGCTCACCGTGAGTGGGATCGACAAGCAGTTGGTCGGGGCCGTCGCGGCCAAGCTCCGGAGGTTCAGACCGCCCGAGCCGTACAAGGGCAAGGGGGTCAAGTACGCGGAGGAGCGCATCCGCCGCAAGGCCGGGAAGACCGGGGCGAAGTAACCTTGGAGAGCGCAGGCGGGTCGGCAATCCGCCTGGGAGAGGGCCAGAGGTGGCACGCGTTCAGGAGAAGCGGGAAGCGCGGCAGCGCCGGCATCGGCGGGTGCGCCGCGTGGTCCGGGGGACGACCGAGCGCCCCCGGCTGTGCGTGTTCAAGAGCCTGCGGCACATCTACGCCCAGATCATCAACGACGACCAGGGCCGGACGCTGGTGGCGGCGTCCACGCTCTCCAAGGACCTGCCGCGGCCGGGCGACCGGATGAAAAAGACGGAGGCGGCCAAGGCGGTCGGGACGCTGGTGGCCGAGCGGGCGTTGGCGGCCCAGATCCAGACCGTCGTCTTCGATCGGGGAGGCTATCCGTTCCACGGGCGGGTGAAGGCCCTGGCGGCCGCGGCCCGGGACAGGGGGTTGAAATTCTGATGGCTGCCGCACGGGTGGTCCGGCGCATCGATCCGGAAGGGCTCCGCCTCATGGAGCGGGTGGTCCACATCAACCGCGTGGCCAAGGTCGTCAAGGGCGGGCGGCGGTTCAGCTTCAGCGCCCTGGTGGTCGTGGGCGACCAGGCGGGGCACGTGGGCATGGGGCTGGGGAAGGCCAACGAAGTCCCCGAGGCCATCCGCAAAGGCATCGACGAGGCCAAGAAGAATCTGCTGAAGGTGGCCCTCAAAGGGAGCACCATCCCCCACCAGGTCCTGGGAATCTACGGGGCAGGCAGGGTATTCCTCAAGCCGGCCTCGCCGGGGACGGGCATCGTGGCGGGAGGGGCCGCCCGGGCGGTCCTCGAGGTGGTCGGGGTGCGGGACATCCTGGCCAAGTCCCTGGGGTCGGACAACCCCCACAACGTGGTGAAGGCGACGCTCGCGGGGCTGCGCGAGCTGCGCTCGGCCGAGGAGGTAGCTCGCGTCCGAGGCCGCGAGGCCGCGCCGGCCGCCGAGGGGGTCAAGGCATGAGCGGGCAGCTCCGGATCAGGCTGCGGCGGAGCCCCATCGGCTCCACGCCCCGGCAGCGGCAGGTGCTGCGTGGCCTGGGGTTGGGGCGGATCAACTCCAGCGTGCTGCGGCCGGATGACCCCGCCATCCGTGGGATGATTGGCAAGGTCGCACATCTCGTGGAGGTGGAGCCGGTGGCCGGCCCGGGGGGAACAGGGGGCGAACGCGAATGAAGCTGCACGAACTGAAGCCGCCGGCAGGCGCCCGCCACCGGCGGAAGATCGTCGGGCGCGGACCCGGGTCGGGCCACGGCAAGACCTCGGGACGCGGCGAGAAGGGCCAGAAAGCGCGGGCGGGGGGCAGCAGCAGACCCTGGTTCGAGGGCGGCCAGCTCCCGCTGCACCGGCGCGTCCCCAAGCGGGGGTTCGTCAATATCTTTCGCACGGAGTACGCTATTCTGAACGTGAAGGATCTGGACCGCTTTGAGGCGGGCACGGCCGTGACCCCGACCCTCCTGCGCGAGGCGGGCCTCGTGCGGGCGGCGGCCGATGGTGTGAAGATTCTCGGGGAGGGGACCCTGAGCAAAGCCCTGGCCGTCTCGGCGCACCGCTTCTCCAGGAGCGCTGTGGAGAAGATCCGCGCGGCGGGCGGGAGCGTCGAGGTCATCGGGTCGTGATCGAGCAGGTCCGCAATATCTTCCGGGTCCCCGAGCTGAAGCGGCGCATCCTCTTCACCTGCGGGCTCCTCATCGTGTACCGGATCGGGGCCCACATCCCGACGCCGGGGATCGACACCCATGCCCTGTCCCTTTTCTTCCAGGGGCAGGCGGGCAACCTCCTGGGCTTCTTCGACCTGTTCTCGGGCGGGGCGCTGCGGCGGCTCTCGGTCTTCGCCCTGGGCATCATGCCCTACATCTCCGCCTCCATCATCCTGCAGCTCCTGGCGGTGGTGATCCCGACCCTGGAGAAGCTCCAGAAGGAGGGTGAGCAGGGCCGGAAGAAGATCACCCAGTACACCCGCTACGGCACCGTGGGCCTGGCGTTCATCCAGGCGCTGGGGATCGCCGTGGGGCTGGAGAGCATGCAGATCAAGGGCGAGATGGTGGTCCCCCATCCCGGCTGGGCCTTCCGGCTGATGACCACGATCACACTCACGGCGGGCACGATCTTCCTCATGTGGCTGGGGGAGCAGATCAGCGAGCGGGGCGTGGGCAATGGTATCTCCCTGCTCATCTTCGCGGGGATCATCGTCCGGCTGCCCGAGGCCATCTTCTCCTCCTTCACGCTCATCACCCAGGGGGAGATGAACCCGCTGGTGTTCCTGCTCCTCCTGGTGGTCATGGTCCTGGTGGTGGCCGGGGTCATCGTCATGACCCTGGGCCAGCGGAAGATCCCGGTGCAGTACGCGAAGCGGGTGGTGGGCCGGCGGGTCTACGGGGGCCAGAGCACCCACATCCCCCTGCGGGTGAACACGGCGGGCGTGATCCCGGTGATCTTCGCCGCCTCCATCATCGCCTTCCCCGCCACCATCGCCCAGTTCATCCGGCACCCCTGGGCCCAGACCCTGGCGGCATGGATGCGGTTCGGCGGAGTGCCCTACACGCTGCTCTACGGGGCGGGAATCATCTTCTTCACTTACTTCTACACCGCCATCATCTTCAATCCGGCGGATGTGGCGGACAACATGAAGAAGTACGGCGGCTACATCCCAGGCATCCGGCCGGGGAGCAAGACCGCCGAGTTCATCGAGCGGGTGCTGGACCGGATCACGCTGGTGGGGGCCCTCTACCTCGCGGCCATCTCCATCCTGCCCGAGGTCCTCATCACGCAAATGAACGTCCCCTTTTACTTCGGCGGGACGTCGCTTTTAATCGTGGTGGGCGTGGCCCTGGACACGGTCCAGCAGGTGGAGTCGCACCTGCTCATGCGGCACTACGAGGGCTTCCTGAAGAAGGCCAGGGTGCGAGGCCGGATCGCCTAGCCTGCAGGGGTCGGGCGGAGAGGGCGGCAGCATGCGGCGGCTGATCCTGCTGGGACCGCCGGGGGCCGGCAAGGGCACGCAGGCCAAGCTCCTGGTCGAACGGTTCGGCATTCCGCAGATTTCCACCGGCGACATGCTGCGGGAGGCCGTGAAGGCCGGGTCGCCTCTCGGGGAGGAGGCCCAGCGCTACATGGAGCGTGGGGCCCTGGTCCCGGATGCGGTGGTTATGGGTCTGGTGCGCGAACGGTTGCTCCAACCCGACTGCCGGCACGGCTACATCCTGGACGGATTTCCCAGGACGCTGGCCCAGGCCGAGGCCTTAGGGAAGTTTCTGGAAGGGCCGGGCCCCCCCCTGGACTCCGTGGTGAGCCTGGAGGTGCCCACGGAGGAGCTGATCATCCGGATCGCGGGGCGGCGCACCTGCCGGACCTGCGGGGCCATGTACCACGAGCGCTTCTCGCCGAGCCGAGTGGCCGGGCGTTGCGATGTCTGCGGCGGGGAGACTGTCCAGCGGGACGACGATCAGGAGGAGACCGTCCGCCGGCGCCTGGAGGTGTACGCGGAGCAGACCGCGCCCCTCATTCGCCTTTACGACGGGCAGGGCCTGCTGCGGCGCGTGCAGGGGACCGGGGCCGCTGCGGCGATCTTCCTGGACGTCCTCCGGGCACTCGGCCTCTGAGTCATGCACGATCGGATCATCCTGAAGGCGCCTTGGGAGCTGGACATCCTGCGGCGGAGTAACCGGATTGTGGCTGAGACGCTGCAGGCGCTGGCACGGCGGACCGTGCCGGGTGTGACCACCCTGGAGCTGGATCGTCTCGCCGAGGCGTACCTGGTAGCGCGTGGCGCGCGACCGGCCTTCAAAGGGTATCGGGGCTATCCGTTCACGCTCTGCACCTCGGTGAACGAACAGGTGGTCCACGGTTTCCCGTCGGGCCGGGAGCTCCAGGAGGGGGACATCCTGAGCCTGGACATGGGGGCCATCGTGGACGGGTACTACGGGGACGCAGCCGTGACGCTCCCGGTGGGGGCGATTGCGCCCGAGGCGGAACGGCTCCTCCGGGTCACTCGGGAGTGCCTGGGGCACGCGATTGCCGCGGCGCACAGCGGGGCGCGGCTCACGGACGTCTCCCAGGCCGTGCAGACCCACGCCGAGGCGAGCGGGTATTCGGTGGTGCGCAGCTTTGTCGGGCACGGCATCGGCAAGGCGCTGCACGAGGCGCCCCAGATCCCCAACTTCGTCGAGCCGGGCCGCGGCCGCGGACCGGTCTTGAAGCCAGGGATGGTCCTGGCCGTCGAGCCCATGGTGAACGCCGGCGGGCCCGAGGTCCGGGTGTTGGAGGACAAGTGGACGGCGGTGACCGCGGACGGGTCGCTCTCGGCCCACTTCGAGCATACGGTTGCCATCACCGAGAACGGGACGGAGGTCCTGACTATCCTGGATGGGGCGGGGGCCTGAGGAAGGCACGGGGCCCGAGAAGGGAGCAGCAGGAGTCTATGGCCAAGGAAGAGGCCATCGAGGTGGAGGGGACGGTGGTTGAGCCGCTCCCGAATGCCATGTTCCGGGTCGAATTGGAGACGGGGCACAAGGTGCTGGCCCACATCTCTGGCAAGATGCGGATGCACTTCATCCGGATCCTGCCGGGGGACAAGGTCACCGTGGAATTGTCGCCCTACGATCTCACCCGGGGACGGATCATCTACCGCTACAAGTGACCCGCCGGTACCGGACCCTCGCGCCTCTCGCGAGGCCCGGGATGCTGGCGGGATCGGGGTGACGGGTGCGCGGATGAAGGTGCGAGCGTCGGTGAAGCCGATGTGCGAGAAGTGCAAGGTCATCAAGCGCAAGGGGGTCCTACGCATCGTCTGCGAGAACCCCAAGCACAAGCAGCGCCAGGGATAGCCCCACAATGCCGAATGCGGGATGCGGAGTCACGCCGGCGTGGCTTTATTCCCTCATTCCGCACCCCACATTCTGCACTCGCGGATAGGAGGCGACGGTGGCACGCATCGCAGGGGTGGATCTGCCGAGGGAGAAGCGGTTGGAGGTGGCCCTCACCTACATCTACGGGATCGGGCGGCCCTCGGCGATGAAGATCCTGACCGAGGCGGAGGTCCCGCCCGAGGTCCGCGTCAAGGACCTCACGGAGGATCAGGTCAACAAGCTGCGCCGGGTCATCGAGGGGCGGTACCGGGTGGAGGGGGACCTCAAGCGCCAGGTGGCCATGGACGTCAAGCGCCTCATGGACATCGGTTGCTACCGGGGGCTGCGGCACCGCCGCGGCCTGCCGGTGCGCGGCCAGCGGACCAGCACCAATGCCCGCACCCGGAAGGGGCCGCGCCGCACCGTGGGTGTGAAGCGGGCTGCGGCGGCTAAGGCGGCCGGACCCAGCAAGGCCTAGGGGAACGACCAATGACCAATGACCAATTCCCAATGACCAATGGGGCCTGCCGGCTGTCTCATCCCATTGAGGTTTTGTCATTGGGCATCGGTCATTGACGGAGGAACGGATGGCGATTCCAGCCAAGCGACCGGCCACCGGGCGCCCCAGCAAAAAAGAAGGCAAAGGCGTCACGCACGGCATTGCCTGCATCCAGGCAACGTTCAACAATACCATCGTGACCATCACGGACGGGACGGGTAACGTGGTGACCTGGGCCAGCGCGGGCAGCGTGGGGTTCAAGGGTTCGCGCAAGAGCACCCCCTTCGCCGCCCAGGTGGCGGCGGAGAATGCCGCCCAGAAGGCCATCGGCCAGGGGATGAAAGAGGTCAAGGTGTACGTGAATGGGCCCGGAGCCGGGCGGGAGGCGGCCATCCGTTCCCTCCAGGCCGCGGGGCTGGAGATCTCGGCCATCAAGGACGTGACGCCCATTCCCCACAACGGCTGCCGGCCGCGCAAGCGGCGCCGCGTGTAGCCACAAGGAGTAGGGTCTGTGGCCCGACACATCGATCCGGTTTGCAAGCTCTGCCGCCGGGAGGGCATGAAGCTCTTCCTGAAGGGGGACCGTTGCTTCACCCAGAAGTGCGCCATCGAGAAGCGGAACTATCCGCCGGGTGAACACGGCCAGCGCCGGTCCAAGCCGTCGGATTACGGCCTGCAGCTGCGCGAAAAGCAGAAGATGAAGCGGGTCTACGGCGTCCTGGAGGCGCAGTTCCGCCGTTACTTCGAGATGGCCGAGCGGCAGAAAGGCATCACCGGCGAGAACCTGGTGCGCCTGCTGGAGCAGCGGCTGGACAACGTGGTGCACCGCCTGGGCTTCACAGCCTCCCGGGCCCAGGGCCGGATGCTGGTCCGGCACGGCCACTTCCGCGTGAACGGCCGGCGGGTGACCATCGCGTCGCATCTTGTGCGCGCGGGCGATGTGGTGGAGGTGCATCCGGCCAGCCGGGAGCTGGATGCGATTAAGGCGGCGCTGGAGGGGGCCAAGAAGCGCACGGTTCCCTCCTGGCTGGAGCTGGATGCGGCCGCCTTCAAGGGCACGGTTCGGACCCTCCCCAGCAAGGAAGAAATGGCCATCCCGATTCAGGAGCAACTGGTGGTTGCCCTGTACTCGAAGTGAGGCGGCGAGGGAGAGGCTGAGCATGCAGAAGTTTAAGGGATTCCAGAAGCCCAAGCGACTCGAGTGCGAGCTGGAGACCCTCACCAGCACCTACGGGAGGTTCTTCGCGGAGCCGTTGGAGCGCGGCTTCGGCTTGACCCTGGGGAACTCGCTCAGGCGGGTCCTCCTGTCGTCCATCGAGGGCGCCGCGGTCACCTCGGTCCGCATCGCGGGGGTCCTGCACGAGTTCTCCACCGTCCCGGGGGTCAAGGAGGATGTCACCGACATCATCCTGAACCTGAAGCAGTTGCGCCTGAAGCTCAGCGCGGACGGGCCCAAGACCCTGACTCTCAAGGCGGCGGGCGAGGGGGAGGTGCGGGCGTCGGAGATCACCCCCGACGCCAACGTGGAGATGTTGACACCGGACCTCTACATCTGCAGCCTGGACAAGGACGGCAAGCTGGACATGGAGCTGGAGGTCCGCCACGGCCGTGGCTACGTCCCCGCCGAGCGGAACAAGTACGAGGGGATGGCGGTGGACGTGCTCCCCATCGACGCCATCTTCTCGCCCATCAAGCGCGTCAACTTCCAGGTGGAAGACACCCGCGTCGGGCAGGCCACCGACTACAACAAGCTCATCCTGGAGGTCTGGACGGACGGCTCCGTCCTGCCCCAGGACGCCGTGGCCTACGCCGCCAAGATCCTGAAGGACCACCTCAGCATCTTCATCAACTTCGAGGAGGAGCCCGAGGTGGAGGAGGAGGTGGTGGACGAGGCGCGGGAGCGTCTGCGGGAGAACCTGATGCGGCCGGTGGATGAGCTGGAGTTGTCGGTCCGCTCGGCCAACTGCCTCAAGAACTCCAACATCCGCTACATCTACGAGCTGGTAGAGAAGACCGAGGCCGAGATGCTGAAGACCAAGAACTTCGGCCGCAAATCGCTGAACGAGATCAAGGAGATCCTGGCGGGCATGGGGCTCCTCCTGGGCATGAAGCTCGAGGAGAAGGGGCTGCCCATCGGCGAGGCCGCCAGTCGCAAGGCGGCCAAGGGCTGAGGCGCGGCCGGGGAGATCACGAGCCATGCGGCACAGGAGAGCGGGACGCAAACTCGGTCGGACCACGGCGCACCGGGAGATGATGATGCGGAACCTGGTGACCTCCCTGGTCCTGTACGAGAAGATCATCACCACAGCCGCCAAGGCCAAAGAGCTGCGCAGCGTGGCCGAGAAGATGGTCACGCTGGCCAAGCGGGAAGACCTGCACGCGCGCCGGCAGGCGGCGGAGGTCCTGATGGACGAGCGGGCCCTCCAGAAGCTCTTCGACACCCTGGGGGCCCGCTTCCGAGATCGGAACGGCGGCTACACCCGGATCACCAAGCTGGACTACCGGATGGGGGACGGCGCCCCCCTGGCGGCCATCGAGCTGCTCGGGAGCGAGCCGGCAGCGGAGCCCAAAGGGAAGGCGAAGGAGAAGGGCGTGGAGCCGGCCGAGCCGGGTGCGGCGCCCGGCGGCGGCCGCCGCAGGCGGCGGCGCGGCGGGAAGCGCGCGGCGGCCCCGGCCGCGGCGGCGCCCGGCGTGGGATCCAACGACTAGTCGTCGGCAGGAGCGGCGAACCGGTGCGAGCGCCCTTCCGCAGGAGATGCGGGAGGGCGCTTTGTGTTTCCCGCCCTGGGGCGCGGCCCGCGCCCAGGGCCAGGAGGTGGCGGTATATGGAGATTCCGCTCAAGTACGGCGGGGCGACCGTCTGCCTCAGGCTGCCGGAGACCGGAGGCGGCGTGGCGGTCCTGCGTCCTGGCCGGACCGGGGGCCAGGCCGATGAGGACTCGCAGATCCTGACGGCCCTGGCCCGCCCCCTGGGGAGCCCGCGGCTCGCGGAGCGGGTGGCCCCCGGCCAGAAGGTTGCTGTCGTCACGTCCGACGTCACGCGACCCTGTCCCTCGGCCCGCCTCCTGCCGCCCGTCCTGGCCGAGCTGAATCAGGCCGGGATCCCCGACGCGGACATCACGGTCATCTTCGGCCTGGGGACGCATCGCGCCCACCGCGAGGCGGAGCAGCGGACGCTCGTGGGCGAGGCGATCTTCCAGCGGGTGCGCTGTCTTGACACCGATCCCCGGGAGGCGGAGTGGATCGGCACCACGCGGCGGGGGACGCCGGTGGAGGTCTTCCGGCCGGTGCTGGCGGCCGACGCCCGGGTGCTCCTGGGGGTGATCGAGTACCATTACTTCGCCGGTTACAGCGGCGGGGTGAAGGCCCTCGTGCCCGGGGCCTGCACCCGGGCCACCATTCAGCACAACCACCGCATGATGACCGAGGCGGGTGCGGCAGCAGGGCGGCTTGAGGGGAACCCGGTGCGCGAGGACATCGAGGAGGCGGGCCACCTGGTGGGCGCGGACTTCCTCCTGAACGTGGTCCTGGACGAGCAGAAGCGCATCGTCCGGGCCGTGGCGGGAGATCCGGTCCTGGCCCACCGGGCCGGCTGCAGGGCGCTGGACGCCTTCGGCCGGGCCGAGGTGGACCGGCCGGCCGACGTGGTGGTGGTGAGCGCCGGCGGCGCCCCCAAGGACATCAACCTCTACCAGGCGCAGAAGGCGCTGGACAATGCCCGGCATATCGTCCGCCCCGGCGGCATCATCGTGGTCCTGGCCGAGTGCCCCGACGGCCTCGGGGACTCTACTTTCGAGGTTTGGATGCAGGATCCAGGAGGGGCCGAGGCCATCCTCGCCCGCATCCGGCAGGAGTTTGTCCTGGGCGGGCACAAGGCCGCGGCGGTGGCCCTGGCGATGCAGCAGGCAGCCATCTACTTGGTCTCGGCGCTCCCGCCCGGGCTCGTCCGGGGGATGGGCTTCCAGCCCTTCTCGAGTCTGGCGGAGGCAGTGCAGGCGGCCCTAGAAACAGCCGGCGCCTCGGCGTTCGTGGCGGTGATGCCGGAGGGTGGTTCCACCCTGCCGAGCCTCGTGAGCCGCGCTGGCTCGCGCTGAGGACGCGGGACTTTTTCCTTGCGCCCCACACGAAGAGTGTGTTACGTAATTTCCTTCCGTCACCGGTCACCAGGCTGCGGCCCGAAGCGGGGCGCCGCCGGTGCAGGAGATCCGCGGATCCACGAGGGAGACGATGAAACGACCTGAAACGGCCAAGATCCGAAATGTCGCCCTGGTTGCCCACGGCAGCGCTGGCAAGACCACGCTCACTGAGGCCCTGCTCTTCACCGCGGGGGCTATCCCGCGGCTGGGGCGGGTCGAGGACGGCACCACCACCACGGACTTCGACGAGGACGAGATCCGACGCAAGATCAGCATCAGCACCGCCCTGGCCTGGTGCGAGTGGAGGGGCTGCAAGCTCAACCTGGTCGACACGCCTGGCTTCGCCGCGTTCCTGTCCGACGCCAAGAACGCCCTCCGGGTCGTGGACGGGGCCGTGATTGTGGTGGGGGCGCCCGACGGGGTGAAGGTCCAGACCGAAAAGGTGTGGAGCTACGCGGCGGCCCAGGACCTCCCCCGGGTGCTCTATGTCTCCAAGATGGACCGGGAGCGGTCGGACTTCTCTCGCGCCCTGGAGGACATCCGGAAGAACCTCGCGCCCCAGGCAGTCCCCCTCCAGCTCCCCATCGGCCAGGAGGCGGGCTTTGCCGGTGTGGTGGACCTCGTGCGCATGCGGGCGCTGCGCTTCACGCTGGACGGCAGCGGGAGGCCGGCGGAGGAGGCCATCCCCGAGGACCTGAAGGCCGCTGCCGAGGCCCAGCGGGCCGCGCTGGTCGAGGCCGTGGCCGAGGCGGATGACCATCTGCTCGAGAAGTACCTGGAGAGCGGGGAGCTGTCCGAGACCGAGGTGCGCGGGGGCCTCGTCCGCGCCATCCGGGAGCAGAAGCTGTTTCCGGTCCTGTGCGGTGCCCCCACCCGCAACATCGCCGTCTCACCCCTCCTGGATCTGCTGGTCGAGGCCTTCCCCTCGCCGCTGGATCGTCCCCCCGTGGAGGGCACGGACCCCAAAGGGAACGGGGACGTCCGGTTGAGCGCCAAGGATGACGGCCCGCTCGCAGCCCTGGTCTTCAAGACCATCGCCGATCCCTTTGCCGGGAAGGTCACGATGTTCCGGGTCTACAGCGGGACCCTGGCCTCGGACTCCTCCGTGCTGAACCCCACCAAGGGAGTCAAGGAGCGGATCGGCCAGGTCCTGCTCCTGCGGGGCAAGCAGCAGACCGCGCTGGAGGCCCTGGGGGCCGGCGACATCGGCGCCGTGGTCAAGCTGAAGGAGACCGGGACCGGTGACACGCTGTGCGACGAGAAGGCTGCCGTCCGGCTGCACGAGATCGCGTTCCCCGCGCCCGTCATCTCCTTCGCCGTCGAGCCCAAGGCGAAGGGAGACGAGGACAAGATGAGCACCGCCTTCGGCCGCCTGCGCGAGGAGGATCCCACCATCCAGATCCGCTACGATGCCCAGACCAAGGAGACCGTCGTCTCCGGCATGGGTCGCGCCCATGTGGAGATCCTGGCAGAGCGGCTGAGGCGCAAGTTCGGGGTGGACGTGACCCTCAACACCCCGCGGGTGCCGTACAAAGAGACCATCAAGGCGCGGGTCCGGGAGGTGCAGGGCCGCCACAAGAAGCAGACCGGCGGCCGTGGGCAGTTCGGCGACTGCTGGATCCACATGGACCCGCTCCCACGGGGCGGGGGCTTCGAGTTCGTGAACGCCGTCGTGGGCGGCGCCATCCCCCGGAACTATATCCCGGCGGTGGAGAAGGGCATCCTCGAAGCCATGGAGCGGGGCGCCGTGGCCGGCTACCCCGTGGTGGACCTCAAGGTGACGCTCTACGACGGCTCCACGCACCCCGTGGACTCCTCGGAAATGGCCTTCAAGCTGGCGGGGCGGCTCGCTTTCCGCAAGGCCATGACCCAGGCCAAGCCCACACTGCTGGAGCCCGTGATGACCGTGGAGGTGATCGCCCCCGGCGACTGCATGGGGGACATCGTCGGGGACCTGAACAGCAAGCGGGGCCGCGTCCTGGGCATCGAGAGCAAGGGGCGCAACCAGGCGGTGAAAGCCAACGTGCCGCTGGCCGAGATGCTGGAGTACGATTCGCGGCTCCGGTCCATCACGGGCGACCGGGGGGACTACAACATGGAGTTCTCCCACTACGAAGAGGTCCCGGCCCAGATCCAGGAACGGATCGTGGCCGAAAGCAAGCAGGTGGTGGAAGAAGAGGAGGAGTGATCGCGGCGATTTTTCCCTTGCGCCTCCCCGGTCGGAATGCTACCCTACCGCTCCGAGTGGGCGACTGCCCACTCTTTCTTTTTCGAGCGGGTGAGGCATCGGCATGGCGACGGGAAGCGGGGAGGGTGCGACGCGGCGAACGGCGGAGATCGTGGCGCGCGTCCGGGCTCTGGCCGAGCCCATCCTGGCCGAGGCGGGGCTCGATCTGGTCGAGGTGGAGTTCCAGCGGGAGGCCCACGGCTGGGTCCTGCGGTACTACATGGACAAAGCCGGCGGGGTGACCTTGGAGGACTGCCAGCGCATCAGCGAAGAGTTGGGCGACCACCTGGATGTGGAAGACCTCATCGATCACGCCTACCATCTGGAGGTCTCGTCTCCGGGGCTGGACCGGCCGTTGACCCGGGATGCCGACTTTCTCTCCTTCGCCGGGAAGGCGGCGCGCATCACGACCCGGGAGGCCGTGGGGGGCCAGCGGAACTTTCGTGGCCGCCTGGCCGGCCTCCGCGACGGGGCCGTGCTCCTCGACCTGGATGACGGTCGGCGCGTGGGGATTCCTCGCGGGCTGATCGCCAAGGCACGGTTACACCCCGAATTTTAGCAGGCACGTTTCCGCTCGCGTACCCCGGCGGCGCTTGCCTCGGGAGGGGCGGGGTGCCGCCCGGCTTGGGCGGGCCCCGGAGCGGACGGGAGACAGGGCATGGATCTCATGCAGGTCATTGATCAGATCGGGCGGGAGAAGGGGATCGACAAGGCGATCCTCATCGACGCGGTGGGCGCGGCCATCCTGTCGGCGTCCCGCAAGACCCTCGCGGCGGCGCAGGCCGCCATGGACCTGCGCGTGGACTTCGACGGGAAGGCGGGCCAGTTCACCCTCTACGCGGTGAAGAAGGTCGCGGAGGCCGTGGCCAACCCCAAGCTGGAGTTGAGCCTGGAGGAGGCCGCGGCTGATCAGCCCCGAGGCCCGCATCGGCGACGAGGTGCGGATCCCGGTGAAGCTGGACCCGCAGAGCTTCGGCCGGATCGCCGCCCAGACCGCCAAGCAGGTCATCATCCAGCGGGTGCGCGAGGCGGAGCGCGACTCGGTGTACCAGACCTTCAAGGAGAAGGAGGGGGAGCTGGTGCACGGCGTGGTGCAGCGCGTGGTCAAGGGCAACGCCATCCTGAACATCGGGAAGGCCGAGGCGATCCTGCCGGTCCGCGAGCAGCTCCTCCGCGAGGAATTCCGCGTGGGGGATCGGGTGCGGGCCTACATCCTGGACGTGAAGAAGACCTCCAAGGGCTCCCAGATCGTGGTGTCCCGGACCCACCCCGGGTTTCTGAAGCGGCTCTTCGACCTGGAGGTGCCGGAGATCTACGAGGGGATCGTGGAGGTCCGGGCCGCGGCCCGCGAGGCGGGGGAGCGGGCCAAGATCGCGGTGGTCTCCAAGGATAGCAACGTGGATCCCGTGGGGGCCTGCGTGGGCTACCGCGGGGCCCGGGTGCAAGCCATCGTGCGCGAGCTGCAAGGGGAGAAGATCGACATCATCCCCTGGCGGGAGGACCCCGCCGCATTCGTGAAGGCGGCCCTGGCCCCCGCCGAGGTGCAGAAGGTGGTGGCGGATAGCGAGACCCGGACGTTGCGCGTCACCGTGGCCGACGACCAGCTCTCCCTGGCCATCGGGAAACGGGGGCAGAACGCCCGGCTCGCCGCCAAGCTGGTGGGCTGGAAGGTCGACATCAAGAGCATGAGCGAGCTCACGCGGGAGGCCGAGGCGACTCTCGCAGGCCTCATGGGGAGCGAGGCGCCCGCCGAGGCCGCCCCCGCGACGGCGGAGCCGGGGTCGGCGCTGGAAGTGTTCACCGCCCTGCCGGGCGTGGGGGAGAAGCTGGCCGCGCGACTCGTGGCGGCGGGCTTCTCCAGCCTGGCGACGCTGGTGGCGGCGGCGCCGGAGGCGCTCTTGGCCATTGAGGGCATCGGGCCGAAGAGCGCGGAGAAGATTCTCCAGGCGGCCCGCGATACGCTGGCCGACGGGGGCGCGGCCCGCGGCGCGCCGCCGCCCTTCGAGGACGCGGCGGTCGAGACGGAGTGAGCAGGCACGGGCACGTCCCACGGCGGACCTGTGTGGGGTGCCGGGCGGTGCGGGAGCGGGCGGCCCTCATCGGGATTTGGGCCGAGGCCGCTAGCGGTCTCAGGGTCGAACCCCGGCGGGGATCGGGGCGTGGTGCCTACTTGTGCCCCCGGCTGGATTGCTTCACCAGGGCCTGGGAGCGGAAGGCCCTGGCCCGGGCCCTGCGCTGCGATCTGGCGGGGGTGGATCGCGCGGCGATCCAGCGGCAGTTCGAGGCTGCGGCGCGGCGGCGGATGGCGGGCGGTTGAGGGGACGAGCGGGACGCGAGGGCCGCCGGCCCCGGGGGTGCCGGCGATGCAGAGCACGAGCGGGGCAGCCCTAGAGCGGGCTGTCGTCGAGGGGATGGGACAGCCGGAGGTGATCGGCGTGAGCACGGTTCGGGTATACGACCTGGCAACGAAATTTCGCCTGACGACGAAGGAGGTCCTGGAGCGGCTCCAGTCGGCAGGGATCGAGGCCTCCACGTTCGGCAGTTCGGTGGACGAGGCACGCGCGGTCGAGGTGCTCTGCCAGCCGACGGCCAAGATCCCCATCCGGACCATCCGCCCCGGGACCGGGACGACCGTGAAGCCGACGACGCGGCGCCCGGCCCGCGCCGTGAAGGCGGAGGCTGGCGCGGTCGAGGCTGCCCCCGCGGCCAAGCGGCGGACCCGGCCCAAAATCACGGCTCCCGGCGAGGTCAAGGAAGAGGCCAAGCCCAGGCCAGGCCGGACGCGCACCACCGGCAAGGCCGAGCCGAAGCCCTTGGTCGTGACCCTGGAAGCCCCCATGATCGAGCCGGCGCCGACTGCCCAGGCCGTCGAGGTCCCCGCGCCCGTGGCGAAGGCCACCGTCATCGTCGCCGCCGCGGCGCCCTCACTGGAGCGCCCGGCCGCCGAACCCGCGAAGGTTGAGGCGGCACCGGTGGAAGCGCCGCCTGCGCCATCAGCCTTCGAGCCTCCGAAGCTGGTTGAGCCGCCGACCGCTGTGGCGGCGCCGCCCAAAGTGGAGCCGTCCGCCGTGCCTCAGGCCCCCGTGGCCTCCTCCCCTCCGGTGCAGCCAGAGGCTCGTCCAGTGGCTCGACCCGCGCCGTGGCGAGTCCCCCCGCGCCCCGCCGCCCATCGCCCAGAGGGGAGGCCGACGGCCCCCGCACGGCCGCAAGCTCCGCCGCCGTCCCGGCCGCAGCCAGCTCGGCCCGCCGAGGCCAAAGCCCGACCGGAATCCGAGCCGCGTCCAGCCGTGGAGCCTCCGCGCCCGATGGTGGCTGGGGCCCACGCCCCGGACCTCCAGGCCCTGGAGGCCCCGACGGCGCCGGCGTTCGTCCCACCGGTCGAGGCCGACCTGCCTCCCGCCGTGGAACGCAAAGCGCCGGCCGCTCCTTTGCGGCCGCCCGTGGCGGTGAAGCCCGAGTTGCCGGCGGCGCCCGTCGCCAAGGTGCTCCGGATGGGCGAAGGGCTCACGCCCAAGGAGCTGGCGGAGAAGATGGGGGCGACGGTGAGCGACGTCATCAAGCGCCTCATCAAGCTGGGCGTGCTGGCCAGCATCAACACGCCCCTGGATCCCGAGACGGTCACCAAGGTCGCCGACCAGTTCGGGTACAGCGTGGAGCGCGCCACCCCCGAGGAGATGGTGGAGGAGGCGGTCGAGGTCGAGGACCCCACCCAGCTCCGTCCGCGGGCGCCCGTGGTCACCGTGATGGGCCACGTGGACCACGGCAAGACCTCGCTCCTGGATGCCATCCGGCACACCAACGTGATTGCGACCGAAGCGGGTGGGATCACCCAGCACATGGGGGCCTACGAGGTGGAGGTGCCGGGACACGCCGTGGACCGCGTGGTCTTCCTGGACACGCCCGGGCACGAGGCGTTTACGGCCATGCGGGCGCGCGGGGCGCACGCCACGGATATCGTGGTCCTGGTGGTGGCGGCCGACGATGGTGTCATGCCCCAGACCGTCGAGGCCATCAATCACGCCAAGGACGCCAAGGTGCCGATCCTGGTGGCCATCAACAAGATCGATAAGCCCAACGCGGACCCCAACCGGGTCAAGCAGCAGCTCACCGAGTACGGCTTGGTCGCCGAGGAATGGGGCGGCGACACCATCTTCGTCCCGGTCTCGGCCAAGCGTCGCGAGGGGATCGAGAACCTGCTGGACAACCTGCTGGTGCTGGCGGAGGTCCAAGAGCTGAAGGCGAACCCGTACAAGCCCGCCCGCGGGGTGGTGGTCGAGGCGGAGTTGGACAAGGGGCGCGGCCCCGTGGCCAGGGCTCTGGTGCAGAGCGGCATGCTCCGGGTCGGGGACGCGGTGGTGGCGGGGATGCATTACGGCAAGGTGCGCGCCATGCTCAACGGCAAGGGCCGGAAGCTTCAGGAGGCCGGCCCGGCCACACCGGTCGAGATCCTCGGCCTGTCCGGGGTCCCCCTGGCGGGCGACATCTTTGCCGTGGTGGGGGACGATCGAAAGGCCCGGCAGATCGCCCTGGCCCGGCAGGAGAGGCAGCGCCAGGAGGTCATGGTCAGCCAGCCGCGCGTCACCCTGGACATGCTGCACCAGCAGATCGAGCGGGGCGAGGTGAAGGAGTTGCGCATGATCCTCAAGGGGGACGTGCAGGGTTCGGTGGAGCCCCTGCGGGAGTCCCTGGAGCGCCTGGGCACCGAGCGCGTCAAGGTGAACGTCATCCACAGCTCCGTGGGGGCCATCACCGAGAGCGACGTGATGCTGGCCTCCGCGTCCAACGCGATCATCGTCGGCTTCAACGTCCGCCCCGAGCCCAAGGCCCAGCGGCTCGCCGAGCAGGAGCGCGTGGACCTGCGCCTCTACACCGTGATCTATGAGGCCATCAATCAGATCAGGGCTGCCATGGAGGGCCTGCTGGAGCCCCAGTACGTGGAGCGGGCCGTGGGCCGTGTGGAGGTCCGGCAGGTGTTCAACATCTCCAAGGTGGGCACCATCGCCGGCTCCTTCGTGGTGGACGGGAAGGTGGTGCGGGACGCCACGGTGCGCCTGCTGCGGGACGGGCGGGTGGTGCACACCGGGAAGATCGGCTCCTTGCGCCGCTTCAAGGACGACGTGCGCGAGGTCCTGAGCGGCCAGGAGTGCGGGATCGGGCTGCAGGACTACAACGACATCCACGCCGGGGACGTCCTGGAGGTCTTCGAGGTGACAGAGATCGCACCCAAGCTCTAGCCCGGCTCCCGCGGGGGAAGGCCTGCCGCGGCGCGCACGGACCGCCGCCCGGGACGGGCGCGACGGGGATCTCGTGGTGGGGACGCCATGACGGTCGGGAGCTGCAAGATCGAGCTCCGCATTCCGGAGAGCGAGTCGTTGAAGGCGAAGCGCCGGGTGGTGAAGAGCCTCAAGGACCGGGTGCAGGCCCGGTTCAATGTCGGCATCGCCGAGGTGGATCGCCTGGACGACTGGCAGCGGGCCACGCTGGGTGTGGCCTGCGTGAGCAACGACGCCCGCCTGGTGGATGAAACCCTCTCCAAGGTGGTCAACTGGATCGAGTCGAGCGGCGCGGTGCTGGTGGTCGACTACGAGATCGATCTCGTCACCCACTGACATCGAGCAGCCGAGTCTGGGGGCACGCACGCCGGCTCGCCCCGTGCGCCGGACGGCGGGAGGGGTTTCCGTGAAAGCCGAACCATGCCAGTACCCTACAAGCGCGCCGACCGGGTCGGCGACCTGATTCACCGGGAGCTGAGCCGGCTCCTCCTGCGGGAGGTGAAGGACCCGCGCCTCGGTGCGGTGACCATCACCGCGGTCGAGGTGACGGCGGACCTGCGCCAAGCCCGGGTGCTGTTCACGAGCACCGGCGGGGCGGGGACGCTGGAGGAACTGCGGGGGCTCCAGTCCGCAGCGGGGTTCCTACGGGGGCAGATCGGGCGGGCGCTTCGCCTGCGCTATGCCCCGGAGCTCAGCTTCGAGGCGGACGAATCGCTGGAGCGCGGCCTGCACATCGCCGAGCTCCTGAAGCAGATCGCCGCAGAGGGGGATCGGTGAGTGAGCTGGATCAGGTGGTGGCAGTCCTCAAGGCGGCCCCCTCGGTGGCCGTCCTGACGCACATCCACCCGGAGGGGGATGCCATCGGATCCGTCCTGGCAGCCAGCCTGGCGCTCCGCGAGGCCGGCAAGACGGCTGCGGCTCACGTGGCCGATCGGCTGACGCCGGGGCTGGCCACGCTCCCCGGGGCGGAGATGCTGGTGCGGGAGGCGCCCGGCGGGCGAGGGTACGCCTGCTACCTGGTCCTGGACACGAGCGGCCTGGACCGGACGGGGAGGATGCTGGAGGGCCGGCCGGCAGACGCGATCGTGGTGAATGTGGATCATCATCCGGGGAACAGCCGCTTCGGCGACGTGAACTGGGTCGAGCCCGAGGCCTCCTCGGCCGGCGAGATGGTGTACCGCATCTTGCGGGAGGGTGGCTTTCCCATCTCCAAGGCCACGGCGGCCAATCTGTATGCCGCGATCCTCACGGATACCGGCTCCTTCCACTATGGCAACAGCACCCCGCAGGCCCTGCGGGTCGCGGCGGATCTGGTGGAGTGCGGGGCGGCGCCCGAGGCGGTGACCCACGGGCTCTACGACCACCACGCCGTCGGGGAGTGGCGACTGCTCTCCGAGGTCCTGGCCACGCTGGAGGTGAGCCCGGACGGCCGCCTGGCCTGGGTCGAGATCACCCTGGCGGCACAGGCGCGGGCGGGGGCGTCCCTGGAGGTGACGGAAGACTTTGTCCAGTACCCGCGCATCCGTGGGCGGAGTGGAGATGGCCCTGGCCTTCAAGGAAGTCTCGCCGACCGAGGTGAAGGTGAGCTTCCGCTCGAGGGGCGCGCTGGATGTGGCCGCCCTGGCGGCCCAATTTGGTGGCGGCGGCCACAGGAGCGCCGCGGGGTGCTCCCTCACGGGGGCGCCTCCGATCCTCAAGGACCAGATCCTGGCAGCCGCGCAGGCTCACCTCTCGGGACAATCCTCCCATGCCGCGGGACAGTGAGGCAGAGGTGCAGGTCGAGGCCCGCCGCTCAGCGGTCCGTGGGCTCCGCCAGGCGCCGGAAGTCCACGGTGTCCTGAACATCAACAAGCCGGCGGGGATGACCTCCCACGACGTGGTGGACGCGGTGCGGCGTCTGCTGGGCGTCCAGCGGATCGGCCACACGGGGACGCTCGATCCCCAGGCCACGGGGGTCCTGCCCCTCTGCGTGGGGCGCGCCACGCGCATCGCCCAGTACCTCACCCAGGCCAACAAGGAATACCTGATGACCCTCCGGCTGGGGATCACCACGGACACCCTGGATGCCACGGGGAAGGAGACGGGCCGCGGGGATGAGGCCCACGTGACACAGGAGGACGTCCTCCGGGTCCTGCCTGGCTTCGTGGGCGAGATCCCGCAGGTCCCCCCCCTCTACTCGGCGAAGAAGCACCAGGGGGAGCGCCTCTACAAGCTGGCGCGACGGGGCGAGACGGTGGAGCGAGCGCCGGTCACAGTGCGGGTCCATTCCCTGGAGCTCGTCGAGTTCGTTCCCCCGCTCGTCACGCTGCGGACTGTCTGCTCCAAGGGCACCTACGCCCGGAGCCTGTGCGATGACATCGGGCGGGCCCTGGGATGCGGGGGCCATCTGCATGCCCTCACGCGCACGCGATCGGGCCGCTTCGGCCTGGAGGGGGTGGTCACGCTTCCCGAGCTGGAGGAGCGGGTGCGGACGGGGCGCCTGGGGGACGTCCTGATTTCCATCGCCGACGCGTTGGCCCACCTGCCCGCGATCCGCGTGGCGCCGGAGGCGGGGCCCCTCATCCTTCACGGCAACAGCATCCCTGCCGCCCTGGTGGTGCAGTTCCCGCCGGAGGTGGCCCGGGGCGCCGTGGTCCGGGTCCTGGGCTTTCGCAAGCAACTGCTGGCCCTGGCCGAGGCCACGGTGGGGTCGGCGGACTTCGTTGGGTGCGAGGCCACCCGCCAGATCCTCCGCCCGGTGCGGGTGTTCGCCGGTACGTCGTGAGGCTCGCGCGCCATGCAGGTGATCCACGCCCGGGTGATCGAGGACTTTCAGTGGGACCTGTCACGCCCCGTGCTGGGGATGGGGACGTTCGATGGGGTCCACCTGGGACACCAGGAGATTCTGCGCCGAGTGCGCGAGCAGGCCGCCAGGCTCGGCGGGACGCCGGCCGCCCTCACCTTCGCCCAGCATCCCCTGGAGGTGGTGCGGCCCGAGCAGGCGCCGCCGATTCTCACGCCGCTGCCGCTGAAGCTCGCCCTCCTCGCCGGCCAGGGAATGGCGGCGACGGTGGTCATCCACTTCTCGCGGGCCCTGGCAGAGCTGGAGGCCGAGGCGTTCGTCTCCCGCGTGCTCGCGGAGGGGCTGCGGGTCAGGGCGCTCTGCGTGGGGTATGACTTCGGCTTCGGCAAGGGACGACGGGGGGACGTGGCGCTCCTCGAGGCGCTGGCGCCGCGCCGGGGATTCCGACTGGAGGTGGTTCCGGCCGTCCGCGTGGCGGGCCTCGTGGTGAGCAGCCGGCGGATCCGCACGCTCCTCGCCGAGGGGAAAGTGGAGGAGGCGCGGGAGCTTCTGGGGCGGCCCTACGCGGTGGAGGGTGAGGTCCAGCCGGGCGTGGGCCGTGGCCAGAAGCTGGGATTCCCCACAGCCAACCTCCTGGTGGACCCCCGGCTGCCGCTTTGCGACGGGGTGTATGCGGGGCGGGTCCTGGTGCGCGGGGGCTTCCAGAATGCCATGATGAACGTGGGGGTCGCCCCGACCTTCGGCCCGGGGACGCGGCGGCTCGAAATCCATATGCCGGGATGGAGCGAGGCCCTGTACGGCGAGCGGGTGGCCGCCTTCTTCCTGCAGCGGTTGCGAGACGAGGCGCGCTTCGCTGGGGCCGAGGCCCTGGCGGCGCAGCTGGCCAAGGATCGGCAGGCCGCAGCGGCGGCCTGGGAGGCCGCGCGGATGTTTCCCTGGCCAGAATGGACTTTACACTCCTGATGCCATGTGATACGTTCCAATTGATGTGCAATCAATTGATGATAGGGTCCGAACGGGGGGAGTTGCGATCATGCCCAAGGATGCACTGAAAAAGGGAGAACTCATCGGTCAGTATCGCCTGCACGACCAGGACACCGGGTCGCCGGAGGTGCAGATCGCCCTCCTCAGCGGGCGCATCAGCTACCTGACCGAGCACCTGGTGATACACAAGAAGGATCACCACTCGCGACGCGGCCTGCTGATGATGGTGGGGCGGCGGCGGAAGCTCCTCGACTATTTGAAGATGAAGGACGTGGAGCGCTACAAGCAGGTGATCGAAAGGCTGGGCATCAGGAAATGACATACCGGAGCGAGGTCAATCTGGAGGGCCGGACCCTCAGCATCGAGGCGGGGCGCGTAGCCCGAGCCGCCGACGGCGCCGTCTGGGTCCGCTATGGAGACACCGTCGTCCTCGTGACGGCCGTGGCGTCCAAAGAGCCGCGCCAGGGCATCGACTTCTTCCCCCTGACGGTGGACTACCAGGAGCGGGCCTACGCCGCCGGGAAGATCCCCGGCGGATTCTTCAAGCGGGAGGGCCGTCCCCACGAGAAGGAGACGCTGACCTCGCGGCTGATCGACCGGCCGATCCGTCCGCTCTTTCCCCGCGGTTACCACCAGGATGTGCAGATCATCGCCACCGTCCTCTCCGCCGACCAGGAAAACGACCCCGATGTCCTGGCGGTGGTGGGGGCATCCGCCGCGCTCAGCATGTCCCCCATTCCCTTCCAGGGGCCCATCGGCTGCGTGCGGATCGGGAGACTCGATGGCCGCTTCGTGATCAACCCCACCTACGCCCAGCTCGAGAACAGCGACCTCGACGTCGTGCTGGCCAGCAGCGAGGCGGCCATCGTGATGGTGGAGGGCGGGGCCCGCGAGCTGTCCGAGGAGACCCTGCTGGAGGCCCTGCTCCACGGCCAGCGGGCCCTCCAGTCTCTGAACCGGATCCAGCGCGAGCTGGCCCTGCAGATCGGCGTGCAGAAGCCGACCTTCGCGCCGCCGCCGGTGGACGAGGCCCTGAAGGCGCGGGTCGAGGAGCTGTGCCGAAGCCGCATCCGGGAGCTGGCCTTCGTTCCCGAGAAGGAGGAGCAGAAGGCGCGACGCAAGGTTCTCTTGGACGAGGCCCTGGCCCCGGTGGCGGATCAGCCCACGGACGTCCAGCTTCAGGTCAGGGAGATCTTCGAGGAGCTGGAGAAACAGGAGATGCGCCGGCTCATCATCGAGGAGGGGCGGCGCGCCGACGGCCGGACGGTGAGCCAGGTCCGGCCCATCACCTGCGAGGTAGGGGTGCTGCCCCGCACCCACGGATCGGCCCTCTTCACGCGCGGGCAGACCCAGGCCCTGGCGACGACCACGCTGGGCACCTCGGAGGACGAGCAGCGGCTTGACGATCTCGAGGGCGAGAGCTTCAAGCGCTTCATGCTCCACTACAACTTCCCCCCCTTCTCGGTCGGCGAGGTGAAGTTCCTGCGGGGGGCCAGCCGGCGGGACATCGGGCATGGGGCCCTCGCCGAGCGGGCCATCCAGACCGTGCTGCCAAGCAAGGAGGAGTTCCCCTACACCATCCGGATCGTCTCCGACATCCTGGAGTCCAACGGCTCCTCCTCCATGGCCACGGTGTGCGGGGCGTCGCTGTCCCTGATGGACGCGGGGGTGCCGGTCAAGGCCGCCGTGGCCGGCGTGGCCATGGGCCTGGTGAAGGAAGGGGAGAAGGCGGTCGTCCTCACCGACATCCAGGGGCTGGAGGACCATCTGGGCGACATGGATTTCAAGGTGGCGGGCACGCGGCAGGGGGTCACCTCCATCCAGATGGACATCAAGATCCAGGGGATCAACGAGGCCATCCTGCGCCAGGCGCTGACTCAGGCGCATCAGGCGCGGATGGAGGTCCTGGACATCATGGACGCCACCATCGCCCGACCGCGCGCCAGCATGAGCCCCTACGCCCCCCGGATCATCTCCTTCAAGATCCCGGTGGACAAGATCCGCGAGGTCATCGGCCCCGGCGGCAAGATCATCCGCGGGATCGTGGAGCAGACCGGGGTCAAGATCGACATCGAAGACGACGGGACCGTGGCCATCGCCTCGGTGGATGAGTCCGCCGCCCAGAAGGCCATGGACATCATCGGCAAGATCGTGGAGGTCCCCGAGGTGGGGAAGGTCTACCTGGGGAAGGTGGTCAAGATCACCGACTTCGGGGCGTTCGTGGAGATCCTGCCGGGCACCGACGGTCTCCTGCACATCTCCCAGATCTCCCAAGAGCGCGTGAAGCGGGTGGAGGACGTGCTCAAGGAAGGTGAGGAGGTGATGGTGAAGGTGATCGAGGTGGACAAGTCCGGCAAGATCCGCTTGAGTCGCCGTGAGCTGCTGAAGGAGGCGGCCGAGAAGGCCGGCTCCGCCGGCCCCTCCGCCGCGACCCAGCCTGCTGGCGCCGAGGGGCGGTCGCGGGGAGGGAGGAAGCCATCGGGAACGTAGTGGAGCCCTTCAAGAAGGAGGTGCTCGGGAACGGTATCGTAATCCTCACCGAGCGGATGCCCCAGGTCCGCTCCGTGGCCATCGGCCTGTGGGTGAGGATCGGCTCCCGCTTCGAGCCGGCGGAGCGCGCCGGCATCTCGCACTTCATCGAGCACCTGCTCTTCAAAGGGACCGAGCAGCGGAGCGCCGAGGACATCGCCCGGGCCATGGACAGCGTGGGGGGGGTCCTGGACGCTTTCACCTCCCGCGAGAATACCTGCTTCTACGCCAAGGTCCTGGCGGAGCACCTGCCGCTGGCCCTGGATCTGCTGAGCGACTTGGTGCTGCACCCCCGCCTGGATCCCGAGGACATCGAGAAGGAGCGCCGGGTCGTCCTGGAAGAGATCAAGATGGTGGAGGACGACCCCGACGACTTGATCCACGACCTCTTCGCACAGCAGTTCTGGCGTGACCATCCGCTGGGCCGGCCTGTCCTGGGCTCACGCAAGACCCTCCAGGCCATCACGCGGCAGGATGTCCTGGACCACCTCCACGACTTCTACCAGCCGGATCGGGTGATCGTAGCCGCCGCCGGCGACCTGGACCACGACCACGTGGTGCAACTGGTGCGGGGCGCCCTCGGGCAGTGGGAGGGGCGAGCCGTGCCGGTGAACGGTTCCTCGCCCACCTCCTACCTCACGGTCCATCACGAGGATCGGGACTCAGCCCAATTGCACCTGGTCCTGGGAGCAGAGGGCTTGTCTTACAATCACGAGAACCGCCACGCCTTCTACCTCCTGAACGCCATCCTGGGCAGTTCCATGAGCTCGCGCCTGTTCCAGGAGATCCGCGAGAAGCGCGGGCTGGCCTACTCCATTTACTCGTACCAGGCCTCCTACCGGGATTCGGGCCTGATGGCCGTCTACGCCGGGACGAGCGCCGAGTCCTATCCGCAGGTCGTGGACCTGATCCGGGCCGAATTCTCCCGCCTGCGCGACGATCCCGTGAACCTGGAGGAGTTCCAGCGGGCCAAGGAGCAGATCAAGGGAAACCTGCTCCTCGGGCTGGAGAGCACCAGCAGCCGGATGACTCGCCTGGCCAAGTCCGAGATCTATTTCCAGCGCTACTTCGACCTCGACGAGATCATCCGGGGGATCGACGGCGTCACGCCCGAGGTCTTCGCCCTGCTCAACCGGTCTCTCTTCGCGACGGAGCGCTACGCCCTGACCACCATCGGCCGCCTGGCGTAGCGGAGGGTCGGAGGTCCGGGCTCCCCGCGCTACGCAAAGCGGTTGCGGCAGATCCCGCCAGCACCCCCCGATCGCTGCCTGCGCCTGCCCTGGGCCCGCCGTTGTCTCCTGTGCCTGACTGTGGTAGGCTGCCGGTGTTCGTGCGGCGCGTCGATTCGCGCTTCACGGGTCGAGAATGCGCTGAAGGCGGGCTTGAACCTGCCAACCGGGAACTCCGAAGGAGATGCCTTCGCGGGTTTCGCGGCTCGGCATTCACGGTTAGCGACCGCCGCGCTTCGCACCGGCCAACCTCGCACTCCTCTGAAGGAGGTCGCATGATTCCCCGCTACTCGCGGCCTGCCATGGCCGCCATCTGGGAGCCCGCCAACCGCTTCGCCCTGTGGCTGAAGATCGAGATCCTGACCTGCGAGGCCTGGGCCGAGCTGGGGCAGGTGCCCCGGGAGGCGCTGGCGGATATCCAGGCCAAGGCGGGATTCGATATCGGCCGGATCGACGCCATCGAACGGGAGGTAAAGCACGACGTCATCGCCTTCCTCACGGCGGTCTCCGAGCGGGTGGGACCCGCGGCCCGCTACCTCCACCTCGGCCTCACCTCCTCCGACATCCTGGACACGTGTCTCGCCTGCCAGATGCGGGAGGCGGCGGACCTGCTCCTCGGCGACGTGGAGGCCCTGGCGGGGGTGCTGCGGGAGCTGGCGGTGAAGCACAAGGCCACGGTCATGATCGGCCGCACCCACGGGATCCACGCCGAGCCCACCACCTTCGGCCTGAAACTGGCCATGTGGCTGATGGAGATGCAGCGCGCGAACGAGCGCCTCCTGCGTGCGCGGGAGGTGGCGAGCTATGGCAAGCTCTCGGGGGCCGTGGGGACCTTTGCCAACGTGCCACCAGCGGTGGAGGAGTACGTCTGTGCCCGCCTGGGCCTCAAGCCCGAGCCGATCTCCACCCAGATCATCCAGCGGGACCGCCACGCCGAGTACCTGGCCATGCTGGGGATCGTGGGGGCCAGCCTGGACAAGTTCTCCACCGAGATCCGCCACTTGCAACGGAGCGAGGTTCGTGAGGTGGAGGAGCCGTTCGGCGAGGGGCAGAAGGGCTCCTCGTCCATGCCGCACAAGCGGAACCCGGTGGCCTGCGAGCAGGTCTCGGGCCTGTCGCGCCTGCTGCGCAGCAATGTCCAGGCGGCGCTGGAGAACGTGGCCCTCTGGCACGAGCGGGATATCAGTCACTCCTCGGTGGAGCGAGTGATCCTTCCCGACAGCACCATCCTGCTGGACTACCTCCTCACGCGCTTCCGGGAAATCCTGGAGGGGATGCGGGTGCACCCGGAGCACATGCGGCGGAACCTCCAGACGACCCACGGCGTGATCTTCTCCCAGCAGGTGCTCCTGGCCCTGGCAAAGGCTGGAGCCGCGCGGGAGGCGGCATACCGGATGGTCCAGCGCAACGCCATGCGGGCCTGGGAGGAAGGGCAGGAGTTCAAGCGCCTGCTCCTGGACGATCCCGAGGTGCGGGCGATCCTCCCCGAGGCGGAAATTGAAAGCTGTTTCGATCTGGGGTATCATCTCCGCTACGTGGACGACATCTTCCGTCGCGTGGGGTTGGGCTGAGGGCTGAGGGGCAGGACATGAGGCCGCTGGTGCGGGGCCGGAAGCTCTACGAGGGGAAGTGGAAGATCCTCTATGAGACCAAGGACCCCGGCCTGCTCATCCAGCAGTTCAAGGACGTCCCGGCCTTCGGGCGGGGCGCCGTGCCGCGGCGGCTCCCGCGCCGGGGCGCCATGAAGAACCAGATCTCCGCCACGCTCCTCGGGCTGCTCCAGAAGAACGGGATCCCCTCGCACTTCGTGCAGGTCGCGGGGGATCGCGACATGCTGGTGCGCCGGCTCGAGATGATCCGGCTCGAGGTGGTCCTGCGAAACATCGCGGCGGGGAGCCTGACCAAGCGCCTGGGCCTGGAGGTGGGAACGACCTTACCGATGCCGGTCCTGGAGTACTATTACAAGAGCGACGCCCTGGGAGACCCGCTCTTGAACGACGACCACGTGCGGGCTCTGGGGCTGGCTTCGCCTGAGGAGCTCGCGGCCATGCGCGACCTGACCCGGCGGGCGAACGCGGTGCTCCTGCCCTTCTTCGCCGAGCGGGAGATCCTGCTGGCCGACTTCAAGCTGGAGTTCGGGCGGGACAAGGGCGGGCTGCTGGTGGGGGATGAGATCACCCCGGACGGCTGCCGCTTCTGGGACCGCGCCACCCGCGAGAGCCTGGGCAAGGATCGGGTTCGCCGGAGCCCCGCCAAGGACGCGGCGGCCTACCAGGAGATCTTCCGCCGGATCTGTGCCTGACCGAAGCAAGAGCGTTCGGCGGTTCGAAGGTTCGGCAGTTCGGCTGTTTAGGTGGCAGGAACCGTGGAGCCGCCGAACGGTCGAACAGCCGAACACTTTTGGCCTGAGGTCCCCTGCATCCCGCTACACCGTGAGGCGACGTCATGTTCGAGGCCCAGGTGTACGTCACGCTGAAGAAGAGTGTCCTCGATCCACAGGGCGAGACCGTGCGGAGCGCGCTGGAGACCCTGGGGTTCCAGGGGGTCACGGACTGCCGCATCGGGAAGTTCATGGTCCTCCGACTGGCCGAGACCGATGCGACGCGAGCCCGGGTCCAGGTGGACGAGATGTGCAAGAAGCTCCTGGCGAATCCCGTGATCGAGGAGTACGTCTTCGAGGTCCGCGAGGTGAGCGGATGAAGGTCGGCGTCCTCGTCTTCCCGGGCACGTGGAGCCACCAGGACTTCGCCCACGTCTGGGGGGACGTCCTCAAGGTGGAATGGGGCTATCTCTGGCATAAGGAGACCTCCGTGACAGGGTACGATTGCCTGATCCTGCCCGGGGGATTCGCCCACGGGGACTACCTCCGCTGCGGCGCCATTGCCCGCTTCTCCCCCATCATGGAGGCGGTGGTCCGCTTCGCCCAGGAGGGCGGCCCGGTGATGGGGAGCTGCAACGGCTTCCAGATCCTGTGCGAGGCCGGCCTTCTGGCTGGGGCGCTCCTCCGGAACCGGTCGCTCCAGTACCGGTGCCAGTGGGTGCACATCCGTACCGAGCGGACCGACACGCCCTTCACTCAAGCTCTGGCGCCCGGCCGGGTCCTCACGATCCCCATCTCCCACGGGGAGGGCCGATACCACGCGGATCCGGAGACCCTGGCGCGCCTGAAGGCGAACGGGCAGATCGTGTTCCGCTACTGCGAGGCGGGCGGGGCGCTGACGGAGGCGGCCAACCCCAACGGCTCGCTGGAGCACATCGCCGGGGTCTGCAACGCGGCCCGAAACGTTCTGGGCCTCATGCCCCATCCGGAGCGGGCGGCCGAGGCCCTCCTGGGCTCGGAGGATGGACTGCCCCTCTTCCAGGGACTGCTCGGGGCCGTCCGAGCATAGGAGCGTTCGACCGTTCGGCTGTTCGGCTGTTCAGCCGGGGACGATCCATCGAAGCGCCGAACCGTCGAACTGCCGAACGTTCTTCTCAGTTGCTGAAGACGGGGATCATTCATGCGGGAGCCCGATGCCATCACGCCGGACCTCATCGCCCAGCACGGCCTGACGCTCGAGGAATACCAGCGGGTCCGGGCGATCCTCGGGCGCGAGCCGAACTTCACGGAGCTGGGCATCTTCTCCGTGATGTGGTCGGAGCACTGCAGCTACAAGAGCTCCCGCGTCCACCTCACCCAGTTCCCGACCCAAGGGCCGCGGATCCTCCAGGGTCCCGGTGAGAACGCCGGTGTCGTGGACATCGGGGACGGCCTCGCCATCGTCTTCAAGATGGAGAGCCACAACCACCCCTCCTTCATCGAGCCCTACCAGGGGGCGGCCACAGGCGTGGGCGGCATCATCCGGGACATCTTCACCATGGGGGCACGGCCCATTGCCCTCCTGGATCCCCTGCGCTTCGGCCCGCTCACGGATGCCAGGACGCGCTACTTGGTGAGCGGCGTCGTGGCCGGAATCGCCAGCTACGGGAACGCGGTGGGCGTGCCCACGGTGGGCGGCGAGCTCACCCTCTCCGAGACCTACGCGGGCAATCCCCTCGTGAACGTCTTCTGCCTGGGCGTCGCCCCGAAGGGCCGGATCTTCCTGGCGCGGGCCAGCGGCCAGGGCAACCCGGTGATCTACGTGGGGGCCAAGACGGGCCGGGACGGGATCCACGGCGCCACTATGGCCTCTGAGACGTTTGACGAGGGCTCGGAGCAGCGGCGGCCCACCGTCCAGGTTGGGGATCCCTTCCGGGAGAAGCTGCTCATCGAGGCGTGCCTCGAGCTGATGGCGGGGGATGCCGTGGTCGGCATCCAGGACATGGGGGCGGCGGGCCTGACCTGCTCGACCTGCGAGATGGCCAGCCGCGGCGGGACCGGGATCGAGATCGACCTGGCGAAGGTGCCGCGCCGCGAGACGGGAATGATCCCGTACGAAGTGATGCTCTCCGAGTCGCAGGAGCGGATGCTCCTCGTGGTGCGGACGGGCCGAGAGGCCGAGGTGATGCGCATCTTCCGCAAGTGGGACCTGGATGCCGTGATCATCGGTGAGGTGACCACGGACGGCCTCATGCGGGTGCAGGATGGGGCGCGCGTGGTGGCCGAGATCCCCGCCGACGCGTTGGCGGAGCAGGGGCCGGTCTACCACCGTCCCATGCGGCGGCCGGCGTATCTCGCCGAGACCGAGGTCGCCGATCTCACGCGCCTCCCGGTGCCGGAGAAGCTGGAGGGCGTCCTCCTCGACCTGCTCCGCTCGCCCACCATCGCCTCCAAGCAGCCGGTCTGGCAGCAGTACGATCACATGCTGTACTGCAACACGGTGGTGGCGCCGGGATCGGATGCCGCGGTCCTGCGCGTGCAGGGAACGGAGAAGGGCCTGGCCCTGGCGGCGGACGGGAACGGCCGCTACACCTACCTGGATCCCTACGAGGGCGGAAAACTGGCCGTGGCCGAGGCGGCGCGCAACGTGGTCTGCGCCGGCGGGCTCCCCCTCGCCATCACCAACTGCCTGAACTTCGGCAGCCCCGAGCGGCCGGAGATCATGTGGCAGTTCGCCGAGGCGGTCCGCGGCATGGCCGAGGCCTGCCGGGCCCTGGAGACCCCAGTCACCGGGGGAAACGTGAGTTTCTATAACGAGTCCCTGGAGACGGCCATCTTCCCCACGCCCGTGGTGGGGATGGTTGGGCTGCTCACGGACATCCACCACGCCACGTCCCAGTGGTTCAAGGCCGCCGGCGACCTCGTCTTCCTCTTGGGGGAGACGCGGGAGGAGTTGGGCGGGAGCGAGTACCTCAAGCTGGTGCACGGCCTGGAGGTCGGCCGGCCGCCGCGGCTGGATCTGGCGCGCGAGCGGGCGGTGCAGGCCGCCTGCCTGGAGGCCATCCAGGCAGGGATCGTGCGCTCGGCCCACGATTGCGCCCACGGCGGCCTGGCCGTGACCCTGGCGGAGTGCTGCATGACCGGGCCGGGCCTCCAGGTAGGCGCCACGCTCCGCCTGCCAGACGATCTCCGACCCGATGCGCTCCTCTTCGGCGAATCCGCCTCGCGAATCGTGGTGAGCGTGCCGCCAGAGGGGGGCGGGCGGCTGCAGGCCATTGCTGCACACCACGGAGTGCCCTGCGCCGAGCTGGGTGGCGTGGGCGGGGAGCAGCTCATCCTGCGGGGGCGCCGCTTCACGCTCGCCGCGGCAGTGGAAGAGCTGGCGCATGCCTGGCGCACGGGTCTCAGCGCTCTGCTGGGGTGATTCGGAGCCAGGACGCCGCACGAGGGGAAAGGGGTCTGGATGAAGACCATCAACATCGGGATCTTGGGGCTGGGAACGATCGGGTCGGGGGTTGTGAAGCTCCTGCAGGAGCATGCCGCCTTGCTGGACCGACGGGTCGGGGCGCAGCTGCGCATCCGGAAGATCGCCGAGACCGGCACGCCGCGCATCGCGGTGGATCCCAAGCTGCTGACCACCGACGCCATGGAGGTGCTCAACGACCCTCAGGTGGATATCGTGGTGGAGCTGATCGGCGGGACCACGGTGGCGCGGACGCTCTGCCTGGAGGCGGTGAGCAAGGGGAAGCACCTCGTCACCGCCAACAAGGCCCTGCTGGGGGAGCACGGCCTGGAGATCTACCAGGCCGCGGCCGAGGCGCGCGTGGATTTGGGCTTCGAGGCCAGCGTCTGCGGGGCCATCCCCATCATCCGCTCGGTCCGCGAGGGGCTGGTGGCGAATCACATCCAGTCCATCATGGGGATCGTGAACGGCACCACGAACTACATCCTGACGAAGATGACGGAGAGCGGTCAGGCCTTCGCCGAGGTCCTGGCGGAGGCGCAGGCCAAGGGCTACGCCGAGGCCGATCCCACGCTGGACGTGGGCGGGCTGGATGCCGCCCACAAGCTCCAGATCCTGGCGTCCCTGGCCTACGGGGGCTACATCCCCTTCCGCGACATCTACATCGAGGGCATCCAGAAGATCGACGCGGTGGACATCACTTTCGCCGGGGAGCTGGGCTACCGCATCAAGCTCCTGGCCATTGCCAAGGAGGAGCGGGGCGAGCTGGAGGTGCGGGTGCATCCCACCATGATCCCGGAGGCGCACCTGCTGGCCTCCGTGCGAGGCGTGTACAACGCCGTGCACATCCGCGGCGATTCCGCCGGCTCCCTGATGTTCTCCGGCCGCGGCGCGGGCCAGATGCCCACGGCCTCCTCCGTGGTGGCCGACATCGTGGAGATCGCCCATAACATCGTCTTCCACCGGCCGTCGCGCGTCTCGCTCTTGCCCACGGAGCCCATGGGCACCATCGCGCTCAAGCCCATCGAGCGCATCCAGAGCCGCTACTACCTGCGCGTCATGGCCGTGGACAAGCCGGGCGTGCTCTCGGCCATCTCCGGCGTGCTGGGCCAGCATCACATCAGCATTGCCTCCATGCTCCAGAAGGGGCGGGCGGAGCAGGCGGCCGTCCCCATCGTCATGCTCACCCACATGGCGGTCGAGGGCGACATGCGGAAGGCCCTGCAGCGGATCGATCAACTGGAGGTGGTGGCGGAGAAAACAATCTGCATCCGGGTTGAGGGGGTCGAGGACTGATCCATGTCCTGGCACGGCATCATCCACCAGTACCGGGAGTTTCTGCCCGTGGGCGATGGGACGCCGATCGTCACCCTGAACGAGGGCAACACGCCCCTCATCCGGGCCGATCGGCATCCGCCAGCATCTGGGCCTCTCCTGTGAGGTCTACCTCAAGTACGAGGGCCTGAACCCCACCGGCTCCTTCAAGGACCGGGGCATGACCCTGGCCATGAGCAAGGCGATGGAGCGGGGCGCCCAAGCGGTGATCTGCGCCTCGACCGGCAACACCTCGGCCTCGGCCGCGGCGTATGCGGCGCGAGCCGGCCTGCGCGCCTTCGTGCTCATCCCCGAGGGGAAGATCGCCCTCGGCAAGCTGGCCCAGGCCATGTTCCACGGCGCGCAGGTGCTCCAGATCCGGGGGAACTTCGACGATGCCCTCCGGATCGTGCGGGAGGTCTCGGAGCGGTACTCGGTCGTCCTGGTGAACTCGCTGAACCCGGACCGAATCGAGGGCCAGAAGACCGGGGCCTTCGAGGTCTGCGAGCAGTTGGGGGACGCCCCCACGTACCAGTTCATGCCCGTGGGCAATGCCGGGAACATCACGGCCTATTGGCGGGGCTACCGGGAATACCAGCGAGCGGGGCGGTCCACGCGGCTGCCCCGCATGATCGGCTGGCAGGCAGAGGGTGCGGCGCCCATCGTGCGCGGCCACGCGATCGAGCGGCCCGAGACCATCGCCTCAGCGATCCGCATCGGCAACCCGGCAAGCTGGAAGGGGGCCGTGGAGGCGAAGGAACAGTCCCAGGGCTCGATCGACATGGTCTCGGACGAGGAGATCCTGGCGGCGTACAGCTTGCTGGCCCAACGGGAGGGCGTCTTCTGCGAGGCCGCCTCGGCGGCGTCCGTGGCTGGCCTCGTCAAGTGGTCGAAGACCCAGGGGTTCACCCCCAGCGATCGAGTGGTTTGCATCCTCACGGGCCACGGCCTGAAGGATCCCGACACCGCCGTGCGCTGCTCCCCCAAGCCGGCGAGCGTCGAGGCGGAGATGGGGCCGGTGCTCAGGGCTATAGGGATCACGGGCTGAAAAACGTTCCGTAGTTCGACCGTTCGACTGTTCGGCGGTTCAAGGGTTCGATCAGTCAGATCCTTTGTGCTCTTGCCACTGGCACAGGTGAACCGTCGGACTGCCGGATGGCCGACTTCTTGTTCTTGCTCATGGTACAGTCGTACCGCCGAAGTGCCGAACGGTCGAACGCTTCTCCCTCCGTCGCCGGTTTTCCGTTGACAATCCCCAGTCTCGCTTGCTATCGTTCAGCCCACTTGCGGGAATAGCTCAGTTGGTAGAGCACAACCTTGCCAAGGTTGGGGTCGCGGGTTCGAATCCCGTTTCCCGCTCCAGGAATGAGCCCAAGGGGCCGTGGAACGGAGCACCACGGCCCCTCAGCTTTTTCCGACAGCGCCGAACAGACTCGATCATCGCGCACCCCGCAATTCGAAGTCGTCCCAACAACCGCTTGACTCCCCCCGGAGGTGGCTTCCAGGCAATCTCACAGGACCGATTTGGTGAAACCGGGCAGGGGAGGCTCCAATGCGCAGGGTGCCGTTCTCCGCCTCAGAACACCACTGCCCTTTGCCGCCCATCGCGTCGCGGAGGGCTTCACTGTCTTTGCAGGAGGCGTGACCCGGCAAGGTGACGAAGGTGGGAGCGTCCCCCTTTACGCATGGACACTGCAGGGCACGAGATCACCCTGGTCGATGCCCCCCATCGGGTACCAATCCCGGGAGATGTTCCGCAGGGAGCCCCCCTCCGGCGCACAGACCACCAAGTCCTCAGTGACCAGAAGGGGCCGCTGAGCAAGATGTGTCCTTGGGCGCTTCTCCTCCACCCGCGCCTTGCTTAAAGCGCCGCTCTTTGATATACGTCAGACACAATTTCCATCGCCCTCAGAAAGCGTAAGGGCCTGAAGATCGGACGCGCCCACATGCGCCCGGCTCTCCGGACCCCGATCACCGGTCCCCGTTCTCACGGAGGGAGCCTTGGGTCATCTAGACGCCGATTCTCCGAGGAGGATCGGCGTGTGTTTTTCGGCACCCAGCCGTGGGTTGTCAGGTTGATGCGGAGGAAGACGGGACATCCTTCAATCCGGAGGAGATGCCACTCAGATTTGAGTGAAAACACTTGTCGCAGATGAGATCGCCCTGAAGCTGTTTCAGTGCCGGATCACGCCAGGAAGGCTATTGCGTCTTGGGGCCTTGTGGTGAGGATCGGAGGTGAGGTCCGTGGGGGATCCTGCACCGAGTGTGGCGGCAGCCCGCACGCCTCGCCGGTTGCCCCCATCATCGGGCTCCTTCCAGGCCCAAGCCGTTCCTACCAGGCTCCTCACCGTCGCTGGGCTCACTCCGCAAGTCATCACCGAGACATTGTACTGTCTCTTCGTCCAAAGCAGACCGCCCGTGGATGTCCGCGAGGTCCACGTCCTGACGACCCGCATCGGCAGGGAGCAGGTGTGCGAGCGGCTGCTCCATCCGCCAGACGGGTGCTTCCACCGTTTCTGCCGCGACTACCACATCCATGCCGAGCGCATTCGATTTGGTGCGGAGACTATTCACGTCCCCACCGGAGGAGACGGCCGGCCCCTCGAGGATGTGCGGACCCCAGAGGATAACGCGCGCGTGGCGGACGCGGTGCTGGCACTTGTCCGGGAGTTCACCCGGGACCCCGCAGTTGCACTGCACGGCTCCGTGGCAGGCGGACGGAAGACAATGGGGGTGTTTCTCGGCATTGCCTTCCAGCTCTTCGCCCGGCCCCAGGATCGGCTCTCCCACGTGCTGGTTTCGCCTTCCGACTTGGAAGGGCATCCCGAGTTCTATTATCCACCGCCAGCCCAGACGGCTTACGAAACGAAGACGGGAAGAGTTCGCAGCCAGGACGCGCGGGTCGAGTTGGCCGAAATTCCCGTTCTCTTGCTCCGAAACAAGGTTCCATCGGTGAACCTGGAGCAGCCCTCGTACTCCGCCTTAATCAAGATGGCCCAGCTCGATCTTGACCGGCAGGCCGCGCCGCCGGCCCTCGTGGTTCATGACTCCTCGCGTTCGCTCGGGGTGGCGGAAACCTCGATTCCGCTCGCGGCGCTGGAGTTCGTGATCTACCGATTGTTCGCGGAGCGACGTCGCGCCTGCCCACAGCGCACGTGCTCCGGGTGCCCGAGGTGCGGCCTCGGGGCGAAAGCCTTCCTGGACGAGTCCATCATGGCCGCTTTGCGGAATACGTGCGCGGCCTTGGGAATCCGCGATGAGCGGGCGCGAGCCCTGTCGGGCTGGGGCACGGATGCCCCGAAGCGCTTCCGCGAGGTCCAAAGCCGGATCAACCGGAAGATCCGGGATGCGCTGGGGCTCGGCGAATGGGCGAGGCGCTACCAAATCACCCCGGCGGGGCGGCACGGCGAGACTCTCTACTATTTGTCGGTTGAACCGGATCTGATCCGCTTCGTGTAGCTGGCAACATTGCCGGCCCGGCAAGATTGTCATCCTTTCCCGAGGGCCGCGATCGTAGTACAAGGAGCCTGCGCCCATACCACTTGCAGAAAGCAGGAGGGGTCGGTGTTCGAGGGATTCCGGTATGTCATCCTGAAGATTACCTTGCTGGCGCAGGAGCTGGCTGCACTCCCGCCGTACAAGGGCTCGACGATCCGGGGGGCCTTCGGTCATGCCTTCCGTCGGGTGGCCTGTCCATTCCGCGCATGCCCGCCGTGCCTGCTCCCGAAGACGTGCCCATACAACTATGTTTTCGAAACCCCACCGCGGGACGCCGTCGGACTCTTCGCGCGGAGCTCCGCCGTTCCGCATCCGTTCGTCCTGGAGCTCGGTGTGGGCGACCAGACCAGTTTTCGGGCCGGTGAGGAGTTTGCCTTCGGGCTCGTGCTCATCGGCCGGGCGATTGATTTCGTGCCGTACTTTGTGGTGGCACTTCGCGAAATGGCTCGAACGGGCCTGGGACGGGGGCGGTCGCGATGGCACCTCGCCCGGGTGGAGGAGACCGTCAACGGCGCGCCACGCCTGCTCTATGACGGTGCGACGGAGGACGAGCGGCTACTCTGCTCCGCGACTATCCACGACGGCCTGGAGCAACCGACCGCAATCCCGGGAGGTGGGACCGCCGTGACGCTCAAGTTTCTCACCCCCACCCGGTTGCGGTTCGAGGGACATCTGGCCGAGCGCCCGGCCTTTCACGTCCTGGTCCGGAACGTGCTCCGCCGCCTCTCCGCGCTTGCCGTATACCACTGCGACCTCGACTTGGCGGTGGACTACCACGACCTGATCCGTCGTGCCGAGAGGATCAGGACCGTCGGGGCGGACCTGCGCTGGATGGATTGGGAGCGGTACTCCGCCCGGCAAGAGACCCGCATGACCCTGGGCGGGTTCATGGGGACGCTCACCTTCGAAGGGGAGCTGGAGCCGTTCATCCCGTTCCTGCGCCTGGGCGAGATCGTCCATGTGGGGAAAGGGACCGCGTTCGGATTGGGCAAGTACACCTGCACACGCGAGGGGAGGCCGCAATGAGACTCAGCTCCCGGGATTTGCTCGCAGTAGGGGGGCTCCTGCACGACGTGGGGAAATTCCCCCAGCGTCGGGGGGAGCGGGGCGCTCACGCGGAGATTGGGGCGAGCCTCATCGACGAACTCGGCGATCTCTTCCCCTACGACTGGCTCGACGATCTCCGCGACGGAGTCGGGAACCACCACCGCCCGCCGCGCAAGGAAATCGAGAAGATTGTCAAGCTGGCCGATTGGCTGGCCTCCGGCGAACGGAGAGAGGTGGCCGGCATCGCCCGACAGGATCCCGCCGAGGCGGCGCTCGTGCCGATCACGGCGCGGGTCGCGCTCCTGCACGACCCGCCAGAAGGGACCTGGGGCTACCGGTTGCGCCCCTTGGCCCTTGATGCCGAGGTGATTTTTCCCGTACGCGACCACCAACTGTCGCCGGAGGATTACGAGCAACAGTGGAACCGGTTCCGCGCGGAGGTCGGACGGCTTCCCAAGCTGCAGGACCGGCAGCAGATCGGCAGCTTGGCGGCGCTGCTCCGGAAGTATGTCTGTTTCGTGCCCTCGGCCACGCCGTGGGAGGAGGACGAAGAGTTCCGGACCCTCCCCGACATCTCCCTGTACGACCACCTCAAGGTGACCTCCGGCCTCTGCGCGGCACTGACCGGCCTCAGCCCGGATCACCTCGACGCCCTCCTGCGGCGGGAGGATGCGGTCCAGGACCGGTCGGTGTGCCTGGCCATCCGCGCAGATCTCTCCGGGATCCAGCCCTTCATCTACCGGATCACCGAAGGCGGGGCGGAGGGCAAGGGGACGGCCAAGCGGCTGCGGGGACGGTCCCTGTACATCACGCTCCTGGCAGAAGCCATGGCCCTGTCGCTCCTTGAGCGATTGGACATGCCCCCACGGCGCTCATGTACTGCGGTGGGGGCCGGTTCGATCTCCTCGCGCCGCTCGGCTCCTCAGGCGTGGTCACCGAGTGGGCGCATCGGACGGACGCATTCCTCCTCCGGCGATACGGGGGGCTCCTGGGCGTGCAGGTTGTCTCCCGAGAGGTCACGGCGCGGGAGTTCACCGACTTCGGACACGTCTACGAGGCGCTCGACGGGGCGCTCAGAGAGCAGAAGCAGCGGAAGTTCTCGACGATCCTCGCGGAGGGCTTCCCCGAACCGGAACCTGTGCACCATGTCTGTCCGACGTGTGATCTGACGCCCGTGGATGAGGCCACGACGTGTCTCCTGTGTCGGGAGCACCACGCCGCCGGGGGTGCCCTTCCCCGGACGAGCCATCTGGTGTGGACCAAGGCGGGCGAGACGATTCCCGGCGTGGAAGCCACCTTCGAGTGGCCCGATCCGATCGGGGTCCAAGTGGGATTGCTCACCGTGGCCGGAGCGGCGTCTCTCCTCCGCACCCCAGGGGCGCGGGATACGCCCCTCCGCCTGGAGCGACTAAACGATACGGACTTTGTCCCTCCGGAGGTGAAGGAGGGACCGGCCGGGCTGGCGTTGGGGTTCCGCTTCCTGGCGAACCAAGTCCCCCGCAACGCGAGGGGCGAGGTGCTGGAGTTTTCAGAGATAGCTGCGCAGTCGACAGGGGCGAACTATCTCGGGGTCCTGAAGGCCGACGTGGACCGCCTGGGATTGGCCTTCCGGCGCGGGCTCGGGACCTCCCTGTCCATCTCCCGGCTCGCCACGCTGAGCAGTATGGTTGACCTTTTCTTCACGGGCTGGGTTGGGCGGATCGGCCGGAGCGCCGCGCCGGTGTCGGGCGAGCGGACCGGTCCGTTCTACACCATGTACGCAGGCGGGGACGATCTGCTCTTGGTCGGGCCGTGGGACGCAACGATCCTGTTCGCGCAAGAGTTGCGAGAGGACCTCGCCCGCTTCTGCTGCTGGAATCCCAACCTGACGCTCTCTGCTGGCGTCGAGGTCATCCGGCCCAGCTTCCCCGGTGCGGCACTTCGCCCACCAGGTGGCCGGGGCCGTCGAGGCGGCGAAGGACGCGGGGCGGGATCGCATCCGCCTGTTCGGCAGGACGATTCGCTGGGCGGACGGTGGCAGGAGCTTGGCAGAGCTGCTCGAGCTGAGCACCCTGCTGGTGCAGGCCCTGGGGGAACGCCGCATCCCGCGCACGCTGCTCCATGATCTCCTGCGGCTCTACGAGCGGTACATCGGGCCGGGCGAGCAGCAGGACCTGCGGTGGACCTACCGGGCGCTGTACGCGATCGCCCGGCGCGTGACGAAGGAGGCGGCCGAGGAGCTCGACCTGTTCCGCCGGATCCCGGCGGCCATGCCGGCCTGGCGCGTGCCGGCCTCCTATGCCATCCTGGCAACCCGAAGGAGGTGAGAGACGATGGCGAACACCGTCAAGGACGTGATCGAGGAAATCCGGCGACTGAACCGGATGGCAGAGCTGGACCCCGCCAAGTTCGCCGAGGAGGGCGGCTACGCGGACACGTTGGCGCGAGAGTTCGGGAGAGACCTGAAGGCCACCCAGCTCCGGAAGGTCTTCGGTTCGCTGAAGCAGGTGGACCTGCGACTCAAGACTGAGGCGCCGCAGAATCCGCTCGCCCGGGCAGAGATCAATCGGCTCATCCCCGAACTGGCGTACGCCTTCGGCCGCAACCTGGTACCGCGGGAATTCTACGAGCTGATGAAGATGTGTCTGAGCCAGACGAAACTGCAAAGCGTCGGGGACTTCCAGCGACTGATGGAGTTCCTCACGGCGGTCCTGGCGTATCACAAGCTGCACGGCTAGGAGGGAATCATGGCGCATCCGTTCGAATTCCAGGGAAAGTACCTCGTCTCCGGTCTCCTGCTGGCTGAGTCCGGATTGCGCATCGGGGGGATGACGGAAGGGATCGAGATCGGCGGGGTGGACAATCCCGTCATTCGCGACCCGCTGAGTGGCCAGCCCTACATCCCGGGATCCTCACTCAAGGGGAAGCTCCGCCACCTGCTGGAGTGGTCACTCGGGAAGGTCGAGGAGCACCCGAAACACCGGACGTACACCGCGCATTTCTGCGGGGAGTGTGACGCCTGCGTCCTCTTCGGCGTCTCCTCGGACGACTCGGCCGTCCGCCTCAAGGCTGGCCCCAGCCGGCTCTCCGTCCGGGACGCCTTCCCGACGGACACGACGGTGCGATTGTGGGACACCTGGCTGGGCGAGAAGGTGTACACGGAGCTCAAGAACGAGAACTACCTGGATCGGGTGACATCGGCCGCCAACCCGCGCACGATGGAGCGGGTGCCGGCGGGCTCGCAGTTCGCCTTTCAGCTCATCATGGATGTGTATGCGCCCGAGGACCGAGAGCGCGCCGCGCAACTGTTCCGGGTCATGTACCTCCTGGAGAACAGCGCGCTGGGAGGCTCTGGCTCCCGGGGCCACGGGTGGATCAAGTTTACCGACGTGAAGGTCGTGGAGCGAACGCGGCAGCACTACCTTGAGGGGGTCCAAGAGCGCGTCCGGTTCGAGGCGGCATCCGACCCGGTCAAGACCTATCCGGACAGGGCATCGGTGCACAAGATCGTGACCCCCAAGTCCCCGGAGCTCGATTTCGAGTCCTCGCTCCCCCAGTACGTGGCAGCGAACTGGGCAGCGATTAGGGGGTAAGACCATGCCGACGTGGGCCGTCTATCTCTGGCCGCGAGGGGCTGGCGGGCCCGTGTTCTCCGACACGCTCTTCGGGGCACTCTGTTGGGCGCATCGGGCGCTGCATGGCCGCAGGAGCGTTCAGGATCTCCTCGCGGGATTGCCGGATACGCCTCCGTGTCTGATGTCCTCGGGCTTCCCCGTTCTCCGTGGTGAACGAGGTCTCGTGCGCTGCTACCCGATGCCTCTCCTGTCCACAGCAGACCTCTTGGCGGGGAGGCGTGGAGTGGCGGCGGAGGAGAGCGGCGGACTCCGCGGGGAGATCGACAGAGCCGACACCTTGACGCGTCTTCGGCGCCTGCGCTACGTCTCGGAGGAGGGGTTCGGGCGGATTGTCGCCGGAGCCACGGGTCTGTCTGACCTGTGGCGCGGGATCGCCGCTACGCCCGCGGAGTTCGCCGAGATGGCGGGCGCCCTGGTCACCGCTGAGGAGGCGAAGAGTCTCGCTTCCGGCCTCCGCAATTCCCGTGGGTGGCTGGAGGTCGAAATTCCGCGGAACCACATCGATCGGGTCCGGGGGGCGACCGCTGGCGACATGCTCTTCTCGGTGACCGGGCGGTTCTATCCGAAGGGGATGGGGCTCTGGTTCGCCCTGTCGGCGCAGGCCCTTGAGCCGTTTCTGCCCCATCTCCGCTACCTCGCCGACACCGGAATCGGTGGGCATCGGACCAGCGGGCTTTCCCAGTTCGACATCCGTCTGGAGGATATTCGAGAGATCACGGTGCCTTCGGCACCGGCAGGCGACTGCCTAGTGCCGCTGTCCCGCTACATCCCGCAGGCGGGCGAGGTGAATCCAGCCGATCCGCGGGCGCGGTACCGGCTGCTCGCCCTGCAGCCGAAGATCGAGTCCCGCGAGGCCGAGCCGGGACAGCGGATCTACAAGGGACGGCTGTTCGCCTACGAAGAGGGCTCGGTACTGCCGCTGCAGACTGGGCGGAAAGCGGCGTACGGACGAGTGGTATCGGTCGGCCGGAGCTCGGAGGCCGCCGAGGGCTATCCCGTCTGGCACTGCGGCATGACCCTCCCGGCGTTCATGCGACAGGAGCGGCACGATGCCTGAGATCTTGTCTTCTACGCCGTTTACCATGGAATGTCTCTCGCCGGTCCACGTGGGTTCGGGGGACAGGCTCGGCGGCCTGGACTTTGTCCGGGACGGCGCGCAGGTCGTGGTGATTGATCAGCGAAAGCTCGCGGCGGTCCTTGAGGCGAAGCATGTGGAGGATGCCTACGTTCGTCTCTGCGAGTCTGAGCGCCCGGATCTCCACGAGTTCCTGCGGGGCTCCCAGGTGGTGCCCCGGGACGTGGCCGCCTATACGCTGCGGGTGACAAGCTCGGTGGGCCGGGAAATCCTGCCCTTCATCAAGGCCCCGGACGGACGGGCCTACGTGCCGGGCTCGTCTGTGAAGGGAGCGATCCGGAGCGCCCTCCTCCACCGGCTTGTGGCGGACCGGCCGGAGGTGCGACGGGCAATCGCGGACGAGGCCGTCCGCAACATCTCCCGGCTTCGGCGCCCCGTCGTAGGGCGAATGTCGGCGAAGCTCCGCGATGCCTCCGATCTGGCAGATCACTGCGCTTTCGGGCCGGACCACAATCGGAGCGCCATGCGCATCCTGCACCTGGTGGACACCCGGCCGATCCGTCCGGATCACCTCGTGGCGGCGGAGGTGCGGGTGCTCACGGTGCGATCCGGGAAGCTGGAGGTCAAGGAGACGCGTTCCGGTATGCCCATGCGCCTGACTGCCGAGGTCTTGCCGACCGGGACCCGGCTGGTGGCGCAGCTCACCAGGAACGCCTACCTGGAGGCCGCGGAAGGGCCAGCGGGGACTTTGGGCCTGAAAGACCGCGCCGGATTCGTCGCCGAGTGGATGGCCCATTGCAACACGGCGGCGCAGGTGGCCCTTCGCCGCGAGGTTGAGTTCGCCAGAGGGTGCGGCCACGCGGCCCTCGCCGCCAGGTACGAGGCGCTCCTGCAGCGGCTGGCGGCCCTCACGGCTCAGCAGTGCGTCTTACAACTGGGGTGGGGCGCAGGGTATGAGGCGATGGCGGTGGGGAACCTCTTCGACCCGGAGCCGCGCCGGAAGATTCGGGTCGGCGCCAACCTCGGGAAGATTGACAAGGGGGAACCCGTCGAGCCATTCCCCAAGAGCCGAAAGGTGGTGTGGGGTGGGAATGGTTCCATCGACCCACTGGGCTGGATCCTCCTGACGCTGGGTGAGCGGTCCGAGAGCATCCAGGTACCCACGCAGACTCTTCGCGATCGACCATCGCCAGCCCAAGCGCTCCCCGAGGCCAAAGACCAGCCGCGGAGAAGCGCGCCGCAAGGGCGGCAGGGCCGGGAGCGCGAGAGGGAGGCAAGGCCGAGGGATGCCGCAAAGCTAGAGGCCCTGCGGCGGCAACTGGAGAAGGGATCATCGGCGCCTTCGCAGCAGCCCGGGGCCACGAAGGCCAGCCAGAAGGCGAAGCGGGAACAGGAGCGCCTTCGGAAGAAGCTCCGAGGCGAAGAATAGCTCCGATTGCGGAAAACGTGAGAGGCGAGAATGGAGGTCCCTTCGGAAGCTCCAAAAGCGATGGTCCTTTCGGTGGGTGGCAGTGCCGCCCCCATTGTCGCCAGCCTGAATGCCCAGCGGCCGGCAAGGGTCTGTTTCTTCGTGTCGGCAGAGTCCCGTGCGTCGCTCGACACGGAGATCCTCCCGGCGCTCGCCTACCACCCGGCGGTGCATGACTGGATCACGACCCCGTCCGCCGAGGACCTGCTCGAAAGCTACCGGGTGCTGGCAGAACACCTGCCGAGGCTGGCGGAGAAGTGGGGCGTGCCCCTCGGGGAGTTCGTGGCGGACTATACAGGCGGGACCAAGACGATGTCCGTGGCCCTGGCCTTGGCGACGATCCAGGTCATCGGCCGGTACAGCTATGTGGGCGGGACGGAGCGGACCAAGGCCGGTCTCGGGATCGTGGTGGACGGGAAGGAGAAGATGCTCTACCAGGCCAACCCCTGGGACGCCCTGGCGGTCTCTGCCCGACAGCGAGCAGGTCTCCTCTTCGCCCGCGGGCGGTACGAGGCGGCGGCGGAGGAATTTGAGGCGGTCGCCCCGCGAGTCTCACCCGCGGAGCAGGGCTTCTACCGGGCGCTCGGCTTCCTCGCGCGGGGGTACGCGGAGTGGGATCGGTTCGCCCACGAGAAGGCACGGGGTCTGCTGTATCGCTCCCTTCAGGTGCTGGAGCCGTTCGCCGCGGGGTCTGGCAGGCCGGAGTGGACCACGTTCGTGGCCGTGGTCCGAGGCCACGCGGAACGATTGCGGCGGATGGCGAGAGATGCCAGGGCCCGCTGCACGTGGCGGACCTGATCGCGAACGCACGACGGCGGGGGGATCTTGAGGCCCGATACGACGATGCGGTGGCGCGCCTGTACAGCGCCCTGGAGATGGCCGCGCGTGTTCAGTTGCAGCTGGCTACGATCTGCAGGACGCTCCAATGTACCGCCGGAGCAGGTCGCCGGAATCTTTGCGGGAGGAGTACGCGCAGCGGTACGAGGCGGTCCGGGAAGACGGGACGCCATACCTCAAGCTGCCCCACTACGCGGTGTATCGGTTGCTGTTTGAATGGAAAGACGAACTGGCGAAGCGGTACTTCTGCCGGGAGAAGAACGTCAAGGCAGTGCTCTGGCCTGCGCAATCTTCGATTTTGGCCCATGGCGATAATCCGGTTGGCGAGAAGGCGTATCGCGAGTTGCTGCCGTTGGTCCGCGAGATCGTCGGGATCGCTGAGGAGGACTTCCGAAGTTTCCAGAGTTCCTCTCTGAGCGATGATCATGCGCTCGCGCGGTCGAGTCGCTTGGTCAGAAGGGAAGACCCGAGCCAAAGGGGATTGCGATCAATCAAGGATCCAGTAGAGGACGCGATGGAGTTCCGTCAGAAGGGAGGACCCGAATCAAAGGGGATTGCGACTTGCCGCACTTGTCGCACCGCTTCAGGTTGGCGTCAGTCCGAAGGTGAGACCCGAACCAAAGGGGATTGCGACGTCATGGCGGCGAGGTCGCGTTCGAGGGCGGCGATGGTCGAAGGTGAGACCCGAACCAAAGGGGATTGCGACTCGAACAGTGCACGTCAGAGTGCTTGACTGCCAGTGCGTCGGAAGGTGAGACCCGAACTAAAGGGGATTGCGACGCCGGCAGCTCCACCGTCAACCCGCCCTCGGCCTTGGCCGTTCGAAGAGGAGACCCGACCCAAAGGGGATTGCGACTTGTCGTCCAGTAGGCCCCAGTTGTCGAGCATCTTCGTTCGAAGGTGAGACCCGAACGAAAGGGGATTGCGATGTTGGGAGATCCGCTAGTCGACTGGAATTTCTGGCATTGGTCAGAAGAGAAGACCCGAACGAAAGGGGATTGCGACCCGACCGTCAGGCCGTAGCCCTCGATCCACTCGATGTCGGAAGGTGAGACCCGACTCAAAGGGGATTGCGACAACATCCACCAGACGACTTCGATGTTATGTTTCTGACCAAGTTCGAAGAGGAGACCCGAACCAAAGGGGATTGCGACTACTGGATTTGCAGGGTGATCGCCGAATAGCGGGAGCTGTCGGAAGGTGAGACCCGAGCCAAAGGGGATTGCGACTGCTGCCCGAAGAATGCCCAGACCGCCTCGATCTCGTTCGAAGAGGAGACCCGAATTAAAGGGGATTGCGACTCTTCTGCCACGAGATCGAAGTCGTGTCGTGTCATCGCGTCCGAAGGTGAGACCCGAACCAAAGGGGATTGCGACCTGCGCACCTTGCTGATCCCGATGGACAGCGGGAACCGGTCAGAAGGGAAGACCCGAACCAAAGGGGATTGCGACATTTTGCTGTCGAGGATCGTGCAGCCCCACACTCTGGTCAGAACAGAAGACCCGAACCAAAGGGGATTGCGACCTCTCTGTATAAGGCTTCGTTGCGGAGCAAGTAATGGTAGGTGGTTGGAATCGAAGACCCGCGTGAAAGGGGATTGCGACAACTCGTGCAGCCCGCAGGGCTCGATCCACGCATCCCACGTCGGAAGGTGAGACCCGAACCAAAGGGGATTGCGACCCACGCTGCCAACTGTATGCCAGGGGATCGACGTATGTCAGAAGGGAAGACCCGAACAAGAGGGGATTGCGACGGGCAGCGGATAGGTTTCCCCGGCGTCCTTGTCCGTCTCGGAAGGTGCGACCCGAACCAAAAGGGATTGCGACTTGCTCTCGGCATAGCTATGCTCGGCGCAGTAGCGGCACTTCGAAGAGGAGACCCGAACCAAAGGGGATTGCGACGCCAGCCTCTCGGCTACCCGGAAGGCGTAAGCCTGCGTCAGAAGGGAAGACCCGAACCAAAGGGGATTGCGACTTGTTGTCAGTAGGCCCCAGTTGTCGAGCATCTTCGTCGGAAGGTGAGACCCGAACCAAAGGGGATTGCGATTACTCGGGCGGCACGTCCAGGAAGCCGCACTCATCGGTCAGAAGGTGAGACCCGAACCAAACGGGATTGCGACTCCATAGAAAGCCGCCTTACAATAGTCAAGATCAAATTGTCGGAAGCTGAGACCCGAACCAAAGGGGATTGCGACGCGATGTGGGGCGGCGTGAAGTCGATCTCGTCCGCCGACGGAAAGGCGAGACCCGGTCAAAGGGGATTGCGACTTGGCCAGAATCGGGGTCCGCTTCGGTACCTTCTTGCTCGAAGAGGAGACCCGAACCAAAGGGGATTGTGACTCCTCATCCGTGGGCAGGTCGTCGTACCAGATCCCGTCAGGAGGGAAGACCCGAATCAAAGGGGATTGCGACTACTGGTGGTACACTTCCTGATACGCGACCGCGAGGTTTGTCAGAAGGGAAGACCCGAATCAAAGGGGATTGCGACATCTCCTCTTCCTTCTTGCGCCCGGCCTCCGAGGCTTGTCGGAAGGTGAGACTCGAACCAAAGGGGATTGCGACTTATCCTTCAGCTTGAAAGTGTTGATCTTGAGAATGCCACACAGGTTCGAAGAGGAGACCCGAACCAAAGGCGATTGCGCTGGAGCACAGGGCATAGCGCCAAGCGCCGGCAGCACAGGGGACTGATCCCAGCGAGGCTTCTGACTGTTGCGATTCCGTGCCCTCTGCTCTGTGCGCTGTGCTCCGAGGACCCGAATCAAAGAGGATTGCGACAGAGCATAGACTTCCTCGAAGGATGTCGGGAGATGGAGTGTTGGAATCGAAGACTCGGGTGAAAGGGGATTGCGATTCGTCCACGTCGATGTATATGCCGACGCCGAAGTGGCCTTGGAATGGAAGACCCGAGTGAAAGAGGATTGCGACAGCAAGTCCGGAGCGGCTGCGATGAGGCGAGCGTTGGTCAGAAGAGGAGACCCGAACCAAAGGGGATTGCGACTGGTCGGCCCCTTGAACGCCCGTCGGTCGGAGGCGAAGTCGGAAGGTGAGACCCGAACCAAAGGGGATTGCGCTGGAGCACAGGGCATAGCGCATGGCGCCAAGCGCCGGAAGCACAGGGCTGATCACCCGGGCCTCTGACTGTTGCGACCCTGTGCCCTTTGCGCTGTGCGCCGTGCTCCGGGGACCCGAACCAAAGGGGATTGCGACTCAAATTGCCAGTCCCCTGCGGTGTCGTACCGCTGGACGGAAGGCGAGGGAGCCGCCGTAGACGTGATCCGTCTATGCGGTGGTGTGGGAGGGGAGGAGCCGCGAGGCTCCCCCCTATCCCGATTGGCCGCAGGCAAGCATGTCGCGCTCTAGGGCGAACCGGTGTATGATTCGCACAGGATTTTGACGAGGAGGCAGACATGACCAGGGCGCTTGAGGAGGTTCTTAAGGAGGTTTCCAAACTTCCCGAGGCCGAGCAGGATGCTCTGGCCGAAGCCATCAGGGCGGAGATCGGGGCGGAGAAAGACTGGGATAAGTCCTTCGCCGGGTCGCTGGATGTTCTGGAGCGTCTGGCCGATGAAGCGATTGCCGATCACCGGGCGGGACGAACCAAGCCAGTCGACCCGGACAAGATGTGAACTCTCACGCGAACGAACGATTCTGGGCAGCGTTTCGGGGCCTGCCGGCGCAAGTCCAGCGCAGTGCTCGACGAGCCTACCGTACCTTTCGGGTCGATCCATTCCGTCCGAGCCTTCAGTTCAAGCAGGTTCACCCGCGCCGTCCCATATTCTCGGTGCGCGTCGGCTTGGGGTACAGGGCGCTTGGTGTTCGTGAGGGCGAGGACATCCTGTGGTTCTGGGTTGGGACCCATGGGGAGTACGACCGGCTCCTAGCGCGGATGCGCCGCGGCTAACACCCCTGCGCCCCTGTCCGAGACTCACAGGCGTCCCAGACAAAGGCTGATCGAGGGCTTGGCGTTGTTCCGCTCGGCTTCCCGCTGTATCCTTCCCCCGAGAACAGTATATAGATCCAGGGATGGATCGATCCCCAAAGCCCAAACGATCAGGAGGTCTGCCATGCGGTTCTTGCTGAAAGTCAACATCCCCGTTGAGTCCGGGAACGCGGCCGCGAAGGCCGGAAAGCTCGGCGCGACGATTCAATCCATCCTGGCAGAGGTGAAGCCGGAGGCCGCCTATTTCACGGACAACAACGGGCAGCGCACAGGGTTCATTGTTTTCGAGATGCAGGACGCTTCGCAAATCCCAGCGATCGCTGAGCCCTGGTTCCTCGCGTTCAATGCGAGCATTGAGCTTCACCCGGTCATGGTGCCGGCCGATCTAGCCAAAGCCGGTGGGGCGATCGAGAAGGCGGTCAAGACATACGCCTGATCGCTTGGGCGCCATAAGGGCGGACTCGCAACCCTCGCTTGCTTTCGATCGGACTTCCTGGTACTTGATATACCCGGTCGCGGTCCTCGTTTGTCCGTTCAGTCGTTGGAGGATCTCGTGCGGGCATGGATGGCGGCCCTGGCAGTTCTGATGTTGCTGCCGGCCTCGGCTCCCGCGCAGGACACGGCCTCGGTGGGGGCGGTGATGGGGAGCGTTGTCTCGCGGAATAACGTCCTGCTGGAGGGCGCGGAGGTCGTCCTGGAAGGTGTCGGCAGCGCCCGCTCGGACAGCCAGGGGCGGTTCACCTTCAGCGGCGTGCCACCGGGCAACTATCGCCTGAGCGTCTCCAAACAGGGCTTCCCCTCGTACAGTCGGGCCTTGAGCGTCCGGGCGGGAGTCACAGAGAGGGTGGACGTGACCCTGGCCGGCGTCGCCGACCGGCCTGCTCCCCAGGGCGGACAGGTGGCCGTGCCCCTCATTCGCGCGGGCAATGCGTTCCTCGTGCGCGCCCTGCTGAACGGGCGCCGCGAGGCCCTGTTCTACCTGGACACGGGCGCCAGCATCACCACCATCTCCACTGGGCTGGCGCAGGAGCTGGGCATCTCCTTCGGCCCTGGCTCGCCGACGGCGACCATTGTCACGGCTTCGGACAGGATCGTTGTTCCCTTGGCCAGTGTGGAGTCCATCCAGGTGGGCGGCGTGGAGGCGCGGGATGTGCAGGTGGCGGTGTTCGATCTGCCCCGCAGCTCCCAGGTGGTGGGCCTGCTGGGCAACACCTTCCTCTCACGCTTCCACGTGCAGCTTGACCCCGTCGCAAGGGGTCTTGACGCTGGGCCAGTAGCCCCGGAGGCGCCCCGCTCTGCGGGAATGGAAATGCCTTGCCCCCGCTGCGCGGGGAGCAGAGCGTCTCGTGACCGAATGCCTGGAGGTCGGATCATGCGCCTGAAGACAATCCTGCTAGCGGCACTCGGCCTGGCCCTGGTGGTCATCGTGGGCGCAGTCCTGGCCATTCACTCCCTCGATTTCAACAAGTACAAGAGCCTGATCGCGGAGCAGGTGAAAGCCGCCACGGGCCGGGACCTGAGAATTGGAGGAAACCTGGATCTCAAGATCGGGCTCTCGCCGGCCGTGGTAGTCGAGGACGTCTCATTCGCCAACGCACCCTGGGGGTCCCGGTCGGAGATGGTGAAGGTCCGTCGCTTCGAGGTGGAGGTGGCACTCCTTCCTCTGATCTTGCGCGACATCCGGGTCAAGCGCCTCGTCCTCGTGCAGCCGGACATCCTGCTCGAAACTGATGCGAAAGGATTCGGTAACTGGATTCTCGGTGGTACGGTGCCCTCGTCTCCTCCTACCGCGAAGGCGGGCGAGACCAAGGCTGGGCTGACAGCCCTGGCGGTGGAGAAGGTGAGGATCGAGAGGGGCCTTCTCACGTTTCGCGACGGTAAGACAAGGCGGGCCACCAGCCTCGCCCTCGACCGGCTTGATCTTCAGACGAAGGATGCGACCGGTCCGCTGGCGCTCGATCTGGCTGCCGTCTACGACGGGAAGGCCTTTACGCTGGAAGGGGCCGTGGGCCGGCTGCAGGGGCTCCTCGCACCGTCGAGACCCTATCCGGTCAAACTTACCCTCAAGACTGGTGGCGTCAGCGTGGAGGTGGACGGCACCATCGCCAAGCCGATGGAGGCTGCCGGACTTGACCTCAAGGTGAGGGCAGAGGGGCAGGAGCTTGCGGAGGTGGCCAGGCTTGCGGGAAAGAAGATTCCGACCCTCGGCCCGTTTACCCTGAAAGCGCAGGCGACCGGTTCTCCTGAGGCCCTGTCGGTTTCCGGCATTGATGCCAGCGTCGGCAAGGCCGAGCAGGTCCTGGTCAAGGCGAGCGGCGCAGTGAAAGAGGCCCTCAGTGCCAAGGGGATCAGCATGGGCCTGACGATCGAATCCAAAGACCCGAGGTCGGCTGCAAAGGTGTTTGGCGTGGACGTACCCGCGGTGCCTCCCATCAGCGCGGCCGCACGTGTAGCAGATGCCGGAGGGGGGTATGCCTTCGACGATCTGAAGGTCAAGATCGGCGCGAGTAGCCTAGCCGGCAGCGGGACCCTGGCGATCGCGGGGCCGCGGCCAAAGGTCAAGGCCCAGCTTGTCTTTGCCCTGTTGGACCTGTCCGAGTTGCTCCTGAAGGGGGAGAAGGCGCGAACAGGCCCGTCGCTGCAGCATGTCGCAGGATCAGGCCAGGACAAGCGAGTGTTCCCGGCCGATCCCCTGCCGCTCAGCGCGCTCAAGGTTGCGGACGCTGACCTTGATCTCAAGGTGGACCGACTCGTCCTGCCGAACAAGGCATCCGTCGAGGCCTTGACCGCGCGTCTCGTGCTCTCAAGCGGGCGACTCGAGGTCCAGCCCCTGAGCGGCCGCATCGGCGGCGGCGCGATGACCGGGAATATCGGCCTGGACGGGTCCGCCGGCGGGGCCGCCACCCTGGCGGCCAAGGTCGATGTCAAGGCAATGGATCTCGGTCAGATGCTCCGGCAGATGGGCAACCCCGACCTCGTCACAGGGACCAAGACAAACCTCGCGATGACTCTCCGCGGGAGCGGCGGCTCGGTGCGGGAGCTGATGGCCGGGCTCAACGGAGACGTGGTGCTGATCCTCGGCGAGGGCAAAATCAAGGCCGGCTTCCTCGAGTGGCTGGGCGCCGACCTGCTGACCCAGATTGCGGAGAAAGTGAACCCGTTCCGCAAGACAGATCCGTACACCGAGCTCAAGTGCGGGGTGATCCGGTTCGCGGCCAGGGGCGGCATCGCCTCCACCGACAAGGGGATCGCCTTTGAGACCAGCAAGATGACCCTGGTCAGCAGCGGGACGGTCAATCTCAAGACCGAGGCCATCGATCTCTCCCTGCGGCCGGACACGCGCCAGGTGGTGGGCATCGGCGCCAGCGATCTGGTCAAGCTCCTCCGCGTCCGCGGCACGCTGGCGGAGCCGAAATTTGGCCTGGACGAGGTGGAGACGGCGAAGCGAGCGGTTTCTATCGGCGCGGCGGTGGCGACGGCCGGTCTCTCGTTCCTGGCCGAAAGCCTGGCCAAGCGGGCACTGGCGGATCCCCGACCATGCGAAACTGCCCTGGCCAGGACGACCCCCCCGGGCCGAGCCGGAGGCCAGGAGACGCCGAAGCCGGGGAATGGAGCCGAGCAATTCCTCCGAGGTCTGTTCGGGAAGTGATACGGCACGGCGCCTTCCGCCTGCCAGCGAATATGCCGCGAAGCTGAAACCCTTCCCCTATCCGTTCCGGTTGACGGCCAAGGCGACTTGCCCTATTATCCCGGCATGGCGCGGTACCCAAGAGGCTAAGGGAGAGGTCTGCAAAACCTCGATTCGGCGGTTCGAGTCCGCCCCGCGCCTCCACAGACTTCAGCCCTCAGCTTTCAGCCGTCAGCGTCCAGCTTTCGAGCCTTCTTCGGCGGGCTTAGTCCCAGCTAACACTCCATCTTTTTCAGCCCTGCACATTGGACCTGAGGCCACCGTCGTCGACCCATCATCACCCCTTGTCTGCCCCGCCCCGCTGACGGCAGAAGGCTGAGGTCGAAGGTTCCGGCCGAATGCGGCCTCGGCGGCCAGCGTCTTGACTTGCGGCAGGCTGAGTGTTATCAATTCATTGCTGCACTCGTGCGGGAGTGGCGAAACCGGCAGACGCGTGGGACTTAAAATCCCGTGGGCCTCGGCCCGTGGGGGTTCAACTCCCCCCTCCCGCACCATAGAGTTCGAACGCGTGTGTCACCCGAGATGCGCCCAGGCGGCCCCCTCCATGGGCCGCCTGGGGCCTTTTCCGGACCCTGATGCGAGAGGCCGGCAGCTCTTAACGGTGCCTGCTCTCGGCTCCACGCTGCCCGCTCTTTCGCCTTGACAGCCAGACCTGGCGGAGCCATGTTCCCAACCGGGACGACGAAGGCCGCCAGATGGAGCAGCCAGGCGTCGCGGAAGCGAGAGAGAGGGGTCGGGGCTCACTGCGTGGGGAAGGAGAACAGAGGAGGTGCCCTATGCAAGTCGATTGCACGCGGACGGTCATGGCTCGGATCGGCGGTGCGCTTGGGTTGCTGTGTGGGGTCATCGGTTTGCTGGCCGGGCTCACGGACCATGCGTGGAAGCTCTTGCCGGTCGGGTGGTTTGCGGGCGGCGGGCTCCTCGCGCTCCTCGCGCTGCTGGTGTTGGTCGATGGCGCCGTCGGATGCAAGAGAACTGAGGTGTGACCGCCCACCAGTTCTCGGGAGCTTGAGCCGAGCCCGCGGCATGCCGTTGCCGCACTCGGCTCCAGGTCGTCCTCTCCTCCCTGGAGCAGATCCGCGGATGGGCTGGCAGCGGGCGATCTCGTCGGCGATCTGCGCCTCCAGTGGGACGGCTTCGTTCTCTGGCTTGCTCCCGAGGGCGCTCCACCCCGCCAGGAGAACGATGATCACGACCGGGGCCACGGAGGCCGCCGCCAGCGCCAGGCCGTAGCCCCCGGAAGGGCTGGTCGCCCCGCGGGGACGGATTCCTTGCCTCCGAGAGGCCGGTTCATGACGTGAATCGGAGCCGGGGGTCAGCCGGGCGAAATGGCTGGTGAAAGAAGAAGCCAACACCTCCGGCAGGAGCCAGATCATTTCTTGCCCCTCCTCGGGGTCTTCCGTCACCTGCCCGCGATTCTGCTTGACAGGTTGGGCGAAGCCCCGGCATCTTTGAAACATCTTGAGGGGAGAGGGAAGCTGGGAATGGGCTGGCGGGCGACCCTGAAGGGGGGTCGGGCCGCAGGACCGAACGGCACGTTCCCAGCCTTTCGCCCCTCCAAGTTTCCATAGCTTGCCACGGACGGCAGCAGTGTCGCTTCGCCGTCTTGCACGCGGCGGAGGTGCCCCGGCAAGACGGGACAAATCACATTAGGAGGGGGAGATGATTCACAGACCACATTTCGGAGTGTCCGTCCCACTGCTCATCGGTCTCATCTCGCTGGTCTGGGCCGGGCTCGGGGCCATGCCTGCGTCGACGAAGGCGGCGGGTGCAGCCAAGACGACCGCCGCCGGTGCCGGGAAGCAGCTCTTCCAGGCGAACTGCTCCTCTTGTCACGGAGCCAATGGGGTGGGCGGCATAAAGGTCGGGGATGCGACCTCGGCCGACCTGCGGCAATCGAAGCTGGAACCGGCGTACCGCAAAAACGTCAAGTTGCTGCAACGCGCGATCCTGGATGGCAAGGACGAGGATGGTGGGAGCCTGAATCAGGCCATGCCGCGATGGAAGGGCAAGCTGACCACTCGGCAGGTCGACAACATCATCGCCTACCTGAAGACCCTGAAGTAGCCGCCGCGATTAGCAGGAACTCCCGCGCCTAGGCCGCTCCCCGCTGGGCCGCCCGATCGGGCGGGCCGGCGGGGGGGCCGGGCGCAGGTGAAAAGGAGGGAAGGCGCCGGACTCCACTTCCCGCAGGATTCCTTCATCCCCCACGGCGCTGCCCTCCGTTCTCGCACCACGCCAAAGGTGCGAAGCTCCGTCCAACCTCTTCTGTGCCTGCGTTTTCCCTTGCGCGGATCGAGCGGATTCATATATGTATGAGCTTCGTCCCGTTTCCCCCGATGGCGCGGAGAGGTGTGCCCGTAAGCGATGGGTTCGCTTCAAGACTTCATCCAGTTCATGTTCGCGGGCCTGACCAGCGGGGCGATCTATGCCATGGTGGCGGTCGGCTTCGGCGTCGTCCACAATACCATGGGGATCGTCAACTTCACCCAGGTGGACTTCGTCTCGCTGGGCGGGATGCTCCTCTATGCCGCGCTCCGCGGCGCCCAGCTCCCCGCCTACGCGGCCCTCCCCCTGGCAGTGGCAGGCGTCACCCTCATCGGGGCGCTGGTGGAATTCCTGGGCTTGCGGCCGTCGCGCTCCCGAAACCACCTCGTCCTCATCCTCCTGACCATCGGCCTGTCCGTCGTCCTGCGCGGCGCCATGAAGCAGTTCTGGGGGAAGAATTCCCTCGCCGTGCCGCCCCTCACGGGAGAGACGCCGCTCAGGGTCCTGGGGGCCACCATCATGCCTCAGGCAGTCTGGATCCTCCTGATCACCGCTCTGGCCATCGTGCTTCTCGTGCTGTTTTTCCAGAGGACCGCTGCGGGCCTGGCCATGCGAGCCGTGGCCTCCAATCCCACGGCCGCGGCGGTGGTGGGGCTCCGGGTGCGGCGGGTGAGAACGCTGAGCTTCGCCCTGGCCGGCGCCCTGGGAGGCCTCGCCGGCGTCCTCGTCACGCCCATCACGACGCTCCGCTACGATGTGGGCGTCCTCTTGGGCCTCAAGGGCTTCGCCGCGGCCATCCTGGGAGGGTTCGGCTCCTTTCCGGGCGCCATTGTGGGCGGTCTCTCCCTGGGGCTCCTGGAGTCCCTCGGTGCGGCCTACGTGAGCAGCGCCTGGAAGGACACCATCGCCTTCCTCGTCCTCCTCCTGGTCCTCTTCATCCGGCCGAACGGCCTCGCGGGAAAGGCGGGGTCGCTGTGACAAGCAGGATCCTCATGGGCAACGAGGCCATCGGCCGGGGAATCGTGGAGTCGGGCTGCGCCGTGGCGGCTTCCTATCCCGGCACGCCCGCCTCCGAGATCCTGGAGTCGGTCGTGGCCTTCGCGAAGGAGACGGGGCGGCGAATCCACGCCGAATGGTCCGTCAACGAGAAGGTCGCCTACGAGGTGGCGCTGGCCGCCAGCTATACTGGGAAGCGCGCCGCCGTGGCCATGAAGCAGGTGGGTTTGAACGTGGCCTCCGACCCCTTCATGCGCTCGGCCTACCTGGGTGTCCGGGGCGGTTTCCTCCTCGTCTCGGCCGACGACCCGGGTCCCCACAGCTCGCAGACGGAGCAGGACAGCCGCTTCTACGCCATGTTCGCCAAGATCCCGGTCCTGGATCCCGCGAGCCCCCGCGAGGCCAAAGAGATGGTCGGGCTTGGCTTCGAGCTGTCGGAGGCGTACGAGATTCCGGTGATGCTCCGGCCGACGACGCGGGTCTGCCATGCCCGGCAGGCCGTGCCTCTCCTCCCGCCCGCAGAGGGCGCGCGCCCGGCCCACTTCGAGAAGGACCCGAAGCGCTGGTGCGCCACGCCGGCATTCGTCACGGGCCTCCACCGCACGCTCACCGCGAAGCTCACGCGGCTCGCGACAGACCCGCGCCTCGCCCCCGTGCACGCTCCGGGAGACGGAACATTCCAGGGCGCCTGCATCATCGCGTCGGGTGTCGCCTTCGCCCACACCCAGGACGTCCTGGATGCGTTGGGTCTCTCCGGGAAGGTGGACCTCTACCAGGTGAAGGTGCCATACCCTCTGGCCTCGGACTTCATCACCGGGGTGGCCCCCCGCTACGAGCGTGTCCTCGTCATCGAGGAGACAGATTCCGTGATCGAGCTGCAACTGCGGGACCGGCGAGTCGAAGGTCGACGCTCTGGGCTCGTCCCGACGGAGGGCGAGTTGACACCGGAAGTCATCCGGGGAGTCCTCGCAAGGTTCCTCGATCTTGATCCGGCGCCGCCGGTGGCCGCGCCGGTGGCGGGCTCCCGCCCCACCCTCTGCGCGGGGTGCGGACACCGCGCGGCGTACTACGCCATCACGGAGACCTTCCCGCGGGGGATCTTCCCGGGCGACATCGGCTGCTACACGCTGGGCATGAACCTCGGGGCGGTGGATACCTGCCACTGCATGGGGGCAGGCATCAGCCAGGCGGCGGGCTTCTATCACGCCTACGCGCAGGACGGGGGCGAGTGGCCCACGATCGTCGCCACGATCGGCGACTCGACCTTCTTCCATTCGGGCATCCCGGCGCTCTTGAATGCCGTCACCCAGGGGGCACGATTCATCCTGGTGATCCTCGACAATGCGACCACCGCCATGACCGGTCATCAGCCCACGCCGCAGCAGGGCATCACCGCCTCGGGGGAGCGCTGCCGGCCCGTCCGCATTCCCGACCTGGTCCGGGCCGTGGGCGTCGCCTTCCTCAAGGAGGTGGACGCCTACGATCTCGCGGCCATGATTGAGGCGCTCAAGGAGGCCGATCATTACTGCCGGGGCGACGCGGGCGGCGTTGCCGTCCTCATCGCAACCTCGCCCTGCGTCCTGCACGAGAAGATCCCGAAGCCGGCGGTCGAGGCGGTGCACGTCACCGAGGAGTGCACGGGCTGCGAGGTCTGCCTCACCGGCTTCGAGTGTCCGGCCATCCTGTGGGACGAGAAGGCGGGCCGGGCGCGCATCGACCCGGCCGCCTGCTCCGGCTGCGCGGTTTGCCTGGGGGTCTGCCCGATGCGGGCCATCGTCGCCGACGGGGAGGGGTGGTGAGGCAGCGGATTGTCATCAGCGGCCGCGGCGGGCAGGGGGTGCTCACCCTGACCCGCATCCTGGCCGAGGCGGCCGCCGCGGCCAGGCACGAGGTGATCACCTCGGAGACCCACGGCATGGCCCAGCGGGGCGGGGCGGTCCTCTCCATGGTCAAGGTCGGCCCCTTTCACGGGCCGCTCATCTCCCCGGGAGAGGCCGAGGTTGGCCTTTTCCTCCATGCTGCCAATCTTGCCGTCCACGGTCACTATGTGCGGGCGGGGGGCGCGGCGTTCGTCAATGCCGCGGATTCGAACGCGCACCTTGCCGTCGATGCTTCCGGTCTGGCGAGCGCGGCCGGGGCACCCGTGGCTGCCAACCTCGCCCTGCTGGGTTACGCCGCCGGCAAGGGCGGCCTGTTCGGGGAGCCCGCTCTCTTCGAGGCCATCATCCGAGCGATCACGTCCGCCAAGTATCTCAGGTCGAATCTGGCGGCCTTCTCCGCCGGCGTCGAGGCCGCGCGATGACCACGCGAGAGGCGGCATCGTTCGCGTCGCGCCACCGGACTGGCCTCTCGGTGATCGGCCTTTCCCTCGCGCTGGCGCTGGTGCCGCTGGTCGTCGGCAACCCGTGGAAGCTGGGGATCCTCAACCTCATCGCAGTCCACGCCATTGTGGTCCTGGGCCTCAATCTGTTCATCGGCTACGCGGGACAGATCTCGCTGGGGCACGCCGCCTTCTTCGGACTGGGGGCCTACGGGTCGGCCATCCTCACCACGGCCCTCGCGATCCCGCCCCTACCCGCCATGGCCCTCACCGCCGCCGGGGTCGCCGTGGCCGCCCTGCTCATCGGCATCCCGACCCTCCGGCTCTCCGGCCACTACCTGGCCATGGCCACGCTGGGATTCAACATTGTCGTCTACAATCTCTTCCTCCAGTGGGACCGGGTGACGGGGGGGCCCAGCGGCCTCTCCGGCGTCCCGCCCTTCGGAGTCCTCGGGCTCTCGTTCCAGGGAGAGGCGCGGCAGTTCTACCTTCTCTGGGGTACCACCATGATCGCCCTCACCCTGTCCCTCAACCTCGTGCGGAGCGGCATCGGGCGCGGCCTCGCCGCCCTCGCCGAGGACGAGATTTCCGCGGCAGCCATGGGCGTGGATGTGCAGCGCGGCAAGATCGCCGTCTTCGTCGTCTCGGCGGCCTTCGCCTCGATCGGGGGAAGCCTCTTCGCCCACTACATGGGGACCGTCACGCCCGACACCTTCGGCATTTTCGCGTCCATCGACTTTGTCATCATGGTGGTCATCGGGGGCCTGGGGTCTCTCTGGGGGAGCCTCTGCGGGGCTGCCTTCATCACCCTCCTGCCCTACCTCCTGGGTCCCCTGGAGGATTCCAAAGACATCCTCCACGGCCTCATCGTGGTGGGGATCCTCCTCGTCCTCCCCCGAGGGCTCATCGCCGAGGTGGTGGAGCTGGCCAAGATCAGGCTGGCGCGCTGGCGCTCCGCCGCGAGCCGGCGGCTGGCGTGAGGCAGCGAGAGATGGCCACTCTGGCCCCCAACGGGATCATCCTGCAGGCCACGGGGCTCAGGAAAAATTTCGGCGGCCTGCCGGCCCTCGAGGAGGTGAATTTCGCCGCGCGCAAGGGACAGGTGACCGCCCTCATCGGGCCGAACGGGGCGGGAAAGACAACCTTCATCAACTGCCTCACGGGGCTCCTCAGGCTGGACAAAGGCTCCATGGTCTTCGACGGCGTGGAGCTGTCGGGTCTTCCCCCGCATCGGATCGCCAGACTCGGCATCTCCCGCACCTTCCAGAACCTGCGCCTCTTCGCGCGCGCGTCGGTCCTGGACAACGTCCTCTGCGGTCTCTCGGTCCAGGCGGGCGACTCGCTGCTGGAGGCGTTCCTCCGGACCCCCTCCCTGCGCCACCGCGAGCGGCGGCTCCGGCTCGCCGCCTTGGAGGCCCTGGATACCTTCGGCCTGGCCGACCGGGCGGATGCGCTCGCCGGTGCCTTGTCCTACGGCGAGAAGAAGCGGTTAGAGCTGGCCCGCGCCTTCGTCTCTGGGCCCCGGCTGGTCCTCCTGGACGAGCCGGTGGCGGGCCTCAACGGGGATGAGACGGAGCGCGTGGGTAGTCTCGTCCGGCAGATGCAGCGGCGGGGCGCCACGCTCATCCTGGTGGAGCACGACATGGACCTGGTCATGTCGGTCTCCGATCACGTGGTGGTGCTGGACAGCGGCCGCCGGATCGCCGCCGGCCCGCCCGGGGATGTCGGCAAGAACCCCCTCGTCCTCGAGGCCTACCTCGGGAAGATCAGCGTGACGGCGTGACGGCCATGGACTCCCACAAGACGCTGCTCAAAATCGAGGGCCTCACGCTCCACTACGGGGCCGCCCAGGCCCTCTTCGGCATCGACCTCGAGGTGGCCGAGGGGGAGACGGTGGCCATCGTGGGTGCCAACGGTGCCGGGAAGTCGAGCCTTCTCAAGGCCATCACCGGCCTTGTGCCTCCCTCGGGGGGCCGCGTCCTGCTTGACGGGGAAGACGTCACGGGCAGTTCGCCCGTCCGCATGGCCGCCCTGGGCGTGGCCCTGTCGCCCGAGGGGCGCGAGATGTTCGGCGATCTCAGCGTGCGGGAGAACCTCGTCCTGGGCGCCCTGGCCAGGAAGCCGACCAAGGCGGAGCTTTCCCGCAGGCTGGAGGAAGTCTTCAGAAGATTCCCACGGCTCCAGGAGCGCGCCGGACAGCCGACCGCCACCCTCTCCGGGGGCGAGCAGCAGATGGTGGCCATCGGCCGCGCCCTCATGGCCCACCCGCGCCTCCTGCTCCTGGACGAGCCCAGCCTGGGCCTCGCTCCCCTCATCACCGACGAGATCTTCGACATCATCCGCCGGCTGGCGCGGACGGGGACGACCATCCTCTTGGTCGAGCAGAACGCCGCCCGGGCCCTCACCGCCTCCACCACCGCCTACCTTCTGGCCAACGGCAACATCGTCCGCTCGGGGAGGAGCGACGCGCTCCTGGTGCATCCAGAGCTGCGCCGGGCCTTCCTGGGCGCGGCCTCGAAGGATGACCCGGCGAGGAGCCGCCTGGGGGCGGCGGGATTGACCAACGTCCGATTGGAGAAGCCCGACATGAGCAGACTGACCTTCATGCCGCCCTTCACGACCGAGGAGGAGCTTGCCGCCCACCAGCTCAAGGGCCTGCAGTGGACCGTGCGACACGCCCGGGAAGGCTCCACCTTCTACCGGGCCAGGCTGGACGCCGCCGGAGTGGGGCCCGAGGACATTCGGTCGCTGGATGACTTGGCGAGACTCCCCCTCGTCACCGCCGAGGATCTGCGGGACGACTATCCCTTCCCGCTGCGGTCGGTCCCCTTCGAGCAGATCGCGCGCATCCACTCCTCCTCTGGCACAACGGGGAAGCGGAAGATCCTCTGCTACACCCAGAAGGACGTGGACGACTGGGCGCACTTCTTCGCCCGCTGCTACGAAATGGCGGGCGTGACCCCGCTGGACCGCGTGCAGATCGCCGTGGGCTACGGCCTCTGGACGGCCGGCGTGGGCTTCCAGGCCGGTTGCGAGCGGCTGGGCGCCATGGCCGTCCCCACCGGGCCGGGCAACCTCGACCTGCAGTGCGAGTTTCTGCTGGACCTCCAGTCCACGGTCTTCTGCTGTACCGCCTCCATGGGGCTGCTCTTGGCGGAGGAGGTCAACAAGCGAGGCCTGGCCGAGAAGATCAACCTCAAGAAGGTCATCTACGGCTCGGAGCGCTCGTCGCGGTCCATGCGGAAGAAGATCTCGGAGCTGCTGGGCGGCGTGGAACTGTTCGACATTCCAGGCCTCACCGAGCTGTACGGCCCGGGGACTGGCATCGAGTGCCCGCACCACGACTGCATCCACTACTGGGCCGACTACTACATCCTGGAGATCCTCGACCCGGAGACGTTGCAGCCGGTCCCGCCGGGCGAGTGGGGGGAGATGGTCGTCACCACCCTGGCGAAGGAGGCCGCGCCCCTCATCCGGTACCGGACGCGCGACGTCACCCGGATCATCCCGGGACCCTGCACCTGCGGCACGGTCCTGCCGCGCCATTCCCGGATCCGGGGACGCACCGACGATGTGTTCAAGTTCCGGGGGGTGAACATCTATCCCTCGACCATCGACACGATCCTCTCGGCCGTCCCCGGCCTCGGTTCGGAATACCAGGTCCACCTCACCCGCGACGCCGAGGAGCGCGACCACATGCGCCTCGTGGCGGAGCGGGGCGAGGGGGTGGAGCTGAAGCGGGGCGAGGAGCTGGCGCGGGAGATCCTCCACTCGATCCGGCACAGGATCATGGTGACGCCCGAGGTCGAGATGGTGGAGTACGGATCGCTGCCGCGGTCCGAACGGAAGACGAAGCGCGTCTTCGACACCCGGATCCAGGATTCCATCATCTAACCAACATCTAACCAACTTGTCGAGGGGGAGAACGGTCATGAAGATCATGCGACTGCACATCCTGGTCATCGTCCTGCTGGCTGTGTGCTTGGCGGCCATTCCGGCCTTCGCCGCTGAGCCGATCAAGATCGGGGCCTTCTTTGCCCTGTCCGGCCCTGCCGGCAACATCGGCGTGCCGACGAAGCTCGTGGCCCAGATGGTGGTGGACAAGATCAACAAAGAGGGAGGCATCAACGGGCGCCCCATCGAGCTGGTCATCGGCGACACCGAGAGCGACCCGGCCAAGGCGGCCGTCATCGCCAAGAAGTTTATCTTCAGCGACAAAGTGGCCGCCATCATCGGCCCGACCTCCACCGCAGAGGGCATGAGCGTCAAGAAGATCGTGGAGGAGGCGGGGATCCCCACCTTCATGACGGTGGGAGGCGACCCGGTGATCATGGGGGGCAATTTCGGCGCGTACACCTACGTCTTCAAGTCGCCACAGCGCTCCTCCACGGCCGTCCAGAAACTCTACGGCTATCTCAAGGCCAAGGGTCTCACCAAGGTGGCCCTCTTCACGGCCTCGGACTCGTTCGGCAAGGACGGCCTCGGCTGGCTGGAGAAGCTGGCCCCGGAGTTCGGCATCAGCCTGACGGCCAAGGAATCCTTCGGTCCCTCCGACACCGACATGACCCCGCAGCTCACCAAGATCAAGAATTCGGGCCCCCAGGCCATCGTCACCTGGACCATCGGCCCGGTGGGATCCATCGTGGCCAAGAACAAAGTGCAGCTCGGGATCAGCATCCCCCTCTTCCAGTGCCACGGCCTTCCCGACCCGAAATACATCGAGCTGGCGGGGAAGGCGGCCGAGGGAGACCGCATGCCGGCCACCAAGCTCATGGTGGGGAGTGCGCTGCCCAACTCGGATCCTCAGAAGAAGGTCATCGCCGAGTTCATCCACCTGTACAGCGACGTGTACAAACACGACAAGGAGTTCCCCATCAACACCCACTCTGGCTACGCCTGGGATGCCATCACCATCGTGGCCAATGCCATGAAGAAGGCGGGGACCGACCCCAAGGCCCTGCGCGCGGCCATCGAGCAAACCAAGGGCTACGTGGGCGTGTCCGGGGTGTACAACCTGACCGCCGAGGACCACAACGGTTTGGACGTGGACTCCATGGTCATGGTGCAGGTGAAGAACGGCCAGTTCGTTCTGGCCGAGTAGCCCGTCTGCTGGCGCCCCGCGCCATCGTGATCGATAACCGCACGGACAATTGCGAGGGCTCCGGGTGGGGCGTGGGGCGCATCTCGCGCACCGACAGGTGTGTGAGTTCTCGGAGGTCTTCCGGATGATCGTCATTGCCAGCGCCAATGGGCGGGTCGGCATTCAAGAGGCCATGCGGGTCCTCAAGGAAGGGGGCACGGCCCTGGATGCCGTGGAGGCGGGGATCCAGCTTGTGGAAAGCAATCCCGAGGACCAGACCGTCGGGTACTCGGGGCTCCCAAACCTGATCGGGGAGGTGGAGCTGGACGCGAGCATCATGGACGGCTTCACGCTCCGGGCGGGCGCGGTCGGCGCCCTGCGGAATTGCGAGCACGCCATCTCGGTGGCCCGGAGGGTCATGGAGGAGCTGCCGCACGTGCTCCTTGCGGGAGAGGGGGCGGAGCGCTTCGCGAAAGAGATGGGGTTCCCGACGCGGAATCTCCTCACACCCGAGGCCGAAAAGGTCTGGCGGCAGGGCCTCATGGAGCGGGTGCCGTCCGTGTACGGCGAGCGCCTGAAATACCTCGATGATATCCGGCGCTTTGCCAAGGTCGCCGCCGACCCGGAGCGGCCGAACGAGACAGTCAATTTCATCGCCCGGGACGCCAAGGGGCACCTCGCCACGGGCGTGAGCACCAGCGGCTGGGCGTGGAAGTACCCCGGCCGGCTCGGCGATTCACCCGTCATCGGGGCGGGCAACTACGCGGACGACCGCTACGGCGCCGCGGCGTGCACCGGCCGGGGCGAGATGGCGATGCGGCTCTGCACGGCCCACAGCGTCGTGACGTATCTCAAGCTGGGGATGTCGCTCCGCGAGGCGGGCGCCCAGGCCGTCCGGGATCTCGCCCACCTGGTGGACCCGTACTTCGGGCGCGTTAGCGTGATCGCCATGGACGCAGAGGGGAACCACGCCGCTTTCTCCAATGCGCGCGACACGACATATGTGTACATGACGGACGCCATGGGGACGCACACGGAAGCCGCCAGGATCCACGTGCCGATCGGGGACGATGGCAGGAAGGTGTAGGGCTTGCAACGCGGCGGCTGCACCTATAGGATGGTTTGAAGGAGGCATGGTGGTGTGTCAGGGTTTGTGAAAAAGTTCATGAGGCATTAGCGAATGATGGCCGTGCCTCTTCACCCGATCGGAGGAGGGCAGGGCGTGGAGCAGATTCTCCAGGGGTTCGTGCAGGACGTTCAGGGCCTCTACGGGGAAGATCTCGTGGCGGTTCTCCTGTACGGGAGCGCGGCACGGGGAGAGCATGTCCCCAGCCGGTCGGACCTCAACGTGGCGGTCGTGTTGCGGCAACTGACGCCTGATCTCCTCCGGAAGGCGGCTGGACATCTCCGCGCCTGGCATCGCCGGGGATTCGCCACACCCATGTTCTTTGATCCGGAATTCCTGCACGGATCGCTGGATGTCTTCCCCGTCGAATTTCTGGACATGCAGGACCGCCACCGCGTCCTGTGGGGATCGGACGTGCTGGCGGGACTCGAGATCACCCGGGCGAACCTGCGTCGGCAATGCGAACAGGAACTTCGAGGGAAGCTGTTGCGGCTGCGGCAGTCCTACATCGAGTCGGCGCGCGACCCCGCGGCCCTGGAGCAGGTCCTGGCAGTGGCGGTGAGCAGCGTGGCGGTCCTGGTGCGGACGCTCCTCCGCCTCGGGGGAGCGGACCCGAGCGGGCACACTGACGAGGTCCTCGCGCGTGCGGAGCAAGAGTTCGGCGTGTCCACGGGGCGCCTTCGGAAGGCGTCGCAACTGAAGCGAGGAGAAATCCGGCTGACCGGATCGAGCCTGGATACCCTCTACCGGGACGTCCTGGATGAGGTTCAAGGGCTCGTGGGGGTGGTGGATGGTGTGGGTGCGTAGCGTCACGATCTGGACTTGGCTGCTCCTGGTGGTTCTGGCGGGGGCTGCCCGGGCCGCTGAGGTCCAGATCCCGACCCCCACAAGTCCCATCATGGATCTCGTCGGGGTTCTGGATCAGAGCACCCGGCAGCAACTCCTCGGGGTGATCCAGGAGGTCCGCGACCGCACGGGGGCCGAGATCGCCATCCTGATCGTCCCCTCGACGGCCCCCATGGGCGCCGAGCAGTACTCGGTAGCGGTCTTCGACCGCTGGAAGATCGGCCAGCGCGGAAAGGACAACGGCCTGCTCTTCCTGGTGGCGACACAGGACCGCCGGCTCTGGATCACCACCGGGTACGGACTGGAGAGTATTCTGCCGGACGGCAAGATCGGCGCGATCCGGGACCAGGATATCGTTCCGTTCTTCCGCCAGGACCGATACGCTGAGGGCATTCTGAACGGGACGCGGGCGCTGGCGTCGGTCATCCTTGCCGGCGCCGGGACCGGTGCGGCCGCCCGACCGGTGCGTCAATCGGGCGGCCTGTGGAACGGCTCTACGGGGCCTCTCCTCCTCATTTTCATTCTGCTGGTGCTGTTCTCGGCAGGGTTGTCGGCCATGGATCGGCCGGCCGGCCTGACCTCGCGGGGCCGACCGGTGCGGCGCAGCTCGTGGTGGTCCGGGTGGCCCTGGTGGTTCGGCGGAGGCTTCGGGGGTGGCTTTGGGGGCTGGTCGGGGGGCGGGTTCAGCTCGGGCGGCTTCGGCGGCTTCGGCGGGGGTGACACGGGCGGCGGCGGAGCCGGAGGCGGCTGGTGAGCGCCCAATTGATTAGCCGAGGAGCAGAGAGGCAGAGGGGCAGAGGAGCACAAGGCATGCACAGGGGGGGAGGAGCGTAACGATGAAACGCGGCTGGATCGTCCTGGGAGCGATCGTTCTCCTCGTGCTCCTTGCGGGCGGGTCCCTGGTCTCGACGCGGAACAATTTCGTGACTATGCAGACGGAGGTTAAGGCCCGCTGGGCCCAGGTGGACAATCAGCTCCAGCGCCGGAATGACCTCATCCCCAACTTGGTCGAGACGGTCAAGGGCTTCGCCACCCAGGAACGGACGGTGTTCGAAGCCGTGGCCAACGCACGGGCCAAGATGGCGGGCGCGAGCGCCGTGCCGGACCGGATTGCCGCCTCCAACGAAATGACCAGCGCCCTGTCCCGGCTCCTGGTGGTGGTGGAGAACTATCCGCAGTTGAAGTCGAACGAGACGTTCACCCGGTTGATGGACGAGCTGGCAGGGACCGAGAACCGCCTGGCGGTGGAGCGGATGCGGTATAACAATGCCGTGCAGGCTTACGACACCGCCATCCAGGTGTTCCCCGGAAATATCGTGGCCTCTCTTTTCGGGTTCAAGGCGGAGCCGTACTTCGAGGTGCCGGCGGCGGCCCGGCAGTTGCCGCAGGTGAAGTTCCAGTAACGGATTCGGAGGGAGTCGAGCAGAGGGGCCGGGGAGCAGAGGAGAAAGGAAGATCGTGGAGGGGTCTGGCCGGGGAGTTTTTCCTTGACAGTTTTGCCTTTTCGCATGTAAATATCACGCACTTAGCACACGCGAATGCCAGAAGTGATGGCGACTTAGGCACGTAGCTCAGGGGGAGAGCGCTTGCTTGACACGCAAGAGGTCGGTGGTTCGAAACCACCCGTGCCTACCAAGTAACTGCTTAAAAACACAGGCCCCGAGGGAATGACCCCCCGGGGCCTTCGTGCTTTCAGGGACCGCTTGGTCAACACCTAGTCAACAAGTGATCCGCCGACTGCCCGCGAGAACGTTTTGCCCGGGAGGACCACATGCCGCTTCTCGAAATCCAAGCCCTGCTCACGAGTATCAAGACAGCAACCGACCTTGCCCAACTTAGAGAGAAAAGTCTTTGGCGAGTGAGCGATCCTACGGTGTCGGAGTACTCGCAGGTTGCAGCCCGCACTACGGCGGTCCTGGACGGGAACGTGGACCCCGAGACGAAGCAGGTCACCGTCAAGATGGACGGCCGCCAGCGACCGATCGTCCTGGCCGTGCCGGACGCGATCATCACGGGCGCGGTGATCGAGCGAGTGGTGCGGGAGGCATGATCACCAGGGGGCAGTAGGCGATGAACGTCATCAACTTCCGCTTCAACAAATCCACCGCGGGGAGCTATGAGGCTGCGCTGAAACTGGCTCGGCAGGCGCCCGAGTACCGCGAGGCCGGTGAGGGGAGGCGGCTCCGCCACGAGGCAAGCTTCCCGCTCAGGGGCGAGACCATCCGGACCGTCGCCCTGCTTGCGGAGCACGTCTCTGTCCTCCGGGCCTCGATCGTCACCATCAACGGCGCGCCGGTGCAGCAGGGGCGGCTTCTGACCATGCTCCGCTGTGCGAGTAACGTGGCCGCCTGGTACGAGCGGCCAGCCCAGTATTGCCAGGCCCCAAGCTGGTACTACCCAGCATTCGATGATCTCCCGAATTTCCCGTGCCGGCTCTTCCTCCCATACGCCAATGCCATCCCATGGGCAAACGAGCGAACCCGTGTCGATGCGATCCATGCCGAACTCTTGGAGCTCCAGATCACCTGGTGTCCCTTCCTGGATATGGAGAAGTACTTGCGGGAACTCGCCGCGTGGATTCCGACAGGCCCGGATCACCGCCTGAATCCGCTCACGCCGTACCGCCGCGGGGTATCAGGACAGGTCAGATTCGAGGACCTCTTGGAGCCCGGCGGGCCGGACCATCCGGACAATCGGCACTCCTTGAGAGAGTGAGAAGGAGCCGCGGCGCCATTAGCGTCATTTGAGCAGCCGGCGGCCGTTGCTGCCCCGGGCAGTGGGTCGGTACGTGGGTAGCACGGCCGCGTCAAAGTCCCGCCTCAACTGGCTGGAGGTCAATCCCCAGCAAGCGGAAGATGGTGGCGTGGCCGGCCCACCCCGCCTGCCGAAGCGCCGGGGCGATGAACGGCGCCCCCGCCAGCCGCAAAAGAGAGATCGCAAGGTTGCGGAGCGTGGCCATCACCTGGGGTCCCGCCCCCCGGCGGATCTGGGATCGGTCTTCGTCGAAGGTGACGTCCCGCACCCAGTGGAGGCGGTTCTCGATCGTCCAGTGGGCGCGGACGAGCGCGAGGAGGCGGGTCGGGGACGCCCGTGCAGGGGTGAGACTGGTCACCCCGTACACGGTCTCGCGGTGCGCCGTGCCCGTCGCGAGCTGGGTGACTGCGCGGTGCAGACAGAAGACCTGGCCGACGTGGGGGAAGTCAAGGTAGGTGTTGAGGGCCGCGCTGGTCCAGAGGTGGCGGACCTCCAGCCGGCCGTGGCCCTTATCCGTCGTCGTGGCCTCCGGGGGGAAAAGCGTCCAGCCGGAGAGCGGCAATGTCGTCGCGAAGCGTGGGCTGGTTCCCCTTGACCGTGAAGACATAGTCCGCGTGCTTCGCCTCGACCAGGAAGCGCGCGGTCTCCGCCTGGGTGTGCAGCGCATCCGCGGTGACGACGGTCCCCGCGAGCGGCAAGGGGGCCAGCAGCGCCGGCAGAGCGGGGATCTCGTTCGTGGTGGCCGGCACGGCGGCTTGGGCCACCACCACGGCATCCTGGTGGAGGATCGCGCTGAGCAGGTGCGGGGGCGCCTGGCCGCGGGCGTGATTGCCCCGGAGCGTCTTGCCGTCGACGCTGATCCCGGCCCCGGCCCGCGCCGTGAGTCCCAGCAGCCACGGCCCGAGCTGGGCGTCCAGCCGGTCGGCATCCACCTGTTGGAGCACGCGGCGGATGGTGGGCTCCGAGGGGGGCGTCCGCCGGGTGGCCCCCAGCCGGCGCAGCGCCTCGGGACTCAGACCCCGGGCCCACTGAGCGATGGCGGTGAAGCTCCGCGCGCCGGCCACCGCCGCGCAGACCGCGAGGGCAACCACGGTTCGGACGGGATGGCGCACCCCGCGCCGGTGCCGGGGATCGGGCACGGTCTGCAGCAGGTCCAGCAGGCCGCCGGCGCCTTCCAGCGGCAGGCGATTGGCATCGAGCATCCGGCAGTCCTCCTCGGTGCGGCGGGGCCCGGGTGGGGGGAACGGGGCCGTCAGGGCGGCCACGGCGCCCGGCCGGAGCGGCCGCACCCACACCGTCTTGGGGTGCCCGTGGGCCACGTAGCCGGTGTTCCGTTTCGCGAAGCCCCGGGTCACGCCCAGGCACTGCCAGCCGGCCGCGCGGTAGCAGGTGCCCCGGAAGCGGGCCGGGTCGACGAAGGTCTCGGCGAGCAGGACGGGGTGCCCGTAGGCGCCTTCCCAATCGCTGTTGAGGCGCCGCAGAGTGCGCGCGAGAATCTGCGAGGCGAGATTGGGCTGGGACCAGCCGGGGAGCAGACAGAAGCGGACGTTATTGACGACGAAGGGCAGGCGCCGCCACTGGAGAGCCGGGGGCCATCCGATCCAGACATCCCGGGGCTGGCACTTCAAGGCCGCGGCGGCCCAGCCGAGGAGTGCCACCCACGCGGCACCGACCGTCGCCACATACCACAGCGCCTGGCCCACCATACGGGGACAGCCGAGGTAGTGGTGCTGCTGCAGCGTCTGCTGCCAGCGCACCCGCTCCTCGGCGCGGACGAGGCGCACGGTGAGCGGTGCCGGCACCCGGGGCGACATCGCGGAGGGCTCGGACATGGGGGGAGCCTAGCAGAGCCCGGCGGAAAACGCCAGCAGGAAATGCGGGGGCCGTGCCCACCGATACTTCGAGGACTTTGACGCAACCCTGCTTCTCTGCCGAGGAGTCGCACCACCGTCAATTCA
>CAVQPC010000017.1:0-12812 GCA_963714585.1 uncultured Methylomirabilota bacterium
ATGCATTGACGATAGGTAGCAAAGAGTAGGTTGCCAGAGCCGGTGCTTCGTCGATTTTCGACCAAATAATCTTTTGTGTCGTCATTGTTGTCTTCTCTCCTTAGTTCAGGTTAGATAGCCGCTTGCTCAAAACTTAAAACGTCCAATTCAACATAACTATACGATATACCGCATATTAAGGCTGATTAAAAATTTTGTATACAATATACAAAACACCTGGGCTGTCAAGAAAAAACATTGAGAAAAAACATAGCACTCTAATGTGTTTATGTCTTATCCCTCGCCAATGGGTTAAGGTTGGCGCTAATTTATGAAATGATTGACATTTTACGACTGAATAGCGCTGGAGAATAGGTAAATCGAGGGTGCGAGGGGAAGGAGTGCGTCAACAGGAGTAGTAATTATTTTTTGTTGCCCCGCCGTAGACGGATGGCTGTGGCCCGCTCGACGACATGGCGGTTAGTCACGACAGCTTCAGGGGCGACTACCACTCCACTTCCTTGGCTGACGACCCTCCCATCCTGGCCGAGTACCTCCACGACGAAGACAGATACGGACACCTGCTGAAAAAGAACATCCGGGGGGAGATTCGAGGGTGCCGAAGTCGGCGGCGTGGATGCTGATTGCGGGACCGCAGCACCGGTCCAGCCGAGTGCGAAACTGAAGAACGTGAGCAGGCATGGGAGAATGATGCGGCCCAGAGCTTGCCTGCGGTGTCTCATGGTCGCCTTGCAACCATCCTTGTTCACGACCTAAAAGCCGATGCGGCCGCGCGGCGGGCCGAACCTTCCCAAGAGATCAGTCAGCCGGCGCTCGATGTTAGGGCGCATCTCCTTCGTTCCTGGGAGGTCGGCAAGCTCCTCGGAGGAGAAATCTTCACACTGCCATTGCTGCCCGACTCTAACGCGCAAGCGGTGAAGATACGCAATTGCGGCCCCGATACCGCGTAACGGGGCAAGGACATCGAAATCCTCATCCCACTGGACATCGTCGAGATGAAGCGCCATATCCGTGGCGAGGCCGCGAAGGATCTCTTCGACAAGCTGCTTACCCTGTTGCAACTGCTTCTGATGCTGAAGCTTGCTTTCTTCCACGATGCAGTGCCCTATCCTGTGTAAGGTTCTCTTGTCGATCCTGCCTCCAATTTATCGAAGGCGTTGTTGGCTGTCAACTGGAAGGCTCTGTTCCGGTAGCACGGGGGCCGGAATTTCACGTCACCACCCCCTACCGGTTGCCGTGCTGGGCGGGAACGGAGCCGCGAGGATTGGTCGCCCACGAGGCCCGCATCCGAGAATGCCAACCGCGGTATGCAGCCTGGTGCAAATCACCCAAGGGATCTCTCCCCACCCCGCCTATAATAGGGGACGTAATAGGGGACGTTGTTGACTCAGTGGAATAGTTCTGATGGCGTTCCCTACGACTCGAGACGGGGGCCAGCGCGAGCATGCCGCGCCGGGCGCGGCTGGGTGCCCCAGGCGCGCTGTACCACGCCATCCTCCGCAGGATCGAGCGCGGGAGGGGCGGGGGCGATCGCGCGGGCGTCCGCCCGCGCCTAGCGGTGCACTTGGTCCCGCAAAACGCTGCAGTATTCCCGGTGACGCTTCTTGCCGGTGCCGGCCCCGTATCGCCGCCCAGGAGCCTTAGCCGTTGACACGCGGCCGGCGGCTCGATACGTTCTAGCTCGAATCCCGCGAATGCCGCGGAGCCGAATCCACCGGTCGAGCGACCTTTCGCCCGCGGCGCAGCCGGTCCCCGGTTACGCGATTCCCGTCTTGCGGATACAGTTCATGGAGTTCCGGACGGCTTGCTCGGGCGCATGGAAGGAGCGCCGACCACAAGATGGACATGAACCAACTCCGGTCCCATAATTGCGCGTCCCTTATCGAGAGCCACAGAGCACAAGTAACCTGAGGATAACGGCATGACACCCACTGTCCTCATCACCGGCGCAAGCCGGGGCATAGGGCGCGGCATTGCGGTGCGACTCGCCGCCGATGGCTACGCCATTGTCAACCTCGACCAGGCACCTCCAGAGAATCCGGTGAAAGATGAGTGGTATGTGGAGGTGAATCTCGCCAGTCCCGAGGAAACACGGCGCGCGCTATCCATGGTGACGCGGAAGCGAGCCATCCTGCGACTGGTGAACAATGTCGGCGCGGTGCGCCCGGCGCCCCTGGAAGAGACCACCTTCGCTGATCTGGAGGCTGCCGTGTCGCTCAATCTCCGCTGCGCCATCCAGTGCGCTCAGGAGCTGCTACCCGCGATGAAGCAGGCCCGATGCGGCCGTATTGTGAATATCTCGAGCCGTGCCGCGCTGGGGAAGGAATCGCGTACGGTGTACGCAGCGACCAAGGCCGGGCTGCACGGCCTGACCAAGACCTGGGCGTTGGAACTGGCGCCCCATCAAATCACCGTAAACGCGATTGGCCCCGGCCCGATCGGCACCGAGCTGTTTCACAAGGCCAATCCATCCGATAGCCCGCGCACACAAGCCATTCTCGAAGGAATTCCGCTGCGCAGGCTTGGTACGCCCGCCGACATAGCGCACGCCGTGTCGTTTTTCTTGGACGAGCGTGCGTCGTTCATCACCGGCCAGGTGATCTACGTCTGCGGAGGGCTGACGGTGGGGCGTGCAGGCTGAACGCCGGAGAGGACAAATGGCGAATCGGCGTTGCGTCGCCCGCCGACGCCGCCTATGATGCGGGGCCAGAGCGTGCACGGGGATCGCCAGGGTTCCCGCGCGCCGCCACCACGCCGGCCCGGACTATTCCCAAGCGACTCCCGGGCGGCCGTGATCCAAGGACCCTTCGCCGCACGCGTGCCCCGGAGGTGACCACCATGCCCAGAGCGTTGGAAGGTGTACGGGTCGTTGACCTGAGCCACGTGCTGGCGGCGCCGACGACCAGCATGTACCTGGCCGATCTCGGCGCCGAGGTGATCCACGTCGAGCGCGAGATCGGCGACGACGCCCGCGAGTTCGGCCCCTTCGTCGGCGGCCACGACAAGAATCGAAGCGCCTACTTCATCAGCCTGAACCGCAACAAGAAGAGCCTGGTCCTCGACCTGAAGAGCCCCAAGGGGCGGGAGATCCTGCGGGAGCTGATCCGCGTCTCGGACGTGGTGCTGGAGAACTTCCGGCCCGACACCATGGAGAAGCTGGGCTTTGGCTGGGAGGACCTGCAGAAGATCAACCCGCGCGTCATCTACTGCAGCATCTGCGGCTTCGGCCACGACTCCCTGCCCGAGTGCGCCAGCCGCCCTGCCTACGACATGGTGGCCCAGGCCTACAGCGGCCTCATGAGCATCACCGGCCCCGAGGGGGGTCCCCCGTGCCGGGTCGGCTCCTCCGTCGGCGACATCATCTCCGGGTTGCAGGCGACCATCGGGATCCTGGCGGCGCTGCGGCACCGCCAGCGCTCGGGGCGGGGCCAGTACGTGGACATCGCGATGGTGGATGGCCTCTTCTCCGTCCTCGAGAACGCCGTGGCGCGCTACGTGAACACCGGGGAGATCCCGGGGCCGCTGGGCGGCGCCCACCCCTCGATCACCCCCTTCCAGGGATTCCAGGGGAAGGACGGGCAGTGGGTGATCGCCGCCATCGGGAACGACAAGCTGTGGGCCCTGTACTGCGAGCTTCTGGACCGCCGTGACCTCATCGACGACCCCAAGTTCAAGACCAACCCCCTGCGCAATGACAACCGCAAGGAGCTCATCCCCATCCTGGAAAGGGAGATGGCCAAGAAGACGGCGCAGGAATGGTGCGACCTGTTCGAGAAGCACGGGATCCCCTACTCGCCCATCAACAACCTGCAGCAGATCTGCGAGGATTCCCACATCGCCCACCGCAAGATGCTGGTGGAGATCGATCAGCCCGTTGTGGGCAAGATGCAGATCTGCGCCTCGCCGCTCAAGCTGTCCGAGACGCCGGGGGAGGTCTACGCGCCCGCGCCCATGCTCGGGCAGCACTCCGAGGAGGTCCTGCGGGAGGTGCTGGGCTTTTCGCCGGAGAAGGTCGCCCGGCTCAAGGCCGAAGGGGTCATCGGCACGAGCAGTTGAGAGGCGTCCGGAGGATGCGCGGGCGTGTCCCCTACCTGGAACGGGCCGGGATCATCGAAGCGCGTCAATGATGGCCCGCGTGAGGTCCGCGGTGTGGGCACGTCCCCCCAGGTCCGGGGTGAGCCAGCAGCCTTCCTTCAACACCGCCGAGACGGCTGCCTGGACGCGCTGTGCCGCCTGGCCTCTCCCAGGTGCCCCAAGAGCATGGCCCCGGACAGAATCAGGGCGATGGGATTGGCGATGCCCTGTCCTGCGATGTCCGGGGCAGCCCCGTGCGAGGCCTCGAAGAACGCAACCTGCTCCCCGATGTTCGCTCCCGGCGCCAGTCCCAGGCTGCCCGCGATGCCCCCACACAAATCGGAAAGGATGTCGCCATACTGGTTGGGGAGAACCAACACATCAATCGTCTCCGGCTGTTTCACCAGCCGAACGCACAATGCGTCCACCATGCAGTCATCGAACGGGATGTCCGGGAAGCTGGTGGCGACGTCTCGCCCGCACTGGAGGAACAGGCCGTCGGTGAGGTTCAAGACGTTCGCCTTGTGGCCCGCCGTCAGCTTCTGCCGTCCCTCCCGGCGCGCGTACGCGAAGGCAAAGCGGAAGATGCGCTCGGAGGCGTGCCGAGTGATCCGCTTGATGGCCCAGGCTTCGTCCGGCCCCTTCATCTCCTCCCAGCCGATGTACGTATCCTCAGTCACTTCCCGCATGATGACGACATCGAGCGCGGGAAACGGTGACGGCACGCCCGGAAAGCTCCGGACAGGCCGGACGTTGGCGAAGACCCCCAGCTCCCGCCGCAGGGCATTGTTCACACTGGGATACGTGGTGTCGCCGTCAGCGCGATGAACCGTCACGCGCCCGGTTTGCTTCGGCGCGAGGAGCGGGCCCTTGAGGGCCACGCCCACCGCACGAACCGCCTCCAGGGTCTCGTCGGGAAGTGGGTGCCCGTACCGCTGCCGCGCCACCTCGCCGGCCTGTACGTTTCGCCACGCTATGGGAACGCCGGTCGCCTCCAGGACCGCGACGGTCGCCTGGCTGATCTCCGGCCCGATGCCGTCTCCCGGGATCAACGCCACATCGTATGCTTGGGTATTCATTTTCGCCATAAGTCCCTCATGCCATGTCAAACGCTTTCCCGAATCCCTCCTTACCGGACAGTGCGGCGGACAGAGTCCCCTTCCCGGGAACCGAATGGGGTATGGGTCTGGCCGACTCGGTCAGGTGTCGGAAAGGGTTGACAAACGGTTGCCTCGCCTTCGATGATCATGCCTCCCTTCGGAGGAGGGCGAGAGATGGATGGCTTGACTCATGAGCAGGTGCAGGCACTGAAGATCGCGGGGGCCTCGCCTGCTGCGGTGAACGGATTCACCACGGCGCTGCAGGACCTGCGGCTGGCTGCCAATCCGACGGGACGGAGCCTGGCGGCGGATTCGCGGAGAGGGCAGGCCATCTACCGGGCCGGCGGGGCGCTGCTAGGCGCATGGCCCCCCAAGTCCAGGCGCGACGCCCTGCAGGCGAAAGCGGCAGAGACGGTCAAAGGCGTCCTCCGGGCCGCGCGCAACGCCTTTGCCCGCACCTACGTGGATCTGATCTACGACAACATCACCAACGGATACCGGCGTTTCCTCCGGGTCGAGGAGTTGGTCTACGAGGTGGCGAGGCTTTGTCCCGGCCTCTGCCCGACGCGGACAGAGGTGGGGGCCGAACTGCAACTCGCCCAGGCCGACAAGGACGGGGTGGAGATCGCGCAGAGCGACTTCCTCTCCCACGCCTTTGCGAACAAGCGGTCGGGGGACCATCTGTTGCACGCCATGCTCTGCCCGTTGCCGCGGTCGCTGGACCTCCTGGAGAAATTCCGACGGGACGGGCGGCAGGATCTGGGGACGGCCCGGGCGGAGCGCCGGGGCGCGGCGGGATACGTCCTCTTCAACAACCTTCGGTACCTGAACGCCGAGGACGACGGCACGGCGATCCCCCTGGAGACGGCCGTGGATCTGGTGCTCCTGGATCCATCCCTCCAGGTCGGCGTATTGCGGGGCAGCCCCATGGATCGCGGGAAGTACCAGGGGCGCCGAGTCTTCTCCACGGGCCTGAACCTGACCCACGTCTACCACGGCAAGCTCTCCTTGATGTTCTACTTCACGCGGGAGCTGGGGTTCGTCAACAAGCTGCATCGGGGCCTGGCCGGCAACACCTACGATCCCGACGGGCCCGAGCGCACCCTGGAGAAGCCCTGGATCGCGGCCCTGGAAGCTTTCGCCATCGGCGGGGGCTGCCAGCTCCTGTTGGTGATGGACTATGTCATCGCCGAGGAGGGGTCTTACTTCAGCCTGCCGGCGCGCAAGGAGGGCATCATCCCTGGCCTGGCCAACCTGCGGATGCCCCGCTTCCTGGGGGAGCGGATGGCCCAGCACGGCATCCTCTTCGACAAGCAGTTCCCGGTGGAGGCGCCCGAGGCGCGCCTCCTGGTGAATGAGGTCGTTCCCGCCGGGGAAATGGATGCGGCCCTCGCGCGCGCCGCGGCCAGCGCCACGGAAGCCGGCCTGATCAGTGCCGGGGCCAACCGCAAGGCCCTCCGCGTGGCGGCGGAGCCGCGGGAGAGCCTGCGCCAGTACATGGCCCTCTACTGCCGCGAGCAGGGCGACTGCCACTTCAGCCCCGCCCTCATCGCCAACCTTGAGCGCCACTGGGACGCCAAGAACCGCCGCCTGTAGACAGGCTGCAGGCGGCCACCTGCTCGTGATTGCACCCCCGCAAGCTCACGGAACATCCGGGAGCCCGCCCGCTGATCCTCAAGTCTCCAGGTCGGGAATAAGCTTCTCCAGCCCGAGCGACTGAAGGGTGCGGGGCAACGGCCTGCCCGTCGCTGGATCCCATCCCATCAACTCGAAGTAGAAGCTCTTCATCCAGGAGAAGTGCGCCTGGATGGCCTTCCCCTGCGCGGGGCCATCGCTGGGCGTGGAGCCGTAGCGTGGAGAAGGAGCCTCCAGGGCCGGATCCAGGCCATGCCGGAAATTGAAGACTCGGAGCTGGTTGATGCTCCGACGCCCGATCGTCTGGGCATCGGCCAACGTCAAATTTCTTCCGGTTATCGCGTTCACGCAGTCTATGGTCAGGTGGGGGTTGATGGTGATAAATCGGCAAATCGGCATGCTATCGAGGAAGACCATCCAGCCTTCCAGCTTGGCGTTCACCGCGGCAACTTCCCACGGTGAGAAGGGATTGGTCAGGGGCGGGAGACCAAAGAAGTCTGTAGCGATCATGCGGGAGCCAGCTTGGATCGTCCCGGTCGCCGAGACACACGTGTCCAGCAGTTCCGTCCAGACAGCACGGTGATCATGCCCCCTGGGCGTGGCCCCCTTCAGAACGTAGACGCCCAACTTGGCCGCTTCCCCGCCGATTTGCTCCGACGCCCGCTTCACGCCCTCGGCCAAGAGGTCGCCAATGCCCTCCCGTCGGCTGATCTTCTCCAGCAACGTCCGGGTCGCCTCGACGTTTCCCCAGCGGAGGTCCAGCCCGTCGAGATCGGTGCGCGTCAGGAGTCCTTTCTCATAGCACTCCATGGCCCAGGCGATGACCCAGGTCGCCTCGTTGACATCCAAGCCCAGCCGATCCGTCACATTGGCGAGCAGCACCATGGCCCCAGGGTCCGTATTCCCGGTGGCCGGGCCCCAGGCCGCCATGGATTCGTACTCGGGTTCCTCCCCCTCGTAGCCCGTGTACGGGCCCTCGGTGACCTTCATGAACTTCGTATGCACCATGCCACACGCCCAGCACGGTTTGTTCCGATGCTCGAAGTGGGTACGGATATACTGCGCGTTCATCTTCTCATGTTCCGGGAACACGTTTGTCGTGTAGTTGCGGATCGGGAGACTGCCGGCCAAGGCATGGACCGAAAAGACCCCGCCGGTCCCCCACTTGAACATCTGCCCTCCCTTGAACGTCTTGGCATGTTCCAGCAGGGCTTTCCCCTTCTCCCGGAGCCGCGTCTTGTCATACACCGGCACGGCCTGGCGGCCCCGGCTGATCGCCACGGCCTTGAGCCGCTTCGCCCCCATCACAGAGCCGCAGCCCCCCTTCGAACTCATGTGGCCTTGGTCCCCTGCGACAATCGCAAAGCGGACCTTATGCTCGCCCGCCGGGCCGATCCCGAACACGCTCAGCCTTTCACTTGTCCCGAGATCCTGCCGGATCGCCTCCTCCATCTCCCAGGTATCCTTCCCGAGGATTGCCGAGGCCTCCCGCAGCTCAGTCTTGCCGTCCCCGACGTGGAGATACACCCAGCGAGGGGACTGCCCCTGGATGACCACGGCATCGTAGCCGGCGAACTTGAGGAAGGCCGCCCAGAAGCCGTTGGCCTGGGTGGAGACCGCCAGATTCGTCATGGGCGCCTTCGTCACCAGGGAGAACGTCCCACTGCCCGCCACGGTCGTGCCCCCCACCGGGCCGGACGCCATGATGATGCGGTTCTGGGGATCGTCCCATTCCACCCCAGGCGGCACCTCCCGGTAGAGGTATTCAACGCCGAACCCCGTGCCGCCGAGGTACTTTTCGGCTAGCTCGGGCTCCAGCGGTTCGTCCCGAAGCGTCCCGGTGGTCAAGTCGACCCGGAGGATCTTGCCCATGTATCCCCACAGTGTGTCGCTCATCCTGTCTCCCTTCCCTGGCACCGTCTCCCGCCTGGCGTATCGGCAGCTTGCGGACTCGCACCCCCGTGGCGCAGACGAGCCCTCCTCGGTCCTTAGTGGCTCTGGCCATAATTACAGTGACGTATTTTCTCGGCGCACACTTTCGATCCCCTCTCCCCGTTGTGGGAGAGGGATGGGGTGAGGGGAACGGTCGGCGTTATCCGCCATCCAGCATCCGCAGGATTTGCACCAGATCACCGTCCTCAAGAGAATAACCCGGAGACACATACCGTCCATTAACTAAAATAGTCTTGTCAGTAGGATCGACATTCAGGTGCGTGGCCAGCAGAGTATGCAGTGATGTCGGATGCTCAACAGCCAGATCAAAGGCGTGGCCCTTTCCGTCAGGCGGGAAATTTTCTACGCTAAACCCAAACACTTCGATTCGGATCTTCATATCTCTGACGAGCGCAGTGCGGCACCGGAATGCTCGCTACCCTATTCGTGCCGCAGGCGATCCCCTCGTTCCTCCATCCGTGTCAGAATTTGAACAACTGTTGTGGGTTGTCCACCAGGATCTTCCGCCGAGTCGCCGCATCCGGAGCCCAGCGCCCGAGCAGATTGAACAGCGCGACCGAACTCACTCGATCGGCGAAGGAGAGGTGCGGGTAGTCGCTTCCCCAGATGACCCGATCAGGCGCCGCCGCGATCAACGCGTGTGCCATTGGCGCCGCATCCGCGAAGTCGGGGACGACGGATATGCGGTACACCCCGGTGAGTTTGACCCAGCAGCGACCCTCGCCGTGCCTCAGGAGGTCGAGCAGTTGCTGAAACCCCGGCTGTCCGACGCCGTCCCGTGCGAGGAACATGCCCATGTGCGCCAGCGCGAAATCCACGGGAAGATTCCGCAGGATGTCCATGAGTTCACGGGTCAACCATCCGGGCAGCAGGAAATCCACCTGCCAGCCAATTTCGGCGCAGCGCGCGGCCAGGCGCTCGATGCGCGGCCGCAGCTTGGCCGCAAGACCCGCTTCCGGCGTCTTGATCGGCGACACGTTGACGCGGACCCCGCACACTCCCGCGGCTTGCAGCCGCGCGACCTCGGCATCGGGGATATCCTCGTCGACATCCACGATGCCCCGACAGGGCGCCCCGACCTGGCGCATGGCGTCGAGCAGGCAGGCGTTGTCCCGGCCATAGGCGCTGGGCTGGACGAACACCATGCGCTCGATGCCGAGGCGACGGGCGAATACGCGGTATTCGCCGAGCGGCGCCGAGGGCGGCACGTAACGAAGGCCCGAGCCGTACGGGTACCGTTCGGCCGGCCCAAACACATGGAAATGACAATCACAGCTCAAGGGCATCGCTCGGAACTCGGGCCCGTCCTCCTCGTGGACGGCCATATATTCCCTCCTTGCACTTGAGCGGGATGCTGAAAAACCCGTTTTCGCCCAGGCTGCTCAAAAAGGTCCAGATGCAAGGCGGCGCGCAATGCGAGGTGCGAGGCGTACTGAGGCCGTACGTCGCAGCGCCGCGCGAGCGCGCCAACGCCGCAGATGGGCCTTTTTCAGCAGCCTGTTAGAAATCGATCGCCACTCCCAGATCCTTCCCGACGCCCCGCAACTCCTCCGCAACCTTCGCTGGCAGCGGAATCCCCTTCTCCATCCGCTCCCGAACCCGCAGGTGCTCCGGCTCGCCCGGCAGGTAGATCACACCGGATCCCTTCGCCTTCTTCGAGGATTTGATCTCGTCGATGTAGGCGTCCACCCGGGCCTTGAAGGCCGCCACATCGGTGAAGGCGGCGAGGTCAACGGCCAGGAAGCTGTGCGCGATGCGGGCCGGCTCTGTCTGCTGGTCGATCCCTTTGACCCGCGGGCCGTAGTTGGAGTCCGTGAGGACCCCGGTCAGCAGATCCACCATCAAAATGATGCCGTAGCCCTTGTAGCCGCCGATGGCCAGCAGGATCCCTTTGAGCGCCTCCGCCGGATCCGTGGTCGGCTCGCCGTCCTTCGTGAGCGCCCACCCTTCGGGGATCGGCTTTCCCTCCCTCTGGAGGGTGCGAATCTTGCCCGCCGCCACCACGCTGTTGGCCATATCCAGCACGACGGGAGGACGCTGGCCGGCGGGCACCGCGATGGACCAGGGGTTATTGCCGAAGAGCCGCTCGACGCCGCCGGTGGGAGCCAGACGAGGCGAGGCGTTGGTGGCCGTGCAGCCGATCATGTCGTGTTCCAGGGCCATCATGGGGTAGTAGGCGCAGGCGCCCAGATGGTTGCTGTTCCTGACGGCCACGTAGGCGATGCCGGCCGTCTTGGCCTTCCGGACGGCCATCTGCATGGCCCGGTAGCTGATCACCTGGCCGATGCCATCGTGCCCGTCGAGCAGGGCGGTGGCCAGCGTCTCTCGCTCCGTCGTGAGGGTGACGGCGGGCTTCAGCGCCCCTCCCTTCAGCTTGGCCACATAGGCCGGCAAGCGGGTCACGCCGTGGGTGTCGACGCCCCGCAGGTTCGCCGTCACCAGCGTGTTGGCCGTGATCTCGGCCTCCTCCTGGGGGACGCCCAGTGTCTGCAGCACCTGGCTGCAGAACGTCTCCAGTCGATCGTGCCTTGCCATCACCTTGGAGCTTGCGGACAGTTCCTCGGGCACGGGACGCACCTCCTCCACGCGTGCGATTGGCGGTTGCGTTGCACGTGCGCCGACTCGCGGTCGCCTAAGGTTTCCTGCCACTCCGACGCCGGACGCTCCCCTGCTCCCGGCCGAAGCCGTAGGACTCACCCGGCTTCAGGAGAACCGGCTTCACCCGGGGGGCCTGCCGCTTGAGTTCGCGCGCGAACCGGACCCCTTCGTCGAAGCGGTAGTGGATCGGGAGCGCCACCTTCACACCCAGCCACTTCGCCACCAAGGCCGCCTCGTCCGGAAACAGCTCCGCGAAGGGCGGAATGAAGGCTGCCTATGCCTTCGGCTTCTTCTTGGCGATGATCGCCTCCAACTCCTCAATGGGGGCATCGCGCTGGATCGCCTTCTCCATGCCCTCCTCGACCCCGGCAATGACCTTCAGGTTCTCCAGGACCGCTCCCAGCGCCTCCTGCGGGATCGCCACGACCCCGTCCTCGTCGGCCACCATGATGTCTCCGGGCTTCACCTGCACCCCGCCGATCGTGATGGGCACATTGTGGCCCACGACCGTCATGCCACGCGGCTTGTCGGCGGTGCCGCTGCCCATGCACCAGAGCGGCATGCCCATCCGCCGGTAGCCTGCGACATCCCGGGCGCCCCCATAAACCACAGTGCCCAGCAATCCGCGGCGCTTGGCGCACTCCCCCTGGTTGTCGCCGGTGAAGTGGTTCGCCAGGCCGTTCGCATCGATCACCAGGACGGTGCCGGGGGCCGAATTGCGGATGGCCCGATACATGGTCAGCTTGGGGGCCCCCGGCTCGGGCCGGCCGAACAGCACGGTGGTCGCCGGGCCCACGATCCTGGCGTCTTCGAAGCCCCGGGCAGGATGGATTCCCAGGATGCCCCCCTCGATGCCCGCCATGAGGAGCGCGTCGGCGACCATGCCGGAGTTCACCCTTTTCAGCACTTCCATAGCATCGGTGGAGACCAGTCCCGCACGAGCCATTTCCTTGCCTCTCCTTTCAGACCACCCAGGGCTCACGCCGTGAGGCGTCTTCGCGGGGGCTCAGGTCCAAGCAGAGCCCTCGGCAGCCCCTAAAACAGCCTTCGTCGAGTAAGGTGGAGACGCCTGCCCGCAGCGACCCGATTCAGCTCCCCGGCAATCCGTGCACGGTTGGCAGGAACAGATCCTTCCAGGATTCGGGCATGCGCTTGACGCGGCCAACCTTGTGCATGAAATCGACGATCTTCATCACCGCTGCGGGCGTCGTAGTCCAATCGTTGTCCGGATCGGCCACCATCCGAGCGAGCTGGTCCACCGTGTCACGGGTATCCTTGGTCATCGACCGGTAGATCTCCGCCGCATCGCGTGAATGCTCGCGAATGAAGGCATTCGCCTCTTCCTGTGCGCCGAGCACGGCCGCAGAGCCTGAGCGTCGGATTACTAGGTAACGCAGCTGATGTTCTTCCGGAATTAGTGAAGCGTGGAGTCATCCCAGATATTGTTACGGA
>CAVQPC010000018.1:0-15759 GCA_963714585.1 uncultured Methylomirabilota bacterium
GAGCGACGACAGCGCACAGAAGGGGGGAAGTGATAATGATACGCCAACATCGGGTACGAATCGGGACGCTGTGGACGATCGTCGTTGGGTTAGCTGCGGCTTCCGCCTCCCAGGCGGCCCTGGGGCAGGGGCCTTGCGAACAAATCATAGCGGCCTGCCAGGGCGCGGGCTTTGTTCAAGACGGTGCCAGGGGAGGGAATGGGCTCCGGGTGGATTGTATCGATCTTATCATGCAAGGCACGGCCCAGCCGCATAACGCCAGCAAGCCTTTGCCGCACGTCGATCCGCAACTTGTGGCGGCTTGCAAAGCGAAGAATCCCAGCCTTGGGCAGCCGAAAGCCCAGCCATCGGTAGCGGGCGGGCAGCCGTCGCCGATGAGCCCGCCCCTGCCTGCCGCGGCCGTGCAGAGCGCGCCGTCGCAAGCGTTCTCGACTCCAGACCAGGCGCCCGAACATCGTCTTCGTCCTCACTGACGATCTCTCCTGGAACCTGGTGCAGTACATGCCGCACGTCCTCACGATGCAGAAGGACGGCGTCACGTTCGCCAACTACTTCGTGACCGATTCGCTGTGCTGCCCTTCGCGCTCGTCGATCTTCACCGGACGCTACCCGCACGACACAGGCGTCTTCAGAAACACCGGCGAGGACGGGGGCTACTCGGCGTTTCGTAATCACGGGAATGAGCGGGCAACGTTCGCCACTGCGCTCTCGGCGGCCGGGTATCGCTTGGCCATGCTCGGGAAGTATTTGAACGGCTATCGACCCTTGGCCGATCCCGTTGCTCCCGGCTGGATCTCGTGGGCGGTCGCCGGGAATGGTTATCCTGAGTTTAACTACAGACTCAACCAAGACGGCAAAGTCTTTCGTTACGGCAATAAGCCGACCGATTACTTGACGGACGTACTTTCGGGCCTTGCGGTACGTTTCATCAACGAGGCGGCGAATACGCCGTTCTTGATCGAGATCGCGACCTTCGCGCCGCACGCGCCGTATACGCCTGCGCCGCGCGACGCCGGGGCGTTGCCGGGCTTGCGCGCGCCGCGAACGCCGGCATTTAACGCCGCGCCCGACGCGAACGCTCCCAAGTGGCTCTCATCGCATCCGCCACTCTCCGACGCCGATATGGCCTCCATCGACAGGGATTTCCGCAAGCGCGCCCAATCGGTGCTCGCCGTCGACAAAATGATTGGCGAGCTGCAGGCCGCTGTAGCCGCGATCGGCCAAGAGAAGAATACATATTTCATCTTCAGCTCGGACAATGGGTACCACATGGGTGAGCACCGTTTGATGCCGGGGAAAATGACTGCGTACGATACCGATATCCATGTACCGCTAATCATCACCGGACCCGGAGTGCTGGCGGGGCGTATCGTCGAAGAGATCACAGAAAACATTGATCTGTGTCCCACCTTCACCGAGCTGGGCGGCGCGGCGGCCCCCGCGGCCGTCGACGGCCGCAGCCTGGTACCGCTGCTGCACGGCCAGGAGGTCGCAGAGTGGCGAGCGGCGGCGCTGGTCGAACACCACGGCCCGCTCCGGGATCGGAAGGACCCGGACGCACCCGCTGTCCGCAGCGGGAACCCGACGACATACGAAGCGATTCGAACGCGGACGTCGGTGTACGTCGAGTACGCCGACGGGGAGAAGGAGTACCACGACCGCGTCGCCGATCCGGACGAGCTCCGCAATACCTTCTCGTCGCTGCCTAGCGAGGAGAAGACGTCGCTGCATGCCGCGCTTGACGCGATCGTAAACTGCCACGACGCGAAGAGCTGCTTGGCGGCGGGGCGTGGGGGTCGCAGTGCTCGAGGTTCCAGATGAAAAGCCTACTTCTCGTCGTAGCGAGTCTAGCGCTATCGCACGCGGCATTTGCCGCTGATGGAGCAAGCGCACTCCCTTCGCTTCCGGCGCCGCTGCCCGACCGTGTCGCTTATGTCGAGGGGGTCTCACAGCAGGTAAAGATCATGCCGCTCGGTGATTCCATCACCTTCGGCAGTCCCGATCGCAGCTACGGCGGCTATCGGCACTTGCTGGGGTCACTGCTCACCAACGACGGCTACCTGTTTGATTTCGTCGGGTCCCGAGAGAGCGGCAACGGCGTCATCCCTCATCCGGAGAACGAGGGTCACCCTGGGTGGACCATCCTGCAGATAAAAAACGGTATTGATTCGGATGGCTGGCTTGAGACCTATCAACCAGACATCATTCTACTCCACATCGGCACGAATGATATTCGCCGGGGCGATGCGGCCTCGGCACCCGGCAATCTCTCGGCGCTGCTCGAGGATATTCTCGCGCGTCTGCCGCAGACGCACGTCATCGTGGCGCAGATCATTCCATTTCGGCGCGGTCCCGAACGGGGGCACCAGTCCTATAACGACGCGGTCGCGGCCATCGTCGCATCCAAAGGCCCGCGGCTCTCCATGGTTGACATGCAGACCATCCTCGCCCCAAGCGATTATGCGGACGGCCTTCATCCCAATGCTGGCGGCTACGACAAGATGGCCCGTGCCTGGGAGCCTGCGATACGTGCAGTACTCGCCAGTTCCACCCAGCATGCCGCTGCGCAGCCGCCGCCCGGTGCTTCCGTGGGTGAGGATGTGAAACCGCCGGTCGCCGCAGCCCCACCGGGCACGGCAACCGCGCCGGTCATCACCTACGTGCCTGGCTCGACCACCAAGCTCGAACAACTCATCGGAGATGAGGACAAGGAACGGCATCGGCCGACCCTCAGCCGAACCGTCACGCGGTACGGGGTGCAGGGCACCGACCTCGGCTATTCTTTCGAGCACGATGGACGCGCGTACTTCCTGTTCGGCGACACCGTGGGCCGTTTGGGCCGGGCGCTGGACACGATCGCGACGACGGACGCGCGCGATCCCGAGCAGGGCGTGCGATTGGATTTCCTGACGGTCGGCAGCGATTACTTGACCATCCAGCCCCCGGGCATCAGCATGGGGGCGTTCGAAGTGCCCGTCTCGGGCATCAGCCTCGGGGGGCAAATGTACGTGGTCGTCAGTACGAACCATTCGATGGATCGGACCACCGATCGTTCCGTGCTCACGAAGTTCACCCCGCCTGCGACGTTCCAGCCCCTTCGCACGATCTCGCAGCTTCCGGCAGGGCGGTTCGTCAAGATGTCGCTGCACGCCGAGCCGGGGCCGATGGCGGACCTGCCTCCCGGTGGACCGTTCGTCATCATCTGGGGGACCGGCGCGTACCGCAAGAGCGACGCCTATCTGTCGATCGTTCCGGCAGCGCACTTCGAAACCGGGGAGGGGACCCGCTATTTCGCCGGGCTGAATGCGGCGGGGAAGCCGATGTGGAGCGCGAGGGAGTCGGATGCCAAGCCGATCGTCGAGAACGGCACGATGGGTGACCTGTCGGTCACGTGGTGCAAGGATCTCGGCCTGTGGCTGATGACCTACGACAGCCGGCCGCCAGCGCCCCGTGGCATCCTGTTCTCGTACTCCCGCACACCGTGGGGGCCTTGGAGCGAGCCGCAGATCCTATTCAATGCCGTTCGTGACGGCGCCCTCGGCAAGTTTATCCACAATCCTCGCGCGGAACCAGACGACGGGCTCGCCGGGCCGGTCATCGGAAAGGGCCGGGCGAACCCGGGTGCCGTCCACGGGGGCGCCTACGCCCCGTACGTCATCGAGCGCTTCACCAAGCTGGAAGGCTCGGAACTCAGTCTCCATTATGTTCTGTCGACATGGAACCCCTATGTCGTCGTCCTGATGAAATCACGCCTGCGGGTCGAGTAGAAGGGTAGGAGAAACAGGGGAAGCGCCTTGCGTTTGTCATCTTAGACGGCGCGATACGCCTGTTTGACAGGCTGAAGCTACCAAAATAGCATGACCAAAATACAGGGTGATAGTGGGTGACGGGGTAACTCAACCTCCGTCGGAGGAATCGTCATGACGGGAAGCGGCGGAACACTCGAGAAGCTTGACTCCTTGCGCTCAGGACTGCGCGGCGAACTGGTCCTCCCCTCGGACGCTCCCTACGACTCGATGCGTCGCGTCTGGAACGGAGCCATCGACCGACGCCCGGCGGTCATCGTTCGGTGCCGCGACGAGGCCGATGTCGTCGCCTGCGTCAAGTTTTCCAGAGAAAGGGGAGTCCGGATCGCGGTGAGAGGAGGGGGGCACGGCGTGGCCGGGAGCGCCGTCCTGGACGATGGCCTGGTCATTGACCTCTCCCTCATGCGGGCGGTTCATGTCGAACCGGAAACCTCGAGGGTCTGGGTTCAAGGAGGCGCCGTGTGGGGAGACGTGGACCATGCGACCCAACTCTACGGGCTCGCGATCCCCGGGGGGTTCGTCTCGACCACCGGCGTAGGCGGGTTCACGCTGGGGGGCGGTATCGCCTGGACCAGCCGAAAACTCGGCCTTGCCTGCGATAGCCTTGTCGGAGCCGAGGTCGTCACGGCGGAAGGAAGGGTCATCCGGACGAGCGCCACCGAACGGTCCGACCTGCTGTGGGCCCTTCGGGGTGGCGGCGGCAACTTCGGTGTGGTGACGTCCTTCAGCTTCCGTGCGCAGCCCATGGGACCCATGGTCTATGGAGGCTTTCGCATCTTCCCGGGGGATCGCGCCCGCGAGGTGCTCCATCTCGTCGCAGACATGTACCGGAGCACTCCCGAGGAGTTCAATGTCCTGGCCGTCCTCACGACCGCTCCCCCGGCCCCGTTCGTGCCGTCCGACCTCCATGGACGGCCGATTGTGGTAGTCGCAATGTGCTTCATCGGGGGGGTGACGGGCGGTCCTGCGGCGGCCGGGGAGCTGCTTGCACTTTCAGGGGCTGCTGTCGACCACGTGGGGCCAATCCCCTATGTGGCGCTCCAGTCCGCGTTTGATCCGATGAACCCACCCGGCCTCCTCAACTACTGGAAATCGGCCTACGCTGATCACCTCGCCGAGGGGGCGATCGACGCGGTGGTCGATCGCTTCGCGAAGGTGCCCTCGCTCTTGACCGAACTCCACTTCCAGTACTTCGGGGGGGCGGTCTCGCGGATTTCTGCCCACGAATCCGCTGTGGGTCACCGGAGTTCTCCGTTTCTCTTCAACCTCGTGGGGAAGTGGACGGATCCACGCGAGAGCGAGCGGAATACCAGCTACATCCGGGAACTCTGGGAGGCGTTGCGTCCCTTCTCGACCGGTGGGGTGTACCGGAATTTCCTCACAGACCAGACCACGGACCTCACCCGGGCTGCTTATGGAGGGCAGATCTACGCCAAGCTCGCCCAGGTCAAGCGGCAGTACGACCCCGAGAACATTTTCCGCGGAAGCCACAACGTCCTGCCCGCGCCCTGATACCTCCGCGCCCGTGGGAACGCCTCCGCTGGACTCGGCTTGCCGAATGGGGGAGATCAGTGAGGCAGCGCGATCAGTCGGGGGAAGGTGGCGTGACTGCCGGTCTGGATGCAGCGTAACAGAATCTCCACGCGACGCCCCATGGTTTCTGCCTGCCGGGACCGCCACGCTCCGGGCTGCTAGGCCTTCGGATGCTTGATGAAGGTCCCGCGGCGGTACTCCTCGAAGGCAATCCGCAGCTCCTCGCGAGAGTTCATGACGATGGGACCGTACCAGGCGACGGGCTCCCGAAGGGGCTGTCCGGAGAGGAGGAGGAAGCGCACCGGATCCTCTTCCGTGGACACGACGACCTGGTCGCCGCCACCGAATAGAACGAGATCCCGGTTCGACACCAGCGGGTTCGGCTGGAGGTCGAAATAGTTCACGCCTTCGACCGCGTAGGCGAACGGGTTCTTTTCATGGCAGAAGCACGCCCGGCCCTCGATGACATAGGCGAAGACGGTGTGTCCCGCTTTGGTGGCGTGCACGAACTCGGAGTGCGCCGGGACCGTGACGTCGAGGTATTCCGGCTCGGTGATGATGTCCCGGACCGGGCCCCGGGTCCCCTGGATGGTCCCGCAAATGATCCGGATGGTTCCGCCGGTGCCCGTGGAGATTGCCGGGATCTGGCTGCTCGTCACCTCTCGGTACCGCGGGTCCATCATCTTCTGGGAGGCGGGGAGATTGGCCCACAGTTGGAACCCCCACATGTGACCGGCACCATCGCCCTTCGGCATTTCCTGGTGAATGATCCCGCTCCCGGCGGTCATCCACTGGACATCCCCGGAGTCGATCACGCCGTTGTGGCCCAAGCTGTCCCCGTGCTCGACCGTGCCCCGGAGCACGTACGTGATCGTCTCGATGCCGCGGTGCGGATGCCAGGGGAAGCCCTTGAGATACTCCCGGGGATCGTCGGACCGGAAGTCGTCGAGCAGCAGGAAGGGATCGAACGCCGGGACTTCGCTAAAGCCAAACGCCCGCTTCAAGTGGACCCCAGCACCTTCGAGGGTGGGTTTGCTCTTGATGACCTTCTGGATCGTGCGATTCGTCGGCATGGCAATCCTCCTTGGCCCTGTTGATTGGTGCCCCGGAAGACGAGTCGCGGGTACCGATTCCTCGGGGAGGCGCTCGATTTGCCTGCAGGATTGCGGGCGAGACTTTCGCGGGCTGCGTCACAGAACTTTCCCCTTCCCCGGATTCATCGAGACCGGCCCTGGCCGAGCATCGGGGAATAGTATCGCATGGCCGGGTCAGCACGCCAAACCTTTCTGCGGCTTGTCGTTCGCCGAATGCGTGACAGCATAAAGTTAGGGTCATCCCCTAAGATTTGACCATCCGCACATCTACTGATTTCCTCGCCTGGAGCCCCGCATTTCTTGCGAGAGCGCAAAGGTCCCCCTGGCGCCGGGTCTCTCCACTGGCAGGAGAGGCTGGAGATCGCCGATATCCCATGTCCTGGCGGTGCGATCCGCACAGAGGCTGGATCCGGGATGCCGATGCCGTCTCGCGGCCGTGCGCGCCGGTTTCCGGTTGGTCTTCTGCTCTTGGCCGGGTACCCTACGGACCATCTCAGGGCGTGCGCTGCGCCTTCTGATTGCGCCAGGACGCGGGAGGTCGGGCAGTTCACTCATCGCCGAACCGTGCGATACTCGCTCCCGTCGCGGCCGCTGTCACGATCGAGGGGTCGGCCGATTTGCCGCGGGAGCCGGACGGGAGCCCGGCCGCCCACGGAAAAGCAGGTGCGCAGGGGGCGGGCGGAGGGAGGGGGGCCGATGACTGTCCTGCTAGGCATCACGGGGGCCATCCTGATTGCGGCCATCATGTGGGACGCATTCGAGGCCATCGTCCTGCCCCGACGGGTGACGCGCAGAGTCCGCTTGACGCGCCTCTTCTATCGGGCCACCTGGAGGGTGTGGTCGGCCATCGTGCGACGGATCCCCTCCGACAAGCGACGCGACACGTACCTGAGCTTTTACGGCCCGCTGTCCCTCCTCCTGCTGCTGACCGTGTGGGCCGCGGGGATGATTCTCGGATTTGCGATGCTCCAGGCGGCGCTCGGGTCCCCGCTGAACGCTCCCGAGAAGATCGCCACCTTCGAGACGGATCTCTACATGAGCGGGACCAGCTTCTTCACGCTCGGCCTGGGTGATGTCATCCCGCGCACCCCCCTGGCGCGGATCATCACAGTGGTCGAGGCCGGGACAGGCTTTGGTTTCCTCGCGCTGGTTATCGGGTACCTCCCGGTACTGTATTCGGCATTTTCGCGACGGGAGGCGAGCACGGTGCTGCTGGATGCACGCGCCGGCTCGCCGCCCAGCGCGGCGGAACTGCTCCGCCGCAGCGGCCGGGGACTGCGCGAGGAGCTCGACCAGTTCCTCCGCGAGTGGGAGCGTTGGGCGGCTGAACTGCTCGAAAGCCACCTCTCCTATCCCGTCTTATGTTTCTACCGCTCGCAGCACAGCAACCAGTCCTGGCTCGCCGCGCTGACGACGGTCTTGGATGCCAGCGCACTGGTGATGGTCGGGATCGAGGGGATCTCCCCGCGGCAGGGGGAGCTCACCTTTGCCGTGGCGCGGCACGCTACCGTGGACCTCGCGCAAGTGTTCAAGACACCGCCGCGGGCGCCGAAGGCGGACCGCCTCCCCCCTGCGGAGCTGAAGCGCCTGCGGGAGGCCCTCGCAGGGGCCGGCGTGACGTTGCGCGACGGGGTGGTCGCCGACCGGCGCCTGGAAGAGCTGCGGCGGATGTACGAGCCGTACGTCAACGCCCTGGCCGATTTTCTGGTGATGCCGCTTCCGCCGTGGCTGCCGGTGCGTGGAGGCTATGACAACTGGCAGACGAGCGCATGGGAACGGATGTCCGCCGGAAGAGTGACGGGCGCCACCGTGGCCGAATATCCCGATGCACATTATTGACCGCGCGCAGACGGGGCCAGCCAGTGCCCTCGGCTTGCACAACGGACGATCCGGGGCAGTGGTCTCATGTCGGGAGGGCCACGCAGAGCCCTCTGCCGCTGCGCCGCAGGCTTCTCGAAGGCAGCCTGATGCCGCCTCACCCTTTCGCCGATGCGCCCCGGCCGGGGCGATGGCGCTGATCGGATACGAGGAGCTACACTCATGCGGGCCGTGATGCGCTTCGTCATCAATCAACTGATCCCGGCCGCGCTGACCGCGGGGCTCAACCTGGCGCCGCGCTTCGGCTATTTTACCCTGTTGCCCCTGAGCATGGGCGTCGAGCGGGAGTACGGGAACTATGCGCTCCTCCTCGGGAGCGCGGCGGCGCTGGTCGCCAGCGCCTCGTTCGGCCGGGTGGGCACCCGCTTCGACCTCCAGGGCTTCGTAGGCATGGCGCTGGCGGGGCTCCTGACGATCTCGCCCTTCGTCCTGGGGCGGGCCGGCGTCACCTTCGGCCTGCCGCCCCGGCACTTCGATGTCGTTATCACCTTTGCCTACCTGGGGTTCTTCATCGTGGTCGGCCTGCTCGTGGGCGGCTGCTGGTCCGTCGTGGTGAAGGCCGTGCGGGACGCCCGTGGAGGGGAGTGGGAGCGACCGCAACCGTAGAGGCAGGCAACTAGGCAATCCGGCAACCCGGCGACTCGGAACCCCTGATTGCCCGGGTGCCCGATCGCCTGATTGCCGATTCGTAATTTCGGATTGGCCTATCTCTCGCCCCCGCTACCTCTTCCCTGACCAGTTTTTCCTTGACCCCCGCGCCCTGGCACCTCACCATGAATGGCTGCACCTCGGCGTGGGCGGACCCTGCGTCAACCTCGTGCCGCTTGGGCCCCTCGGTCCAAGAGCAACTTCAGCTCGCAAGTACTTTCGCAACAGGAACGTTTCTGGAGGAGGTGACTCCGATGCGCATGGTGTATTCCGCGGCCCGGTTCGCCGGGCCTCTGGTGGCGCTCGTGATGGTCTTCAGCGTCTTTGGCGGACCGGCCCGCGCGGCCGAGCCCGTCCGGGGCGGGGTGATCCGCGTGGCCACGAACGCTGAACCCAGCACCCTCGACTGGCAATCGTCCACGGCGACGGCGACACGGCTCGTCGCGTGGCATATCTTCGAGGGCCTGTTCGCGCTGGACCAGAACTATGCGGTCAAGCCGCTCCTGGCGCAGGACTACACCGTGAGTCCGGACGGGCTGCGCTACACCATCCATCTGCGAACCGGCATCAAATTCCACAACGGTCAGCCCATGGGGGCGGACGACGTCATCGCCTCCCTGGAGCGCTGGGGCAAGCTCAGCACCGGCGGGCGCGAGACGTTCAAGTTCATCAAGCAGATCCGGAGGATCGGCGACGCCACGATCGAGATCGACTTGACCAGAGTGTTCACGCCGCTCATCACGAACCTGGGCGACCCGAAGCAGGCGGCGGTGATCATGCCGAAGAGTGTCGCCGACGCGTCCGGCCTCAAGCCCGCGATCGAACTGATCGGCACGGGCCCCTACATGTTCAAGAAATGGACGCCCGGGCAGGAGATTGTGTTGGTCCGCTACCCCGCCTACGTGTCGCGCAGCGAGGACTGGGGCGGAATCACCGGCCGGAAAGTCGCGTACGCAGACGAGATCGATTTCTTCCCCGTCACCGACCCCCAGGTGCGGCTGGCCGGAGTAACGACCGGGCAATATGACCTGGCGCTGGAACTCCCCCAGGACGTCTACCAGCGAGTCAAGGAGGACCCCAACCTGACCCCCGATATCGTCAAGGTCTTCAACTGGGTAGGGGCGGTCTTCAACAAGGCCCACGGCGTGTTCACCGACGAGCGCCTGCGGCAGGCGGCGCTGTACGCCATGAAGCCGGCGGACCTGATGGCGGCCGCGGCGGGGCCGAGGGAGTTCTGGAAGCTGGACCCCGGCCTGTTCTTCCCCGAGCAGAAGGGCCTGTACAGCACCGCCGGGTCGGAGATCTACGATCACCAAAATCTGGACAAGGCCCGAGCCCTCCTGAAAGAGGCCGGCTACCACGGCCAGAAGATCGTGGTACTGTCCACCAAGGACTACACCTGGAACAACAACGCCGCGCAGGTGCTCGTGCCGGAGCTCCAGGCCGTGGGATTCAACGTGGACTCGCAGGTCTACGACTGGCCCACGCTCCTCAGCCGCCGCACGAAGAAGGATCTGTGGGACATCTTCCTGACCGGCTTCTCGCCCTCGATCGACCCCACGGCCGTGATCTTCTTTGGGAGTAGCTGGCCGGGCTGGTACCAGAGCCCGGTACTGGACAAGGAATTGAGCCAGTGGAGCGAGACGCCGGTGACCGACGCTGCAGGGCGCAAGACCCTCATGGACCAGATCCAGACCACCTTCTACAAGGAGGTGCCGGTCGCCAAGTTCGGGAACTCCTATGGCCTGGAGGTCTACAGTAATCGGCAGCTCCATGGTTACACGAGCTTCTTCGACGTGCGGTTCTGGAACACGTGGGTCACCCACTGAGCGGCGCGGCCCCTCATCCTTTCCTTCTCCCCCAATGGGGGAGAAGTGGAGATGGAGGGGGACGATGATGGGGCCGGAACTCATGTCATCGCGTTTCGGGCGGAGCACTACGCGGGATGGGCACCGAGGAGTAGGCAGGTGGCGAAATACATCGCCGGGCGCCTGGCGGCCATGGTGCCCGTTCTGGCGGTCGTTGGCGTCACGGTTTTCCTCCTGATCCACCTGATCCCGGGGGATCCGGCCTCCGTCATGTTGGGGCCGGACGCCTCGGTCGGCCAAGTCAACCAACTGCGGCACGAACTGGGACTGGACCAGCCTCTCTGGGTACAATTCGGGCTGTGGGTCGGGCGCTTGTTCCAGGGGGATCTGGGAGAGTCGATCTTCCTGCGGCAGAAGGTCACGCGGGCGATCTGGGAGCATCTAGGGCCCACGGTGAGCCTGACAGCCCTGGCGGAGATCCTCGCCCTCCTGGTCGCAATCCCATCGGGGGTGCTGGCGGCCTGGAAGCGGGAGAGCCGCTACGACCAGGCGTTCATGTCGATTGCCCTTCTGGGCGTTTCCATTCCGTCCTTCTGGACCGGCCTCAACCTGATCGCGCTATTCGCCGTCGCGCTCCGACTCTTTCCCGTGGCCGGTTACGCCTCCCCCTCCCGCGGCCTGTGGCCTTGGGCCAGCAGCCTGGTCCTGCCGGCGGTCGCCCTGGCGTTCACTCAGGCGGGGCTCATCGCCCGCATGGCCCGCGATTCCACGATCGAGGTCCTGGATGAGGACTACATCCGGACGGCGCGCAGCAAGGGCCAGGGGGAGTTGCGGGTGCTCTGGCGGCACGCCTTCCGCAACGCCCTCATCCCCACGCTCACGGTCATCGGGACGGGCCTCGCGGCCCTGTTGGGGGGGGCCGTGGTGGTGGAGACGGTGTTCGTGCTGCCGGGCATCGGCAACCTGGTGGTCCAGTCCATCAGCCGGCGTGACTATCCCGTCATCGAGGGCGTCGTCCTGTTCGTGGCGCTGGGATACGTGGTCGTCAACTTGCTCGTGGACCTGCTCTATGCCGCGATTGATCCGCGGATCCGGTACTAGGCCCGAGGGGCGCGCGTGGATCCTTTTCTGAGAGCCCTCCTCCGGCGCCGCCCGATGGCTGCGGCGTCGCTCGCGGTCCTCCTCCTGATCGCGCTCGCAGCCCTCGTGAGCCCGTGGCTACCCCTGCCCCCGCCGGACCACATCGACATGGCCCACCGTCTGCTGCCGCCCGGCCCCGGCCACCCGTTCGGGACGGACAACTTCGGACGGGACATCCTGTCGCGGGTCATCGCCAGCGGGCGGGTCTCGCTCGTGATCGGTTTGGCCGTCATGGCGCTCAGCACGCTCGCGGGGACGGTGGCCGGCCTGCTGACCGGCTACTACCGCCGTGTGGACGCAACCCTCATGCGGATCCTGGATGGCCTGATGGCCTTCCCGGCGATCCTGCTGGCCCTCGCGCTGGTGGCGGCGCTGGGGGCGAGCGCGCGCAACGAGATCATCGCCATTGCCCTGGTCTTCTTTCCCCGCACGGCGCGCATCGTGCGAGCCTCCACGCTCCAGCTCAAAGCGCGCGCGTTCGTGGAGGCCGCTGTGGCCCTCGGCGAGCGGGAAGACCGGATCCTGGTCTCCCATATTCTGGCCAACGCGCTGCCGCCGCTCATCGTGCAGGCGACGTTCGTGTTCGCGGAGGCGGTCCTGGCCGACGCGGCGCTGTCATTCCTGGGGCTGGGGGTGCGCCCGCCGACGCCGACGTGGGGCAACATGCTGGACGATGCGCATATCTACGTCGCCTCGGCGCCCTGGTTCGTGGTCTTCCCCGGCGTCGCCATCGTGGTGACCGTCCTGTGCCTCAACCTCATCGGCGATGCGGTGCGGGACTTCGCCGACCCGCACGCGATCTCGCGGCGCCGGGGCCGGCGCGGCGCAGCAGGGGTCCCCCGCGAGGCGCAAGTCTAGCGCGGACGCCGTGGCCCGTCAGTGCATCTGTGGCGCGCCGAAGACCTTCCTGCCGGCCCCGCGAAGGGCACGGCCGCCGTTTCCAGAATCCCCGCAGCGATTGAACCCTTCGGAGAGCCGCCCCTCTCCCCTCCCCCTCAGCACGCCCGAGCGCGTGCCGCGCGTTTCGCGACGGGTGAGATGGAGCCCACTCTCCACGACGAAGGAGGGGGAAATCAATCGCGTGAGCTACGCCGATCGATCAGAATGACCGCAGCGAAAGCCCCCTGACCGGGAGGCCAGGGGGCTGCAGGGTAACCCGATGTGCGCGCTCCTCCTATGGCGCCGGGGTGCTCGGCGGGGCGGTCGTCGGCGGGACGACGGTCAGCCAGCCGGACGGACACTCCTTGATATACGGGTAGTAGCCTGCTGGGTTCGGACAGTAGTACCAGTAATAGGGTTGCTGCGGAGGTTCCTGCTGGATGTATAGCGGCGGCGCCTCCGGGACAACAACCGGCGGGTTGTCATAGTACGGAGACGCGGGTCCCCACCACCATGGATCTCCCCACCAAAAACCGGGAGCGACAAAAACCCGTGTCCCGACCTCGGCGTGCCCGCGGAAGCGATCATGGACAAATGGGTGACGTGGCGCGACGCCAGGACCACGGAAGCCCTCGTGCCAGGCGGGACGTGGGGCAACACCCACATGCCCGCGATCGCCCGGATGCGAGGAACGCCCTTGTATTGTGCCGTGCTCATCTTGCGATCGCGAGGTCCCCCCCGCCGCGAGCCCCAGTTGTGCCGTCCCGAAAAGAAGACCCGCCGCAAGAATCGTGCAGAACAGCCGCGGTTTCATTTTCTCTTCCCCTTCGCCCGGCTCAGCCTCGCTTCGAGATGGATCCTGTGCCGCGCAGAACCCGCGGCTCCCCTCCTCTCTCGCATGATGATAAGAGAGGAGGGGAGACCCCCATCAGAGATTAGTGGTGGTCCCAGCCACGTCCGCGCTCGTAAGGCACTCGACCCCAATGGCCCCGAGGCGCCACCTCGCGGTGCACGACCACCTCGCGGTGCACCACCACGGGAGCCGGCGCATAGACAACCGGGGGAGGCGTGTAAACAACGACCGGGGGCGCGTACACGACAGGGGGTGGCGGGGAGTAGGCCACCGGAGGTGGGGCGTACACCGCAGGAGCGGCGGGCGCCGGAGCCAGCGCGTTCAGGAGGACGCCGCCAACCACCACGGCGGCCGCGCCGCCGATGGCCACACCCGCCCACCGGTTACTGACGTCGTGCCTGTCTCCCGCCAGCGCGGCGCCGGGGAAGGCCGCCAGCAACAAGCTCCCAGCCAGGGTGATCGCCAGCAGCTTCTTCATCAGAGAACCTCCTTCCTTGACGGGTTCAATATTTTCTCGTGAGTTTCTGTATCGTGGTAAGTCTTTACTTACTATCTACATCCCAGTACGGGGACAACGCCCCCCCTGTTTCACCTAGGAATCCAGTGGAGATTTTTTCTCGCCGTGAGCTATCCAACCGCGACCCGCACCGTCAAACTTCGCAACCTATTGATTTGCAATAATTAAATTGAGTTGAGCAATGGTCTGGGAATGGCCAGCCGTCAACGATGTCGTGGCCTTTGTCAATTACCAGCTCAGGTTTTGGACACCTGGGTGGCATGGGCGGCAAGCGCCTTGGCGATTACGCCATGCCGACTCTACCGAAACTGGGGGGCAATCAAGACGCCGAGGTGGGGCAGGCCTTTGTCATAGGCCGTTCGGGTGACGGCGATGAAGTCGTCGCTGTTGAAGGCGACCAGGCATCGCCCGTCGGCCGCTGCCCGTGCCAGTTGCTCCTCATCAGCCAACTGGAAGCGGAACGAGAGCGAATCGACCGGCAGATCGGTGGGATCAGGTCCGTCCTCGCAGGCCCGGCTGACAGTTGGAGGCGAGCCACCGCTGCCGCTCCGAGAGGACCCAAGTCCAGACGTGGCCGAATGAGTGCGGCGACACGGAGAGCGGTCAGCCAGCGGATGAAGGCCTACTGGGCGAAGCGGAAGACAGCCACGGCGAACACCAAGTGGAAAGTGTAGGGCGACTAGGCCGGGAGGTCGGCTAGATCGAATTGCACGGCAAGGGTCGTCAAAGGGACATCAAAGGGGACCCTTGCGTCTGAACCTGCAGTGTGCGACCCTCGCTGGCCACTGCCTCGCCAACCCCGCCTTGATGCCCTGGGGGTCCTCCACCACGTGAGGGTGTGCGGCATCGAACGTCTGCCCATTGTCCGGGACGACGCCGATCGACGCGACTGCTGTGCGCGGGTCGAGGCGACCGGGCTCCCCGTGTCCGCCTGGGCCCTCCCCCGGAACCACGCCCACCTCCTGCGCCGGACAGGGCGGCGGCCCCTCGCGCGCTCCAAGCGCGCGCTCCTCACTGGCTAGGCCGGGGCCTTCAACCGGCGCCACACGCGACCCCCCCCTCTTTCAGAACCGCTACAGATCCATCGTGGTGGAGGAGGAGCCCACCCCCCGATCTCCTCGCACTCACCCGCTACCTCCACCTCCACCCGCTCCGGGCCGGGGTGGGCGGGGCCCTCCGGGGGCTGGACCGCTATCCCTGGGCCGGGCCCAGCGCGCTCCTGGGGCCCCGGCCCTGCCCCTGGCAGGCCACCGGGGCCAGCCGGCAGCAGTTCGGGCCGACGCCGGTCCGCGCCCGGGCGGAAGTCGCCGACCTCACCCTCGAGGGCTGCGGCTACGCGAGTCCAGCCGTCGCCCACCTCGTGGGGGTGCGGCCGTCGGCGGTCTACCGGGCCGCGCAGCGCGGATGCGCCACCCGGGAGCGGTGGGATCGGCTCCTCAAGGCGGGAGAGACAGCAGAGAACACTCGGAAGCAACGTGCCGCATGACGGATGATTTTGTTCACTTTACCATTTTCGGAGTATCAAGTTCGGAGACGATTCAGCCAGCGGCGCTGCCTCCCTGGCGTGCATCGTTATGCTGAGCCCGTGCGAGTTGCATTGTAG
>CAVQPC010000019.1:0-12553 GCA_963714585.1 uncultured Methylomirabilota bacterium
CGTGCGTCGGGGTGCGCCGATCGGGGTCGGCGTCCCAGCTCATGAACGACTTCCCCTGCGCGTCGAGAGGATTATGTGGTCGTCGAGATAGCTCAGTCGGCACCGGATTCTCCTGAGTGCGGGGCGTGCACCTGCTTGCCTCGCTGCGAGTGGGCCGCGAGGAACGCATACCAGCCTTCCATACCCTGGCCGGTCCGCGCGGAGACCTCGAAGAGCGTGGCCTGCGGGGCGACGCGCCGGATGTTGGCCAGCGCCGTTGCGCGGTCGAATCCCACGGCCTCTGCAATGTCGATCTTGTTGACGATCACGACGTGGGCTGTCCGGAACATGACGGGGTATTTGAGGGGTTTGTCCTCTCCCTCGGTGATGGAGAAGAGGACCACCCGGAGATCTTCGCCCAGATCGTACGCGGCGGGACAGACCAGGTTGCCCACGTTCTCGATGATGAGGACGTCGAGTCCCTCCAGCGGCAGGCGCTCGAGCGCCTTCGCCACCATCTCGGCGTCCAGGTGGCAGACGCTCCCCGTGGTGATCTGCACGGCAGGGAGGCCACTCTGCCGCAGGCGCTGGGCGTCGTTGTCGGTCTCCAGGTCGCCCACGATGACGCCCGCCCGCAGGCGGCTGCCGAGGTCGGCGGCGGTACGCTGGATGAACGCGGTCTTCCCGGCGCCGGGGGAGGAAAGGACATTCAGGACGAGGAGGCCTTTGGCCAGGAAGTAGCCGCGGTTGCGCTCGGCGAGGCGGTCGTTCTTGGAAAGGATCGCCTCGCCGACGGGCACCGTCCGTCTCCCCTCGTCGCTTCCGTGCGGGTGGGGGTGCGCGTGCTCCTCCGGGTGCTCCTCCGCAGCCTGAGCGTGGGGGTGAGAATGCACGGTGCCGTCCGCGTGGACGTGCACCCCGTCGATGCTGTAGCCCTCAACAACCTCGCAGCCGCAATCCTTGCACACGATCAGGATACCTCCAGGGACGCCAGTTCGAGCTCCCGGCCCTGCCGGATGTCCACGCTCACCTGGTGGCAGCCGGGGCACTCGCAGTACAGATCCGGCGCGGGAAACTCGCGCTCGCACGTCGGACAGAAGCAGACGATAGGGACGCGCTCCAGCCTGAGCGTTGCCCCTTCGGCCATGGTGCCCTTGGCGAGAATCTCGAAGGCGAACTCCAGGCTCTCGGGGACCGCGCCGGAGAGGGCCCCGACCCGCATGCGGAGGCAGTGGATCCGCTCGGCGTGCGCCGCCTTGGCCCGCTGCTCCGCGAGGATCAACGTGTCTTGCATCAGGCTGACTTCGTGCACGGGAGATTCCTTCTCCTGCCGAGCTTGAACGCTAACCGCATCTCTTCCGGGCACGGATGCCACCTCGGCAGAGGGAATGGTGCATCAGTTCGAGACGGTCGGCCAGGTCACGTTGAAGGTCGTCCCCTGACCGACCGTGCTCGTCACGGCAATGCGCCCGCCGTAGCGGGCCACCAGGTCCCGGGTGATCGCCAGGCCCAGCCCTGTCCCGTCCTTCACCAGGGCTTTCGCGTTGGCTGCCCGGTAGAATTCTTCGAACATGTGGGGCAGGGCGTCCTCCGGGATGCCGATCCCCGTGTCCCGCACTTCCAGGCAGACGTCTCCACCGCCCGAATGCCCTGCGGGAGGCGGGAGGGAGGACGCTGCGGCGCGCCGCAGCGTGACGGAGACGCGCCCGCCGCCGGGCGTATACTTGACGGCGTTGGACAGCAGATTGCTGAGAACCTGATCCACCCCCTGACTCGTGGCGGAGATCAGGATGGGCCGATCCTCGCGCGCGCAGTGCCATTCCAGGTCAACCTGCTTCTCCACGGCCAGGACCTCGAACCGAAGGACCGCGCGCTCCACCGCCTCATCGACCGAGACCGGGAAGCGCTCCTCGGTGGCGGCGACCTCGGCCTTGCCCGCCGCCAGATCCAGCAGATCATCGATCAGGACTTGCAGGAAGTCGGCGCGGTGCAACGCGCGCGTCAGGATGTCCCGTTGGGCGTCGCTCAGGGATCCGGCGTAGCCGGCACCCATCGTCCGCAAGAGGCTGCGCACCACGCTCACCGGCGAGCGCAGCTCATGGGTCACCATCAACGCAAACTTGGACTTCATCTGGTCGAGGGCCGCGAGCTTCTGGTAGGCCATGGCATTCTCAATGGCGATGCTGCCCTGTCCGGCAATGGCGGAGAGAAACGTCGCGTCATCCGGCGTGAAGTGATCGCGTTCGGTGCTGTAGGCGCGAATCAATCCCAGCGGCCCACCCTTGCCCTGTAACGGCACCGTGAGGGTGGAGCGGATGCCCTCCATCACCGCCTGGGCCGGGAACTGCAGGCGGGGCTCGGTCGTCACGTCGCCGACGATGACCGCCCTGCCGGTCAGGGCCTCGCGGGCCAGGGGGTTGCGGTCCAGGGCCAGGTCTCCCTTCTGCAGGTAGGTTTGGCTCAGGCCGGAGACGGCCGCCACACGCAACCGCGTGCCCGTTTCGTCCAGCAGGCGGATCGAGCAGGCCCGCACCCCCATGGCCTTGGCCGTGCCCTCCACCAGCCGGCTGAGGACCTGCTGGAGGTCGAGGGTCGAGCTCACCACCTGCGCCGCTTCGTACAGCGTCTGCAGGCGGCCGTAGGCGTGTTCCAGGCGCTGACTCAGCTCGAGGACCTCAGCTTCGCGCCGCCGCAGGCGGGTGGTCATCCGGGTCGTCAGGTAGGCCACCACGAACATGGCGCTGACGACGAAGAACAGCAGGCCGCCCACGTAGGCGGGCCGCCGATACAGCGGGACGGGCACGAAGCCGACCACCGCCACATGGGGGAGGATGCCGACGTACTCGAAGAGCAGCGTCCCGCTCACCAGGCAGGTGGCCAGAACGGCGTACAGATACGTGGCACGCGAAGAGAGCAGGATCGAGGCCAGGGCGATGTGAAAGAAGAAGTAGAGGATGGCCGGGCTCTCGGCCCCGCCGGAGAAGTGGATCAGGAGGGTCATGGCCACCCAGTCGGAGGCGATCTGCAGATGGGCCAGGCGGTTCGCTCCCGATACGGGGGCCGGGGACTGGCGCCGCACGCGCCCCAGCATCCACCCGAAGACGGTGTTGTAGGCAAGGATGCTGGCCCCGATGGCGTACAGCGGCACGGCAGCCAGGTGCAAGGCCAGGAGGTTCTCGGTCAGCCAGGTCGCGATCAATACCCCCAGGCCGGCGACCCAGCGGAGGCCGATAAGCCACCCCAGGCTGGCCTCCAATTCCCTTTCCGCCAGCGTCCCGTTGAGCCGCGGTGTCGCCTCGAGCGGGGCCTGCTGCACCATCAGGCTGCTCTCTTGGCCAACTGCTCACGGACCCTCGCCAAGAGCGCCTCCGGCTCGATGGGCTTTTCAATGAACGCGTCCACCGGCAGGTATTCTTGGTTCGGCGCAAAGCGCAACGGCGTGGTCGCGTGGATGGCGGTGAGCATCAGGATGGGGACGTCCCGGAACGCGGCATACTCCGATGCCGGATCCGGATTCCGGAGGGCCAGGCTCACCTGGATGCCGGCCGTCGTCGTGTCCATCATGACGTCGAGCAGGATGAGATCCGGCTGGATCTCCTTCACGCGCCGCAGGCCTTCCTCGGTCGTGGCCGCACGCGAGACACGGTACCCGGCGGCTTCCAGCGGCAGACGCATCGCCAGCACGAGGTCATCGTCGTCGTCAATGATCAACACTTTTTCATTTGCCATGGTCGGCTCCCATGAATGGCTCTCGCCCGGCTTCCCGTGAAACAGCGTCGACCACGGAGGGCACCACCGCCTGCACCTCCGGGCTCAGGTCGTGGCCCCAGCCCACGCGTGCCGGCTGCACGCCGAACACCACCAGCTCCGGGAGCGCCAGCCCCAGTGCGCCTGCCAGCGCCAGCGCCTCGGCCACCCCGGAGCGGTGTAGAGAGAGTCCCCCGGCGGAGTCCCGGAGCGTCGCCTCGCCGGGTCGGAAGCGCGCAACGCTGCCGGGTGCCCGCCCCATCTCCGCCGCATCCACGAGAATGACGCGGCGACGGCCCTCCAGGAGGTTCAACAGCCCGACGCCCGGCGTCCCCCCATCCATCACCTCGACATCCGGGGGGAGTGCCCGGCGGGCGAGCGCCTCCACGACCCGGGGGCCCAAGCCGTCGTCGCCTTGCAGCGGGTTACCCAGCCCGAGGATGAGGATCGGTTTCATGCTCACACAAAGCGCACGTCGAGGACATGCGCAGAGCAGGAGATGCACGGATCATAGGCGCGCACCAGCATCTCCAGCGCCATCTGCACCCTCTCCTGTCCCTGGTCCAGGATCTGCGGGACCAGCTCCCGCATGTCCGCCTCGATGTTCGCCAGGTTCTGGCCGGTGGGGATGATGCAGTTCGCTCCGCTGATCCGCCCGTCTGGCTCGATCCGGTAATGGTGGAACAGGGTTCCGCGCGGGACCTCGCACGCCCCCACGCCCTCGCCGCCCCTGCCGTCGCACTCGGGCAAGGGCTCCGGCGCGAGGCCGCGGTCGATCAACGCGTCGCAGATCCGGATGGCGTCCTCGACGCTATGCACCATCTCCACCACCTGTGCGGCCGTGTTGCGGTAAGGGTTGGTGCAGACGGGTGTCAGGCCAAGTTCCTCGGCGGCCGCCTTGGCGCGGGGGTGGAGCTGCGCGAAGTTGATGTTGACCCGGGCCAGGGCCCCCACCATGTAGGCGTCGCGCTTGTGGCGGGCATGCTTCGCCGAGGAGTGCGGCACCAGATGCTCGTTCGTGACCTGGCGGTAGTCGGACAGGGGGTAGGACCCGCCGTCGGTCGTGGCGATGGTCCCGTCGATGAACGCGTACTCGTCCGGCCGGGTCAGCGCCACGTACTCCGTCTCGCGCTCGAAGCGGGGCCAGGGCAGGGTCTTGAACAGCGCCACGGTCGCGTCCATGTCGCTGCGCGCCTCCACCAGCCGGTCGCGGAGCCCCTCGAGGTCGTCCAGGCTGGGGAGGTGGGTGAAGCCGCCGACGGTCATGGTGATCGGGTGGGTGTGACGCCCGCCGATGGCGGCACACAGGTCGCCGGCGAGCTTCTTGATGCGCAGGGCCCGCAGGACCGCCTCCGGCGCGGTCTTGGCCAAGGCGATGACGCTGCCCACGCCGAAGAAATCCGGAGCCACGAGCATGTAGGTGTGCAGCACGTGGCTGTCCAGCATTTCGCCGTGGAAGTTCAGTGTCCGCAGCAGCCGGGTCTGCTCCGAAGGCTCCACGCCCAAGGCGTTCTCCGTCGCGCGGAGGGACGTGGTGGCGTGCCCCACGGCGCAGATGCCGCAGATGCGGGAGGTGATGTGGCTGGCCTCGGAGTAGGGCCGCCCGAGCAGCATCGCCTCGAAGAAGCGCGGGGTCTCCACGATCTCCAGCCGGCACTCTTCCAGCACCCCGTTGCGGGCGTTCACGACGATGTTGCCGTGCCCCTCGACACGGGTGACGTGATGGACATTGATATTCACAGTCGCCATGATCGTCCTCTCCTACTTCCCCCGGGCCTGCAGGGCCTGGAGCTGGTAGGTGCCAAACATCGTCATTCGCGCCAGGATGTCCTGGGCCGTCAGGCCGTGGGCGGCCAGCACGCTCTCCACCGAGTCGCGGTTTGGATTCGAGATCATCCCGCGGCAGCCCTCGCAGCCATCGCCATAGGTCGGGCAGATGGCGCCACAGCCCGCCCGCGTCATCGGTCCGGCGCAGACCCCGCCCTTGTCGAACAGGCAGACGTTCTCCTTCAGCTTGCACTCGACGCACAGGGGATAGTCCGGGATGGGCGGCCGCTTGCCGAGCAGCAGGGCCTTGACGACCTCGATGAACTCCTCGCGGTCGATGGGGCAGCCGGGGATGAAGGCGTCGACGGGGACCACGGCGCTGACGGGGCGGGCGGCATAGGTGGGGTACCACTCCGCCCGGTCGCCGTAGACGCAGCGGCGCACGTCGTCAAGCGGCGAGAGGTTCTTGATGGCGTTGACCCCTCCCAGGTGGGCGCAGGCCCCCAGCGCGACCAGCACCGCCGCCTGCGCGCGGATCGCCTTCACGCGCTCCTCGTCCGAGGCGCGAGTGATGGAGCCTTCGACGAAGGCCACGGCGTAGTCCTCGCCGCGCTCGCTGATGGCCTCGCGAAACTGGACGATCTCCACGGCGTCGAGCAGGTCGAGATGCGTCTGGAGCGAGTCGACCACCGTCAACTGGCAGCCCTCGCAACTGGTAAAGTCGAAGAAAGCAACTTTCGGTTTCATCCGATCGCCTCCTCCACGCCCTTGATCTGGGCGTAGCTGAAGGACGGCCCGTGCTGGCAGCAGTACAGCCCGTTGATCTGGCAATGACCACACTTGCCCACACCGCACTTCATGCGCCGCTCCAGGGACATCCAGATCTGGCCTTCGGGAATCCCTTTGCCGAGGAGCTCGATCAGCACGAAGCGGTACATCACCGGCGGGCCGATGGTGATGGCGACCGTGTTGCGCGGGTTGACCGAGATCTTCGGGAACAGCGTCGTGATGACGCCGACGTTCCCGTTCCAGTCTCCATCGCCACGATCCACGCTGACATGGAGCTCGACATCGCCGCGCCGGCCCCAGGCGTCCAGCTCGTCCTTGAAAAGCAACTCGCTGGGATTCTTGGCCCCGTACAGGACGATGACACGCCCATAGGATCCGCGCTCGTCGAGGACCTGGTTGATGACGCTGCGCGCGGGTGCCAGCCCCAGCCCCCCCGGGGCGAAGAGGACGTCTTTCCCCTTGAACTTCTCCAGCGGGAATCCCGTGCCGAAGGGGCCGCGGATGCCGATGGTTGCGCCCTCGGCCAGGCCGTGCAGGGCCCGGGTCATGTCCCCCACCTTGCGGACACACAGCTCGAATGACCCGTTGCTCCGGCTGGGCGAGGAGGAGATGGAGATGGGCGCCTCGCCGATGCCGAGCAGGCTGACCTCGACAAACTGTCCCGCCCGATGCCCGAGCGTCTGTCCCCGCGGCAGCTCGAGGCTGAACAGCTTCTCCAATGCCGTCAGGGGAGTGACCTTCACGACCCTGGCCGGCCGGGGAACGTAGATGGATTCTGTCACAGGCGTCGGCATATTGGCCTCCCCAGCAGAGACTCGTGGATCCAGGCGATCGCGGAAGACATTTGGCACCTGCTATCGCGCCTTGTAGAGCGCATTGAAAACATTGACCGGCGTGATGTCCACCAGGCAGGCGCGGGCACAGCGGCCGCAGCCCACGCATCCCAACTCCCCGTGCACGTCCGGCAGGTACTTCCCCTTGCGAAAGAAACGGTGCCGCTGGCGCTGCGCGCGGGTCTTCCGGAAATTCTCGCCCGTGGCCACCTGGGCGAACTCCTCGAGCTGGCAACTGTCCCAGATGCGCTTGCGCGCGCCGCTCCTTCCGTCCAGCCCCACAACGTCCAGCACGTTGAAGCAGTAGCAGGTCGGGCACACGAGGGTGCACTGGCCGCACGCCAGGCACTTCGCGCCGAGCTCCTCCCAGAGCGGGTTCCGATAACTCACCGCCATGAGGGACGGAAGCTCCCCGGTGTCAAAATCCATTTTGTAGGTGAAGCGCGGCCATTTCTCCGACAGCACCTTGTCCAGTCGGGCGAAGTCCTCGCGCGTCGCCTCGCGCGCCTGGGCATGCCGGGTCAGGATCGCCTCCCCCAACGCCGTGCTGATATCCACCGCGTAGGCGTCGCCCAGATCGGTCAGGTGCAGGTCGTACCCTTCGCTGGCACTCAAGGTCCCCATGCTCTTGCAAAACGAGTGTTCGTCGCAGGGCGTCAGACACTCCAGGCCGATGATCACCGTGTTCTCGCGGCGCTTGAGATAATGGGTGTCCGGATAGCCCTGGATGAACACCGCGTCGATCAACTTCATGGCGTGGAGGTCGCAGGTGTGCACACCCAGGACGACGCGGGGGCGGAGGTCGAACACCGGAACGGCTGAAAAGCCTCCGTCGGTCTGGAAGCGAAACAGCGTCTCCTCCTGCGGCAGGAGGGCCTTCTTCGGTGGCAGGATGGTCGTGTTGTACTCCAGCCGCAACTGGGTGGCATCCGTGATGGCCGCGAAGACAAACTTGTTCTCGCGGGCCACCGGCCCCAGCACTTCGTACTGGGTCATCAGGCTGGACACAAACGACGCCAGGTCTTTCTTGCGTAGGATCTTGAGGCTCATCTATTCCTCCTGGTTCCCAGCGGCGGAGAATCGGAGCCCTTGACAGTAAAACGCCGGAGGTGACGGACGCACACCACCAGGTGCAGGGCTGAACAGACTCTAGGTTATCACAGGCCCGGCCCGTGGTCGTCTGCTAAAAGGCATTTGTCGGAACATCCGCACTCCCGACCAACATTCGCGTCACGCCTCGAGACACATGCGAAGCCCAGTGATTTGCAGCTCGGGCTCCGCTCAGCCGGTCTTGATTCTCCTTGGGCGTGGAGGGCTTTCTGGGCCATCTCTGTCACCTTAGACCGGGGCCCGTTGCTCCTTTCGCAATTTAAGAACCATCTTCGTAAGCGGGGTGGCCTGAAGACTGGACGGGCGGCTCCTGCCTTGGAAATCATGCAGTTATTCCAGCAGACCGCGAGAGTCTTCGACTCATCGGCCCAGTGGGTGGTGGGGTTTTCTGTCTCACCCTTGTTTCAAAAATTCACAAGTCAGGTCATCCAGCCGCGCGGGCCGCTGAGTGGCGCACCCAGCAGTCTTCGCAGCAGCCGCTGAGCTTCGTGCACCGTAAGACAATGAGGACGTTCGCCCCGGCGCGAGAGTGCAGTGCATCCCGGCCCGATTGCGGCGCGTCTCGATGGCCACCTCGCATCCGACCTCGACCACGGCGGTCGAAGCGCGGAGCCCCCCCCGCGGAACGGTGGCGCGGCGTCGCGGAGCGGCCACGGCCGCGAACGCCGGTACGACAGGGAGCCGTGGCTCACGCGCTGGACCGCGGGACCGGCGATGCCGTCCCGCTGACCTTCCTGTCCACCGCGAAGACTTCGAGGACCCTGGCCACCGGTTGGCGCTGTCGATGGTGGCGCAGGCTGCGGGGAGGTTCCGCGGTTGCTTGGTGTACTGGGCTCCGCTCGGTCACATCGGTCATCGGCACGGAGGAGATCCCAACCGCTGGGGACAGCGCATTCTGCGCCTCCGTCGAGGATCGCGTCAGTCTGGCGCTGCGGGCTGTCGGTGCCGTGGGACAAAGTGCCCCCGCTCTTTTTTCCTGCCGCTTCCTGCTCGGGAGGAGAAATGGCGAGTTTTCCTCGGATTTCCTAGGGCTTCCGGCGTATTGGCCTCGCGTTTGCTTGTCACCCTCCTGGCGCGCCGTGCGGGCAGCGGGCGCGACGGACGGTTCGGCGGCGCGCGCAGCCCATGTGGTGGAATATCTGTCGGATGCACTGTCAATGACCCCTGCCTCATGCGGTGAAGCCTCACCAGGGGTCACCCATCGGGTCCCCCTCCAGCCACGATGCATGGCTGCGATCACGGGAGAGCCGCCACCGGTGATCCATCGGAGGAGGCTCATTCCCCGATGGGTGCACACACCATCGAGTGAGTGGGGATGAGACTCCAAACCAAATTCAATCTCGCCATCATCAGCGTCTTCACGGTCCTGGCGATTGGCATCGCGATCGTCACGATCAACTATGTCAACACCAACACCATTCGGGAGGCCGAGAACCGCGTCAGGATCTACGCGCGGACCGCGTGGGAGATCTATGACAGCAAGATCGAGCGCATGCGCTCGGCCTCGGAGATCCTGGCGCGGGACCCGATGGTCCTGAAGCCCCTCACCGAGCCGCGGAATGGGCGATCCCTGGCTGCGGTGCGGGAGTACCTGGAGAGCGTTCGGCGGGATCAGGGTATGGACATCCTCAACCTCCTGGCCGCCGATGGAACGGTCATCCTCCGGACGCGCTCACCGTACAACGCCGGGGACAAGCTGGCCGCCGATCCCATGATCAAACGGGTCATGACGACCGGGCAGGTCAGTTCCGGCACCGTGATCCTGGAGTTGGAGCGGCTGGATGTGGAAGGGGGCGGCCTGCTGGAGCGATGCATGTCGGTCGCGCAGGAGTCGCGCGGGATGCTGAGCGGCACGGCGGTGCCCATCCTCCAGGGCAAGGAGCTGATCGGCATCATCCAGACCGGGAGTCTCTTGAACGGGGCGGTGGAGAAGGTCGATCGGATCCGGGACGCGGTCTTCGCCAACGAGCGCTACCGGGGCAAGCCCGTCGGGACCGCCACCATCTTCATGGGAGATATCCGCATCTCGACCAACGTGATGGACAGCAGTGGGCGGCGGGCGGTGGGGACCCGCGCCTCCTCCGAGGTCACGGACCGCGTGCTCCGCCAGGGGCAGTCGTGGACCGGGAAAGCGTACGTCGTGGATACGTGGTATATCTCCCAGTACGACCCGTACGCTGTCACCTTTTCCCCTAACAGCAAGTACCTGGCTGTAGGCAGAGATGATAACACTGTAGAGATATGGGATGTCGCTATGAATAGCAACGTTTACACCTACAGCGGACATACAGGCAATATATTTACGGTAGCATGGTCGCCTGACGGCAAACGCATAGCGTCCGGGGGCGCGGACGCCACCGTGCAGGTCTGGGACGCGCTGACCGGCGGCCACGAATACACCTATCGCGGCCACCTCGACTTCTACTGGGGACATTTCACCTCCGGCCAGGAGGTTGATACAGTAGCGCGGTCGCCCGACGGCAAACAGATTGCATCGGGCGGCACGGACAACACTGTGCAGGTGTGGCAGGCGCAATAGTGGGGCTTATATGAGCAGAAGCCTATGGCGTGGTAGCCTATAAATGAGCCAGTAGCGACACCCCTTGGGTGTCCAGTGTTACACGTCAAAAGTTACGGGACACCCCACAAGGGGTGTCGCTACTTATCAGCGAACAGACAAACCTCGCGCACACCGCGCTCGATCTCTTCATCCGAAGCTGCCAGCGAGATGCGCGCGTAGTGGTCTGCCGCCGGGCCAAAGGCGCTGCCGGGGCTAACCGTGATATTATGCTCGAGCAGCAGGTCCAGCGAGAACTGGCGCGCATGGCGTTGCGGATAGCGGGGGTTGGTAATATTCACCAGGATGTAAAATGCGCCATGCGGCGTATACACGTAACGCCCGTGCTCTTTGAGCAGGCCCACCGCCAGATCGCGGCGGCGCTGATAGGCGTTGCGCATCTCGCTAATGCAATCCTGTGGGCCGGACAGCGCTGCCGCTGCTGCGCGCTGTATAGCGGTACTGATGTTGGTCGCTCCGCACGCTGTGGCCCAGACACAGGCCGGCGTCGAACACGTCGCGCAGCAGCCGCTCGGCCAGCGGCGCCACGCGGCCGCCGGCGGCCGGGTGGTGAAGGATCATCAGGTCGACGTCGCTATAGGGGGCCACGTCGCGGCGTCCGTAGCCGCCGTGGGCCACCAGGGCGATCTCCGACCACAGTCCGTCCGGCCCGGCTTCGCCCAGGTCGTCCAGCGCCGCCTCGGTCAGGTCCAGCAGGACTTCATCGCGCAGGTCGCTGAGCGCGGCGCACAACTCGACCCCCGAGCAGCCGGCCTCGTGGCGGCGCTGGAATTCCTGGTGCCCCTCGGCCAGCCGTCGCTTGGCCGCCAGCACGTTGGAGCGGAGGGAAGACATGGAGTGGATAGTGGATAGTGGAGTAGTGGATAGTGAGCAGCGATAGCCATGCGTGCTACACTATCCACTACTCCACTATCCACTATCCACTATTCTCAAATGGCGCTTTCGCCCGATTCGCCGGTGCGGATGCGGACCACCTCGGCCAGATCGGTGACGAACATCTTGCCGTCGCCCACCTGTCCGGTCTGGGCGGAACGCATGATGGTGTCCAACACGGTCTGGAGCTTGGCGTCCGGGACGACGACCTCGATCTTGATCTTGGGCACGAAATCGACCTCGTACTCGGTGCCGCGGTACATTTCGGTGTGGCCCTTCTGGCGGCCGAAACCGCGGACCTCGGTGATCGTCATCCCGGCGACGCCGTGTTCCGTCAAGGCGTTCTTCACGTCTTCGAGCTTGAAATGCCGGATGATCGCTTCGACCTTCTTCATCGGAGGACTCCTCGCTGTAGGAGCGCGATTCCAGTCGCCGTGCAGCGCCGGCGACGCTCGACGACCAGTCGCCTCCATGGCTCCAACTTAGATAAAGATGTACCCTTCTTCGCCGTGTTGGCTGAAGTCGAGGCCCTCGATCTCCGCCGTCCGCGACACGCGCAGGCCCATCAGGGCATCGAGCACCTTGAGGATAACAAACGTGGCCACGATGGCCAAGACCCAGGTGATGGCGACGGCCACGATCTGGGCGGTCAAGCACCGGGCCGCCTTCCAGCAGGCCCAGCGGCTTGCCGTCGGCAAACGCGCCCGGTGGCCCGGGTGGCGAAGACGCCGGTGAGGATGGCCCCCAGGGTCCCGCCCACGCCGTGGACGCCGAAGGCGTCGAGCGAGTCGTCGTACTTGAACCGCGACTTGAGGCTCGTGCAGGCCAGGAAGCAGACGATGCCCACGGCCACGCCCATCAGCAATACGTCGTCGAG
>CAVQPC010000020.1:0-14730 GCA_963714585.1 uncultured Methylomirabilota bacterium
GGACCCCTCCTTTCTTATTCTGGAGAACGCGGGCGACCTCGGCGCCGCGCCAGCTCTCTTCGCCCAGCAGCGCCATGCCGCCTGTGAGGGGATAGATTGCGCCAATCCTGAGAGAGCCACCGCTTGAAGCAGCGAATGCGCGAGCCACCGGTGCAGAGACGGCCGCGCCCACGGCAGTGAGGCCGAGGCCTTTGAGCAGTTGGCGCCGGGTCAAAGGTCGGCTCAAGGATCCCGACGACCCGGGTGTTTTCGCGGCATCCATGTTCCCCCTCCTTTTGTGTTGTTGTGAACCGGACCGAGATTGGCCGCCCAAGCTGGAGCTAGCTCTCTGCGCCGTCAACGAGCCAAGCGGTATCGGTGTGAGAGGCCGTCAGCGTCGGGATGTGGCCGACGATACTTCAACCTCACTGCCGTCCGACGGTGGATGAATCCCGACTCCTGATAGCGCAGACGTTCGAACAGCGTAGGATCGAGGATCGAAGTACGGATAGCACAAACACCCAAGCAGGTCAATATCTGTGGACTGCAAGACATCGGTCTGGACGCCACGCGCCGCCCTTTCAGAGGCCTTCCGGGGGAGGGAATCCCGGATGGAGTCCTTCCGGAGCGCAGCAGGCGATGATGGGGGTCTCGGCCATGCCGTATTCGCGGAGCTCAACCGGTGATCGCCAGCATGATCTTGCCGATATGCGTGCTGCGCTCCATCAGCCGGTGCGCCGCTGCCGCCTCGGCAAGCGGAAAGACCTGATGGATCACCGGGCCGCAACGCCCGGCTTCCAGTACCGGCCACACCGTCTCGAAGAGCGCTTGAGCGATCCGGCCTTTCTCTGCGGTGGTGCGCGGGCGCATGGTGGAGCCAGTGAGGGTCACCCGGCGCCTCATCACCGCTGTGAGGTCGAAGCCTTCCACCTTCGCGCCGTGCATCGTGCCGACCTGGATCAGCCTCCCGTCCATGGCCAGGCAGGCCAGGTTCTGCATCGTGTAGGGGGCGCCGACGATGTCCAGCACGACGTTCACGCCCTGGCCGCCCGTGAGGTCGCGGATCCGCTCGGCGAAATCGGCCTCGCGGTAGTTGATGGCCGCCGCCGCTCCCAGCCTCCGACACGCGTCGCACTTTTCCTGGCTGCCCGCGGTGGCATAGACGCGGGCGCCGAATTCGCGCGCCAGTTGGATGGCGGTGACCCCGATCCCGCTGGTGCCGCCGTGCACCAGCACGGACTCGCCCCGGGCGAGGCGCCCCATCTGGAACAGGTTCGCCCAGACGGTGAAGTACGTCTCCGGCAGCGCCGCCGCCCGGATGGCATCGTAGCCGGAGGGCCAGGGCAGGCATTGCGGCGCTGGGACCGGGCAGTACTCGGCGTACCCGCCCCCATTGGTGAGGGCGCAGACCCGGTCGCCCGGCTTGAGAGCCGTCACCGCCTCGCCCACGGCCGCCACGTCCCCCGCCACCTCCAGCCCGAGGATTGGACTGGCGGTGGGCGGCGGCGGGTAGACCCCCTGGCGCTGCAGCACGTCGGGACGGTTCACGCCGGCAGCCTGCACACGGATCAGGATCTCGTCCGGCTTCGGCTGGGGCACCGGGGCCGTGGCCAGGCGCAGGACGTCCGGCTCGCCCGCGCCGACGGCTTCGCTGTAACGCATGCGGTCTGGGAGCTTCATCGCGTACCCTCCACCCCTCGCGGCCGGCGTCTCGGGTGTCTGGCGGCGGTCCACTCCCGGACGGCCGGTTCCCGTACGTTACCGCGCCCATCAGCATGACGCGTGGACGGTCCCCCGAGAGAGAACTGCCGACCGCGCGTCCCAGCGTTCGTAATCTCACACACGCACGATTTCCCCAGGCACAGGCAAGGGAAGGCTAGCGAAGGAAGCAGGGTCTGTCAATGGGAGGGAGGGGACCCGGGAGCACCAGACCCCGCCGCTGGTGAGATCCCCGTAGCGTTGCGATCTCCCACTATCGTCGAAATGAATACGAACTGGAAGAACTAGCAGCATGACCGAGCGGAGATTTTTGCGGAACACAGGTCATCACGACCCTGAAGCACTGAGCCAAAAAGGCAGATTCGCAGATTCAGAGAGCCGGGGGGCGCTTGTCATGGTACAGTGATTCTTTCCCGAGTGAGCCATCGCCCCCGTCGCTCACTCATACCTTCGGTGCGACGCGAGCAACACACGACCCTCGAAAGGAGTACCAGACGATGAAGAAGTTCAAGCCGCTGCAGGACCGGATTCTGGTCAAGCGCCTGGAAGAGCAAGAGACCAAGAAGGGTGGGATCATCATCCCGGATACCGCCAAGGAAAAGCCCCAGGAGGCCGAGGTCATCGCCGTGGGTCCCGGCAAGGTGACAAAAGATGGGAAGTTGCAGGCGATGTCCGTGAAGGTGGGGGACAAGATCCTCTTCGGCAAGTACTCGGGCAACGAGGTGAAGCTGGACGACGAGGAATACCTGATCATGCGCGAAGAGGATGTCCTCGGCATCCTGCAATAGCCGTACGAGAGTCACAGGGCAATCAGAGAAGATCAACGCAACCTTCTGCCGCACGAGAGGAGACAGCATGCCAGCCAAGCAACTGCGATTTGATGAGGAGGCCCGTCGGGTCATCCTGCGGGGCGTGGACCAGTTGGCCAATGCCGTCAAGGTGACACTCGGCCCCAAGGGCCGGAACGTGGTGCTGGACAAGAAGTGGGGCGCCCCCACCATCACCAAGGACGGCGTGACCGTCGCGAAAGAGATCGAACTGAAGGATCCCTACGAGAACATGGGGGCCCAGATGGTGAAGGAAGTCGCCTCCAAGACCTCGGACGTGGCCGGCGACGGGACCACCACCGCCACGGTGCTGGCCCAGGCCATCGTCCGCGAGGGGATGAAGAACGTCACGGCCGGCGCCAACCCCATGGCCCTGAAGCGCGGGATCGACACGGCCGTGGAAGCGGTCGTCGAGGAGATTCAGCGAATCTCCAAGCCCACCAAGGGCAAGAAGGAGATCGCCCAGGTGGCCACCATCTCTGCCAACAACGACAAGACGATCGGCGACCTCATCGCCGACGCCATGGAGAAGGTGGGCAAGGACGGCGTCATCACCGTGGAGGAGGCCAAGGGGATGGAGACCACCCTGGAGGTGGTCGAGGGCATGCGGTTCGATCGCGGCTACATCTCGCCGTATTTCGTGACGGATCCGGCCCGGATGGAGACGGTGATCGAGAACCCCTACATCCTGCTCCACGAGAAGAAGATCAGCAGCCTGAAAGACCTCTTGCCCCTCCTGGAGCAGGTGGCCAAGCTGGGCCGGCCGCTGCTGATCATCGCCGAGGAGGTGGATGGCGAGGCGCTGGCGACCCTGGTGGTCAACAAGCTGCGGGGGACCCTGAACACCTGCGCGGTGAAGGCCCCCGGCTTCGGCGACCGCCGCAAGGAGATGCTGCAGGACCTCGCCGTCTTGACCGGCGGGGCGGTCCTCTCGGAGGAACTCGGCATCAAGCTGGAGAACATCCGGCTGGAGGATCTTGGGACGGCCAAGAAGGTCCTGGTGGACAAGGAGAACACCACCGTCATCGAGGGCGCCGGCAAGACCAAGGAGATCGAGGGCCGGATCAAGCAGATCCGCACCCAGATCGAGGAGACCACCTCCGACTACGACCGCGAGAAGCTCCAGGAGCGCCTGGCGAAGCTCGCCGGCGGCGTGGCCGTGATCAAGGTGGGGGCCCCCACCGAGGTGGCCATGAAGGAGAAGAAGGCCCGCGTCGAGGACGCTCTGAACGCCACGCGGGCGGCGGTGGAGGAAGGGATCGTGCCGGGCGGTGGGGTGGTGTTCCTCCGCGCCATGTCGGCCCTGGACGCGGTCAAGGCCCGCGGCGATGAGAAGATCGGCGTCGACATCGTCCGCCGTGCCCTCGAGGAGCCGATCCGGCAGATCGCCGAGAACGCCGGCGCCGAGGGGTCCATCGTGGTGCAGACGGTCCGGGAGGGCAGCGGGTCCTTCGGCTTCAACGCGGAGACGGAGAAGTATGAGGACTTGCTGGCCACCGGGATCATCGACCCGACGAAGGTCACCCGGGTCGCCTTGCAGCACGCCGCCAGCATCGCCGGGCTCATGGTGACCACCATGTGCCTGATCACCGAGATTCCGGAGAAGGAGAAGGCGCCACCCATGCCGCCAGGCGGAGGGGGCATGGGTGATATGGGCGGAATGGGCGGTATGGGGGGTATGTACTAAGCGGTCGCGGAGATTTTCCCCTCAGTGTGCAGCCTGTCGTCCCCGGCCGGGCCGCCGGCCGGGGACGAGCTTTGCGATACTCACGGAACGATTTGCCATCCCGCGAGTCCCGCATGATTCCCACCGAGCGAGGCTCTTCCTCCGGCAGGTCTGTTGTTCGGGGTGGAGAAACCGGCCACGTCCCCATTTTGTTATCGGATATCAGACGTGGACGGCCAGGCCTGGCAATTGCCCCTTGCTCTCCTGTCGCCGCTCCCGCAGGAACCGCAGCGCCATCTGGTACGGGCGGCGGCAGCACTCGATGGTCTCGCCGACCACCTGGATCTTCGAGAGATCGCCTTCCCCGATGCCGTGGTCCCAGAGATAGTTGAGATAGCGGATTTCGTCGAAATCCACGCCCATGACCTCCGTGCCCACCCGATCGACGGCCACGAAATCCGTCCCGGCGAGCGCAACCCGGTGGTCCACCGGGTCGCCGGCGACGGGCCCCTTGCCCTGCATCCCCTCCCAGCCATCCAGGACCCCGAGGTCGATATGCAGGTGCCGCATGACAGTGAAGAGGTTGTAGTCGAGGACCCGATTGCCGGCCTCACCCGGGTGCATGCGGTACTTATCCATGACCAGGATGGCGCCCATGATCACGTTCTTGGCGGTCAGTGTCACGCCGACCTGCAGATGGGTCTTGAGTCGGGTGAGGGAGATGATGTAGTTCTGCGGATCCACCATGACCGGTGACAGCTTCACCGGGTGGGGCTTCATGTCGGGGTGAATGACGTGGACCGTCGTCCAGGAATCGGCGTCGTTCAGGTCGATCAGCTCCACGCCATACTCACTCGCCAGCCCCAGGTAACCGTACTCGCGGAAACCCCTCGGGGTCGTCCCCCAGGCGGTGCCCTCGGCGATGGCGATATCCCGCTCGCCACGGTCCCGCAGGAACTCCACCACCGCTCGGGCCGCGTGTACATGCGTCGCGCAAAGCGGCACGTACGCGGACACGAAATTGACCTTGATCACGGGCCGTCGCCCCTTGAGGTCGATCTGGTCGGCGATCAGGTCCAGGGCCATCCTGATGTTCCGCTGACGATCATCGCCCTTCACCAATGCCACCCGCACCATCGTGTCTCCTTTCTCCCGTGACGACTTCGCAGGGGTTACGTTTCCCCCCACATCCTTCGCAAGTACGCCGCATCGGCCCGTGCCCACTCCTCCAGGTTCGGCGGGGTGGAGTCCGCATAGCCGACCTGGCGGATGATGGATTCATCGAATTCGTATTCGGTATGCACCGAGAAGGCCCCATCGAAGTTCAGGGCCTTGAGTGCGCCGAGCGCGCGGCGCCAGTTGACCGCGCCCCGACCGAGTGGGACGAACCGGGGCCCGAACGGCGGCACACTCCCCGCGGGTTGTGGGGCGTGGTACGCATCTTTGACCGCGACAATGGAGAGGTATTCCCGCACCATCGCCAGCCCCATCGGATAATCCTCGCCGTCCAGCACCATGTGCCCGAGATCGGGATACGCGCCAACCCAGCGAGGGTCCAAGCCTCGGAGCAGGTGCATCAGCCCGGCGCAATTCGAGCCGAGCACGGGGCCGCTGTGCACTTGATACACGGTCTGCACGCCGTACTGCTCCCCCAGCCGCGCGAAGCCCTCGAGTGCCCTTCGCGCCGCCCGCACGAGCGCCCAGTAATCCTCGCCAGGCGTGAAGGGGAAGAAGCCGATCTTCACCCGCGGGACGCCCGCCCCCGCGCACCCGGCATACAACGGCTCGACCTCCGGGGCGTCCGGGTTCACCAGCGTCACGGGCGCCGTTGCCAGCGGACAGACCAACCGCCGCTCCCTCCACACCGCGACGGCCTCTGGCAACGCGGTCGCGACATTGTCCGGGTTCACCGGATGGCCTGGACGGACATTGACATCGATCCCGTCGAACCCCAACTCCTGTGCCTTCGCGGCAAGCTCCCGAACACTGAGAGTGCTGAAGAACTTGGAATTGAGGACGATCTGCACGGCATCCTCCTTCGGCGACATCTCCCGGCGTCATAGGGGACGTCATAGGCTGCCACGACTGACGCCCCCACCTGCTTCACCCCTCCTCGGGATCGACATTGCGCTTGCCGTGGATCGAACCGATGGCGATCTCCACCACGGTACAGCGGGCGGCGCCTTGGGCGTCAATGGGCGCGAAGGGCCGCCCCGCGGCAAACTTGGCGACGAGCGTATTGAGCAGGTGGATTTTTCGGGGGGCATCCTCCACAATCCCCGCCGTCCCGAATACCAGGACGGACGTGTAGCGGGTCGAGCACTTGCACGCTTCGGGGGCAAAGACCGTCTTGTCGACGCGGCTCACCGCGAAGCAGACCTGGTTGTTCGCCGCGATGTTCGCCAGCTTGCGGCCTTCCTTCGCACAGTGGAAGTAAATCTTCCCCTGGTGATACAGATAGTTCAGGGGGGTGATGTAGGGCGGGCCAGCGGGATCGCAGGTCGCGAGATACCCAACGGTTTCCTGGGTGAGAAGCTCAATGGTCGCGTCGAGGGGAAGCTGCTGCTGGGGCATCGCCATTCCTCCGAGTACCCGAATACGTTCGGAACACGCCTCGCCTCGCGGCCTTCCGCCACAGGCCACAAGCTGGAAGGCCCCCCATCGTCCGCCGACGGATCGCCGCGGCTGCGTCGCGCGACAGAGGTGCAGATACCGGGAGGCTATCGGAGAGGTTCTGAAGCGTCAACGGGAAAGGCCACCTGGTCCGGCTGTAAGGACGTGAGGCCCAATGCGGGCATCGCAGCACAGGCTTCGCGTGCGACCGTTTCAGCACGGGCGTTGCTCATGCGGGAGCCGACAGCAGGTCCCTGCGCCCACCTGGGAATGAGGGTCCACCTGAGAGGACGGGCCTGTCGCTCAGGAGTTTCAAGCTGCCTCGATGGTGCCAGGTACCGTTCCGAAAGAAGCAGGGTCCCGGATTACCGTATGAAGGGGACGGATCAGGTGCTGGCTGTCATGCGCCGTTTGGCGCGATACGACGGAGAGGGCTCGGCGACGCGCATTTCGGCCTTTGCCTCCACCGGTTCGAAGACAACGCGCACCCGGGCGTGCAGCGCTTCGGCCACACGGCGCAGGGTGCTGAGGGAGTGGCCTTCGTAGTCGGGAGCCTCCAACCGGCTGATCTGCTGCTGCGAAGTCTTCAAGAGCTTTGCCAGATCCTTCTGGGACAGCCCGGCCTTCTCTCGGAGGGCGGCGATTTGCAGCGCCACATCCCAGGCCTCGCCCGCGCGCTCAAAGCGAGCGGCAAAGGCCGGATCTTGTAGCTGCTTTTCAAGGTAATGGTCGAAATTGGTTTTCTTCATCGTCCCGCTCTCTTCATCCAGTCGCGCATGCGTTCCCGTGCGGTCGCGATGTCGCGGGCCGGGATAGCCTGGCCTTTATGGCGGATGCCGTGCACCGCGACTCGGTCTCATAGAACTCTACAGCAAGATCCATGGCCATTGCAACATCAATATTGATGTCCAATCCGGCGCTTTGTCAGGTGAGCGCCTCGGTGCGGTCTGCCCGACCACCCCGGCGCGGAGCGAGCGCAAGGATACCCGGGATGGAACGTCCCGGATTACATGGGATCAAGAACGCTTCGCAATATGAGGATACTTCGGAAGCAGCGCAGACCGTCCCGCGTTTGAGGCGATACCTTGGTGTAGCGGCCTGCCGGTGCCTACTGCCGACTGCCTACCGGTTTCCGCCTCTGTCCGCTGCCACTTCTGCCTGGGCCGGTCTTCCACCCGCGAGTTCCAGAGTATCCACGGCATGCTGTCCGGTACCGGTTCTTTTGAAAGCAGGAGTGGGTCGAAATCTTGCGGCTCTTCCTGGCGGCTCACCCGCCAATGATCTCGTTGAGGCCTTCCAGTACCTGCCCGAGTTCCTCATCGGATGCACGCGCGAGCCGCCGTCCGATCCGTTCGGTCGCGAGGGTGCGGATCTGGCTGATTTTGATCCAGGAGCGCTTCGGGAGACCGGGAGCATGACTCTCGAGCGTCAGCGGGAAACCGGCGCGGGGCGGCTGGCTCGTAAGGGCGACGGCGATGACGGTGCCCGAGCGCTCGTTGAACACGTCGTGACTCAGGATCAGCACGGGTCGCGGCCCCGCCTGCTCCTGCCCGCGGACGGAGTCGAGCGCCGCCCAGCGAATGTCCCCCCTCAGTATTCGGGCCATGACTCGGCGTCCGCGCTCAGGCCCTCCTCCGCGAGCGCTTTCTCCTCCTGCGGGTTCAGCTTCGCGGACTCTGCTGCGAGTCGGGTGCGCCTCAGCCGCTCGAGCTTCTCGGCGAGCGCCCGCTCGATCGCCTGGCTGCGGTTCGGGAACTGCTCCGACGCAATCAACTCATCAAGGCGGTCGAGCAGCTCGGTCTCGAGCGTGACGGCCACTTTGGTCTTGGGCATGATATCACCTCCTCACTTGGTAGGATATTCTATCATACCCACACCTCCATCACAAGTCTGCACGGCCTCCTTCGCGGTCCTCCCGAAAGGTCACCTGCCGATCAAGACCGCGCAGCATCACGTGGTGCAGGACGCCCGGGGCATCGAGGCGGGGCTGGCGGGGCATGGCAGGAGGATAGCAGAGAGTGCATAACGTGGCAACGCATCCCAACAGGATGGCCACGTCCGCATGCTTCCATTTTCGGTAGTTGCGGTAGAACCTACGTAGTCCCCTGTAACGTCGCGAGCAGCAGGCGGAAGTCGTCCGGCGTCGTGAAGCAGAATTCACGGTTGTTGCACCGGCCGACCACGTGGACGGTGCCGTCCGGTGCGTGGAGCCGCGGCAGGCGCGGCATGGCGACGCGGCCCGCATCTACGGGACGTTGCGTCCCGGGACTCCCAGATTCTTGGCTTCGGGTCGCATGTCGGTATCACGATTCCCCGGACGCCACGTCCCCCAGTTTGAGGCTGCGGACTCCTTTGCACCCGTGGCTTGCATCATAGAAACGAGTTTCTAATTTGCAAGACCGCGTCTGCCCTATGCCGAACTCCGGGGGACCGGAGGAGAACTTCACACGGTGATGACGTCCCGCATCCTTGAAGACAGGGGCGCGCAGCCGTGCGCCGTAATCCTCACGCCATCACAATGCGCGATGGCGCCGTGCGGGGGGCAAAAGAGCACCGGCTCGATGGCCAGGAGCATGTTCTCTTGGATGACGCTGTCGTCCGTACCGGCAATTCGCGGCGGTTCATGGATGGTCAGGGCCACGCCGTGGCCGACGCTGTTGAGCCAGTTCTTCAGGCAGCCCCGCCTCTCGTAAATCTCTCGAACCTTCGCGAGAAGCTGGGAGGACCGGACGCCCGGGCGGAGCATCCCGAACACCGCTTCCAAGGCCTCGAAATAGGCCTCCTTGAAGGGCAACATCTCCGCCGGGACGCGCCCCCGGCAGAACATCCGCACGACGTCCGACCCGTAACCATCTACTTGAAATCCCAGGGCGATGCGGATCAACTCGTTCTCCTTGATCGGCCTCGGCAGCGCCGGGGTGTGTATCGCCAGCATCTTCGCCCCGCAGGAGACCAGGACCGGGTAGAAGGCCTCCTCCGCTCCCTCCAAGCGTGCAGCCCGGTAGATCTCGGCGGCCAGCTCGGCCTCGGTCATTGGCTTTTGCAGCCACGCCGGGATCATGCCCATGACCCGTTCGGTCAGGGCAAACGCCTGGGCCACCTTCTGAATCTCGTCCTCGTCCTTGATCATTCGAATATTCAGCATGTCGCTCTGGACGCTGACCACCTTGAGGCCGGGGAAGGTCTGGACCAGTTGCTCGTAGAAATCGTATTGAATGGCATCCACGCCGAGCGTGATCCCCGGCCGCAGGTAGGCCTTCAGGGCTTCCCAGTGGGTCTTGTAGCGGTCTTCCCCGGTCGGGCCCCAGATGGCCACTTCCTTCAGCCAGTGGGGCGACCAGATGTTGCCATCCACGATATTCCGATCGATGAAGGAGACGATGAGGACCGGCTCCCGCTGCTCCCTGACCGGCACCAGGACGCCGATGAACCGCGTGTAGAACAGTGTCCTGAATCCCGAGAAGTAGAAGATGTTCTCCGGCAGGGTACACAGGATCCAATCCAAGCCTCGGCCCTCCCCTGCCGCCACCAGCCGCTGAATGCGTTGCGCTTTCTTGGCATCCATTTTCGATCCCCCTTCGATTCTGACGATTGCCGAAGTCACTTTCTCCTACGCTATCCAAAAACGGTGAGACCAGCGTTTCAGCCGATCCGGACCAGCCCGATGAGCCGGTCGAGGCCAATGATCAGCACCAGCGCGAGCAAGACGAAGATGGTCGAGACCGCGTTGATGGTCGGATCGAAGTTGTACTCCGTGTAGTTGAAGATCCGAAGCGGCAGGGTCGTCGTCCTGGCGCCCGCGATCATGAGAGTCACCGCCAACTCCCCGAAGGACAGGATGGCCGCGAAGATGGCGCCAGCCACCAGCCCTGGACGCAGCAGGGGCAACGTGACCATGCGGAAGGTCTGAAACGGAGTGGCTCCCAGATTCTGAGCCGCCCGCTCCAGCGTGGGATCGAGATTATGGACGCTGATCGAAACCAGCCGCACCGTGAAGGGGAGGGTGACGATCAGGTGGCCGAGGACGAGCCCGACCACCGAGTCGAGCAACCCGAGGTCGCTGAAGTAGGTGAGCAGGGCGATGCCCAGGATGATCTGCGGCATCACCATGGGCGCCATAATCAGCGTCGTGATCGCCCCCTTTCCCGGAAAGGAGTTGCGGACGAGGGCGTAGGCGGCCAGGGTACCGACCAGGAGCGCCAGCGGGGTCACCAGACCCATGATGATGAGACTGAGCCAGAACGATTCCCCCCAGACTTCGCTTTCCCAGACCGATTGGTACCAGCGTAGAGAGAAGCCCTGGGGCGGGAAGGAGAGAAAGTCGGCGGAGTTGAAGGAGGCAAGCACCACAACGACGAGCGGCGCGAGCAGGAACAGGTAGACCAGCATGCTGAAGACATTGAGCGCGGTGCGGGGCCGAAGGTAGCGCATCACACCATCCGTCGGTGGATGACACCCAGCAGGCGACTCGCGAGTCCGATCACCGCCAGCGTGAACATGAGGAGAACGAAGGACAGTGCGGCCCCCAGCGGGAAGTTGAGCTCGCTCAGCGTCACGTAATAGATGCCGATGGCGAGGAGCGGCTGGAGCGGCCCTGCAACCAGGAGCGGCGTGATGAAGATCCCGAGCGTCAGCGCGATAACCAGGCTGGTGCCCGCCACGACGCCGGGCATGCTGAGGGGCAACGTGACCCGCCAGAATGTCTGGAGCGGGGTCGCACCGAGATTCTGGGCCGCCTGCTCGAGGACGGGATCAAGCCCTTGGAGGGCGCTCGCGATCGGGAGCATCATGAACGGCAGGAGCACGTGCACGGTGGCCACCACCACCGACCCGAACGTGCCCAGCAGGCGCATCGGTTGGTGCACGATGCCAAGCGCCACGAGCGTGCCGTTGACGACGCCGTTGTTGGCCAGCAGGACGACCCAGCCGTACGATCGCACGATCACGCTGATCAGGAGCGGTGAGACCACGACTGCGTACAGGACGGTCCGGTACATCGTGGAGCGGGCATGGACCATGTAGTAGGTGGCGGGATACCCGAGCAGCAGGCAGAGACAGGCCACCCAGACGGTCAACTTCAGGCTGCCCCAGACCATCCGGTGAAAATAGGGATTGACCGCGAACGCTCGATAGTTCGAAAGGGAGACGTCGGGGTGAATGGTGCGCTGCGGGTCCATCCACGCAAGGCTCAGCCGGAAGAGGTCCACGGATGGGAGAACGAAGAACAGTACCAGAAGGACCACCGCAGGCGCCAGCAGCCCGCCTACCGCCAGCCGTTGCCGCCACCCCCGGCTCACAGTCCCATCCCCGTCATGCTCTCACGCGATCCCGGCAGGACGATCGTATCTTCGGGAGACCAGGAGACGACGACGGGATCCCCGTCGGAGTAGGAGGGAATGCCGTTGGCGATCTGCTCCACGACGCGGAGCCGGCCCCCATCGGCAAGACGGACCTCATATTCGGCGCTGGTGCCGAGATAGACGGTATAATCGATCGTACCCGGGACAGCGTTCGCGCTGCCGGGCGGCGGCGCGGGGTGAAGAACGGCGCTCTCGGCGCGAAGCACGACGGCGACCGGTGCGCCGACCACCAACTGGTCTTGGCAGGTCGCCCAGATGGTGTGCTGCCCCGCCCGGACGCCCATCTTCGCGCCGCGTCGGTCCACCACCTCTCCAAAGAGGAAGTTCGGGTGGCCGAGGAACTGCGCGACGAACGGCGTTCGTGGCTTCCGGTAGAGTTCCACCGGCGTGCCCACCTGCTCGATCCGGCCTCGGTTCATCAGGACCAACCGATCGGAGAGGGTGAGTGCCTCTTCCTGGTCGTGGGTGACGAAGATCGTGGTGATACCGACCTGCCGCTGCAAGCGCCGGAGCTCCACCCGCATCTGCCGGCGGAGCTGGGCATCCAGGTTCGACAGCGGCTCGTCCATCAGCAGCACCAGGGGGTCAATGGCCAGGGCCCGCGCGATGGCAACCCGCTGCTGCTGGCCGCCGGAGACCTGCCGGATGGGCCGGGCGTCGAGGCCTTCGAGCTGCACGAGGCTGAGCGCCTCCTTGACCCGCCGGGCGATCTCCTGAGAGCCGAGCCGCCGAATTTTCAGGCCGAACGCCACGTTGTCGAAAACGTTCATGTGTGGGAACAGCGCGTAGCTCTGGAAGACCATCCCCGTGTTGCGCCGGTAGGGCGGCACGTCGTTGACGACGCGGCCACGCAGACTGACCGTCCCGCGAGTCGGTGCGAGGAAGCCAGCGATGAGGTTCAAGGTGGTGGTCTTACCGCAGCCCGAGGGGCCCAGCAGGGACAGGAACTCGCCTTTGCGGACGTCGAGGTCCACGCCGTGCAGCACCGGCGCGCTCCCGTAATGCATCGAGACGTCACGCAACTGGACGTCGATATCCACGGCTGCGCTCAGAACGACGCGCCTCGTCTGGTCGTGTGCCTCGAGCCCCCGACTCGACGTGGGTGGCCCGGCAGACCGGAGCAGGCCTCGGCTCGGTTCATCCGTTCAAATTTCGGACACGGCACTAGTCGGTGAAGATCGCGGCCCAGCGCTGGCTCCACTCCCCCAATTTCGCGCTGACGACGTCGTAGTCAGGGGAGAGCAGCTTGGCGTAGTGCTCGTCTCCGTAGGCGACCTTGGCCGCGTACTGCGGGTCGAGCTTCACCTTCCTGTTGGAGGGCGCGTACCACATCGCCTGACAGAACGCCTTCTGGGTCTCGGGGGCAAGCCGGAAGTCGAGCAGGCGGAGGGCCGCCGCCCGGTTCTTGGTGCCCTTGGGGATCCCGATAGCCGCGCCGCTGGCGACCGGGCCGGGCTTGTTGGGGTAGTTGAAGCCGATCGGGAGCCCGGCCTGGGCGAGGCCGAGAGCCCGGCCGTCCCAGAGCGGGACCAACCCGATGTCGCCACGCTCCAGGAGCTGCTGGATTGCACCGGCATCGGCCGGCTGCTGCGCGACGCTCGGCTTCAGCTCCTTCATCTTTTCGAAGCCACGCTCCACGTCCGCGGGATTCTTCTCGTTCCCCCCGAGGCTGTGGATCGTCGCGATGAAGAACTGGAGCCCGATGGAGAAGCTGATGGGCGGCATGCCGACCAGTCCCTTGTACTCCGGCTTCCAGAAGTCGAGCCATTCCTTGGGCGGCGTCTTCAGCTTGTCGGTCCGGTACGTGAGGCCGAGCTGGCCCCAGTTCTGGTGTACGGCGTAGAACTTCCCGTCCTTCTGCCACTTGGCTGGCGCGGAGACGGAGTAAAGGTCCCGCACGTTGGGGACCTCCCTGGCGTCGAATAAATCGATCAGGCCTTCCCGGACCGCCACATCCATCTGCTCGTCGAGCAACGTCACCTCGTCGAAGGGAGGATTGACCCCGCGAGCCGCCCGGAGCTTGGCGATCTGCGCAGTGAAAGAGGTCAGGTCCATGTGTAGCTTGACGTTGGGATACCGCTGGGTGAACGGCTTGGCCGTCTGTTCGCGGAAGGTCGTCTCCCAGGCACCGCCGGGCACGGTCGCAACAAGATCCCCCGAGAGGTCGCTACCCTGGGCCTCGGCCGATCGGCCGGGCGCCCCCAGCAGCGACCCGCCGGCGATCGTAGCAAGGGTGAGGGTGCCCGCCCCGGCAAGGAACTCGCGTCTGGCGAGGTTCGTGATGACAGCTTCGCGTCCCTGTGGGTTCTGGCCCATCGTCGTCCCCTCCTGTGATGTGACAGCAGACTTGGCTACCCACGCCGGGCGAACTCCCGGCACACCGGAAAGGAAGTTGAAAACAGCCTCGACCGGACGCCGAGGCCGGAGACCATCGACCGACCAGGGGCGGCCGAACGTAGGCGAGAACAACCGCGGAAAAACTGGAACGGACGAGACGCTACCACCGGCCGACGGAGGTGTCAAGGGGGACGCCGGCTTGTCTTATGTGGTAAACAGTCCCGCATGG
>CAVQPC010000021.1:0-17073 GCA_963714585.1 uncultured Methylomirabilota bacterium
CTGGGCAAGCAGATCGAGTTCGTGAGGGGCGACGCGCCCGATGCCAACGCGGCTGTCTCCCAGGCCAACCGTCTGATTTCCAGCGAGAAGCTGCCGATCCTCATCGGCACCTACGCCAGCCCTCTGGCCATGGCGGCCACAGAGGTCGCGGAGCGGAATCAGACGATCTATTGGGAAATGGGCGGAATTTCGGATCCCATCGTCCAGCGCGGCTTCAAATACCTGTTCCGCATCACCCCCATGGGCTCCATGTACGGCGGCCAGGCTGCCGACTACAGCAAAGAGGTGCTCGCACCCAAGCTGGGCATAGCTCCGGACAAGCTAAGGGTATCGATCGTCCACGAGGATGCCCTCTACGGCACCACGGTGGGCACCGGAGCCGAGAAGCGGGCCAAGGAGATCGGCCTGAACCTTCTGGGGAGGGACCCGTACAGCGCCAGGGCCACCGATCTCTCTCCCCTCGTCCTGAAGCTGAAGGCCGCCCAACCCGACGTGCTGATCGCCACCTCCTACATCCAGGACCTGCTGATCTTTTGGAAGCAGGCCAGGGAGTTGGGGTTTTGGCCCAAGGCGGTGATCGGGACCGGCGCCGGCTACGCCCTCACGGACTTCGCCCAGGCGATGGGCGATGACGCGACCGGCGTGTTCAACGTGGACAATACTCAGTACTTGATCAATCCCACCTTCGCTCCGGGCGCCAAGGAGGCGGCCCAGGCCTACCAGGATATCTTCAAGGAGCCGCCTCGCTCCGGCCACTCCCTCATGAACTTCATGGGCTCCCAGGTGCTGTTCGATGTGATCGCCAGGGCCGGCTCCACGGACCCGGAGGCGATCCGCAAGGCGGCCTTGGCGACGGACATTCCGGATCAGAAGACGCCGATGGGCTACGGGGTCAAGTTCGCCCCCCCCGACGACAAGAACGCCGGGCAGGACATCCGAGCGTTCCCGCTGATATTCCAGTGGCAGAAAGGCCGGCAACTGACCATCTGGCCCAAGGCGGCTGCGGTGGCCGAGGCCATCATACCCTGGCCCGCCTGGGAGAAGCACAAGGGATGAGGCAGACGCGGAGGATGGAGGGCACCTCACCGAGCACTGCAAGCAACGGGTGACGGGAGGGCCGCTCCCGCTGATCGAGGTTGGCGGCGGGGCGGCCCTCCTGCGTTCACCGGCTCCTCGGTGGAGGTGATCTCCATCCCCGTCCGTCTATTCGCAGCCGTCATCTCGGTCTGCATCGTTTTGTCCTTCCCCGGCTAGCCCGAGTGTCGGTGCAAGCTCACACTCGCAGAGAGGGGCGGGGCAAAACGATGCGTTTTTGTCTGCAACCTTTGGGTTGAGCCGCCAGCGTGCCGGGGCTCCGCCCTGCGCCAGAAATTCTATCGAGGCCGGTGGTCAGGGCTTGGTAGCCATAGCAGGGGGGGTAGCTCTTAACCCGCTCGCCACGCCGCCCCACCGTTGACGTACAGCTTCTGTCAAGAGAAGGTGTCGATATGGGAGTCATCCTGGCTCAGGTTGTGGTGTCCGGCATCCTCCTGGGTGGCGTGTACGCACTGATCAGCATCGGATTGACCCTCATCTTTGGAGTCCTTCGGGTGGTCAACTTCGCCCATGGCGAGTTTCTCATGATCGCCATGTATGCCAGCTTCTGGCTGTTCCATCTGTACGGACTGGACCCCTACGGGTCCATCCTGCTGGTGGTGGCCCTCCTGTTTCTGGTGGGTCTCGTCGTCGAGCTCCTGGTGATCCGGCCGATCCTGAACGCCTCCGCCTCCATGCAGATCGCCGCCACCGTCGGGCTCTCCATCCTCTTGCAGAACTTGGCACTGTTGACGATGACGGCCAATTACCGATCGGTGGAGACGCCCCTGTCCAGGGCGGTGCTTTCCATCGGTCCCTTGGTGCTGGGTGTGTCAAGGCTGCTGGCCTTCCTGGTGGCGCTGGGCATCACGGGCATCCTCTTCCTTTTTCTGCAACGGAGCTATCTGGGCAAAGCCATCCGCTGCACGGCCCAGGACAGGACGGCGGCGCTGTTGATGGGGATCAACATCGACCGCGTCTATCTCGTCACCTTCGCCATCGGATCGGCGCTGGTGGGCGTCGCCGGGGCGCTGCTCACGCCTCTCTACCCCGTTTTTCCGACGGTCGGCACCTACTTCGTGCTCGTGGCTTTCGTGGTGGTGGTGCTGGGGGGCCTGGGGAACCTCACCGGGGCGCTTCTGGGGGGGTTCATCATCGGCCTCGTGGAAGCGTTCAGCGGCTTCTACGTCCCTGAGCTGAAGGAGGCCGTGTACTTCGTGGTGTTCATCATCGTGCTCCTCATTCGCCCCACGGGGCTCTTTGGAGTCGTCGGAGCCGAGGAGGTGGGCCTCAAATGAGCACCGCGACTCGGAGCAGGGGCATGCTGTTCTCCGCCTGGCTGCGACACCGCTCCATTCCCGGCAGCTCTCTCTACGTGCTGGCCGGCCTTGCCGTCGTATCCGCAGCGCTGGCCTTCCTGGTGAAGGACAAGTTCTACCTGCATGTGCTGATCATGATGATGTTCTATGCGTCCGCCAGCTCTGCCTGGAACATCGTTGGGGGCTTCGCGGGGCAGCTCTCGCTGGGACATGCGGCCTTCTTCGGCATCGGAGCCTACACCTCGACCCTGCTGTTTATCGACCTGGGGATTTCGCCCTGGATTGGGATGTTGATCGGGGGCATCCTGGCCACCCTTGTCTCGGGAGCCATCGGCTACCCCAGCTTCCGGCTGCGCGGCCCCTTTTTCACCCTGGTCACCATCGCCTTCGCCGAGGTGCTCCGCATCCTGACACTGTACGCCCACGATCTCACCAGGGGCTCCATCGGCATCAGCGTGCCCTTCCGGCCCGCGCTCCGGAACTTCATCTTTCGCCAGCTCTCCGCCTATGTCTACGTGGCGCTGGCCTTCCTGGTGATAACGGTCCTGGTGAGCCTCTGGATCGAGCACTCGCGCCTGGGCTACTACCTGGCCGCCCTCCGGGAGGACGAGGACGCGGCCCAGGCGCTGGGGATCGATACGGCCCGCTACAAGCTGGTGGCGGTGCTCGTCAGTGCCTTTTTTACCGCCCTGGCCGGCACCTTCTACGCCCAGTACATCTTTTACATTGAGCCATTCGCCACCTTCTCTTTGGACTTTTCGATCCTGCTGGCCATGATGGCCATCATCGGCGGGGTCGGGACCGTCTGGGGTCCGGTGGCTGGCGCGTTCCTGGTGACCCCCCTGCAGGAGGTCTTGCAGGCCAAGCTGGGAGGAGAACTGCAGGGGCTGCACCTGGTGATCTACGGAACCGTCCTGATCGTCGTGGTGATCCTCCTGCCGCAGGGCATCGTGCCGTCCCTTGCGGGATGGGGGAAGCGAGCGTTCGGGCAGCGGGAGGCCCGGCCCGCTCCATCACGGAAAGGGGACCCATGATCCTGCAGGCCGAGAACCTCACCAAGGCCTTCGGCGGGCTGGCCGCGCTCAAGGAGGTCAGCTTCGGAATCGAAGAGGGAGAGATTCTGGGGCTGATCGGCCCGAACGGGGCGGGCAAGACCACGCTCTTCAACGTGATCTCGGGTTTCTTCCGACCCGACCAGGGCCGGGTGGTCTTCGCGGGTGAGCCCGTCAGCCACCTGAAGGCCCCCAGGCTGTGTCGGAGCGGGCTGGTTCGCACCTTCCAGGTGGTGAAGCCCTTCGGAAACTTGACGGCGCTGCAGAACGTGATGGTGGGAAGCTTCCTGCGGACGGCCGATCCGGGCCTGGCTCGCGAGCGGGCGCTGGAGGTGATGGACCTGGTCGGGCTGTCGGGCTGTCGGGACAAGGCGGCAAAGAGCCTGACCATTTCCGACCGGAAGCGGCTGGAGGTCGCGCGGGCGCTGGCCACCCGCCCCCGATTACTGCTCCTCGACGAGGTGATGGCCGGATTGAACCCTACGGAGCTGGTTCAGATGCTGGAGATCCTCAAGCGGATCCGGGACCAGGGGGTGACCCTCCTGGTGATCGAGCACATCATGGCGGCCATCATGACCATCTCCGGGCGGATCCTGGTGCTGCACCACGGGGAGAAGATCGCCGAGGGCGCCCCCAAAGAAGTGGCCGGGGACAAGCGGGTGATCGACGCCTACCTGGGAGAGGAGTACCTCCTTGCTTGAAGTCAGCGACATCGATGTGGCGTATGGCGACGTTGAGGTGCTCCACGGGATGTCGGTGGCCGTGGAGGAGGGGCAGATCGTTGCCCTGGTTGGGGCCAACGCCGCCGGCAAGACCACCACCATCAACACCATCTCCGGGATGCTGCGCCCAAGAAGAGGCTCGATCCAGTTCCGGGGGCGGCGCATCGACCACCTCCCGCCCTACGAAATCGTCGCCCTGGGCCTCGTGCAGGTGCCCGAGGGCCGGCGGCTCTTCCCCTACATGACGGTGCTGGAGAACCTGGAGCTGGGGGCCTACTCACGGGAAGCCCGTCAGCAGAGAGCCAAGAGCTTGGAGATGGTCTTCGGCCTGCTGCCGATCCTGAAGGATCGGCAGGGCCAACTGGCGGGCTCCCTCTCCGGCGGAGAGCAGCAGATGCTGGCCATCGGCCGGGGGCTGATGGCCCTCCCCCGGCTGCTGATGTTGGACGAGCCCTCCGTGGGGCTGGCCCCCCTCATGGTCAAACAGATCCTGGAGACGGTGAGAGATGTAAACGCTCGGGGCACGACGGTGCTGCTGGTGGAGCAGAATGTCCAGCACTCGCTGCGGCTCGCCCATCGGGGCTACGTGCTGGAAAACGGGAGGATAGTGCTCGAGGGAAAAGGCGCGGACCTGCTGGCCAATCCGCACCTGAAGAAAGCCTATCTGGGGATGTAGCCCGATGCCCCCAGGGTCCTCGGCCCGCCGCTCGCCCACCGGCCTCGGCGCTCACGCCCGACCCTGAAGCCCTTGGCATTGCCAATCGTTGGAACCTCTTCCCTCCACGAGAAAGGAAGTGGTAGCGTAGGGGCCATTCGCAGCCAGAGGCGACAGCCATGGTCCGACTCATTCACACCGGCGATGTCCACATCGGCCGCACGTTTCAATTCCTCGGCGAGTTCGGCCGCACCGTTCGCGCGCAGATCCGCGAGACCTTCGCGCGCGTCCTCGCGCTTGCGCCTGCCCGGGGCGCGGCCGCCGTCCTGATCGCGGGCGACCTCTTCGACCAGCACCACCCCGACGTGTCCGACGTTCGCTTCGTGCTCGAGGAGGTCCGGAAGCTCCGGCCCATCCCGGTTGTTGTCCTGCCGGGGACCCACGACCTGCTCAGTCCGGACTCCGTCTATTCCACCCTGAGGGACCGACCCGACAATCTGGTCCTGATGAACGCCGATCCACCCCAGCCCTATGTCATTGAATCGGCCGGACTCGCCATCCATGCGCGGGCGAACCGGGCCAAGCGGGGAGGTGAGCCGCCACTGTGGGGCATCCGCCCTGAGCCCCGAGCCCGTTTCAACGTCGCCATGGCACATGCCTCGGTCCCGCGCGGAGACATCGGGGCGGACCCGGACCATGATTACGTGGTCACGGCGGCGGACATTCAGGCCACCGGGGCGCAATACTGCGCCCTGGGGCACTGGCACAAGTGCGCCGAACAGTTCCCCGGGCAGGCGTTCCGGGCGTGGTATTGCGGGTCCCCCGAGACGCTGCAATTCGAGGACGGGGAGGACTCGGGGTTCGCCTTGGAGGTGGTCCTCGACGAGGGCCGGACTGAGGTGGTGCCGCACCGCGTCGGCAAGTACCGCTGGCGCGAGGTCGCCCTCGAGGTCGTGGCCCTCCAGGAGCCGGACGACGTGCGTCGCGCACTCGAGGGGCTCGCCGCGCCGGACCGCATCCTGCGGCTCCTCCTGCAGGGCGCGCTCTCCGGCACCGCCGCGTTTGACCCCGAGGCCATCCGCGAGCGACTGGCCGACCGCTTTGCCCACCTCACCCTCGACACCGCGTCTCTGCACACTCGCTGGGAGGACTTCGACCCGGAGACGGTCTTTCCGCCGGGCACGATCGGCGCCGCCTTCATCGGCCTGGCTCAGGAACGCTTGCGTGCAGCGGGCGAGGGCGACCGCGCCCTCTGGGAGGAGGTGCTGCGGCGCGGCACCGCGCTCCTGGCGGGCCGGGAGGACGTGGGATGAAGATCCTCGCCCTGGAGACCGAGCGCTTCCGGAACCTGCCCGACCGCACCTGGACCTTCGACCCCGCCCTCCAGATCATCCTGGGGCCGAACGAGGCGGGGAAGTCCGCCCTCCACGAGGCCATCCGGATCGCGCTCTTCGCCAGCGCGACATCTCGGGACCAGCGGTACCTACAGGCGCGGCGCTGGGGAGCCGAGGACGGGATCCGGCTCGCGCTCCACATCCAGGGGCCCGAGGGAGTCTACCAGATCCTCCGGGACTTCAGCGCCCGGAAGAACGCGCTCATCCTCCCCAACGGCACGCGCCGGCCCGAGCCCGACCTCCTGGCCTTCCTCCAGCAGCACCTCCGGATCCCCACCGAGGCCGCATTCCTCGCGACCGCCTGTGTGCAGCAGGATGAGCTCATCCGCGTCCGGCAGGATGAAAAGGCCGTCCAGCCTCTCCTGGAGCAGCACGCCCTGGGCGGAACGCCGGTGCCGATCGCGGACCTGGCCAAGAAGCTCGAGAGGCACCTCACGGAGCTGCGGCGCGGGATCGACAAGCCTGCCCCCGCCAACCCCGGCCCCATCCGCCAGCTCCGGGACAGCCTCGCCGCGCTCCGGGCCGAGCTGGCCGACCTGCAGGCCAAGGCCCGCCAGCAGGCCCGGGCGGCCGAGGATTTGGCAACCGCCCGCCAGGAACTCCAGACCGCTACCGAGGAACTCCGGACGAAGCGGGATCGCCTCGACCGGCACCAGCGACTCCTCGCCGCCGAGGAGGGGAAGACGAAGGGCGAGGAGCTGATGCGCCGGGCGCTGGCCGGCCTGACGCGCATCGCCCAGCTCGAGGCTACCCTCCCGGGACTCCGCACGGTGCACGCTCGTGTCGCGGAGTCCCTCGCCACCCATACGGCCCGACTCGCGAAGACCGTGGAGCATCACCGCCTCTCCCAGGCGGCCGAGACCACCCGGCGAGACCTCGCCGGGCTTACCGCCGACCTGGAGGCTCTCGGCAGGATCGATGCGCAGCTCGCGGACCTCGACACCCGGCGCCAGGCCCTGCCGCTCACGCTGGAGGACATCCAGAACCTCCGGGCGCTCCCTGGCGAGATCCACAGGCTCGCGGACGGCATCCGTGTCGCCGACGAGCAGCGCGCGACACAGGCCGAGCGGAAGGCCGCGGCGGAGCGGGAGCTCGCCGCGATCCAGCAGGAGCTGGCCGCGCTCCCCGCCGCGATCCAGGAGAAGACCCAGGCCCTCGCCCACGCCAAACAGCGCATCGACCTCCAGGCCGCCCGTGAAAAGACGGCCGCGGACCTCACCCTGCTCCAGGGTCGTCTGGACCGGGTGCGCCCGCTCGCCGTCGCCCTGGACGCCAAGACGGCCGGGCGCGCGATCCTGGCCATCCCCGATCCCCTGGCCGAGCGGCTCCCCCAACTGGAGACCCAGATCGACACCTACCGCACGGCGATGGCCGACCAGACCATCGAGGTCCAGATCGCCCCGCGCCAGCCGCTCGACCTCACCACCCGCACGGATGCCGAGGAGGCCCAGCGCCGCACCACCGACACCCTGGTACACCTCAGGGCCACCCGCCGCGCCGAGATCGCCATCGACCCCTGGGTGGATCTCACCATCGAGAATGGCAGCGGCGCCGCCCACACCCTCACGGTCCTCGAGGCGGAGCGAGATGCCCTGCTCGCCGCCGCCGGCTGTGCCTCCGTGGCCGAGGCCCACGAGCGCCTCGCGGCCCGCGCCCGACTGGATGACGAGGTCGCTACCCTCGACCGCCAGCTCCTGGCCGAATTGGGGAAGGACACGATCCCAACCCTGGAAGCCGCCCTCCGGGCTCTCCAGGCCGAGCAGGAGAAGACGGTACGGGCGCTCACCGACATTCCAGCAGGAGAGGAAGGCGTTGACGCCATCCAGATCGAGATTACCCGCCTCATCGTCGAACAGGCCGCCCAGACGGCGCGCGCCCACTCCCTCCAGCGAGAGATCGAGACCCTCACTCGGACGCTGGCGGCAGACCCCGTGGCCACCGTGCGCGACGAGGTGCAGCGGAAGCAGGATGCGCTGGCTGGCCTCAGCGGGCGGCTCGACGCGCAAGCGGACCCTGACCGATTGGAAGCCCTGCATCACGCGCTGGATTCGGAGTACGCACGGCAGGAGGGGGCCCGGGCAACCACCCTAGACGGCCGACGCCTTGAGGACATCCGCAACCGGAGAACGACGCTCGGGGCAACGCTCGCGCAGCTCGGTCCCCAGCTCGAGGCGCTGGCCCCCCACGCCATGTCCGCGGAGGGCTACGCGGCGGCGCAGGCTGCCCTCGCAGACCTCACGCAGGCCGCCAAGGACGCGGAGCGGGCTTTTCAGGAGGTCGAGACGGAACGCAAACTCCTCGACCGGCCCGCCCTGGAGAAGGACCAAGTCGACGCGGCCGTCACCGTCGGGACCGCCAACAAGACGATCGCGGAACTCCGGGACTTCCGGCTCGCCCCGGACGACCGCCTCGCCCTGGAGCGCCGGGTAGCCGACCTTGAAGAGGCGCTCCCCGGCCTCCAGAAACAGGTCATCCTGCTCGAAGAGCGGTCCAGCGCCGATGGCGACCTCCTGAATAGAATCGCCGACCGGGAAGAGCGACTGGCCGCGCTGGAACGGCAGCTCCGATCGTGGGAACTGCGCCTCGCCGTCGACGAACAGATCGGTACGCTCATCCAGGACGCCCGCGGCCGCGCCCTCGCCGATTTGTCGGACCGGATCCTTCCAGCCACTACCGGCCGCTATCTCGCCCGATGCACCGGCAACCGCCACACCGAGATCCGGACGGCGGGGGAGGAGTACCAGGTCTGGTCGCCCGCCAAGGGCGGGGCCCTCACCGCCGAGGAGTTCTCATCCGGAACGCGGGACCAGTTTTACCTGGCCCTCCGCCTGGCGTACCTGGAGGCGCTGTTCACCGGAGAGCGCCCCCCGCTTCTCCTGGATGACCCCCTGGTGCACTGCGATCCCGCACGACGGGCCGCGGTTCTCCAGTTGCTCGCGGAGTACGCTGCCCACGGGCAGGTGCTCCTGTTTAGCTGTCACCCCTTCGAGGAATATCAACCGTTCAACGTCCTAACGGTCGGGTAGGATGGTTTTTGCACGCTGGGCGTGCAAAAACCAAAACTAAATTCTTTGCCCCACCGGTTTGGTTTTTGCGCGCCGGCGCAAAAACCAGGTCCCTACAGCGCCTTCTCCAGGATGGCCCGGGCGTCCTCGGGGCGGACCTGGCGCGGGTTGTTGGCGAGGAGGCGGGTGACCTTCATCGCCCCCTCCGCCAGCGCGTCAAGGTGCTCGGCTTTGATCCCCACCTCCCCCAACTTCTGGGGAATTCCCACGTCCAGCGACAGCAGCCGGCAGGCCTCCGCGCTCTTCGCGGCTGCCGCGCGGGGGGAGAGGCCTTGAATCGGCTCGCCCAGCGCCTCGGCCACGGCGGCGAACTTGGGCAGATTGCTCAGGGCGTTGAACTCCATGCCGTAGGGCAGGAGCAGCGAGTTGGCGACGCCGTGGGTAACCCGATGCTGCCCCTGTAGGGGATAGGCCAGGGCGTGCACGATGTTGGTCCCGGCGTTGCCGATGGCGATCCCGGCATAGAGGCTGGCCTTGGCCATCCCCTCGCGCGCCGCCACATCGTTGCCGTTGGCCACCGCCGTGCGCAGGTGGGTGCCGATCAACCGGACCGCCTCCAGGGCATACAGGTCCGTGAGCGGCGAGGCGTTCAGGGAGGTATAGGCCTCCACCGCATGGCTCAGGGCATCCATCCCCGTCGCCGCCGTCACCTTCGGCGCAACCGTGAGGGTCAGGAGCGGATCCACGATGGCCACGTCCGGAATGATGTGGGGGCTCACCACGGCTTTCTTCTCGCGATCCGCCGGGACGAGGAAGAGGGCATTCGGGGTGATCTCGGCGCCCGTGCCGGAGGTGGTGGGGATCAGAATCGACGGCACACCTCGCTGCTTGACGAGCCCGATCCCGAGGTAATCCTCCACCGACCCCTCGTTTCGCATCAGCAGCGCCACCGCCTTGGCGGTGTCGAGGGTGGTGCCGCCCCCCAGCGCCACGACCAGGTCGCAGCGTGGCGTCCCGGGCCGCGGCGGTGCCGGGTGCGACGCTCTCGACGGTGGGCTCGACCACCACGTCCGTGCTGACGGTTGTGCGGATGCCCTGGGCCGCGAGCGCGTCGAGGATCCTTTCCGTGGCCCCGACCTTTTGGACGTTCGGATCGCTCATCACGAAGGCATGGGTCCCGCCCAGCCGCTTCGCCTCCATCCCCACCGTCCCGGCGGCGCCGAGGCCAAGGGTAATCTGCGCGGGAACTCTGAAGATAGCCACCTTCCCTGCCATGGCGTGTTCTCCTTCTAGTCCGTGTCCGTTTGAGGGTCGGCGCTCTTCGCAACGCTTCCGCAGGCCGCGCACGTCGAGATGCCGGCCGGGCCTGGCCTCCGGAGCCATGGGCGGTTTACCTCCCGGGAAGAGCAGGGAAGAGCATCTCCTTCCACTCGGGCTTCACCTTGATCGTGCCGATCTTGTACATGAACTCCATGGTCAGCATATCCCCCTGGGGGGTCACGTTGAAGGCGTACGCGTTCCCGGTGTCGTTCATGATCCGGAGCATCTGGTCCACAGAGCTCTTGTCTCGCGTGATGCGGATGTACGACTCGGCCGCGGCCCGTTTGTCCTTGTTGATAATATCCGTGGCCTCCTGCATCGCCTGCAGGAAGGCCGTGTACAGCGTGGGATTCGCCGTGTAGAACTTGGTCGGGGCAATCATGAAGTTGTGGCAGTTCGGCGCGCCGAGGATCTCCGTCGCGGTGGCGAGCTTCCGAATGCCGGGCTTCTCCAGCTCCAGTTGGACGAAGGGGACCGCCGTGAAGTGGCTGCTGATCTCTCCGCCCCCCGAGAGGAGTGCGGCCATACCGTCGGGATGCGACATGGACACGGTGAGGGAGTCGAACTTCGCGTAATTCGCAATCCCGTACAGCTTGGCGGCCGCCATCTGGAGGAAGATGGCTTGGTTCGAGACTTTCACGGCGGGCACGGCGATCTTGTGCTTTTCGGTGTAGTCCGCCAGCGACTTGATATTGGGATCCCGGGTGTTCAGCGCCGTGGGGAAGAAGTTGTAGCCGAAGGCAGCCTTGATCTCTTGGGGTGTGCTGCGGGTCTTCGCCCAGATGGTGGCCAGGCCGGGCGCGCCCACGGAGGCGAAGTCCACGCTCCCGGAGAGGAGGGCATCGTTCATGACGTCGCTACTCCGAAACGTCGCCCAGGTCACCTTGATGTCCCCCAGGCCCAGCGCCTTGGCGTGCTTTTCGACCAGCTTCTGCTCTTCCATCAGCATCAACTGCAAGTAGCCCAGGCCGTACTGCTTGGCGATGCGCAGTTCGCCGGTCTCGGCCGAGGCCGTTCCAGCCCAGCCAGACGTCACGATCCCAGCAGCGAGCAGCAGTCTGAAAAAGACTTTCATGGAGTTCCCTCCTTTGGTCGGTCCCGACTCCGGGGCAAGCCTCAACTGCGCCCGCGAGCCGAGCCCAGGCCAACTACTCGATGACGGGTGAAGCAGGGCTCATCACAATCACCCCGAGCCTCTCGATATCGGATCTAGCGCGGAAAAGGTCCCGGCGCCCTCATCGTCACACCGGATTTCCAGCATGCCCCGGTTGCCAAAATATCCCACCCCTGGTTGCAACCGGGAACGTCCGCCAGCTTCGCAATCTGCTCGAAAGCGTGATCGTCATGTCCACCCGGGAGATCATCGATGTTGTCGACCTCCCCGAGCCCGTCCGGGACGCTCACGTCTCCCGGCCGACGTCGCCCGCCGTCACCCCCGGGCTCACCTTGACCGAAATCGAGAGGGAGACCATCCGCCAGGCCCTGAAACAGACCGGCGGCAATCGCTCCGAGGCAAGCCGACTTCTTGGCATCCAGCGTTCGCACGCTTCAGCGCAAGATCAAGGAGTACGGCTTCTCTGTGATGAATCCACCCCAGGCCGTCAGAGCCTGTCGCTAGACCGCCCTCGCCGCTCTGGCGCTGCTCTGCAGCGGTAACAGAGGATTGACGTGGCATCCAGTCCAGCTTATCCTCACGCAGTAGCACGATTACAATAATCGTGCTACCGACCGTTGAGGCTTTGTGGTTGGTGGTTCTGCCAAAGGAGCCTTCCATATGAAAGAGGCATTGGTTGGTCTGGCGGTCATGGCGGCAGACTTGGTTGCGGTCGCGGCGGCCCAGGAGCCCGATTGGGCGAGCATGCCGTACACGTCGCACTCGGCATTTCAAGCGGTGGATGCGAACGGCAACGGCGCGTTCCCGACGAGTGATCCCGTCAAGATGCGTGGAGTCCTTCTGAACCGGCCGCAGGACATGCTGCAGGGTACGGCCGGCACGCCGGGTTTCATGGGCGGCCAGTGGCAGTGTACTTTCAGACGGTGGACGCCGGCGACTGGAGCGGCACGGCCATGTGGATGGGGCAGAACATCGGCAACATCTTCGGGAACCCGGCGGGCAACTACACCAACGCCGAGTGGGTGAGCGAGTTGACCCGACTGAGCCACGATCCGGTTCCGGACGCCTCTTTCGGCCGGGCGATCTGGTCGAGGTGCGGGCCCGTGCGCCGGGCCTGTTCAACGCCGGAAAGACGAACGTCAACGAGCAGCACTACAAAGATCCGCGGCAGGACTTCGACGTGGTCCTGATCCAGGCCGGACTGGGTCTGCCCGCGGCCCACGGTCATCAGTCTGGCGGACGTGAAGGACGCCGGCGATGGCTTCCTATTCGACCAGACCCGGACGACCGGCGCCGAACGTCTATCAGGCCACGCTCGTGCGGATCAACGGGGTAAGCTTCGTGAGCACCGCAGGCTGGGCGCCAGAGCGGCCTGACAATCCAGGACGGATCGGGCCGGACGCTTGCCCGTCCTGCTTGGGCGATCAAGGGCCTTCAGCCTCTACAGTGCACCCACCGGCACGTTCGACATCGTCGGGGATCTTCGATCAGGAAGACAAGGTGGGAGACGACGGCTGGAAGGCCGGATACCGGCTCTGGGTGATGGGTTACGACGGTAGCAGTTTCGTCGTGCCGACGGCCCCCGCCGACACCGACTACGACGGCGACGTGGACCTGGCGGACTTCGGATACTTGCCAGGGGTGTTTCAACGGTCCGAATCGCCCACCGGCCTCGGGATACTGCGACGACTTCGATTTCGACTTCGACGGCGACGTGGATCTCGCTGATTTCAGCGTGTTTCAGGCCTGTTTCAACGGCCCGAATCGACCGGCGGCGTGTCAGTAGCCCGGGCCGTCCAGAAGGTTCTGTGCCATGCGGTTGCACACTGACGGCAGCCAACATGGGCCCGCCCCTGACCGCGCCCGGCCTGCGCGAGTCAGGGGCGGGTTCAGCCTGATCGAGCTGCTCGTCGTGACGGCGATCATCGCCCTGTTGGTGAGCATCCTGCTCCCGTCGCTGAGCAGGGCCAGGATGCAGGCGAGGATCGTTCGCGTGCATTCCGATCTTCGGCAGATCATGATCGCCCTCGACGCCTACGCCATGTACAGTCGCGACAAGCTTCCGCCGACGCGGTTTGCGTGCGGCACAGGCATCAACTTCCAGTTGCCGATCGAACTGGCCCGCGATCGTTTTCTGGCCCGCAACGCAAGCGCCATTCCACAGGCGGCCATGCAGGACGAGTTCGACAACGACCGCACCTATGAGTACGTGGCCCCCGGCCCGATCTACCACAACGGCACGTTCTTCGACGCACCGGACAAGCCGTGGAAACCCCGGGCGCAGGTCTCGGTGCCCGATGATTTCCCAACGAGCCGGAGCGACGCGGGGCGCTATTACCACAACTACGCAAGCGAGACCAGGAGTCCGGTGACCTATGCCGTGTGGAGCGTCGGGCCGAACCCCGCGCGTCGAAGTTTCCCAGGCAGCCGGGTTCTGAGACTATTGACGAATCGACGTTCCCGCTGCCGAAGCGGTTCTGGTTGATGAGGTCTGGAGACACGGGCCTGATCACGCATATCCGCGCCGGCAACGGGTTGACCCATCTGAGTCCATGAAAGGAGTGAAACGTGGAATCCTGTAGACCTGCGGTCCGAGGACTTGCGAAAAGCGAGACTTCGGCGTTTGATGATGGCGGCGGCAGCCGCATGCTCGTGGCGGCCGTCGGATGCGCCAACATGCGCAAGGAACACACGATGTCGCCGCAGCCGTCGCCGACGAAGTTCGTCTTGTCGCCCGCGGCCGAGTATCAGCCCTTGTTGACGGGCAAGCCGCAAACGGCCGGCATGCGTTCGGGCCGCGTGGTTCTCTCCGATGGCGGATGCAACGAGCGCCACACCACGGGCAACCACGAAGAGACGCTCGTGTTTCTGGCCGGCAGCGGACAGGTCAGGTGCGAGGGGCACGAATCGATCCTCGCGAGGGCCGGCGAGATCGTCTACATTCCGCCGAACACGGTCCATCAGGTGTGCGCTGACGCGGGCGTCGAGCTGCGATACGTCTATATCGTCGCCCCGGTCGAGCCTGAGCGTCGGTAATCCACAAGAACGGGAGAACCCTCCGACGTGTGGCTCACGCAAGCCCGAGCGATCGAACGCAATGTTCACCTAACGTCGCCTTGGTGTCAGACCAGGCCACACGGATGACGGCGAACCGTCGTCGCGGAGGTCATCAGGCACGGCACGTACTCGCGCTTCGTGCCTGCGGAGATCACGTTCGCCCGGATGGCCCGTACGTCTTGGTCGTAGCCCGCAACGCATTGAATACCGGCGAGATCAAGTACTCTCTGAGCAACGCCCAGGAATCGACACCGACGGAGACGCTGCTGCTGACGCACCTCCACGACTCAAGCGGGATCGGGTTGTTGCGTCACCTGGAACGAAGCCGATCGGCTCGGTCGGCCCAGGATCGGGCGCCGCTGAATGGATTGATTGACTACGTGCGTCCTCGGGTGGCGATTACGGATTACGTCGACGTATCGGGCGGCGGGATATGCCATCGGCTCGGGCCTGATGGAGTCGACGTGCAAGCAGTTGGTGGGACAACGGCTGAAAGGCCCGGGGATGCAGTGGAGCGAGTCGGGGGCCGTGGCCATGACCGGGTTGATCGCCCACCGGATCAACGGGACCTGGGACCGACTTCTGGGCTTCTCGGCCCCTCCAGAGGGCCGCATAGTGCCACTGATCGGAGGATGCACCCGACAAAATGATCGAACTCTATTTGGCAGTCCGCGAAACGTGGGGTATGTTGAAAGTGGCCGCCGGTGATGACACACCGACGGCCGGGCCGAAGCGTGTAGGGACCACGCCGCGGCGCACGCCATCATAACCCGTTCCCGCACGGATTCACGCTCATGCCAGACGTCGCGGTTTACCTGCGAGTCTCGACGAAGGCCCAGCGCGTCGATAGCCAGAAGCGGGAGATCGAGCGTTACCTCGCCGGCCACGGTATCACCGATGTCCGATGGTTCGTTGACCACTACAGCGGCAAGCCGGGGTCCGTCACCGAACGGCCAGCCCTGCGTGAGCTACAGGCCGCGGTGTTCGCCGGCGAGGTCAAGACGATCGTGTTCTACCGGCTCGATCGGCTCGCCCGGTCGATTCGCGACGGCATCAACGTGCTGACCGATTGGCTGACGGCCGGGGTCCGCGTCGTGGTCGTGACGATGCAGATTGACCTGTCCGGCGCTCTCGGCCAGACCGTCGCCGCGCTGCTCCTGGGGCTCGCCCAAATGGAACGCGAGGCGATCCGCGAACGACAGGCCGCCGGGATCGCCGCCGCCAGGGCCAGGGGCCGGACGTGGGGCGGCCGCAAGCGAGGTTCGTTCAAGGTCGATCCGGCCCGGGTGGCCGAGTTGACGGCCAAGGGGCTGAACCCGGCCGAAGTCGCCAACGCCCTGCGCTGCTCGGAGCGAACCGTCTACCGGATGCAGGCGGTTGCGGCCGGGGCGTAGGCGAACGAGAAGACGTTATCGCCCGAGCCCCGCGTCTTGCGAGTATTCTTACACCGCCCAACGCCAGCATCGCCACCGTACCCGGCTCGGGCACGTCGACGACGCGGAAGCCGACATCATCGGCCTCGGCGGATGGGTAGTAGCCATCGCGAGGATACGACGCGAGCAGATCATTGACGCCAAAAGTAGCTATCGAACGACCCGCCCCGCACGCCGCGGTACGAACCGAAGTGCGCTTCGTTCCACTCCCCCACGTTGCCGCCCTGGTCGAACGTGCCGTACGGGCTTCGGAGTTCGTGAGCCGCCGACCTCCGTTCGGTAGTACGGGACGCCGATCGTGAGGCCGCCCTGGCGAAAGTTCGCGTTGTTGCCCGGATCGTCGGGTTGCCCAGCACGTTGCTCGGCAGCGTGTCGCTGCCCGTCGGATAGTCCCAGTAGTTGCCCGTCACGCCGTCGTTCTTGTGGTACGCCGCCTTGTACCACTCGTCCTCGCTGGGGATCGCCCACTTGGCGTCCGGCTTGCGCGTCACGGCCAGGAACGCCGCATCGCGTCGTTGCAGCCGTTCAGGGAGTACGCGCCGTCCTCGGTCGTCGTCAGGCCCTGTGCGCCAGTGGGCTGGCCGTTGTGCAGCCAGTTGGCAAACCGCGCCGCAGTCGCCCCAGTGACGTAGTTCACCGGCCGGTTGGCCCAGTCCGACGCCACGCTGTACGTGTAGCTGCCCGATGACCCGCTCCGCTGGATCTTGCAGCCGTAGGAATCGCCGACCACATGTCGTGTTGTACAGCCCGTAGGTGTCGCCGTCGCCGCCACGGCGTTGAGGAACTCGGTGTACTGCCCGGCCGTCACCTCGTACTTGCCGATGTTGTAGGTGTAGGCCACCGCCCCGCAGATGCGGTCAGGACCGTCGCCGCCCGCGCCAGCACCGGAAAGTTTTCCGTCGTTGCCCGCGTTGCCCACGGGGACCGT
>CAVQPC010000022.1:0-10440 GCA_963714585.1 uncultured Methylomirabilota bacterium
GAGAGGACCTCCGGGTTGACCGGCGTGAGGGGCGGCTTGCCCTGCAGCACCGCCAAGGCGTTGTCGGCTGCCAGCTCCACCATGGCCCGGCGGGTCGCCTCGGTCGCGCTGCCCACGTGCGGCAGCGTCACGACGTTCTCCATCTTCAGGAGCGGGTTCTCGGGGTCGATCGGCTCCTTTTCGAACACGTCGAGCCCGGCACCGGCGATCCATCCCTGCTGAAGCGCCTTGATCAGGGCGCGCTCGTCCACGACGGGTCCCCGAGACGTGTTGATCAGGAATGCGGTCCGCTTCATTTTCGCGAGCTGCGCCTCCCCGATCATTCCCCGGGTCTCGGGGGTGAGCGCGGTATGAATGGAGACGAAGTCGGACTCGCCGAACAGGGACACCAGATCGAGGAACCGGTAGCCGAACTCTTTCTCCAGATCCTGGCGGCGGATCAGGTCGTGGTAGAGCACCTGCATGTGGAAGCCTCGGGCCCTTTCGGCCACTGCCACCCCGATCCGGCCGAATCCCACGATCCCCAGCGTCTTGTGGTGAACGTCCAGTGCCATGGGGGCAGCGGCTTTCCACTGTCCCGCTCGAACCCAGCGATCCATCTCGCAGACGCGCCGCGCGGCCGCCAGGATCACGGCAAATACCAAGTCCGCGACGGTATCGGTGAGAGAGCCCGCCGTGTTCGTCACGATGATGCCGCGCTCCGTTGCCGCGGCGACATCCACGCTGTCGAAGCCGACTGCCGTCAGCGCAATGATGCGCAGGCGTGGCGCTTTGTCCATCAACGCGGCCGTCCAGCGATCGGTGCCCAAGACGGCATCGACATCTGCAACCTCCTTCTCCAACTGGTCAACTGGGCAACGGCCGGCCCGCGCCCAGGCCCGTGTCTCGCACACCTCACCCAGTCGGGCGAGAACGCTCGGATGCACTTGCCTGCTCACGTAGACCCTCGGTCTTTGCATCGATGCCTCCTTCACCTGCAACATCTCTCTGAGCGGTTACGTCTCGACCGCTGTCTGCACCCTCCGGGCGGTGCGCTCCGCCACATCCATAGAGCGGGTGATCAGAAACTCACCGATCTGCTGCTTCGGTGTGACACATCGCCGCCCACCGATCTCCAGGTCGTGGCGCCCCTTCCCTGTCCTACCAGGCGTCCCCCGGTTTCGCGGCCCACTCGATCCCCAACTCGGCCAGCCTGGCGTAGGTCGGCCAGCCGGTCTCCGGATCCCACCCCTCCATCTGGTAATAGAGCCGCCGCGCCTTGGCGAAGGCCTCCGGATCAACCCGGACGCCCTTCAGCGGGCCGTCGGTGAAGGCCTCGTGGAAGCGGGCCGGGAGCACCTCGTCCTTGGGGGAGATGCCTTCCCGGCAGTTGAAGACGCGGGCCAAGGCCTTGCCGCGCTCTCCGACCTTCATGAGTTCCCACAGGCTGGTGTCCCAGCCGGTCAGGGCCCGGATGAGATCGGTCACCCGCGTAGGGTTGATGACATTCACGGGGGCGGAGGCCAGGATGCACATGCCGGTCGAGCTCATCATGATGTTCCAATTGGTCGCGTAATAGTACGCCCGCACCTTGCGCTGGGAGAGATCCAGGCGCTTCAGCGGTTCGCACAGGCCAAGGGGCTCCAGGGCATGGCCGCCTTCGGGATGCAAGCCCTCATACGTCGGATCGTGCGGGTGCCGGCCGTGGTCGGCGCCGCCCGGCGCCGTGGCGTAGGCCAACGCCAGGGATTGCTTTCCCCGCGGCTCATGGAGGGGAATCTCCTGCCCCTTGACGTGCATGGCAAAGCGGTCGGCCCCCTTGCCGATCCGCTGCGCCGCCCGCCGCACCCCGTCGGCCAGGACCGCGCCGAAGCCCTCGCGCCGCGCGATCTTCTCCGTCATGGCGAGCAGGGCGTCCGCGTTGCCGAAGCGCAAGTCGATCCCGTCAGTATCCTTCGACGTGATCAGGCCCTTTTCGAAGCACTCCATGGCGAAGGCAATACTCACCCCGGCCGAGATCGTGTCCATCACATACTGGGCGCAGAGCTGGTTGAACTTGGCGATGGGCTTGAGATCCCCGATGCCGCAGAGGGAGCCGCTGGCGCCGATCGTCTCGTACTCGGGGCCGCCGTACTTGGACGTGACCCCCAGCTCCGGCACCTCCACGTCGCGCTTGCAGGCAACGGCGCAGGCAAAGCAGGTGCCCTCATCCTCCAGGATGGTCTCCTTCAGGCGCTCGCCGCTGATCGCCTCGGCCTGCTCGAACTGTCCCCGCTGGAAATTCCGGGTGGGCAGGATCCCGTCCGCGTTCAGCGAGCGGACGTTTCGGGGGGTACCGAGCTTGTGCATCATGTCGGTATTCCGGTCATACGTCTCGCGGAACCACTTGAGGAGCGCAGCCATGGCCGTCGGATCCTTCGCCTCGAGCTTGCCGTTGCCCCGGACGGCGATCGCCTTGAGGCGCTTGCTTCCCATCACGGCCCCGAGCCCGCAGCGCCCGTTGAAGTGTTTCAGCTCATTCACGATATTGGCGAAGCGCACCCCATTCTCCCCGGCGATCCCGCACTGCAGGACGCGCGCCCGCCTGTCCGTCTCCTCCTTCAGGCGATCTTGGACATCCCCCGAGATCTTGCCCCACAGGTGTGCGGCGTCCCGCAGCTCCGCCCGGCTGTCCGCGATCCAGAGGTAGACGGGCTTGGACGACTGACCGGTCACGATGACGGCATCGAACCCGGCCAGCTTGAGTTCCGGCCCCCACCAGCCGCCGGCCTCGGCCTCGCCGTAGCCGCCGGTGAGGGGCGACTTGGCCGCCGCACTGAAGCGGGTTGACCCCGAGATGGGCGCTCCATTCGCGGGGCTGGTGGCGAATACCAGGACATTGTCAGGCCCCAGTGGGTCCACACCTGGCGTGAGCTCCCGATTGAGCAGATAGGCCGCCATGGCGGCGCCGCCCAGATACATCCGGTAGGTGAGATCCGGAACCTCCTCCGGCGTCGTCGTGCCGTTGGTCAGGTCGACTCGCAAGAACTTCCCGTTGAACGGACCTTGCATAATGATGTACTCCTTTTGGTGTGTGCCAACGCTTCTACTGAGTCGGCTGCAGGCTCCAGGGCAGCATCGGATACGTCAGGCGCCAAGCGGCGCCGGCCGTCGCCCCGGGACCATCTCCTTCAGCTTGGCCGGCTCCGCAAATGCCTTCACCATCTCGTCCGCTGGGAGCACGGGAGCACTGCGGTAGAGGTAGCAGGAAACTGCCCGGTGCCGATCGGTCCGAAAGAGCGGCGGCGGCGCCTGGAGGCACGGCAGGGTGGCGGATGGGCACCGGTCGGCAAACTTGCACCCCGCGTCCCCGGCGGTCTGGATCGCGGGTGCCGCCACCGTCTCGCCGGTCCAGGAACGCTCGGCGCTGGCCAGCGGAATGGAGGAAATCAGGAGCTGCGTGTACGGGTGCTGGGGATTCTTGACCACGAGCTCCACATCTCCTGCCTCGGCCACGCAGCCGCGATACAAGACGACGATGTTTTCGCTGATCTGATACGCCGTCGCGAGGTCGTGGGTGATGTAGACGATGGAGATGCCGCGCTCCAGGGTCATGTTGCGCAGCGAGGCAAGGATAGTGGCCCGGAGGGATGCGTCCACCATCGACACGGGTTCATCGGCCAAGATGACTCGGGGTTTCAACAGGAGGGCCCGCGCCACCATCACCCGCTGGCGCTGCCCCCCGCTCAACTGGTGCGGGAAGCGGCCCAGGGTCTCCTCGGGGCGTAGCCCCACGGCCTTCAGCCCATCCTCGATCAGGGCGTGCGCTGCCGCCTTGGTGGGGGCCAGCTTGAACTTGGCCACGGGCGTGGTTAAGACGTGATCCACCCGATAGAAGGGGTTGTACACTTCGTAGGGATCCTGGAAGATGACTTGCACATCGTGGCGGAAGGTGCGCCACTCCGCGTGGGACATGTGCTGCAGGTCCTGCCCCTGGTAGAGGACCTGCCCCCGCGTCGGGGTCACCAGGCCCAGGAGCAGGCGGGCCAACGTGGTTTTTCCGCTGCCGCTCTCCCCCACCACTGCGGTGATGGAGGGCCGGTCGCTGTCGATGGCCAGCGAGAAATCCTCCAGGGCCACGGTGGCGCTCCGCTCGAACATGCCGCCCCCGAAAATCTTGTTCACGTGTCGCGCCTCGAGCAGCGTCGGCATACGGTCTCCTTACAGCAAGTGGCACGCCGCCCAGGAATTCGCCCGTGTTTCTCTGAAGAGCGGTGCTTCCGTCTGGCAGCGATCAAAGGCCCGAGGACATCTGGGATGAAACGCGCACCCCGGCGGAAGGTCTCGCAGCAGTGGGGGGAGCCCCGGGATGCCTCGAAACGTCCCTTTCTGTTCGAGCGACGGAAGACTGGCGATGAGCATCTGTGTGTACGGGTGGAGGGGCTTCGTGAAGATGTCGCGGACCGGCGATACCTCGATCAGGTTCCCCGCGTACATGATCCCGACGCGGTCCACGAACTGGGCCACGAGCCCCATGTCGTGCCCCACCAGGATCACGGAGGCTTCCAGGTCTTTCTGCACCCGCGCCAGCGTCTCCATCACCTGTTTCTGCACCACCACGTCCAGGGCGGACGGTGGGCTCGTCGGCGATGATCACCTTGGGCCGCAGGCTGATGGCGATGGCAATGCAGGCCCGCTGCTTCATGCCCCCGCTCAGCTCGTGGGGGTACATGTCGGCGACTTCTGGCCGCAGTCCGACCGACTGGAGCAGACCGCGGATCCGGTCGTCCACTTGCCGCTTGGACATCTGGACGCCGTGGTCCCGCAACGCGTCCGCCATCTGCGCCCGGATTCGCATCACCGGATTCAGCGAGTTCATGGACCCCTGCGGGACCATGGCGATCCGGGCCAGCCGCAACTGTCGCATCTCCTCTTCCGAGAGGGTCATCAAGTTGAGGCCGTCCAGCCAGACCTCCCCCGCCTCGATCCGGCCCGGGGGCTTGATCATGCGAAGGATGGCGAGGGCCATCGTGGACTTGCCGGAGCCGGATTCCCCGACAAAGCCCAGCCGCTCATCGGCTTTGAGGTTGAAGCTGACGTTGTCCGCGGCCTTCACCGCGCCCAGCGGCGTGTGGTAGTACACCCGCAGCCCCTGCACCCGGAGGACGTCTGGTTTCATACCGCCCTCCGGAGCCGGGGGTTCGCGATCTCGTCCAATCCCACGGTGAGGAAGAAGAGGCCGAGGAAGACGATGAGGATGATGACGATGGGTGCCGTCCACCACCACCACCAGCCGTTGATGAGCGCGGCGTTGTAGTTGACCCAGTACAGGGTCATGCCCAGGGTCGGGGACTCGATCGGGCCGAGGCCCAGGACCTCCAGGCCGATGGAGGCCAGGATGGCATTCGACACCGCGTTCACCAGCGTCGCCGCCAAGTAGGGCAGGAGGTTGGGCATCATTTCCTTGAAGATGATCCCCGGCCCGCTCATGCCCGAAAGCCGAGCCACCTCGACGTAGCCCCGCTCCCGCAGGCTCAGCACCTGGGCCCGGATGGTCCGCGTAGGACTCAGCCACGCCAGGGAGGCCACGATCAGAGCCATTTGATTGACGGTCAGGCCTTCCTTGATCGAGACAGCAATGATGATCAGCACCAGCAACCCTGGCACGGTGAGGCCGATGTCTGCGATGCCCCGAATGATGACGTCGACTTTCCCCCGGTAGTACGCGGAGACAAACCCCAGGATGGCTCCTATGCCGACGCCGAGGAAGCCTGCGATGAACCCGATTCGCAAGGTGAGCGGCGTCCCCGCCACCATGACGGCCAGCAAGTCTCTCCCTTGCCGATCCGTGCCAAAGGGGTACTTGAACGAGGGGGGTTGGAGTGGGGTCGCCGACAGGGCCCTGGACTTATTCGTGTCCACGACGAGATGGCCGATTCCCACAAACAGAACCAGTCCCGAGAGGAGAATGATTCCCACGACGAGCGAGATGTTCCGGCGCATGTAGGGCAACACCGCCGCCAGTTGTCCGGGTTGCGCCACCTCAATGCGCTTCGGGGTTGCCGTTTCGTGCTCCATAGCGCGGCTATGCCTTCCGGTAGCTGATCCGGGGATCGAGCAAGGGGTAAATCGCATCGAGAAGCAACGTGGCGAGCCCCAGCACCACGATGACCAGGAAGACGATCCCCTGAATGAGAAAGTGATCGTTCTCGCGAATCGCCCGGAAGAGCAGCGTGCCGATACCCGGGTAATTAAAGATCACCTCGACCAGGACCGCTCCCGACAGGATCTGCCCCAGCGCAAGCGCCAAGGCCGTCGTCTGGGGAAGAATCGCGTTCCGCACGCAGTAGCGCAGGAAGATGGTGCGGCTCTTGAGGCCCTTCGCCTCGGCAAAGATCACGTAGTCCTCACCCTGGGTCGTGACCATCATCCCGCGCATCGCCAGCGCCCATCCGCCCGTGGCCACCAGCACGATCGACATCGCGGGCAGGAGCGAGTGCATGAGCACATCCAGCACGAACTCCAGGGTCAGACCGGGGAAGGAGCCGGCGGTGTAGCCGCCGATCATGGGGAACAGCTTGATCTGGAACGCCAAGAGGTACATCAGGATGAGCCCAAGCAGGAAGAAGGGAATCGCGTGCAGCGCCCACAGAGGAGGCATGAGGTACCGCATCCATCCGGGCGCCCTGGGCCAGGCCAGGAGTGCCCCCAGGAAGGTCCCGATCCCGAAGGAGATCACGGTGGTGGTGCCCAGCAGGCCGATGGTCCAGGGAATCGCCTCGAGGATGATCTCCTTCACCGTCCTCGGGTAATTTGAGACGGAATAGTTAAAATCCAACCGGGACACATCTCGGAGATACGTCAGGTACTGCCGCCACAATGGCTTGTCCAGTCCAAACCGCTGTTCGTACTCTTTGACCATCGCCTCGAGGCCCGCCTGGACGTAGCCCCCGAGTTGCGCTTGCTGCAGGAGTGTTGCCCGCACAGGGTCCTGTCCCGACAATCTGGGCAGAAAGAAATTGAGCGTGGCCGCCAGCCACACGATCAGCAAAAAAACGCCGAACCGTTTCGCCAAGTAATCAGCCCGCACGGTGTCTCCCCTGCACGGGGGCGAGCCGGCCGGCCCGCCCCCGTGTCTGCTCACCCCTGCCCGAACCGATTCATTTACTGGGTCGGCTGCAGATTCCAGAGCACGATGGCATACGTCAAGTGCCAGAAGGCGCCGTTGATGTATGCGTTCTGCTCCGTGGGCCAATTCGTCCAGTAGGTGGTATTCATGGGGATTCGGTGAATGTTATGCACCAACTGGATGTCCGGCAGCTCCGGAATCCAGATCTCCATGGCCTTGCGGAAGAGTTCCACGAGCTTGGTCTTGTTCTTCATATCGGTGACGTACACCTCATCCACGATCTTGTCGTAGGCCGCGTTCTTCCACCGGGCAAAGTTGACCAGGTGGCCGCCCGGGACTGCCTCGCTGGCCCCCTGGTAGAGCCGCAGGGTGTGGTACGGGTCGTTCACGCTCCCGCCGTGGCCGTAGATGGCCCCGTTGAACTGCCCCTTTTGGAACCGGTCGTCGAAATCCGGCGGCAGGCTCATGCTGGCGTCGACGCCATTACGCCTCAACTGCTCGGTGATGACAGGCCCAATAGTGGGACCGGTGCTGCCAAACCCGATGATGTCGAGCTTGATGTGATTACCCTGAGCATCGACCCAGAAGCCCGCACTGTCCTTCTTCCAGCCCTTCCGGGTGAGAAGCTCTTCGCCCTTCTTGGGATTGAACTCCAGCGTGTTGTTCTTCTGGAGCAGATCCTTCACCGAGTCGATATAGGGACGCAGCGCAGGATATTCGGGCAGCGGGAGTGCCGACACGATCGAGGCCCCCACGAACCCCACCTCGACGACCTGCTGCCGGTCGATGAAGGAACTCAGCGCCCAGCGGACGTCCTTGTCGTGGAACGGCGGCCGCTCGTTGTTGACGTACAGGGAAAGCGGCCACCAGTCCATGTACCCGTAGGGGGGCTTCTGCCCGGAGTGGGTGATGATCTTGGGATTTCCCCGGAACATCGTCGGGAAGGTGGCGGGCTGCATGGAGAAGCCGTAGTCGATCTGGTTTGTGATCAGCCCCTGGGCCGATTGCTGCTCGCCGGCGTTCGGGAGCCAGATGTTCCGCTCCACCTTGGGCATCGGCGCGAAGCCGGCCTTGGCCGCCCACCATTCGTCCCGTCGATCGATGATCTTCTGCTCCGGGGAGCTGAAGACCACCTTCCAGGGACCCGTGGTGACCGGCCAGCCCTTGGCCACGTCGAAGTGCTTGAACGTGGTCCAGTCCTGGCCCTGGAAGATGTGCTTGGGGACGATGTAGACGCCGATGTCGTACTTGTAGGTCATGAAGTAGAAGAAACGCGGGGAGGGGATCTTGAACTTGATCACGACCGTGTTGGGGTCGGTGGCCCGGGCCTCCTGCATGAACTGCTGCACATCGACGCCCCAGCGGACCTTCGGGCCCAGGTCTCGGAGGCTGTTGAGGGTGTAGGCCACATCCTCCGCGCTGAACGGCGCGCCGTCGCTCCACTTGATGCCGGAGCGAGTCTTGATGGTCAGCTCCTTGAAGTCGAGGCTGTACTTGTAACTCTCCGCCAGCCAGAGGTACTCCTTGTCGGCGAACGCGCTGTAGTAGGCCAGGGGCTCGTAGAAGATGCCTGGCCCGTTCTGGTGGTTGGACCCGATGGAGTAGGGGTTCCACAGTTCGTAGTCGACCCACCGGCCTTCGCGGCTGCCAATCCACGTCAGGATCAACGTCCGGTTCCGGGGAACCGTCTTGGGCCGCGGCGCCTGCGCGGCGGCTCGGACGGGAGGTAGGGCGGCGGCGCCGGCCACCAGGGCGCCGGCCTTGAGGAAGTCGCGTCGGCTGAGTCGCTTGGCTCTTTTCCTCTCAGGCATGGCCGATCTCCTTTCCTGCGAGTGGTGCTACCCAGAGACCATCTCGTTCCAAGCACCTTTGTATAGATCACACGCCCGCTCCCGCTCATCCCCGACGCCTCTCCCTCTTGGGGCGGGCGCTGGACGCCAGGCCACCCATCCGCTAAAGCCGATCCCCTTTCCACGGCACGACAAAGGTCTCCAGAATCTGCACTAGGTGCTGCTCGACCACCATCAGGTGATCGTGCATGGCCCGCTGCGCCGCCTGTGCGTCGCGAGAGCTGATCGCCTCGACAATCGCCCGGTGCTCGCGAGTCGCCTCCTTCATCCGGCCGGGTCCCCGAAGGCCGATGTGCCGCACGCGGCCAACGAGGGCCTCCATTTGCAGGAGAAGTTTCAAGAGCCACCGGTTTCCGGACATCTGGAACAGATGCCGATGAAGCGCCTGATCGGCGGCAATCCAGCCATCTACATCCTCGGTACCGGCGCAGGCCTCCATGGATGCCATGAGCTCTTCCAGCTTTGCCATGTCGCCATCGGAGCCGTCGGAAGCAGCCAACTGGGCGGACAGGCTCTGGAGCGCCCGGTTCGCCTGCTCGAGACTCCGGATGTCCTTGACCGACAGCGAGGCGACGCACACGCCGTCCGGCCCCACTTCCGCAAGGCCTTCATTCACCAAGCGCTGGATGGCCTCCCGCACGGGGGTGCGGCTCATCTTGAGCCGCCTGGCAAGGACCGTTTCGTAGAGCCGTTCACGTGGGGGAGCTCGCCGGAGATAATGGCCCCTCTTAATGCTTCGTAGGCTTCCCCCGTCAGACGATTGCGATCTGTGAAAGGGGGTTCGGGAGGCTGTCGGGTAGGAGAAGAAGATTCGGTAAGCTGTGACATGATCGGCTCCGGGTTTCGCCCCACCCAGAGAAAGGACGGTGTATCTGAGTATCGAGCGTCTACATCAGTGGATACACAATCGTACGCACGCTAGCCTCAGTCCATATTCCCTGTCAAGTGGATTTCTCGGTGGCACACGCCTAATGACACCCTTATCTGACATTTGAGAATTCGGGCTCGTACGGCGACCGTCTCTTGATCTAACCCAGGCTCCCGCGCCACCAGTTTTGACTTGACACTGCTTCCCCGCGGCGGGATGTTGCTGTGGCTTGCGGCGGCGCCCTGCCCTGCTCCTCGATCCTGAGACCGCGCGACCTGAGGCGAATTTTTCGTAGCACTGCACCTACGGACTGGCCCCCGGCTGGAGCCGGGTTTCCCACCGGACCCGCCTCCGAGCGACGTGGAGGTAAGGATGATCACCGACGGAGGAGTGTGAGGCATCCGCACCCACCCGTGCAATCCTGCCGTCATTGAGGCTTTCATCTGGAAGGAGACGGAAATGCAACCGCACAACGAATTCCGGTTCCACCCGCAGGTCGTTCAAATCGGCTGCTACTGGGGGGAGGGTGGCCACACGGAGCGCATCCTCTGCAGGGCGACACCCTCGCCATCGTTCACACGGGCGTCCACGACACGCCGGCCAAGTACATCGCGCCGGCCTTGGAGGCCTATGGG
>CAVQPC010000023.1:0-16494 GCA_963714585.1 uncultured Methylomirabilota bacterium
GCTTCACGAGGTTGGAATGAAAAGAACACTCGAGGTCGTCGTTGGAATCATCCTGTTCCTCATGTTCCTCACGACCTTTTTCCAAGTTCTGGCGCGGACCGTGCTCCAGATTTCTGCGGTCTGGTCGGAGGAACTCGCCCGACTCACCTATGTCTGGATGGTGTTCCTGGGGGTGGCCGTGCTCGTCAAAGACGACGGACTGATCCGGGTGACAGTCTTGTCCGACCGGCTCCGCGGGCGAGCCGGCAAGATCCTTCGGCTCGTCACGGATCTGGCGGTCATCCCCTTCGTCGGCGCCATGACCTGGGGGGCCTGGACCAACACCATCCTCAACTGGAATACCTTCGCACCGACGGTCGACTGGATGCGGATGGGCTACACGTATCTCATCATCTTTCTCTCGGGCCTGATCATGCTCTGGTACCTGGTGGGGAATCTCGTCCGGCAAGCACGCGCATCATTTGGGGGGGTTACGCAGGGCCCTGAGGGGTGGCAATGACCTACATCATCACGTTCGGGCTCATCGGGATGTTCCTGTTTGGGATCCCCATCGCCATGTCTCTGGGGCTCACCGGCCTCGTGGCCTTCTTCATCGAGCAGGGGAGCCGGATCAACCTGCCCATGCTCACCCAGCGGATGCAGTACGGCATCAACAACTTCGTCCTGCTAGCCGTTCCCCTGTTCATCCTGTCGGCCCGGCTCATGAACACGTCCGGGGTCACGACTCGCCTCTTCAATTTCGCCACGACCATGGTCGGCTTCCTCCCGGGCGGCCTGGGCCACGCCAACTGTATCGCCAGCCTGATCTTCGCCGGCATGTCCGGGGCTGCCGTCGCCGATGCCGCCGGCCTGGGGCAGGTCGAGCTCAAGGCTATGGAGGATGCCGGCTACGACCGCGATTTCAGCGTGGCCATCACGGGGGCCTCCTCGACCATCGGGCCGATCTTCCCGCCCAGCATTCCCATGGTCATCTTCGGCCTCGTGGCCGGCGTCTCTGTGGGCCGGCTCTTCCTCGGGGGCGTCGTGCCGGGCGTCCTGATGACCGTCGCTCTCATGACCATGGTGTGGGTGTACGCGAAGAAGCGGAACTACCCGCGGACCCCGTTCCCGACACTTCGCCAGGTCGTGAGGAGCTTCATCGATGCCTTTTTGCCGCTCCTGACGCCGACGATCCTCCTCGGGGGCATCTGGACCGGCTGGTTCACCCCGACCGAGGCCGCCGCGGTGGCCGTGGCCTATGCCCTCATCCTCGGCACCATGATCTACCGGGAACTCACCTGGAAAGATACCCTCCAGGTGTTCATCGACAGTGCCAAGGATACGGCGGCCCTCGGCTTCATCGTCGCGGCGGCCTCGTTTTACGGATGGCTGCTGATGCGGACGGGGGCGCCGGCGGCGATGGTCGATGCCCTGCTGGGCATCAGCCGCAACCCCTGGTCTTGTTGCTCATCATCAACGTGATCCTGCTGATCGTCGGCTGCTTCTTCGAGACAATCGTGGCGATCCTGATCCTCGGCCCCATCCTGATGCAGGTCGTCACGCAGGTCGGTATCGATCCCGTGCACTTCGGCCTGGTGATGGTCCTGAACCTGATGATCGGCCTGCTCACCCCGCCCTTCGGCGTGGTGCTTGTTCGTCATGGTCCATGTCGGCGGAATCTCATTCGAGCGGGTCGTGCGGGCCACCGCACCGTTCATCATCCCGTTGATCGTGGTCCTGGCCCTGATCACCGTTCTTCCCGCCGCTGGTCACCTGGGTCCCGAACCTGGTGATGGGAAAGTAGGCGGATCGCTCCGACATTCATGGACCTGAAGCTCGCCATCGCCGGCGCCCAATTGATCGACGGCGTGAGCCCCGCGCCGATCCCGTCGAGCCTCGTCCTGATCGGCACGGACGGGCGGATCGCTGCCGCCGGCCCGTCGCAGGAGATCGCGGTGCCGGATGGCGTCCCCACGATCCGGGCGACGGCGGCATGACGCTCTTGCCCGGCCTCATCGACGGCCACGTGCACCTCACCTGGGACAAGAGCCTGTACTTCGCCTATTCGTCGAAGGACTACGCCACCCGGCTGGCGCTGCGGGATCCGGAACGCCAGTTGGTGCGGGCCGGGCACTACGCGCAACTCGCCCTGGCGGCGGGAGTGACCACCCTGCGCGACTGCGGCGCAGATGACTTTTCCGTGCTGGCCCTGCGGGACGCGATCAATGCCGGCAGCTTCATCGGGCCCCGCGTCCTGGCCAGCGGCCGGCCCATCACGACCACGGGTGGTCACATCTATTCCGACTGGGGCGTGGACAGCGCGGACGAGGTCAGGCAGGCCGTCCGGAGCCTGGCTGGCAGACGGGCGGACGTCATCAAGATCATCCTCAGCGGCGGGACCACGACGCCCGGCACGAACATCACGGGCTCGCAGTATGGGGCGGAGGAGCTGCGGGTGGCGGTGGAGGAGGCGCACCGGCTGGGCCTGCCCATCGCCGCCCACGCCATCTCCACCGCCAGCATCCGGCTGGCTGCAGAAGCCGGCGTGGACACCATCGAGCACTGCTCCTGGATCGGCAGCGATCCCCGGACCACCGTCACCGACCCCGCGGCCGTCGAGCAGATGGCGAAGCACGGTGTCCGGGTGGACCACGCCATCATTCCTCGCCCGTACCTCTTCCCCGACGAGGAGCATGAGGAGCCGTCGGCCGAGGAGCAGTGGTGGCTGAACATGCTGGAGGTCCGCTGGCCGTTCCTGCATCACATGCGGGCGCAGGGTGTGACCGTTTTCCTCGGCACGGACGCCGCATTCGGCCCGTGGCCGGGGACGGACCGCTGGCCGGGCTTCCAGGAAATGGCCCGCGCCATCGAGATCATGGTCCGCTGGGCAAAGTTTTCACCTCTGGACGCCCTCGCCTTGGCGACGCGGGAGGCCGCGCGGGCCTTGCGCCTCGAAAAGGAGATTGGCAGCGTGGAGGCGGGCAAGCGCGCCGATCTGGTTCTTCTCTCGGAGGATCCCCTGCTGGACCTCCGCGCGCTGCGGCAAGCGGAACTCGTCTTTCGGGATGGGCGCCTTGTCGCCCGCCGGGGCCAGATCGTCCTGCATGAAGCGCATGCGATCCAAGAGTCCCTACGCAACGGCGCACCATCACTCGCCAGGAGCGGGCCATGAAATCGCAGCAGCTCTTCGAGGCAGCCCAAAAACACCTGATCGGCGGCGCGGGGGCGGGCGGGCGCTACCACCCTCTCCTCGGGAGGCCCCTGTACCTGGCCCGCGGCAAGGGCTCCCGCTTCTGGGATGTGGACGGCAAGGAGTACCTCGATTTCTTCACCGGCAGTGGCGCCAATTTCCTCGGCCACGACCACCCCGCCATCACCGCCGCCATCCGGCAGGCCCTCGACGTCGGGGTCATCTGCAACGGGGAGACGGCATACCATTCACAACTGGCCGACCTGATTGCCGAGGCCGTCCCCTGCGCCGAAAAGGTGCGGTTCGCGAACAGCGGGACCGAGGCCACCCTGGGCGCCATCCGCATCGCCCGTGGCTTCACCGGGAAACCCAAGATCCTGAAGTTCGAAGGCCACTTCCACGGCATGCACGACTACCTGTGGTACAACTGCGCGACAGCCTTGGGTGATCCGCGCCCCGACGGGACGATCGACCCGATCCCCGATTCGGACGGCATGCCCGCGGCCCTGGCCGACCTGATCCTCGTCGTCCCCTTCAACGATCCAGGCGCCTTCGAGAAGGCCGTCGCGATTCATCGGGATGAATTGGCGGCGGTGATCCTGGAGCCGATCTCTTACAACCAGGGCTGCATCCCGGCCCACCCGGAGTTCCTGCGGCAGGTTCGGGAGACCTGCACCAGAGCGGGCATCGTCCTGATCTTCGACGAGGTGCTCTCGGGCTTTCGTATGTGTCGGGGCGGGGCGCAGGCCTACTACGGCGTGACGCCGGACCTCTGCACACTGGCCAAGGCCCTGGGGGGCGGGGTGCCCATCGCCGCCGTGTGCGGCAAGACCGAAGTGATGTCGGTGCTGAATCCCATGGGGCGCACAGGGATGAGCGGGACGTACACCGGACACCTCACCGCCGTGATGGGCGCGATTGCCTGTCAGACCGAAATTGCCAAGCCCGGCTTCTACCCGCACATCACCGCGCTGGCGGATCGCCTCTACACCGGGATCGCCGAAGCGCTCCGGGTCACGGGTGTACCCGGGATCGCCCAGGGCATCGGCGCCCGATTCGGGCTGTACCTCGGGGTGACGGAGCCGGTGACCAACTACCGGGAGGCGGCCCGCAGCAATCGCGAGATGGAGATCCGGTTCATCCTGGGCTGTGTGCAGCGCGGCCTCTACCTGCACGACTACGCACACCAGACGCCGATGCATCACGGGTTTTCGTCGCAGCACACGGCTGAGGACATCGACGAGGCATTGAACATCATCGAGGATGCCCTCAGGGCCGTGTAGCGGAAACGCCCGAGCCTCGCAAATGCATCGGCTTCCTTGTCGGAGATGAGCGCCTGAGCGAGGGTCAATGAAGACCACTTGACAGGACCAAATGAGTCCTGTATGGTTCAACTACCTCGAGGCACTATCACGAGGGGAAAGGAGGGGGACTGATGCGAAAGCTGGCAAGTCTGTTGCTCGCTCTCGGGTTGCTGGTTGGTGTGGCCGGTACCGCGATGGCTCAGTGTGGTGGGCAGCACGCCGACAGCACGGCGTCGTCGCCGACGACGACCCAGCCCTTGCCCCGCACCTGATTTCCCTTCCCGCCTCTGAGAACAAGACGGCGGCTCCTCCGCCCGGAAGAGCCGCCGCGCTCTTTGGATCCCCTTTCCTGTTGCGCCCGTGAGGGCGTCATCAACTCTTCTTGATCCACCATTCGTTCGGATTCCAGGTGTAGTCCTGCATGTTGGAGTTGGGCTGGAATCCCTGGATGCTGGCCTTGGTCGCCCGGATGATCACGTAGTGGTAGATTGGCAGGTAGGGGAGGTCGTCCGCCAGCACCTCTTGGAGCTTCCAGTAGATCTTCTTGCGCTTCTCCTGGTCCATCTCCCGCGCGCCTGCCTCGAGCAGCTGGTCCACCTCGTGGTTCTCGTACGCGATGGAGTTCCGTCCCATGCCGCCCTTGACGGGGATGTACTTGCTGTGCAGGCGGAAGCTGTGTTCCGGGTCAGCCCCCATGCCGATGCCGTTGATGATCGTCTCGAACTTCGACAGGCGATAGAAGTCGCCGAAAAGGACGGCCGCCGGCTTGTTGTTGATCCTCATCTCGACGCCGATCTGCCGCCATTGCTGTTGCAGGAGCTGCTGGATCTGCTCCCGCTGCTTGTTGCCGGCGGTGCAGGCGTTCTCGAAGGACAGGCGCTTGCCGTCCTTGACCCGGATCCCGTCCGGCCCTACCTTCCAGCCCGCCGCGTCCAGGAGCTTCTTCGCCTTCTCGGGGTCGTACTTGTGGTGCCCCTTGATCTTGGGGTTGTAGGCCCAGGACTGGGGTGGGATGTAGGTCTCGGCCTCGGGGACAAGACCCAGGAAGATCTTCTCCACGATCGGCTTCTTGTCCATGCCGTAGTACAGGGCCTGCCGCACTCGCTTGTCCTGGAAGAGCGGCAGCAGGAAGTTCGGCGCAATGCAGTCGTAGGTGGTCCCGGGATTCACGTGGAGCGTGATGTTGGGCAGCCTCTTGGCCTCGGGGTAGAGGTCCACCGGGATGCCCTGGAGTCCGGTGATGTCGATCTCGCCCGTCCTGAACTGGGTGAAGAGGACCGTGAGATCGGAGATGTACTTGAAGATCAGGCGGTCGATGTAGGGGCCGGGGCCGTGGTAGGCCGTGTTGGCCTCCAGGCTGATGTGGTCGCCCGCCGCCCACTCCGCGAACTTGAAGGCGCCGGTGCCGATGGGCCGTTTGGTGTTGAACTCGTCCTTGTTGATGTCCGGACTCTTGCTCAGGATGTGCTCCGGCACCACGAACATGTCCGACAGGACGGCGAAGATCGGGGCGTAGGACTGCTTCAGCTTGAACTTCAGCGTGGCGTCGTCCACCGCCCACATGGAGTCGATCTGGTCGAAGCCGACGGTGGAGAAGGCGCTCACCTTGGGATTCATGATGGTCTGCCAGGTGAACACCACGTCCTTCGCGCTGAAGGACTGGCCGTCGTGCCACTTGACATCCTTGCGGAGCTTGATCGTGAAGAGCGTGCCGTCCTTGGAGATACCCCCGTTGGTCAGGCTCGGGATCTCCGTCGCCAGGTTCGGGATGTAGTTGCCCTTGGGGCCGATGCGCCAGAGATCATCGTAGATGGCCATGTGGACGCCGCGCTGGGCCTCGATCGTGGGCATGATGGGGTTGAAGTTCTGGGGCTCCTGCGAGATCCCGACGATGATCTGGCCCCCCCGTCTGCGGCTGGAGTGCGGGGGCCGGCGCCGGCTTCGCCGCCTGGGCGGCCTCCCCACGGCCCCCGCGCAGCAGGCCGGTCGCCGCCACGCCCGCCACCGCCGCCCCCTTCAGCAGTTGCCGCCGCGAGAGCAGCGCCTTCCCCATGCCCGTGGTCCTTTCCTGCCTCTTCATGATGTCCTCCTTGTCTCCAGCCCGGGGACCGCACCCAGCGCGCCAGACGGGGCCACCATTCCACGGCCCGCCGGCAGTCGGGCGCACGCTCACATCAGCGACAGGCGCGGATCCAGGGCGTCGCGCAGCCCATCGCCGGCAAAATTGAAGCTCAGCACCGTCAGGGTGATCATGACCCCGGGGTAGATCGCGACCCAGGGTGCATAGAACACATAGGTCTGCGCGTTGTTCAGCATGTTGCCCCAGCTCGCCGTCGGCGGCTGGATGCCGTAGCCGAGGTAGCTGAGAGACGACTCCAGCAGGATGGCGGTCGCCACGTTCAGGGTGGCCGCCACCAGCACAGGGGCGAGCGCATTGGGGAGCAACTGCCGGAAGATCAGGCGCCGATCGTTCGCCCCCATGGCGCGGGCCGCCAGGATGAACTCCTGCTGCTTGATGGAGAGGATCTGGCCGCGGACCATGCGCGCCACCGTCATCCAGGAGTTCAGCCCGATGATCAGGGTGATGGCGAATACCGTGGGCTTGAGGAATGCCGACAGCGCCAGGAGCAGGAAGATAGTGGGCATGGAGAGCAGGACGTCCACCAGCCGCATGATGACGGCATCCACGGCACCACCGTAGTAGCCCGCCAGTGCCCCGAGCACGGAGCCCACCAGGACCGTAATGAAGGCCGTCATCAACCCGACGGACAGGGACACGCGGCCGGCATGCAGGAGGCGGCTGAGGATATCCCGCCCCAGCTCGTCGGCGCCCAGCAGGAACCCGGCCTCGCCGGGTTTGGCGAACTTGTGGGCCATGTCGATGTAGAGCGGGTCGCGCGGGGCGACCCACGGGGCGAAGGCCGCCAGGAGGATCAGGAGCGTAACCACCGCGGCGCTCGCGGAGGCCAGCCTATTCCGCCGAAACTTGGCCCAGACCATGGACCGGTTCCGGCGCACCCCCGCCGCAAGCGCCGACGGATCCGTCATCGCCTTCATGTCCGGCGCAGACGGGCTCGCGACTGCTTGGTTCACCGGAGTGATCCCCACGTGACGCGCACAGCCATCGTTCACCGCAAGCGAATGCGGGGATCCACCACGGCGTACAGGATGTCCGCCAGGAGGCTCCCCGCCAGGACCATGACCGAGGTGGTGAGGAGCAGGCCCAGGATCACCGAGTAGTCCTGGTAGTTCAGGGAATCCAGGTACAGCCGGCCCACGCCCGGCCAGGAGAAGACGGTCTCGGTCACCAGGGCTCCGCCGAAGAGGTTGCGGAATTCCAGCCCGGCCAGCGTGATGAGCGGGATCAGTGCATTCCGGAGCGTGTGGCGGAGCAGGATGGTTCGGGCGCGGAGCCCCTTGGCGCGCGCCGTCCGGATGTAGTCCTGGCCGACGACTTCCAGGACGCTGGAGCGGGTGTACCGGCTCCAGGTGGCGGTCATCCAGAGGCCAAGGACCGTGGCCGGCCCGACCAGGTGGATGAGCCGGTCCCGGATCGAGAAGGGCGCCCCGAGCGTGGCGATCCCGCCGGACGGAATCCAGTGCAGCACGGCCGCGAAGACGATGATGACCACCAGGCCGAACCAGAAGGTGGGCACGGAGAGGCCGACCATGGCGCCGGTCGTGGCGCAGTAGTCGAAGAGGCTGTAGCGGCGGATGGCGCTCACGATCCCCGTGGTGATTCCCAGCATGATGGCGATGAGGTAGGCACAGCCCATCAACTGGATGGTGGCGGGAACCCGCTCCAGGATGATCCCGCCCACCGGACGCCCGGTCCGGTACGAGTAGCCCAGGTTCCCTGTGGCCATGCCCGCGGCCCACTTGAGGTACTGGATGTGGATGGGCTGGTCCAGGCCGAGGATGTGCTCGACCCGCCGCATGTCGGCCTCGCTCATGGTGGGATTCTGGGCGTAGATCGCCATGGGGCCGCCCGGCGCGAGGCGCATGAGCACGAAGGCCGCAAAGGAGATCCCCACCAGCATGGGAACGGCCTGGAGCAGCCGCCGGAAGATGTAGCGTGTCATGCTCTTTCCTAGCCTGCGGTCGGCGGTCCGCCCGCCGGCACCTCTCCCCTGGCGCACGCCACCAACATGGCGAAGATCCCGGCCATCTCGGGTACCTCGTCTGGTCGCTCGGGATGGAACTGGATCCCGACGAGAAATGGGTCGCCGGTTCCCTCCAGTCCCTCGACGACGCCATCCGGCGCCAGGGCCGAGACGCAGAGTCCGGGCGCCAGGTGTTCCAGCCGCAGCCCCTGGTGATGGCGGCTGTTCACCCGCAGACTCGTGCGGGGGCCCGCGATGGCTGCCAGCCGTGTCCCCGGCAACACCTGGATGGCGTGAAAACGCGAGGCCTCTCCGACGGCCTCGTGCTCGACGGTCGTGATGGTGAGGTCCTGCAGCATGGAGCCGCCGCACGAGACGTTCAGGAACTGTATCCCCCGGCAGACGCCCAGGACCGGCAGGCCATGCTCCCTGCAGAACTGGAACGCCTCGAACTCCAACTCGTCCCGATGCGGGATGACCGTCCGGCAGAGCCCCTCGTTCACCTGCCCGTAGCGGCGCGGGTCCACGGCGTTCCCGCCGCTCAGGACGAGGCCATCCAGCGTCCGGATTTGCGCGGTCCAGGAGGGCGCATCAACCAGGAGTGGAACGGGCTCGCCGCCGGCCGCTTGGACAGCCAGGACCAGAAGGTCAGTGGACGCCCGATCCGCTTCGACCCAGCTCACGCCGATACGGGGTGATCGCCTCTGCACGCCGCGACTCCAATTCTCTCCACGTCAAGCGGCCATTCACGAGGAGGGCAAACTCTATCCGAGATCTCCCGCCTCTGTCCATGTCGGTCGATACGTGTTATCTGCTCTTGAAGACATCCGGACCGGCGAAGCGGGCGGATGCGCCCAGCTCTTCTTCGATCCGGAGCAGACAGTTCTGCTTCCCCAGCCGCTCGCCCGTCCGCGGGGCCCCGAACTTCACCAGGGGGGCGCCGACGGCAACCGCGATGTCCGGGATGGGATCGTCAATGCTCCCGCCCGCGCGCCCGGAACCCACGACCCGGTACCCGTGCGCCTTCGCATACTGTGCGGCGTCGAGCGCCTCCGAGATCGTCCCCACCATGTTGGGCTTCAGGATCATGGCGTTGGCCGAACCCAGGGCCACGCCCCGCTTGAGTCGCTCGAGGTTGGTGACGAACAGGTCGTCCCCGATGATCAGCGTGCGGAGCCGCTTCGTGGTCTCTGCGAAGCCGTCGAAGTCATCCTCCTCCAGCGGGTCCTCGATCACAAAGAGGGCATAGGACTGGGCCAGACCTTCCAGATACGCGATGAGTTCACCTCGCCCCACGGCCTTCCCCCTGAACCGGTAGACGCGCGCCGCCGCGTCGTAGAAATGACTTGCCGCACAGTCCAGGCCGACCCGGCACTGCCCGCCGTAGCCCGCTGCCTCTGCGGCCTGAAGGAGGGTCTCCAGTACCTCGGCCGGATCGTTCGAAGGCGCTCCGTACCCGGCGGAGGAACCGGTGGCAAGGCGCTCCCTCCCATAGCGCCGCTGGATCAGCTCTCCCAGCGCAGTGTAGACCTCTACCCCCATCCGCAAGGCCTCGGAATACCGCGGCGCAGCCGCAGGGATCAGAAGGAACTCCTGGAACTCCATCCGGGTCGCCGCGAATGTCCCGCCATTGATCATGTTGAACATGGGCACCGGGAGCAGGCAGGCATCGGGCCCGCCCAGGTGCCGGTAGAGCGGCACGCGCAGAGTGGCGGCGGCGGCCCGTGCCACGGCAATGGACACGCTGTAGACCGCATTCGCACCCAACCCCGACTTGTTCGGGGTGCCGTCCAGTTCGATGAGGAGGTCATCGATCGCCCGTTGATCCAGAACGCTCCGCCCCTTGAGGGCCGGAGCGATCACTTCCAGCACGTTCCGCACGGCCCGCTGCACGCCCAGCCCCCCGTAGCGCACGCCGCCATCCCGCAGGACGAAGGCCTCGTGCTTCCCCACGGAGGTCCCACAGGGAGAGGCGCCCCGCCCCAGCATCCCCTCCGCGGTCCAAACGTCCACCTCCACCATGGGCCGGGCCTTGCTGTCCAGGATCTCCCGGGCCTTCACATTCGCAATTGCGCAATCCCCCATCAGGTGCTCCATCCTTCTGCCGACGGCATTCTCACGCCTCGCCGGAGACGTAAGTGATGTTCAGGTCGCAGACATTCGTGCCCGTGTTGCCGGTGCGAATGGCATCGCCCACGGCCTGGAGGACGGTGGAGCTGTCGTGGGCGCGCAGGAGCTGGTAGACATCCAGGCCCTTCTCGCGGGCCCGCTCCACGCTGGTTCCGTCGGCTATTCCCCCGGCCATATCGGTGGGGCCGTCCGTCCCATCCGTGTCCAGCGCCGCGAGACAGAGGCCGCGCCGGCCGGCAACCTCCAAGGCAAACCCCAGGGCCAGCTCCTGCGAGGGCCCGCCCTCACCGCATGGCCCTTCGATGCGGGTGGTGGTCTCTCCCCCGGCGATCAGCAGGCACGGCGCCGCCACGGGCCGGCCATTCAGGGCCACCTCCTTGGCCACACAGGCGAGGAAGGTCCCTGCCTCGCAACTCTCCCCCTCCAGTTGCGTGGTGAGGACGCACGCGGCGAGGCCCATCTCCTCCGCCGCCCGCCTCGCCGCCTCACAGGCATCCGCCGGCCGCTCCAGGACGAACAGATGAACTCGACTGCTGAAGGCCTTGGGCGTCTCGTCCGCGGGGGTGGCCTTTCGCAGAAATTCGAGGATCGTGCGGGGAATCCGCGACGTCAACCGGTACTTGTCCAGCACGTTCCCGGCGTCCTGGAGCGTGGTGCTGTCCGGCGCGACCGGGGTTCCGAAGAAGGTGGCGGGCTGCGTCGGGTCAAGCGTCGGCGTGTGCCCCACGCTGTCGGAGATGATGAAGTTGATCATCTCCGCGCCCCGGGCCTCGACCTTCTGAGTCAGCCGCCCGCCATTGATGGCGGAGATGTGGCGCCGGACGGCGTTGATCTCCAGGATGCGCGCGCTGCTCTTGAGGAGGGCCTCCGTCACCTGCCGCTCGTTCTCCAGGCTGATCCCGGGGACGGGACAGGTCATGAGGGCGGAGCTGCCGCCGCTGATGAGGCCGATGAACAGGTCGTCGGGGGTCGCCTGGTCCACGATCTCCAGGATGCGCCGGCTGGCCAGCAGGCCGTCCGCATTGGGGAGGGGATGGCCGCCGACAACTACCTCGATCCGCCGGAGTCTGTCGACCGGCTCCAACTGCTTCACGATGACCAGGCCATGGGTGATGCGATCGCCCAGCACCTCCTCGACGGCCCGCGCCATGGCGTTTGCCGCCTTCCCGGCACCCACCACGTAGATGCGGCGCTTCGGTCCCAGTTCCCACCGGCGGTTGCCGAACCGGAGGGTATCCCCCTCGACGTGCAGCAGGCCACGCAGGACACGGTGGGCGTCCAAGGACTGGAGCACGGCCTCGGCGACCTCCAGGGCCACTTTTCGGGCGGCGAGGTCCCCGACGGCTCCCAACGCATCCCGATTCTTGATCATCATGGGGCTGGCCCCATTCCGTTCGTCTCGCCGAGGGCTAGCGAGGCTTCGTATCGGATCGACGAGCTATGCAGTGCGCTTGATCGTACAAGCCGTCGACATGTCCAAGTCGTCACCCCGGCGGAAGCCGGGGTCCAGCATTCCGGGACCCCTGGATTCCGGCTTCCGCCGGAATGACGGACGAGGCCTGCCCGGGACTTGACTCATTCGCAACAAGTTCCAGCAGGGTTAGACCGTGTACTTCGCGATCAGATTCTCATTCAGCACCACGCCCAGGCCCGGTCGGTCGGGCGCGGCCACACAGCCCTCGGCGTCGATCCAGAGCTTGGATTCCAGAATGCCGCCCAGTTGCTGGAAGGCCTCGATCGTCCGGGTAGTCGGCTCGTACATCACCTCGATCCAAGACGAGCCTGGGAACGAGCAGGCCAGATGGACGACGGCTGCCAGGCCGATGCCGCTCATGCTGTGATGGGGGACGAAGTCCCGCTTGTACAGCTCTGCCAGGGCCGCCACCTTGCGGAGCTGGGACACCCCCTCGGACATGGCACAGTCCGGTTGGATGATGTCATACACGCCCCGCTCGATGAGCCAGCGGAACTCGTGGAGCCCCTGATTCTTCTCCCCACCGGCGATGGCGATCTCCGTCGCCTCCCGCAGGCGGATCAGGTTGTCGAAGTCGTAGCGGGAGAGCGGCTCCTCCAGCCAGAGCACCCCGCGCGCCTCCAGTTCGCGCGCCATGCGGAGGGCCCGCTGGTAATTCCACCGGACCCCGGGGAGCGGGCATGGCAGGCTGGTGGCCTGATTCGCATCCACCATGAAGCGCATCTCGCCCTGCGTCGCCTTGAGGCAGGCGTCCAGGATGGCAAGGTCCTCTGCGATCTCCTCGTTGTGGAGGCGGAGCTTCATCGCTCGAAACCCCAGCTCCTGATAGTGGAGGGCCAGCCGCGCGCGGTCCGCGGGCATGCCGACTTCCACGGCGCTGGCATAGGCTGGGACCTTGTCCCGGAAGTGGCCCCACAGCCGGTAGAGCGGCAGGTTCGCCGCCTTGCCGATGAGGTCCCAGAGCGCCATGTCGATGCACCAGATACCGTTTCCGGCGCTCCGATAGATGCGCGCCAGGCGCTCCGTGGCGAAGGGGTCCTCCCCCACGAGATACGGTTTCACCTGTGCCGAGATTGCGCTCGCCAGGTGACCGCTCGTGCCGCCAACGCCCACCAGGCCCTCGTTCGTCAGGACGCGGACCAGCGTGAAGTTGTGCGAGGTCGCCACGAGGCCGGGCTGCCAGGCAGGACGGACGGGGCCCGGGTAGGGAATCGTGATGTTATTTGCCAGGACATCGGTAATCTTCATGTGAGCCGCTCCTCGCGAGGGCCTCCTGCGCGGATGCCCGTTCGATAATTTCTCGGCCTATCGGACAGTGCAAAGGCCGCGCCCAATTCGTCGCGAAGAGGAAGGGGCGTCAAATGGCTGCTTCCAGTGACGAAGCCTATCTGCATGAGGGGATGAGGTTGCATTGATGCATCATGTGGCGTAGGTTTGCACCACAATTCCACCTCGAGGAGAGACCGATGAGGCCACGCATTTGTATTGTCGGCTATCCCCCGGTCATCAGTTTCGCCCGGGAGGTCGCGCACGACTTCGAGGAGGCGGCCGAGTTCACCTTCGTCACCAGCCTCCTGGAGGGGGCCCTCCCGCGCCTGCGCGAGGTCGAAGGGGCCGTGGACATCATCGTCGCCGGCCCCTCCACCCGGATAATGTACGAAGGGGATCTAAAAGTCCCCATCATTGATTTCCGCCTGACGTTTCCGGACCTGATCCGCGCCATTCAGGAGGCACGGGAAACGGACCGTCGGATCGTCCTCTGCCACTCGCGTCGTGACTGTGACGTGGACCTGGCCCTCCTGGAGCAGGTGCTGGACGCTTCGCTCACGACCTACGCCTGCGACACCAGCGCCGAGTATGCGGCGGCCTGCAGCCGGGCCAAGGCCGAAGGCTTCCGGGTCGTACTCGGAGGCAGCTTCACGGTGCAGACGGCCGAGTCCCTTGGCCTCCACGGGGTCCTGGTCTACAAGGGGTCCGACGTGATCCGGCGGGCCGTGGAACGGGCCCTGGAGATCTGCCGGATCCACCAGGAACAGAACCGCCGCGTCTCCCAGCTTGCGGCCGTCGTCGAGCACGTGACGGACGGCCTCCTCCTCACGGATGAAAGGGGAAGCGTGATCCTCGCCAACGGGCAGGCCGAGCGCCGCCTGGGAACCGGCTCCCTCCACGGCAAGAGGCTCACCGAGCTGTTCGGCAGCCGGACCGCGGCAGAGGCCCTTCGGCGCAGCCGCACCCTGCTCCATGTGATCGAGCGCGGCAAGCTCCTCGTCAACTACGTGCCGGTGCGCTCCGGCGCCGAAGGCGCCGGCCTGGTCTGCACCTTCAAGGAGGTGGACGCGGTCCGGGACGCCGAACTGACGGCGCGCACGCAGCTCCACGCCCGGGGGTTCGTGGCCAAGTACACGCTGGAGGATGTGGCCGGTACGAGCCGGGCCATCCAGCTCGCCCGAGAGCGGGCCGCGCAGTTCGCGGCCGCGGAGGGACCGGTCCTCATCACGGGGGAGAGCGGGACCGGGAAGGAGCTCTTCGCCCACGGGATCCACGCCAGGAGCGGCCGACGGCAGGGGCCCTTCGTCGCCATCAACTGCGCCACGCTGCCCGCCGAGCTGCTGGAAAGTGAGCTGTTCGGCTACGTCAAGGGCGCCTTCACGGGGGCGCGGGCCGCGGGGAAGCAGGGCCTGATCGAGCTGGCCCACACGGGCACCCTATTCCTGGACGAGATCACCTCTCTCGGCTACGCGCTCCAGGCCAAGCTCCTGCGGCTCCTGGCGGAGAGCGAGATTCTGAAGCTCGGCACCGACCGGGTCATCCCCGTGGACATCCGGATCATCGCGGCCACCAACGAGGACATCCAGCAGTGCCTCGCCGAGCGGCGGTTCCGGGAGGATCTGTATTACCGCCTGGCCGCCTTCCGCCTTCACCTCCCGCCGCTGCGCGAGCGGCCGGAGGATCTCGTCCCGCTGTTCCTCCACTCTATCCGCCGTATCCGGCCGGAGATCGCGGAGCGCCTTCAGAAAAAGCAGACGCTCGCGCTGCTTCACGACACGCTCGCCCGGGCGCCCTTCCCGGGGAACGTGCGCGAGCTGGACAACGTCGTTCGGCGCTTCTGTCTGTTGTGGCAGCCCGACCAGGCTGCTGGCCCAACGCGGGCACTCCTGGAGGAATGCCTGGGCTGGACAGAGGAAGAGAAGGCCGAGCCGCCCGCTGACCTCAGGGGCGCCGTGAAGGACACCGAGAAGGCCATCCTGCAAGATCTGGTCGGCATCTACCAGAGTCGCCAGGAGCTGGCGCGTGCCCTCGGCATCGACCGGAGCACCCTCTGGCGCAAGCTCAAGCGCCACCGCCTCTGCCCCCCCGGCAAGTGACCGCCTCGCTCAGGACACCTCGAACGGGGCAGGGTCAGGCGGGACGGGGTCAGACGTTGCTATTTTTATATTCGGCCAATAGCAAATTATAAATGTCTGACCCCAACCCTACCCAACCCTAGCACTGGTAGGGGGGCGGGCGGGAGGCCGGCTGCCACTTCGACGGGCTGGCCAGGACCTCGGGGTTGACGGGGAACTTCGGCCGTTCGCCGCGGAGGACACGCAGGATGTCCTCGGCGGCGTCCTGGGCCATCCGCATCATGGCCTCCTCCGTCACGCCCGCCATGTGCGGGGTCAAGATGAGGTTGGGCACGCCGTTGAGCGGGTGCTCGGCCTTCAATGGCTCGTCCACCACCACATCCAGGCCCGCGCCCCCCAGACGCTTTGCCTTGATGGCTTCTGCCAGCGCCGCTTCCTCCACGATCCCGCCCCGCGCCGTGTTCACCAGGATGGCCGTCGGCTTCATCGCAGCCAGCGCGACCTCGCCTATCAGATTTCGTGTCTCCTTGGTAAGCGGGACATGGATCGAGATGAAGTCAGCCTGCCGGAGAAGCGGCGCAAGCTCCCGACAGTGCTCCACGCCCTCCGGCCAGGGGTCTTTGTAGGGGTCGAAGCCGAGTAGCCGCATACCGAGCCCCTGCCCCGCCATCCGCGCCAGACGGAGGCCCGCGCTGCCCAGGCCGATCACGCCCAGCACCTTCCCGGATAGCTCAACGCCCTGGTAGGTCTTCTGCGATCGCATCTTCCCGTGTGCCAAGTCCCGGTCCTTTATTATTGAAAGGGTCTTAAGACCCAAAAAGTCCATCTTTAGTAGTCCGATATCCTCAACCTGCGATCCTTCATATTGGGTTACGAATAGATCGGCATCCTTTGCAGTGCTAAGTGGGATGTACTCCTCCAAATCGTCACGACCAATGATTACTCCGCAAGCATGCACTCCCGTTTGGCG
>CAVQPC010000024.1:0-15612 GCA_963714585.1 uncultured Methylomirabilota bacterium
TCGCTCCACCATTGAGCTACCGGGGAATCGATCGGAAACAGGGCGGTAATATAGCAGCCCTGGGCTGCGGCTGCAAGTGTCGCAGCCGCATTTGTGGCCGCGCTCGCCCTAGCCGGCCGTCGTCTTCCGCAGTTCCGCTAGCATCAGCCTGGCCACGCCCTTCAGGGTCTCGAACACCCCAACCCCCCTGGTGGCGCTGGCCTCGAACCACGGATTGTTCCGGGGGTTGAGGGCTGCCTGGAGTCCTTCCACTGGGACGATGTCAGGCAAGTCCCGCTTGTTGTACTGGATGACGAAAGGCAGGGTGTCCAGACTCTGCCCCTGCTCTGCCAGGTTCGCCCCAAGATTGTTCAGGCTCTCCACGTTGGCCTCGAGCCGGTCGATCTGCGAATCGGCGACGAAGACCACCCCGTCGGCTCGCCGGAGGATCAGCTTCCGGCTGGCGTCATAGAAGATCTGCCCCGGCACCGTGTAGAGATGGAAGCGCGCCTTGAACCCGCGCACGTTCCCCAACTCAAGGGGAAGGAAGTCGAAAAATAGGGTGCGCTCCGTCTCGGAGGCGAGAGAGATGAGCTTCCCCTTGGCGCCAGGCTCCACCCGGGTGTAGACGTGCTGAAGGTTCGTGGTCTTCCCGGAGAGCCCAGGCCCGTAGTAGACCAGCTTGCAGTTGATCTCTCGGGCCGCATAATTGATGAAGGACACGTGCGCTCCCTCGGCCGGTTTGCCGGTCCACCGCCGGCGTCCTCAGGTCAGCTCGCGCCGTCCCTCCAGGGCGCGGGCCAACGTCGCCTCATCCGCGTACTCGAGATCCCCGCCCATCGGGAGGCCCCGGGCGAGCCGCGTGACCTTCACGGGAAACGACTTCAGCAGCCGCAGGAGGTAGAGAGCCGTGGCCTCCCCCTCCACATTGGGGTTGGTGGCCAGAATCACCTCCCGCACCTCCCCGTCCTCCACGCGCGCGAGCAATTCCTTGGCCCGGATCTGTTCCGGCCCACGGCCATCCAGCGGGGAGAGGGAGCCGCCCAGGACATGGTAGGCACCGCGGAACTCCCGGGTTTTCTCGATGGCCAGGAGGTCATTCACCTCCTCCACCACGCAGAGGAGCACACGATCCCGGCGCAGGTCCTGACAGATCGGGCACAACTCCTCCTCGGCGAGGTTGAAGCAGCGCACGCAGGTGCGGGTCTTGTCCCTCAGCGCCAGAATCGCCTCGGCCAACGCCGCGGCTTCCTCGCGGGGGACCTTCAGCAGGTGAAATGCGAGGCGCTGGGCCGTCTTCGGGCCGATGCCCGGCAGCCGCACTAGTTGCTCGATCAGCCCGTTCAGGGCCGAGGGGGTCAAGGGCATGCCTGTTCTCCGGGCGCCTCAGAGAAGGCCGGGGGGCAGGCCCAACCCGCCCGCCAGTCTCGCCATTTCCTGATTGAGCAGCTCCCGTGCCTTCCGGAGGGCGTCGTTCACCGCGGCCGTGACCAAGTCCTGCAGCATCTCCAGATCCTCGCTCCGCAGCACTTCGGGATCGATCCTGGTGGAAAGCAGTTCGCCCTTCCCGTTGGCCACGACGGTCACCATGCCACCACCGGCACTGCCTTCAACGGTCTTGGCCGCCGCCTCGGCCTGGATTCGGTCCATCTCGGCTTTCATCTTCTGGGCCTGCTTCATGATGTCGCCAAATCCCGGCATGGCTCCTCCTCAGCCCTCCATCTCCCGAATCACCGCCCCCCCGAAGAGGCCGAGCGCCTCCCGCACCAGCGGGTGATCTTTGAGTGGCGGCGGGCCGTACGCCGCGGCCCCATTCTCCACCGGCTCCAGCCGAGGTGGGGCGGCCGCCGAAAAGCGGTACTCGATTCGCAGGCGCCGGCCGAACGTCTGGCCGGCTGTCTCCGCGATGAGCTTCCTCGTCTCGGGCTCTTCCAGGGTGTCCCGGATGAAGGCATTCCCGTTGGTCACCCCGAGCGCAAGGCGATCGCCCTCGAGGCCGATGGGCTGGACCGCCGCCAGTACCGAAGCCAACCGCTTCCGTCCCTGCAAGCGCTTCACCGTGGCCGACCAGCCCGAGGCCGCGTCCGCGAGGTCAGGGGGGGAGGGCGCCTCCAGGGCGGCACGGACGACTTCCCTCGGCGCGGTGAGGATCCGGTCGGGCAACGTCCGCTCCGAGGCCGGCGGCGATGGCGCGCCGGCCACCGGCGCCGCCTGAAAGAGCGAGAGCTGGGAGGCTGGCGTGGCGCTACCGGCCCCGCTGGACAGGCGAGACTCCAGCGCGGTGAGCCGCTCCAGGATCTCGCCCAAGCCTTGCAGGTGTCGGATCTCCGCCAGGCGGACGAGGGCCATCTCCAGGACGACTCGCGGCTGGCTCGTGCGCCGCATCTCTCCCTCGACCTGCTGCAGGGTCCTGAGCATCAACTCCAACTCAGCCAGCGTCGCGCCCTCCGCCTGTTTCCGGCTGATCGCGAGCGGCACGCGGACGCCTTCCAGGAGGCTCCCCGGCTCGGGGCACACTTTCAGGATCAGCAGGTCCCGGAGGTGGGCGGTGAGCTCCAGGGCGAACTGGCGGAAATCCTGGCCGTGGGTCGCGAGTCTCTCCACAAGTCGGAGGGCCCGGGCCAGGTCGCGCGTGAGAATCGCCTCGGCGGCCTCTGCCAGGACATCGGCCTTGACCAGCCCCAACAGGTCGGCCACCCCCTCGGGCGTAAGCCGATCCCCCAGGCAGGCGATGGCCTGATCCAGGAGGCTCTCGGCATCCCGCAGGCTCCCCGCCGCGGCCTGTGTCAGGAGGGCCACGGCCGCGTCGTCTGCCTGTACTCTTTCCGCTTCCACGATCTCGCGCAGCCGACCCGCGATCTCGCTTGCACCGAGCAGGCGAAAGTCATGGCGCTGGCAGCGGGACTGGATCGTGGCCGGGATGCGGTGCGGCTCGGTGGTGGCCAGGATGAAGAGGACACGGGGGGGCGGCTCCTCCAACGTCTTCAGCAGGGCGTTGAAAGAGCTGGTAGAGAGCATGTGGGCTTCGTCGATGATGTAGACCTTGTGCCGGCCGCGCGTGGGGGCGTACGGGACAGTCTCCAGAAGGTCGCGCGTCTTCTCGACCTGGGTGTTGGATGCGGCGTCCACCTCGATGCAGTCCACTGAGCGGCCCAGCCGGATCTCGCGACAGGCGACGCACTCGTCTCGGTCCGGCACCGCACACGGCGTGGGGGTAGGCCCCCGATCGCAGTTCAGGGCCTTGGCCAGGATGCGGGCCGTGGTCGTCTTCCCGACGCCGCGGGGGCCGGCGAACAGGAAGGCATGGGCCGTGCGGTTGGTGGCGATGGCGTTTTTCAGGGTGTCGGTGACATGCCGCTGGCCGACGACCGTGTCGAAGGTCTGCGGCCGCCAGCGCCTGGCAATCACCTGGTAGGGTTTCTCTTCCATTGGCTATTCGGCACCCGACTGCGGAACTCGAGGCAGCGGTCGCCCGACGACCTGGTTGGCCATGATGATCCTGGCGATCGAGCCAGAAGCCGTAGGCGAGGGGCCGCGATCTCCACCCCATGCCTCGTGGACAAATGCGAGCGCCGGACGACCCGTGCCGTTCCGATCGGGCGACCTCGCGGCACCGGCCGCTCGCTGTTTACCGTTGCTTCCTTCCGGACCTGGCGGGATTCACAGGGCTACCCTGCGCGAGACCCGATCCTCAACACGGCATGAACCGCCCGGCGCCCACTCCAACGGGATTCAGCAGCCGCCCCGCTGGCCGGGCGGGTTGGCTGACCCAAAGCTTGTCACACACCCGCCGGATCATCCCCCTCGACCCGGCACCCCACCGAGAAACTGGCGGAGAGGCCGGGATTCGAACCCGGGGTGGAGTTTCCCCCACACACGCTCTCCAGGCGTGCTCCTTCAACCGCTCGGACACCTCTCCTCGCGCCAGTTGACTCTCGCACGCGAACCGCATCTGCCGCCCCACCCCGCGGGCTCCCCAGTCGAGGCATGGCGGAGAGGGTGGGATTCGAACCCACGTGGGAGTTGCCCCCCAACCCGCTTTCGAGGCGGGCCCGTTACGACCACTTCGGTACCTCTCCGCTCGATGCCGATCGGCCGTCTAGCCCTTCGGCACGCCCTCCAGCAACGTGATCCGATAGACGGGATGTTGAAAGGCCTGCATGTCCGGGAACCGGGCGAAGAGCCAGCCCTTGAATATTTCTTTGCCGCCCTCGGACAGCGTCACCAGCGCCGCCGGATTCGTGGGGTCGTTCCCGGCCGAGGTGACCTCGTTCCCGTTCACCTGCAGGGCCGGCAGGAAATCCCCAACCGTGACATGGAGTGTGCTCCCCGGGATGTCGACCGAGCCCCCCACCTTCACCGTGAAGACCTGTGGCCTCTTCTCACCCGATTTCATCTCCACTTGAAGTTTCACGGCCTGCCACTTGGCCTTTACGTCCTCGGGCACCCGAACTGCCCGCCCGCTGCCGCCCATCTGGGGGTGGCCCGCCGGCGTCTCGGCGCCCGCGCTCGACTGGGCCCCAATGGGCGGATGGTCGGGCGGCAACGCCGGCTGCGCTGCCCCTCCCGCCCCGCCGGGTGCGGCGGATGTCGCTGCCTGGCTGACCTGGAGCGCAGGAGGCGGCTGGTTGAAAACGGCAAAGTAGAACGCCACCGCCGCCAAGGGGATGGCGATGGCGACTCCGAAGAGGATCAACTTCCGGGTGGTGGGATCTCGCTCCATGCAGCTCCCGTTCGTACCGACGTCAATGCGCGTGGCTTCGAGGGGGCCGTGTCCAGCCGGGACCGCGGCTTTCTCCCACCCGGGATGCCTGACGAAGAAAAATGGCGGAGAGGCCGGGATTCGAACCCGGGGGCCAGTTTTACCCGACCAACCGCTTAGCAGGCGGTTGCCTTCGGCCGCTCGGCCACCTCTCCGCGTGGAAAGCAATATCCGTGAGTGCGAGTCCGCGTGGCTCGATCCAGAGCGTGGCGGAGGGGGTAGGATTCGAACCCACGGACCTTGCGGTCATCCCGTTTCAAGCGGGACGCCTTAAACCACTCGGCCACCCCTCCGTCGGTTCGGCCCGCCGCCAGCCCCCGGCGCCAGAGGCCCGTCGCGCCCCCGGGGGCCATCCGGTCGAGCGACGTTATGATAGATAACCTCGCGGCGAAAGGAAAGCGGAATTCTCAAGGCGAGGGCGCCACGATCCGTTCCTGGCCGTCCAAGTAGGGTCGAAGCGCCTCGGGGATGCCTACGCTCCCGTCCGCCTCCTGGTAATTCTCCAGGATGGCAAGCCAGGTCCGCCCCACCGCCACCCCCGAGCCGTTCAGTGTGTGGACGTACTCCGGCGGTGCCTTGGGCGCCGGCCGGTACCGGATGTTCGCGCGGCGCGCTTGGAAGGCCTCGCAGTTGCTGACGGAAGAGATCTCCCGATAGCCCCCCGCGGGCGAGGTGCTCGGCAGCCAGATCTCGATGTCGTAGGTCTTGGCCGCGGCGAACCCCATGTCGCCCGCGCAGAGCAGGACCACCCGATGAGGGAGGCCCAGTCGCTGCAGCACGGCCTCTGCATCGCGCGTCATCTGCTCCAGGGCCTCATACGACCGGCCGGGCTCCGTGAACTTCACCAGCTCCACCTTGTTGAACTGGTGCTGGCGGATCAGGCCGCGCGTATCCTTCCCATAGGACCCCGCCTCCCGGCGGAAGCAAGGCGTGTAGGCCACGTACGAGAGGGGGAGCATCCCCGGCGGGAGCAATTCCTCCCGGTGGAGGTTGGTAACGGGCACTTCCGCCGTCGGGATGAGGTACAGCGACTCGTCTTTGGTCTTGAACAGCTCCTCGGCGAACTTGGGAAGCTGCCCGGTTCCGGTCATGGCCGCCGCGTTCACGAGGAGCGGCGGGAAGACCTCCCGGTAGCCGTGCTCCCTGGTGTGCAGGTCCAGCATGAAGTTGATGAGCGCCCGCTCAAGCCGGGCCCCCATGCCCAGCAGGACCGCGAAGCGCGATTGCGCCATGCGCGAGGCCCGCTCGAAATCCAGCAGGCCCAGCGTCTCGCCCAGTTCCCAGTGCGGCCGGGGTGCGAAGTCGAAACGTGGCGGCTCCCCCCAGCGCCGCACCTCGACGTTTCCGCCGCTGTCCCGGCCCACGGGGACCGAGGCGTGGGGGAGATTGGGGATACCGAGGAGGAAGTGCTCCAGCTCCGCCTCGCGCAGGTGGACATCCTCGTCCAGGGCCTTGATGCGCTCTCCCACTTCGCGCATCTCGGCGATGAGGGTGCCGGCATCCTCGCCGGCCCGCTTGCGCCGGGCCACCTCTTCGGAGACCGTGTTACGCCGGTGCCTGAGCTGCTCCACCTCGCCGAGCAGTCGCCGGCGCTCCGCATCGGCCTTCGCGAACTCGGCGAAGTCCAGGGCCAGCCCGCGATCCGCCAGGCGGGCGCGGACGGCCTCCAGATTCTCCCGGACGAACTTGGGGTTCAGCACGTCGCCTCCGCCGCCCGACTAGTCCGCCTCTCCGTCGGCCTCCGCCAGGGCGCCGTTCTCGCCCTCGGCCTCCTCGGCCACCAGGCCGGTCACCGCCGCCACGCGATCGCTGGGCTCGAGCCCCTGCAGGCGCACGCCCTGCGTGGCCCGGCCGATGACGCTGATCTCCCGGGCGTTCACACGGTTCACTTTCCCCTCCTGAGAGATCATCATGACCTGATCCTGCTCGTGGACCTGCAGCGCGCTCACCACGGGGCCGTTCTTCTCCGTCACCCGAATATTGATGATCCCCTTGCCGCCCCGCCCCTGCAATCGGTACTCCTCCAATTCGGTGCGCTTGCCGTAGCCGTGCTCGGTTACCGTGAGGATGGCGGTGCCGGGCCGGACCATCTCGGCGGCCACCACCTGATCCTCGTCCTCCAGGGCAAGGCCGATCACGCCGCGGCCGGCGCGGCCGATGGGGCGGACCTCCTCCTCGCTGAAGCGGATGGCCATGCCCTGCCGCGTGGCCAAGAAGATCTCGTCTTGCCCGCCGGTGAGGCGGACCGCGATCAGTTCGTCCCCCTCGTCCAGGCTGAGGGCGATGATCCCGCCGGCGCGGGGGTTGGCGTAAGCCGACAGCTCCGTCTTCTTGACGATCCCCCGGCGCGTCGCCATGAAGAGGTGCTTCCCCACCTCAAACTGGCGGATGGGGATCATGGCCGTCACCGTCTCGCCCGGCTGCACCTGCAGGAAGTTGACCAGGGCCTTCCCCTTGGCGGCACGGCCGAGCTGGGGGACCTCGTGGACCTTCAGCCAGTGGACGCGCCCCAGGTTGGTGAAGAGGAGGATGTAGCTGTGGGTGGTGGCCACAAAGAGGTGCTCCACGTAGTCCTCTTCCTTGGTCGCCATCCCGGTCATGCCCTTGCCCCCGCGTCGCTGGGAGCGATACACGGTGAGGGGGCTCCGCTTGATGTAGCCGCCGTGGCTGATGGTCACCACCATCTCCTCGTCGGCCAGCGTGTCTTCGTAGCTGATCTCCGCCGCCTCGTCCAGGATCTGGGTGCGCCGCGGGTCCCCGTACTGCGCCTTCAGGGCCCCGAGCTCCTCCTTGATGATCTGGCGCACCAGGGCCTCGTTGCCCAGGATGGCCCGCAGCCGCTCGATGAGCTGGATCGTCTCCTGGTACTCGTCCTGGATCTTCTGCCGCTCGAGCTGGGTCAGACGCTGCAGCCGCAGGTCCAAGACGGCCTGGGCCTGAATCTCGCTCATGCCGAACTCGCGCATGAGGCCGCTGCGGGCCTCCTCCACCGAGCGCGAGCGCCGGATCAGCGCGATGACGGCGTCCAGGTGGTCCAGGGCGATCCGGTAGCCCTCCAGGATGTGGGCCCGCGCCTCGGCCTGGCGGAGCTCATAGCGCGTCCGGCGCAGGACTACCGTCTTGCGGTGGTCGATGAAGTGCCCGATGACCTGCTTCAGGTCCAGCACCTTCGGCTGGTTGTCCACCAGGGCCAGCATGATCACGCCGAAGGTGGACTGCATGGCCGTGTGCTTGTAGAGGGAGTTCAGGATGGGAAGGGCCGGCTCGTCCTTCTTGAGGTCGAGGACGACCCGCATGCCCTCCCGGTCCGACTCATCCCGCAGATCGGCGACGCCCTCGATTTTCCGCTCGCGAATCAGCTCGGCGATCCGCTCCACCAGCTTGGCCTTGTTCACCTGGTAGGGCAGCTCGGTGACGACGATGCTCTCGCGGCCGCCCCGGCCCTTCTCCACCATGGCCTTGGCCCGCACCTGGATCAGGCCGCGGCCGGTGCGGTAGGCGTCCAGGATCCCCTGCCGGCCGTGGATGTAGCCCGCCGTGGGGAAGTCCGGCCCCGGCAGGACCTCCATGAGCTGGTCGATGGTGATGTCGGGGGTCTCGAGTTGCAGGCCGATGGCGTCCAGCACCTCGCCGAGATTGTGGGGCGGGATGTTGGTGGCCATCCCCACGGCAATGCCCGAGGAGCCGTTGACCAGCAGGTTGGGCAGCACCGTGGGCAGCACGAGCGGCTCCCGGGTGGACTCGTCGTAGTTGGGGACGAAGTCCACCGTCTCCTTGTCGATGTCTCGCAGCATCTCGTGGGCGAGCCGGGCCAGGCGCACCTCGGTGTAGCGCATGGCCGCCGGCGCGTCTCCGTCCACGGAGCCGAAGTTGCCCTGCCCGTCGATCAAGGGATAGCGCATGGAGAAGTCCTGCACCAGCCGGACGATGGTGTCGTAGACCGCGGTGTCGCCGTGGGGGTGGTACTTGCCCAGGACGTCGCCCACGACGCGGGCGGCCTTGCGGTAGGGCCGGTTGTAGGCCAGCCCCATCTCGTCCATGGCATGCAGGACCCGGCGGTGCACCGGCTTCAGCCCGTCCCGCACATCGGGGAGGGCGCGGCCGATGATCACGCTCATGGCGTAGTCGAGGTACGACCGCCGCATCTCCTCGTGGATGTCGGTGGGGTGCACCTCGCCGATGCGCTGCTGGGCGATGTCGTCGTTCCCTTCGGGCACGGCCTCTCTCTTCGCTCTCGCGGCCAGGGACGGCCCCTGGCACTAGATGTCCAGGTTGCTCACCTCGAGGGCATGGGCCTCGATGAACTGGCGACGCGGCTCCACCTGGTCTCCCATGAGGGTGGTGAACATGCGCTCCGCGGCCAGCGCGTCCTCCACCCGCACCTTGAGGAGGGTGCGGGTCTCGGGATTCATCGTCGTCTGCCAGAGCGGCTCGGCGTTCATCTCGCCCAGGCCCTTGTAGCGCTGGATGTTCATCCCCTTCTTGACCAGTCCCATGGCCTGCTCGTAGAGGGTGGCCCAGCTCGGGGCCTCTGCCGTCTCGCCTTCGGTGCGGATGCTAAAGGGTGGGCGGCCCAGGGCTTTGAGGGCCGCGGCCGCGGCCTCCAGCTCGCGGAACTCGGCCGAGGCGAGGAGCCCTGGCGTGATGAGACAGCTCGCGCGGGTGGCCCAGGGCTGCTCGCCACCCAAGGTCACGACGAGGCGGTACGCCTCCTGCTCCTCGTCCCACTCGACGGCCCCGCTAGCCGCAGCCTGGCCCGTTTCGTGGATCTGGCTCAGCAGCCGCTCCAGCAGCCGCTGGGCCTTCCCCTCGTCCTTCAGGGTCCCTCGCGGGACGCCGCCGGCGTGAAACAGGGCGGCCACCACCTGCGCGTTCTGCCCGCGCCGCTCCAGGGCTTGCAGACAGCGCTGCCAGGCGATCGCCTTGCGGAGCACGGCGCTCAGGCGCTGGCCCGTCCAGGCCCCGCCATTCCCGGCCGGCTCGACCGAGAGCGTCTCCGCCCCCGCATCGATGAGAAACTCGGCCATGGCCCGGTCGTCTTTCAGGTACCGCTCCGTCTTGCCTTTCTTCACCTTGTAGAGCGGGGGCTGGGCGATGAACAGGTGGCCGCCGTCCACGATCTCCCGCAGGTGTCGAAAGAAGAAGGTGAGGAGCAGCGTGCGGATGTGCTCCCCGTCCACGTCGGCGTCGGTCATGATGATGATGCGCTGATAGCGGAGCTTCGACAGATCGAACTCCGGGTCCACGCCGGTTCCCAGGGCCGAGATGAGGACCCGGATCTCCTGCGAGGCGAGCATCTTGTCCGCGCGCGCCCGCTCCGTATTGAGGATCTTGCCCCGTAAGGGGAGGATGGCTTGGAAGCGTCGATCGCGTCCCTGCTTGGCCGAGCCGCCTGCCGAGTCTCCCTCCACGATGAACAGCTCGCACAGGGCTGGATCCTTCTCGGAGCAGTCGGCCAGCTTCCCGGGCAGCTCGTCGCCATCCAGGGCCCCCTTGCGCCGCACCAACTCCTTGGCCCGGCGCGCCGCGTCGCGGGCGCGGGCGGCCTCCGACGCCTTCTCGACGATGCGGCGACCGACGCCTGGGTTCTCCTCGAGATACTCGGACAGCTTCTCATTGACAACCGCCTCCACCAGGCCCTTGATGTCGGGGTTGTTGAGGCGCCCTTTCGTCTGCCCCTCGAACTGGGGGTTGGGGAGCTTCACGCTGATGACGGCGGTGAGCCCCTCCCGCACGTCCTCACCGCTCAGGCTGGCCTTGAGGTCCTTGAGGAGGTTCCGCCCCGCAACGTAGCTGTTGAGGGTTCGGGTCAGGGCGGAGCGGAAGCCGATCACGTGCGTGCCGCCGTCGTGGGTGTTGATGTTGTTGGCGAACGAGAAGACGCTCTCCGTGTACCCGTCGTTATACTGGAGGGCGATCTCCACCATGGTGTCGTCGCGCTGGGCCTCGAAGTAGATCGGCCGCGGGTGGAGCGTGGCCTTATTCTCGTTGAGCAGTTCGACGAATTGCTTGATGCCCCCCGTGTAGTAGAACTCTTCGCTCTTGTCGATGCGCTCATCGGTGAGGATGATGCGCAGGCCCTTGTTGAGGAAGGCCATCTCTCGCAGGCGGTTGCTCAGCACATCCAGACTGAACACCCGCTCTTCGAAGATCTCTCCGTCGGGGAGGAAGGTTACAATCGTCCCCGTGCGGCGGGCTTTGCCGATCTCCTCCAGGTCTCCCGCCGGCTTGCCGCGCTCGTAGCGCTGGGCGTACTTCTTCCCCCCGACCCAGACCTGGACTTCCAGCCACTCGGAGAGTGCGTTGACAACCGACACGCCCACGCCGTGCAGGCCGCCCGAGACCTTGTAGGCCGAGCCACCAAACTTCCCGCCGGCATGCAGCGTGGTCATCACCACCTCGACCCCAGGCCGGCCGGTCTGCTCGAGGAGCTCCACCGGGATGCCGCGGCCGTTGTCTGCAACGGTGACGCTGTTGTCGATGTGGACGGTAACTTCGATGCGGTCGCAGGCCCCCGCCAGAGCCTCATCCACGCTGTTGTCCAGGACCTCGAAGACGAGGTGGTGTAGGCCGTCTGGACCGGTTCCACCAATGTACATCGCCGGCCGTTTGCGCACGGCCTCCAGGCCTTCGAGGACCTTGATCTGATCTATGCCATAGCCGTTGGCAGTCCCGTTCTCGGGGTCGTTTCCTTTGGGCATGTGTCCTCAGTGCGCCGCAATTGACTTGCGACCGGTTTGCTGGCGGGCCCGGGCTGACATAACAAACCCTCCTGCTCCTGCTGGGGCCGGAGTCCTCAAGGCTCCGAGATTGGGGGAGCGGAGGGTTCGTCGAAACTCACAGCACGTACCTAGGCCCGGCTTTCGTCTTCCGTGCGCGTCCCCCCGATCAACAGGAGAGCATGTCACTTGCCGTGATGAGCTGTCACCCGTCCGACGAAGAGGGCTTCGGCTGCGGAGGGTCGACCCATGGGCTCAGATCCGCATCGGCATGACTACGCAGCCGTATGTGTCATCACCCGCAGCGCGGAAGATCGCCGGACTGAGCGGGTCAGCGATCTGCACCGAGACCTCGGCGCTGTCGACAGCCGTCAGAAAGTCCATGATGTATCGCGCGTTGAAGCCGACCTTCATCCCGTCGCCGTCGTAGGTGGCCTCGATTTCCTCGTGGGCCTCGCCGAGATCTATGTTTACACACGAGACCAGCACGCGCCCCTTCCGGATCTCGAATTCAGTGGCGGTGGTGCGCTCACCCATGATCGCGGAGGTTCGGCGCAGTGCACCGTGGAGGGCGTCGCGCCCAATCACGATCCGTCCCGGTCCCGCTGGAGGCATGACTTGGTCGTAGTTGGGGAATTGACCATCGATGAGGCGCGCGATCAGGGTGCTGGAGCCCTGCTGGAGGATGAGTTGGTTGTCCGACAACCACAGATGGATATCGCCCGCGTCGTCCTTGGCGATCTTTGCAGCCTCGACCATGGCTTTCTTGGGAATCAACGCCTCGAGCATCCCCGCACCCTCCCCGTCTGGGCGGGGCACCCGCACTAAAGCCAGGCGATGACCGTCGGTGGCCACCATGCGGATTTCGCTGGCCTGCACTTGGAGTAAGACTCCCGTGAGGGCGTAGCGTGTCTGATCGGATGAGACGGCAAAGAGGGTCTTGCGTAGCATGTCCCGGAGGAGGGCCGCTTGAACCACAACTCCCCCGTGCTGCTTGAGATCTGGTATCGCCGGGAACTCTTCCTTCGGGAGACCCTTCAGGCGGAAACTGGAACGCTGACATGAGATGGCAGCCTGGAGGTCCGCGTCCACTTGGAATTCGACAGTGGCGGACGGGAGTTCGCGGATGATCTCATACAGTTTCTTCGCCGAAAGGGCGACGCTCCCTGACTGAATAACCTCTGCGGTGAGTTCGCGGCGGAGACCGACATCAAGATCGGTTCCAAAAAGACATACACCGTCGGGGCTGGCTTCCAAGAGCAGATGGGAGAGAATGGGGAGTGTCTTCTTGGCCTCCACCACCCCCTGGACAGGTGCTAGAGCGTCGACAAAGGCATCCCGCTCAACACGAATATGCATGTCGACTCCTCTCTCGCGTTGGGTTCACCACCCCGAAGAGTACTGAATGATTAGGTGTCACTCTGTGCATCTTCCTGTAGGTGGTATGGGCTGTTGGTTAGGAAAGTATTTGAGAGAGAAAAAGAATCATAGGAGTAATAGCCGTAGCTCCGTCCGTGTGTTGAAAAGTCCGGATCGAGTAGGTGCGGAAAACAGTTGAGGGTCTGTCTTGCTGTGGAAAAATAGATGAGTCTATCCACAAACAAATGGAGACAATTACAAATGAGAGGAATTCGTGGAAAAATGGTCATAGCACGTCGCATCATCCACAGATTTTACCAGAGCCGTTTCTAATCTGTCAACGAGCGCCTGCAAAATCCACGCTTTCAGAAACCCATCCAGTTGTGGCAGCAATGGCTGGAGGCGAGCGTGACCTACCAGTCAGACATAAGGGCAGGCAAACAGAGAGGGCTGAAGAGGTTACACACAGGCTTTTCCACACATGTGGATAAGTCGTTTCGCCTTTGTATTCCAATAAGTTACCGTGGTTATAGCCTAAGAAATCCAGCATCCAGGTGTGGGAGCAGAGTGGAGCGCAGACTGGGTAGACTGGGGGCAAGTGCCCGATAGCACTTATGTTGCGGAGAGAATCGGGCCAGGGTGGGGTGGCGCAAAGGGCGGCCCCGATTGAACTAAACCCGGGCCCACCGCCCATCCTGCCGGAGGCGGGCCAGCAGTCAGCAAAGGTGCTGCTCGCTCAGGCCAACACTGGCTACCGCCCGAGCGTGGGTGAAGTGGTGCCTGAGGACCAAGCGCGACCGAGCGCAGGGGTGATACGCGCGACAATCACGTTAACCGATAGACGCGAGCGCTGGGGGCGGGGGCATGAGGTCTGCGGCGCAAAAAGGGAGAGCCAACCCCCCGCGCCTTGGATCGGGGTATGGACGACGGCGAGCGCTTCTTCGTGACCACCCCCCTGCATTGCAGCCAACTCCGGGCTCGGGAGCGGTGCTGATTCGCTACGCAGACATTATCTCTGATCTCCGGCAACTTGCGTGTTTAGCTTGACACGCGCTCAGGCATAGGAATACAATTATGGTTTCACGAATTCAGCGGAGGAGAAATGAAGCGAACATACCAACCAAACCGCAGCAAGAGAAGAGCGACCCACGGCTTCCTAAAGCGCATGAGTACCGCTGACGGGAGGAAGGTTCTCAAGCGACGGCGGGCCAAGGGTCGCCACCGCCTGACTGTCTAACTCGTCCCCCAGCATGCGAAAGCCCGGAGGAAGAACAGCCGCTGCTCGACTTCGCCAGTCGGGGATCAGGGTGAGTGGCGGTCCTTGGATCGTGTGTGCGGCCAGAGCAGCGGCGAACCAAGGCCGCCTGATTGTGGCGTTAGGCCGGAAGGCGGGACGCGCCGCGACGCGAAGCCGGATCCGCCGGCTGGCGCGCGATGTATTCAAGGCCGGTTTATTGCGGGAAGGTGGAACTCTCAATCTCCTGCTTTTCGTGCGGAAAGACGTGAGTGACCAGCCGCGTCGAAAAGTGCGGCAGGATCTGGAACACCTCCTGGCGCGCGTTCCCGAGACGATAAAGCGGCGCGATGCCAGAGAGGCACAGCATGCAGTGGGTGCAAAAAGCGGCCCTCTTTCTGCTTAGAGGCTACCAGCGCTGGATAGCACCGGCCTTTCCTCCGGCCTGTCGATTCGCGCCGACCTGCTCTCAATATGCGGTGGAGGCCATTGATCGCTATGGGCTTCTCCAGGGCGCGTGGTTGACGGTCCGCCGGTTGTTGCGCTGTCATCCCTACCATCCGGGCGGGCTGGATCCTGTCCCATAGTTCGCCAGAGAGGTTTTTGGAGTACGCATGGAGCGAAACGCGATTCTTGCGACAGTCCTGGTGATCCTCATCCTTCTGGGGTATCAGTGGTACCTGTCGCACTTTGAGGCCCCCCCTGAACCACCCGCCAAGCCAGCGGCCACTGCACCAGCGACTACTGCACCAACCCAGGCGCCGCCTCCAGCGCAATCGCTGGCTCAAGCACCCAAGCCGGTAGCAAAGCCTGCTTCAAAGCCGAAGGCGTATACGCCAACCGATGAGTTGGGCCTACAGGAGCGGGAGGTGGTGATCGACACGCCCCTGATGCACATTACTCTGTCGACTCGGGGCGCCCGCGCGACGAGTTGGCAACTGAAGCACTACCACACCACCACGGGCGCCCCCGTAGACCTGGTGGCCGTCCGCGATCCAGGTGCGGGGATCGGCCCACTGGAGACCTGGCTTGACGGACTGAAACCCCCGACCATGTACCAGGTCGATCGCGACCACTTGGAGCTTACCAACGGGCAGACCGGCTCGGTGGTCTTCACCCAAGTTACCCCCTCAGGGATTCGGGTTGAAAAGCGGCTGACCTTTCAGGGCGACCGCTATCGGGTGGGGGTAGACCTGACGGCCCGAAACCTGACCGGCGAGCAGGCTGAGGTCCAGCCGCGGCTGGCCTGGGGTCCCGGCTTTCGCAACAGCCTGGACAAGAAGGCCAGCACCATCCACCCGCCCACGTTGTGGCTGGACGGAAAGCGCGTCCAGGAGGACGTGGCCAAGCTAAACGGGGAGCAGACCATCGACGGGACCGTGGGGTGGGCCGCCCTCCAAGACACATACTTTGCCAGTGCCCTGCTGCCGGAGGGCACGGGTCTCAAGGCCTTCGTGATGAAAGGGGCGGATGGCCAGCCCGTGGTGGGTTTGGTGGGCAACAAGCAGGCCCTCCCGCCGAATGGTGAGATCTCAGAGAAGGTGTTGGTCTTTGCGGGC
>CAVQPC010000025.1:0-31490 GCA_963714585.1 uncultured Methylomirabilota bacterium
ATGACAAGTAGCGTCATCCCTTCTGAATAATCCGGCAGTGCTTGGCAATGCTTGGCCACTTTGTTGAGGTATCTTTCTAAGCCGAATCGTAGCAATTCCGGGTACTCCAAAAAGCTGGAGAGGCCCTGTTCATCCAGCCATTCAAGCCGGTCGTGAAGTAAAACCACATGGAGGTACTTGTTGATGTCATAACGAAATAACATAGAATGGAGCGCTGGCATTGGCTCTCCATCTGGCGTCGGCGGCGAAAGATTTTCGGCGTCACTCTTTAGCTCCCAAAGACCTTCTTTTTCAACCTGATGAGCTTGTCTCTCCCCCAGCGCTTGTTCGAATGCTTTCAAGAAACCCATCTGCCTGCAACTCAGATAAGACGAAACGTCGGATGGCTGGACTTACTGCGCTTGGCAAGGTCAAGACCAGTGCATCGCCGAAGTCGACAAGTGGCCGTCTCTCAAGCGAGGAGTGTCCCGTCGATTCGCTGATGAGATTTCTTCTATCCTCTTCGCGAAGGACAAAAGGAGCTATCAATTCTCGGGTAACACCGATTCTGTCAAGGTCCTGGTTTGTAAAGGTCACTGCACTTGCCCGCGTGTTCACACGAGTTGCCGGCGTAATGGGGACAAAACCTTTGGGGGTTGAGGGCTCGATGTGCCACCTGTGCAGGTCTAGTCGTTCGGCCACGCAGTCGCTTAACCGAAGCAGTGCGAATGTGCCGTGGCTGTGGGTGCCCCAGGTGTCGGTGGTCGTCAGGACGTCCGCCGTGAGGGCGGCGTCCTCCGGCGTCAGGCCGCAGCGGACCATGGCGTCGGCGCAGAACCGCTGGAGGTTAGAGGGGGCGACGCGCTTGCCGGTGAGATCCGCGAGGGCTGCCATGTAATCTCCTCCTCAGAATATCTCTTGGGGGTTGGTCACGACCGCAATTCACCCTGCCTTATTTTACTAGAGCGCACTCTATTCCAACAAGTGCGCGGATTTCCCCGCAATTGGATCAGTGGCCCGCCCCCACTGATTGGTCCACCCCGAGGTTGGTTCCGAGCGGCGCCTCCCAGCCAAGAGGGGGCTCGAAGGCTTCGCCCCTGCTTACTCTGTCGCCGCTTGTGCTGCGCTGTCAGACCTGAATCGACCGATGATGATCGTTTCTAGCGGATCTCCCCGAGCACCAGGCTGTGCGGCCCATGGCCCACCCGGAGAATCTGGGCCACGCGGCACTCCATGAAGAAGCTGAACGGGGCCAGGTTGTGGATGCCGTTGGCGCTCACCGTCGACACCCAGGCGATCGGCCGGGGGACGATGCAGCCGATGAGGAGCTTGTAAACCGCGCGCGGGGGCATGCTTCGGGGGTCAATCTGCATGCGAGCCTCCTTGGCACTGATCGTCACGGGCGCAAGGGGATTGCCCCAGGCTGATTGCCAGGAGTTCCAGTGCCGCGGTCGCAAAGGCCCGCATGTTGGCGCGCCGGTCGGCTTGGCCCGTCGCGAGCGTGATCGCGCGCTCGAGCGGCCCGGCGACCGCAAGGCAGGCGTGCCCTGCGGGATCCCCATACCGGTTACCCGTGGGCCCCGTCGCGCCCGTCTCGGCCACGCCCCAGGTGGCGGCGAGCCGCAGGCGCACCGTCCGCGCGAGCAGCATGGCGTAGGGTTGTGTCGCCGGGCGGAGGCCTGCGAGGGCGGCCTCCGGGATGTCCAAGAACGCGCCCCGCGCCGCGTACGTGTAAACGATCGCACCGCCGAGGAAGTACGCAGAGGCGCCCGGCACAGCAAGCAGAGCTGCCGAGACCAGCCCGCCGGCAGAGGACTCTGCAATCGCAACGGTTTCGCGTCGATCTTTGAGAAGGATGGCCACCTGCTCTGCGAGTGGGGAAAGATCGTTCATCCGCGTTCCTTTCCAAGATCCGAGCGCCCACACTGACGATGCTGGTCGCGGCGAGCTAGCTCGCGGGGGGCGGAGTCAGGCCGACGAAGGATCCGGCGCGCACCACACCGACCGCCACGAGCCGCCGATCGGTCTTCCGGGTGCGCCCGTCCACGTCGGCCAGCGTGAAGTCTCCTCGCTCGATTTTCAAGAGCGTTGCGTCGCCAATCCCACCGACTTCCAGTCTCCCAAGATCGAGGTGGCGAAGATTCACCGCAGGGTTCACGGTCATCCGCCGCAGGCATTCCTCGAGGGAGACGCCAAACGACATGAACTGGGTGGCCACCATCATCAAGCTGAAGTAGGGGTCGACGGCCGCGAGTGCGGTGAGGTCGGTGCTGAAGCTGTCGGGCAGGAGCCCCTGCTCTACCGCGGCCTGCATCTGCGGGAAGGCCATGTGGTTGCGTCCCCGCGCTGTATCGAAGCGGACGCCTCGTTTTCGCGCCTCAAAGACCTCGGGGATGATCGTGGCGCCGGGAGACGCCTGGACCCCCAGGATATTGGACTTTCGGCTCGTGAGATAATGGGACACGACATCGCCGGGGCGGAGCATGTCCAGGATTTTCCCCAGCGGCTCGGGTGTATCGCCGATGTGGACCATGACGGGGAGTTCGGCCGCGTTCCCCGCCGCCAGGAGCAGCTTCAGCGCCGGCATGCAGGGTCCTCCCCCGGTCACGTACGTGCTCAGGCGGCCCTTGAAGCCCACGATGATGTCGGGGTGCTTCCTGGCCACGGAAACGGCCTCCTCGACATTCACCAAAGGGAGGAAGGCGAGCTCCCCGATGCGGGTGTCGGTCTGGCCGATGCTCGAGATGTTCAGCCAGGCGAAGACCCGGGTCTTGCTGGCCGCGATCACCGGTCGAAAGGCCCCAAAGTTGGACGCGCCGCACGTGCCGCCGTCCGCGACCGTGGTCGCGCCGCGCCCAATACCGATCGCGTCCGGACTCGTGGCTTCCCCGATGCCATCCGCCACGTGGACGTGATCGTCGATCAGGCCGGGGACCACGATAGCACCGGCGGCCGACTCCACCGCTCTTGCCAGGGCGGGAGGAATGTCGGCATCGATCGCGGCCACCTTGCCGCCTGCAAAGGCCACGTCAAGCCTCCCGCGCCGACCAGAGCCGGGATCGAGGAACTCCCCGCCCTTCAGCAACAGGTCGTAGCGCTTCTCCGCCGGGGCGAAACCCTCACCACCCCTCGTCGGCGCGAAGGTGGGCCTGAAGCCGCTGATCTGCATCCGTTCCATCCTGATCATTGGGTCTCCCTCCGAATCCTCCCACCAGGAACGCGTGATGGACAATCCCCCCTCCAGGACCATGGGATGCCGTGAGGGAGCGCCTTCCCTTCCGGCGCAGATCCGCGGTCCCTCACTTGGGCGGCATGAGGAGATTGGGCAGACCACATCGCCAATTCCGGGATGTAGGTAATATGGAAGGGGATGCCGGGAACGCCCGTGTGCGCGAAGCGGATGTTGATCTTGGGGAACGCTACCGCATGTTTGGAAGGCATCCCCTGTGTCCGATCCCCCGGCTTCCGCTGACCCTCTCCCCCATGTTAGAGGCTGTTCGGATCCCCGACGATGGCCATTGCTCGAATCGGCGAGCCGTCCAGTCCGGCCAGCGGCAGCGGGAGGCCGACGAAAAACACCTCGCCCCGCGGCAGGCGCGACAGGTTGACGAGCCCCTCGGTGACCGCCACCCCGCCTCGGAACAGGAGTTCGTGCACCGCCTTATACGCCCGGGGGTGGACCGACGGCAGATCGAGGCCCAGCAGAATGACCTTGCGCCGGATGAGCCACCGGGCGGCCGCGGCCTCGAGGCCGGGGAAATGCTTGAAATAGGCTCGGCCCTTGACCCGATCTCCCCAGCCGGTATCGACGAGGACGCGCCGCGCCGTGGTCCCGTCCGGCCAGGCCGCTTCGAGATCCTGACGCGTCACCCGGGCCGGATCGGGTCGCGCCCTGACATCCAGGACCACGGCGACTCCAACGTACTGCTCGGGCCTCATGCGCTCCACGCTGAGGCCGGCGGGCAGGAAGTGGCTGTACGCATCGGTGTGCGTCCCGAAGTGCGTCGGCATGATGACCTGCCGGCAGCGGAAGCCGATATCGGCGAGCCCGCCGAATTCGATGAATCCCGGACGCGGCTCGCCGGGAAAGTTTAACATCTCGTGGGTGATTCTCCGCGTCAGATCGACAATGCGTGGGCGTCGGCTTGGCATGTCGTGGCCCTTGGCACTTTCCGCTGTTGTCACTCCCGTCCCTATCCGACTTCGAGCATCACCTTGATCGCGCCCTCTCTTCCTCCGCGCGCGACCTCGTACGCCTCGGCGAACCGCTCCAGTGGGAAGGTGTGGGTGATGAGCGCCTCGGTGTTCACCCGCCCATCGGCCATCAGCGCCAGGGCCGCATCCCACGCCCCCGTCGGGCACACCGACCCCATGAGTTCCAGATCGCGCATCATGATGTCGCTGGGCCGGATCTCGGCGAGCTCGTCGGCATAGTACCCCAGGACGCCCACCCGACCGCCGGGCCGGACGGCCTTGATCGCCTGTGCGAACGCCTGTGGGCTTCCCGAGCACTCCATCACCACGTCGGGCTGAAAGCCCGCCTCAGCCAGGGTATCCAGGAGCGGCGCTTGCGACAGGCTCAGGACCCGCGTGGCCCCGAGGCGCTTCGCCACTTCCAGGCGCCCCGGCCGGCGGGCCACCTGCCACACCTCCGCCGCTCCCGCCGCGCGGCACACCTGCAGCGCGCAGAGCCCGATCGAGCCCGCCCCCAGGACCAGGACGCGATCCCCCAGCCCGACCCGCGCACGCCGCGCGCCGTACAGCGCCACGCCCACCGGCTCCGTCAGCGCCGCCGCCCTGGGCGAGAGGCCGGCCGGGAGCACCCGGACATTTCGCGCCAGCGTCACCAGGTACTCGGCGTGCGCCCCGTCCAGGCTGAATCCCAGCTCCTGCATCTGCCGGCAGAGGTTCGGCCGCCCGTGGACGCAGGCCGGGCAAGTACCACACGTGACCAGGTTGTCGGCCACGACGGCCTGGCCGACCAGATGGCCGTACCCTGCCGGCGCCTGGACCACCTCCCCGCACCACTCGTGGCCCAGAATGAGGGGATACTTGGCCTGGTCGGGCATCGTGCCGTCAATCAGGTCGAGGTCTGTGGCGCAGCAGGCGCTGTAGCGCACCCGCACCAGCACCTGATCCGGCCGCGGCGCCGGCCGCGCCACCTGCTCCAGCCGCATCAGGCGCGGCCCGCGCAGCAGAACGCCCCGCATGGTGTCCGTCATGCTTCGCCTCCTTCAGCCCCCCGCCTTGAACGGCCGTCACGTCCGCGCGAGGGGTTGGTCAGCGGTCGTCCTCCGGCGGAAAGAGCATGACGTCGGCCGGACGCAGGAGGAATCGCACCTTCTCCCCCTCCCGCCGAAGCGTCGCGGCGGTGGGCTTGTGCTCGTCCAGGCGGATCAGGGCGCCGCCGGCCAGCCGGACCCCGTACCGGAAGACCGACCCCAGGAACTCCCGGCTGACGACTTCTCCTTCGCCAATCGTCGGGCCCGGCGGCGGGTCGCCTTCGCCCAACAGCGCGGCGGCTTCGGGTCGGAACACCGCCAGGACGCGATCGCCGAGGCCCGCCGCCGGCCGCCCGCACAGCCTCCAGCCGGAGACGTCCACGCACGTCCAGTCTCCGGTCCGCTCCGCCACCGCCCCGATCAGGGCATTGCTGGTCCCGATGAACTGCGCCACGAAGGCGCTGCGGGGCGTCTGGTAGACGTCCCAGGGGAAGCCCACCTGCTCGATCCGGCCGGCATTCATCACGGCCAGACGCTCCGAGATGGCCAGGGCCTCCTCCTGGTCGTGGGTGACGTAGATGGTGGTGATGCCGAGCTCCTGTTGCAGGCGCCGGATCTCCGTCCGCATCTCCACCCGCAGCTTGGCGTCCAGATTGGAGAGCGGCTCGTCCATGAGGAGAAGCCGCGGCCGGATCGCCATGGCCCGGGCCAGGGCCACCCGCTGCTGCTGTCCACCCGAGAGCTGGTCCGGCCGCCGGTCGGCCATGGCCTCCATCTGGACGAGGTGCAACGCCTCGCGGGCGCGCCGGCGGATCTCCTCCGGGGCCAGATGTCTCGCCCGGAGGCCGTAGGCGACGTTTTCCCAGACCGTGAGGTGGGGGAAGATGGCGTAGTTCTGGAACACCATGCCGATGTCCCGCTTGTGGGCCGGCAGGCGGTCCAACCGCTCCCCCTCGCACACGAGCTGCCCGTCGTCCAGCTTGAGGAAGCCGGCGATGCAGCGGAGCAGGGTGGTCTTCCCGCAGCCGCTGGGACCGAGGAGGGTGAAGAACTCCCCGCCCCGGATGCCGAGCGACACCCCGGCCAGCGCCGTCACCTCTCCGTACCGCTTGCTGACCTGCCGGACCTCCAGATTCACTCCCATGATCTGCGTGACCCCGCCCCCGTGGCCGCCTAGACCGCGGTCACGGCGCGCTCGCCCATGACCCAGTTCACCAGGAGGACGGGGATGAAGACCGCGACGAGCAGGATGGTGGAGGCCGCCGCCGCGCTCCCGAAATTGCTGCTGCTCACCTGACGGTAGATGACCACGGTGATCGTGGACCAGGCGCCGAAGTAGAGGAAGATGGTGGCGCTGATCTCGGTGATGGTCTGCACCCAGGTCAGGATCCCGCCCGAGACGATCCCCGGCAGCATGAGGCGGGCCGTGACCTTGGCGAAGCTCCTGAGCGGCGAGACGCCCAGGCTGATCGAGGCCTCCTCCACCGCCGGATCGATCTGGTGGAGAATGGCGGAGCCGGCCCGGACCGAGTAGGGCAGGCGCCGGACGAAGTAGGCCAGCAGCAGGATCAGGAACGTCCCCGTCAGCACCAGGGGGGGCTTGTTGAAGGCCACGATGAAGGCCACCCCGATCACCGTCCCCGGGATGGCGTAGGGGACCATGACGCAGGAATCGAGCGCGGCCGTGGTCGCGGATCGCCGGCGCACGACCAGGTAGGCGATGAGGGTCCCGAGGAGCACGTCAAGGATGGTGGAGACAGAGGACAGCAGGAAGCTGTTGGCGACGGCCCGCGGAACGTTGAAGAGCACCTCCCGGTAGTTGCCGAGGCTGAAGTGCGGGTAGAGCACCGGCCCGCGGCTCTCGAAGAACGAAGTCACGGCCACCACCAGGGCGGGAATCAGCGAGAGGCCGACCACCAGGTACACGCACCCGGCGCACAGCCACTGCAGGGCGGGCCGCAGCCGGACCGGCGGCACCGGGCGGAGCTGGCTCATGGCGTACCGTCGCCGCCCCAGCGCCCAGTACTGCACCAGCAGGATGCCCGTGGTGCAGAGGACCAGCAGGGTCGCGGCCGTGCTGGCCATGGCCGGGTTCCCGCCCATCTCGTTCACGAACAGGCTGTAGACGATGGTGGGGAGGACCTGGTATCCCTCCCCGATGATCATGGGGGCGCCGAACTCGGCGAACGCCGTGAGGAACACCAGGAGCGCCCCGCCCAGGATCGAGGGGAGGGTGACCGGGACCGTGACCGTCCAGAAGACGCGCCAGGGGCTCGATCCCAGTCCCTGCGCCGCCTCCTCCAGGGACTGGTCCAGCGACCGGAGCCCCCCCACCACCATCAGGAGCACGAAGGGATACAGGTTCAGGGCCAGCGCCAAGACGATGCCGTGCATCCCGTACACCGTCGGGAGGCTGATCCCGATCTTCTGGAAGAGGGTCGTGACGTATCCGGCGCGCCCAAACAGGAGGATCCACGAGTACGCCCCGATGAAGGGGGGCGAGACCAGGGGCAGGATGGCCAGGGAGGTCAGGATCGGCTTGCCCGGGATGTGGACCCGGGCCAGCACGAAGGCCACGGGAACCGCCATCACCAAGGCGGCGGCAGTGACCAGGCTGCTCACCAGGAAGCTGTGGCCGATCGTCCGCGAATAGTACGGGTAGGCCAGGAAGTCGCGATAGTGGGCCAGGGTGAGTCCGCCGCCCTCCCCCAGCAGGCTGGCCCACAGCAGGCGCCCCAGCGGGAGGATCAGCAGCACCGCGAGGAGCGCGAATGCGATGCCGGTCACACCGCTCCACACGTCGGCGCGATAGCGCTGTCCGATCACGGCTGGTTGTGCCTCTCGCCGCGAGCCAGAGCAATGCAGGAGGACGAGGGGGCCGGGCTGGAGGCCCCCCGTCCTCCCTCCCATCCCTCTCCCGTGCCGTCACTTCACCCGGATGATGATGTCCTGCCACTTCTTGATGAAGGGGGCGTAGTTCTTCCCGGCCCACTCCATGTCGTAGGCCACGGCCTTGATCTCCCCGAGGGGAGCGAAGCCCTTCGGCGGGCTCACGTCGGTCCGGGCGGAGCGCAGCGAGAACTTCTCCGCCAGCAGGTCCATGACCTCCTTCGACACGGCGTAGTCGAGGAAGATCTTGGCGGCCCTGGGATGCTTCGCCCCCTTGATCAGGGCGTTGCCGTCGGGCGGGACGGAGGTTCCGTCCTGCGGATAGATCACGCCCATCGGCGCGCCACCGGCCACCTGGCGCATGGCGGCGTCCTCGTAGGTCAGGCCGGCGTGATACTCCCCGTCGGCCACCCCCTTGGGCACGCGGCTGGAGGAGGGGAGGATCTTGGCGTTCTTCATGATGTCCTCGACCAGCTTCCAGCCCTGGTCGTTCTCGCCAAAGACGGTCAGCAGGGTGGCCAGGATGGTGTAGGACGACCCCGACTTGTCCGCCGCCGCGTAGGCGATCTTGTCCTTCCACTTCGGGTCCGCCAGGGCCCGCCAGCTCTTGGGGGCGTCGGCGTCGGTCACCAGCTTCTTGTTGTACACGATGACCATGGGCGTCACGTTGTTCGGCTGGACCCGCCCGCCCGCCATGCCCTTCTTGTAGATGGCGTCGATCTTGGCGTCCTCCGTCACCGTGTACGGGTCGAGGAGCTCGGCGTTGGCAGCCAGCGGCTCGGCCGCCAGAGCCCAGAACACGTCGCCGAGGGGGTTGTCCTTCTCGGCCTGGGCCCGCTTGATGACCTCCCCGGTGCCCCCCTCCACGAACTGCACCTTGATCCCCGTCTTCTTCTCGAACATCGGCCCGACGGCCTGCACGATCGTGCTCTGGGCCGCGGTGTACACCACCACCTGCCCCTCGTGCTCACTGGCTGCCAGCGAGATTCCGGGCATCGCCACCAGGGTCACCAGTCCGAGGATGCCGGCCCATACCCACCTGCGTCGCATGGCTCCCCTCCTTCCGCGTGAGGTGGCGCCCGCGCCGGACAGCCCGGCTCGGGCGCCTGGTCGTTTCCGTCTCGACAGACTAGCCGTGGACGGCCCCGTCCGGGTCGATGCCGATCACGCGGTCGACCCCGCGGTACAGGACCGCCGCGGTCTCGCACTCCAGCGATTCCCCCGGCGCTAGCCTGCGGTGTCGTCCGGCGGCCACCGCCTTGTCCAACTGGTGCGGCCAGCCCGTCCATGGCTCCAGCGCCACATGGTAATGGCCCCGCCACCCCCCGTACACCATCCAGCACCACAGGGCCGGGAAGACATCGCGCGGAAACACCAGACCGATCCCCGTCCGCGCCGTCGGGTCGGTCAGTGCGACCCACCCCGCGTTCAGTCCGGTCGCGTAGTGGCCCTCGCACCATCCGCGGCTCGGCGGGGGAACGGTGCACACCGCCGGCTCGGGCCAGGCATAGGTGGTGCCGACCGGACCGAAGGGTGCCGACAGCGTGTGCCCGATCACACCCGTCGTGGCCGGGGCGTCGATCCGGAAGCCCGGCTCGACCCGGAAGCAGGGATGGATGCCCCATACGAAATCCATTGGCTGGGTGCCGATATTGCTGAGCCGGTGGCGGAAGCGGACGATCGGCTCATCGACGCGGAGCTCGATCCATTTCTCCATCCGAGCGGGCGCGATGATGGTGGTGCGCGTCAGGAACAGGCAGGCGGTGGTGGCGTGGTTTTCCGCCACCTCCCAGGACCAGGGCAATGACCAGAGCTCGCCCAAGGAGGGGTACGTCTCCCCCTGGTAGGTGCTGGCATCGCAGGTGGGAAACACCTCGTCCCAGCCCCCGCTCCACCAGTCATCGAAGTTCTGGCCGAACACCGGCCGGCATGGCTCCAAGCGGGGATTGTGCCAGAGGAGGTTCCGGTCGCTTCGCTTGCAGATGAGATCGAAGATCTTGGCGCCCGCCTCGGGCAAGATGGTCAGCCGGAGGTGTGCGTTCTCGAGGACGACGGCCTTCAGATCGTGAATCCGGTAATGAGGATCGATGCGCACGCCAGCCATGGACACTCCCAGTTCGGCGTCTCGGATCGGCGACCCGTGGATGGCGTCCCGGATTTCTCGGCCGCTTGCTCGGCAGGATCGCACAAAGCCCACGACAAAGCAACAGGATCGCATCGCGATTGCCGGGACAACCGCGACGGGGAGGGGCAGACGAATGTCCATCAGGGTGCGGACTTCAGCAGCGGCGTAAGCGTGCTGGACGGACACGTGAAGAATGGGACGGCTGGCGGCGCCGAGACTGCTCAGCCAGCGGAGGTCATTCTGCTGCGACAAGTTGAGCGAGGTGCTCTGCATAGACATGTTGCGCCGCCTCGAGACACCGGGCGTCCCCAGTGGCGAGGAGATCGGCATAGAGGAGGACCGGGGGCGCCAAAGTCGGATGTCCCCAGGGATATTCAATCGGCCAGAACTTCTTGCGGATCTCCGCTGTCCCGTCGGGCGCATTCACCAAGCCGTTGCCGAGGATGAACCGGCCGGGAGGCGCGGGGAGATATACGGTGACGATGCCGGGCCGGACGAGTGTACCCGTCAAGAGGGCTTCGGCAGCCTCCCCGCCGAAGACCCCCCCATACTCACGAGGGTTCACGTTCCTCCACCAATCCGGCTCAGCCGCCCGATACCGTCCAACGACGAGTTTCGAGCGAAGCGTGCGGGCGTACGCCTGGGTCCATTGCTCCAACAGCCCCTTGAGATTTCTGAAGACCCGCTTGCCGCGGCGCTAGCGAAGATCGAGGAGGAAGCCGTCCTCCCGAAGCTCGCGCAGGACAATACCGACCGTGCCATTCGCCACGCCGGCTTGTGCCGCAATCGTCCGGGTCGGGCGAGCGACGAGATCGGGGGCGCAGAGCATTGGCCCGGCCTTGCAAGAGGGGAGAGAGGTCTATGCCGCCTGAGTACCGGGATCCCACCGACCCTGCGGAATGGCTCCGCAGGGCCCGCAGCAACCTCGCGCGCGCAAGGGCGGACCGGGGTCTGCCGGATGTCCTCTACGAAGACCTGTGCTTCGATGCCCAGCAAGCGGTGGAGAAATCCCTGAAGAGATCCGCCAGGCTGGCGCGTTGACGGAGTACGCGGTGGAGGCTCGCTATCCCGGCCTCTTCGAGGACGTGACGCAAGAAAAAGGCCAGGGGGAAGCACCCCCTGGCCGGCACCTTGTCCGAGCCCTGTTCAGGGCCTCGTTCACCTTGCGTTAGAATGTGTTCTTGTGCAGCCAGCTGAATTCGGGCCGCATCGCCGGCTGAGTGCCCGCCCCTTCAGGAACCCCGATCTTGATGACACAGGTCACTTCGTACCCGGCGGGAAGACCCAGGAGGGTCTCAAGGGCCTTCTTTTCCTCCCCGCCAAAGGCGATGATGCCGCTGCCCAGCCCGTCGGCGACGGCGGCCAGGGAGATGTTTTCGACGGCGAGCCACGCGGAGGCCACATCGCCGCCCCGGGTGCAGACGGCGACGACGCTGGCATTCTGAAACCACTTCTTCTGGTTGAGCGCCCGCTCCTCGACCTCCTTCTGGGACTCGCCCGGGCCGGGCGGGAACTTCCGGTTCCACTGGTACTTCAGTTCGGCGATCTGGTCCACCAGCTTTCGATCCTCGACCAGGATAAACTCCCAGGATTGCCTGTTGCCCGATGACGGCGCCTTGGCGCCCGTGGCAATGAGCTTGCGCAACTGGGCCTCGGTAGCCCCCTGCTTGAAGATGCGGATGGTTCGCCTCTTCTCGATGGCTTCGTACAGCTCCATGAACCCTTACCTCCGTTTGGTGAGGTGCTAGGAATGTGCTTCTGGGAGGGCGCGATACGACGGGCTCTCCCCGCTTGCCCGGCGCCCGACCCCGGGCCGGGCGGCCCGATCGTGGCTTGCCAGGGCATCCGGCTTCCCGCTGACAGCGGAGTATGCGGCGCAGCAGCGATGGCTGTCAAGGGGAAAGCCGGACGCCTGGGAAAGAGGCCGGACGTTCATCTCTTCACGCAGCATGCCTACTGGGTTCGGCGAGATGCTGGCGAACGCATGCCCTCCCACCAGTACTGGCAGCACTGTCTCGGGCCCTTCGCCTTGCAATGCAATGGATTGAACTGGCGCGCCGCTCCACCTCCTCCAGCTCGGACATGGTCGGTTGGAGACGGCTGGCAGCACCGGCCCCGCATACGCGACTACGATGGAGCGAGGGAGATTCTACCCGAGAGAGGCCCGGTGTGGGGCCGCGATCACCGCTCACGTCGAGGATCGTCATGGAACTCGGGAAAAGCCCGCCGTCGGGTGCCGAGGCTGCCAAGGGCCACCTCCAGGTCGGCAACGCCCGTGAGAAACTTCATGAGGCCGTCCTTCTCTTTCCTGGCACTTGAGACCCGGTACCCCGTCGTCCCCAGCGCGCGGAGCGTGTCCCGGTACACGGGACTCAGGTACGCTTCCATCCAGGTGTGCACCCCGAGGGCAACGTGCGGCTCGCTGGCCACCAGGACGACCCACTGCAGGGTCCCCTTGGCGTTCTCGCGGCCGTCGACCAGCAGCTTCAGGTCGTCGGCGCCCAGGGAGCTCACCGTCACGTCCGCCACGACGCCAAACGCCATTCCGCGCCACCAGGACGACGTGAAGTGGCGCGCCACGACTCCCCGGATGGTCGCTTCGAAGTCGTGCGCGTCGGCGAACTGTCGGTACTCGTGCAGGAGGCCGACCACGCGGTGCCTATTGAGGGTGCGCAACTCCCAGAACCTCCAGCCGGACTCGCGCAGATCGGTCCGCGGCCGAAGCTTTCGCGGTGCGGCTGCCGATGCAATGATGGACGGCAAGTCTGGAGCGCTCGTCATGGGCGACTCCTCATGGAAGGCTGCGGGCCGCGTCGGGTTGTCCCGGAATTCCTGATGTGGCTCGATTTCCGCCCCGGGTGGGGACGGGGGGCGAACGGACCATCCAGCTGGATGAGCTGCGCCGCCTCAGGCCGGGCGCCCCGCGCGCTGCAGGACGCCTTCCGCTTGGCCATGAAACGACTCCGCTCGTCGAGACGCACACAACGATTCCGGCCCTTGACTTGGGGTGGCTTGGGTAGTATTTTTGCGGTATGAAAGTCAAGACTTCAATCACACTCTCCCAGGATATCCTCCGGGAGATCGATGCGCGGATCCAAGCCGAGCAGCGCAGCCGCTCCGAGTTCATCGAAGAGGCCGTGCGCACCTTCCTGGCTCACGCCGATCGCGCGGCGCTCCAGGCTCGCGAAGCTGCCCTCCTCCGAAAGCACGCCGCCGCGCTGAACGCGGAGATGGCGGACGTCCTCGAATATCAGCTCCTCCCATGAGGCGCGGCGATCTGTACCGCGTCCTCCACCCTTCCCGTTCCGACCCGAAGCGCTCCCGGGTTTTCCTCGTCGTCAGCCGACAAGTCCTCTGCGACACGCCGGAGTACGGCACGGTCATCTGCGCACCGGTGTCCTCAAGGCGACACGGGCTGGGGACCCAGGTGCCAGTCGGCGAGACGGAAGGCCTGAAGCATGCGAGCGCGATTCACTGCGATGGCCTGGTCAGTCTGCCCAAGAGCGCGCTCACGGACTACGTCGGCACTCTCGGCACCCAGAAGCTCGCCGCCCTCCACGTCGCCCTCAAGGTGGCGCTCGACCTTCTCGATTAGAACCCGAGTCCCTTCTTCCGCGCCAGCCCGCCGTCCACCCAATGCTTCTCCGCGGAGGCCGTCGGATAGCGTGCGAAGCGCCCCTGAGCCGGGCGCCGGAAGCGATCTCGGCACCGACCCCTTCTTCGACCAGGAAGCGCTTGAGCGCTTCGCTCCTGCCAGCCGCGAAGAGAATCATCGCCTGGTGGAGCCGGTCCAGGACCGTCTCGCCTTGGCGGGGTGCCCCTTTCTGACCCCAGCCTCCCGCCTCTTCAGCCTGCTCTCGATCTGCCGCAAAGCCCAGCCTGAGCTGCGGCGCCTTCTTCCGCCTGGTGTTCGGCGCGTCCAGCCCGGCCGCCTGCAGAGTCTCCAGGGGACGTCCCCCCTGGCCGACCCCTCGGCCACCTCTGGCAGCAAAGCATGCTTCGGCTCAGAGGCGCCCCCGAGCTGCACCCGCTCAGGCGGCTCCGCGCCACCCGTTGCGGGATGCGTCTCGCGGCCCGCCCCACGGGGGCCGCGACCGCTGCCAGCGCGGCTCATCGCGGCCGAGGATCGGTGTATCCAGCCCGGTCGCCCGCAGACACTCCAGAGGTCGCCCTTCCCTCTGGAATTTGACATCCTCCCTCATGTGGCTCGTCCCTCGCTATCAGCCACGGTCGCATCGAGTGGGCAGCGGCAATTCCTGTCCATCAACAACGTACCGCAATGCTCTCTTGAGGCGTGCGGCTCGCTATAAGCGTCATTCCGCTGAGTCAACAACGCCCCGCATCACTATCCCCTTCGCCGGGGGATCAGTAACAGTCTTTCAGGAAATCCTGCTTCAGGACGAGCTCCTGGTCGGCGCTCTGGGCGATCGCCGTGGATCGGCTTCGCGGGAGGCGGCCACTACGATCTGTTTCCCTGCGGCCTTCACTGCGTCGGCTGCGGGTGCGAGATCGCCATCTCCCGAGACCAGGAAGGCTACGTCATAATGGCCAAGAAACGCCATAGTCACCATGTCCGTGGCGATGAGGGTGTCTACGCCCTTCTGAAGATACGTTCCTCCTCGGGCGATGAGCTGGCCGTGTCTTCAGGGTGACAAATGGCATCCGGTGAACTTTGTTGAAGAACTTCATCTGCTGCGCGTACTTCTCCGGTTCCCGGACTTGATCGTAGGCACCCGTGGACACGTGCGCCCTGATGAGGCGACGTTGTGGCCCCACGAGCTTCAGGGAGAACTTGTAGTAATCTAGCTTGGTGTCCACCCCGATATCCTGGAGGCCCTCATAGAGGTTCATGGCGTCAATGAAGACCATGGCCGTCTCGGAAGAAGGAGAGGCTGCTCCGCCATGGGAACCTCCTGGAAGGGGGACCGGAAAGGGCCGGGGGTTGGCCGATGCCAACCCCCGGGAGGAATCAACCCGGTGTTGTCATCAACAACACCGGGGAGGAATGCCTTTGTGCGGACTCGATGGAGAGTGGATAAAGGCTAGCCTTTGCCGTCAGCCCTGTCAAGTGGAATTCCTTCAACTACTTCACAACCGTCCTCATCCACAAGAATCGCTTGCGTCCCTCCCCGACTTCCTGGCGATACAGTCTTACCGCTACTTCCCGTGCGTCAGGCCGCTCCACCAGGTAGTTCCCCCCCCTTGAGTAGCTTGGGTGCAGTGGCCTTCCCGTAGCGAGAGGCCTGTCTTGGGCCCATTGAAAACAGGCAGTGTTCGATGACCTTCCGGGGCGTCCCTTGAGACTGCTTCCCAGGACACTACTGCGTTGGTCTCGAGGTTTCTCGAAGGCTTCCGGATGAGGCGTGTATCTTGCCCCCGATCAAAAGGCCGCCATCTCGTCCTCCTTCGCGTTAGCTGCAGGGCCGCACGCATTGGGACATACGGACATGGCTACACTCCGATTACCCGAACATACCCGTGAGGGAGCCTACCCCATCCCCATCGCCATGATGGCCGCCTTCGTCGGGGAGTCGTAGAACTGCCACTGTCATACGGGACGCCATACGTTGCCAAGAATGACAAGTCATGTCTGCAGGAGGTGCTCCCACTCGCCGGGCTGTCGGCCCCGCGCCGCCGCCTGGTAGACGGCCTGCGGCCGGACGCCGAGGATCGGCGCGAGGGGCCGGCCGGGGTGGCCGAGGATCTCATCCAGAGGTAGGCGATCCCTTCGCGGGCCCGGGTGACGGCGGGGCGGCGGCTGCCCGCCGCGAGTTGGCCGGCGCGAACGCCGACGCGGCGACAGACGCGGGCGACGAGCGTGTCGAGCGGGAGGCGCCGGGGCGCGACGGGCGGTCGCCTCGACGGCGCGCCGGATCTGCTCGACGAAGGCGCTGTCCCCGAGGATCCGCTCATCCCCCAGGTACGCCTCGCGGCCCCGGCGGAGGGCGGCGACGGCCCGCCCAGCCCCCCAGGCTCCGGAGGAGGCCCCCGCCCTGGAGCTCGGGGCGGCGGCCCTGCGGGATGCCCGGCGGCGACGAAGGCCCGGTAGGCCTGCCGGGCCCGGCGGGCGGGTGGGGCCGAACTGGGCGAGGATGCGTCCGGGTGTCCTGCCAGGGGCGGGGGACGGTCCCCAGGAGGGCGCTGTGGCCGCGTCCAGGGATACCGGTCGAGGCGCGCGGAGGTCGGGGACCACCTTGGCCCGGAGCGGATTCAGGTGGAGGTAGCGGACCAGCTCCAGGAGGTAGGGCTCCTCCTCCACCACGATGGACTTGTACCGGTTCTGGAAGAGGTGGCCCACGCGGTGGTGGCGCCGGTTGAAGGCCCCGGCGTAGCCGGTGAGGAGGGAGCGCATGCTGCGCGGGCAAGGGGCGGGTCCCCGTCCGGACCAGGAGGTGGGCGTGGTTCGGGAGGAGCGCCCAGGCGTAGACGGTGAGGCGCCCCGCCCTCCGCGAGCGCGGCCAGGCGGGCGACGAAGTCGCGCGCGGTCCGCGTCGTCCCGGAAGATGACGCGCCGCTCGAGCCCCCGCACCATCACGTGGTGGAGGGTGTCCGGCGCATCCAGGCGGGCTTGACGGGGCATGGCAGAAGGCGTAGCACAACTTGTTCAACTTGGCAACGTCCCGTATACGTCCCCTATACTCATGTGGCTCATCCCTCGCTATCAGCCACGGTCGCATCGAGTGGGCAGCGGCAATTCCTGTCCGTCAACAACGCACCGCAATGCTCTCTTGAGGCGTGCGGCTCGCTATAAGCGTCATTCCACTGAGTCAACAACGTACCGCACCATATAGCGACACGATGTCGGGATTCCTGCCGCGATCTCGGGGCCATGCAGCACCTCGTAGCCCAGGCTCTCCAGCCAGGATAGGGCCGCGTCTTCAACGACGGATTCAGTGAAGTGGCTCATCGGCATTGGAAGGAAAAGTGAATCCCTGCTCTTGCTATGCTATAATTACTTCATGCAAAAACGATCGCTTCTCGACACCAACCCCTATCTGCGCGACCCCAGCCTGCGCCGTGAGATGTTCGTGGTGACCGTGTGTACATCCACGGGCGTCGAAGGCGTTCGACTGAGCTCGACCGATCTCGAAAAGGGCACATCCGACCCTCGCCGATCTACCGTCGGTCGTGGATCTGGATCGTCCTCCGGATCACGGCGGTGAACATCCCGGCCATCGGTTGGTAGTTCCGATCCAGCCCCGCACGTACCGCGGCAAAGTATTGTTGCCGTTTCCGCCCCGACAGTTCGTCGAAGGCAAGGGCAGGCAACCCCGCCTGGAGCCCCATCAGGACGGCCAGCAATCGCGCCACCCGACCGTTTCCCTCGCGAAAGGGATGGATCAAGACCAACTCAACATGGACGACGGCCAAGGCTTCGGCAATCTTCTCGATGGGCCGGACGGCAGGGGGTACAGGTTCGGAGCGGCCCTCGCTCAAAATCGGCCATCAGCTTAGGGATCTGCGCTGGCGGCGGCGAAGGGAAAATCGACTTTCTGGAGATTCACCTGGCGGTACTGGCCTGCCCAGGTATAGATCGGTCCCAACCAGATCTGGTGCATACCGCAGATGTCGGCCGCGGTGAAGCGATGGTCCTGGTCGTAGAGTGTGGTCAACTCTTCAAGCGCTCGGACCTGCTCCTGCCCCTCGACCCGATCCATCTCCCGCTTGCTCCTGATGCCGAGCCGGTTCTTGAGGACGCGACCACGAGAGCCAGGCTCCCACTGCGCCTCCTCCAGTCCCGCAACATCGTACCGACCACGCTGTTTCACTCCAGCACTCCCATCGGTATCGTTGCTTGCGACTGCCAGACACCAACCTGACACCGGTCCGGCATGACGACCTCTCCAATATGACACAATCTGGGGATTTCTGGGATCTGCGAGGAGCTGGCGAATATCGGCTAACTTGCGGAATCCAAAGTGGTGCCGGGGGGGGGAATCGAACCCCCATGGGGCAAGCCCCGCGGGATTTTGAGTCCCGTGCGTCTACCAGTTTCACCACCCCGGCGTATTGCGCCACCTTTTTAAGCCAGCCCACTGGGCGTGTCAAGCTGAAAGGGCCATGGAGACAATGCGCACAGGGCACGGCGCCCGGGGCACGGGGCAAGGGGAGCGAGAAGCGTACGAGAGTACGATGGTACGAGCGTACGAGAATAGAAGCCCATGGAGCCAGAGGGCATGGGGCAGAGAGCAGTAGGCAGTGCGCAGTAAGCAGTAGGCAGCATGGGGCGTGGGGCGGCTGCCATGAGCTACGAGCGATGAGCCATGAGCCGCCGCAGGCGGAAGGCACTCAAAGACTCACGATGGACGACGGCAGAGGGCACGGGGCAAGGGGCGAAGGGCTCAGAATACGGAATCAATTTCGGGTTGCAGAATGTCGAACGAAGGCGTGGAGGGACCGGGAAGGATTTCGAATTGCCGAGTGGATGAGACACGAGAGGCGAGCGCCGCAGGGCTCGGCGCCACAGTCTGCAGACGGCAGGGGATTTTTCGCTTGACGGCGCGGGGGCTGGCTGGTTATAAGGAGTCCCGAGCTGGAGGGTGAAGTGCGGCCCGCGGCCGTGGGTCCTTCAGCTCATCTGCATTTCTGGGGCTGTGGCGCAGTTGGGAGCGCGCCTGACTGGCAGTCAGGAGGCCGGGGGTTCGAATCCCCCCAGCTCCACCAACCTCTCAGAGGAGGCGGGATCGGTTTCCGGTCCCGCTTTCTGTTTCTGCTTGTCGTTTCCGAGGCCCCCGGCGGCCGGATGGATCGAGTCTTTCTCGCTCGATGCCTCGCTCCGTCGCTCAGCCGCTCCACACGCAGTTCCCGGGCGGGCTCCGCTGAGCGAAGGGGCGTCAGCCACGGTCGTCGCCCTCATCGCGATCGACGTGGAGCCTCCCCCATCCACGCCAGCCGCACGCTGGCCTCGTCGAAGGCGACTCCGCACCGGCGGCAGAGAAACTTCGGCCTGCCCCACTCGGGCAGGTAACCCGCCTCCACATCCTCGTGGCCGCAGGTCGGATGGATGAAGATGTAGCGCACCGTCCGCCCCCCGCCCCAGATCCACCGCCTCAGCCAGCGTCGAATGCCCATGGCCGCCCCCGCAGAGCGCGAGAAAGCTCGCAGGTCGAGGGGCGAGGAGGCCCAGGCGCCCACCCCCCTCCCGCCCGTCGTGCACCGTTTCCGCTGGTCTTGCCGCCAGCCCGCGCCGCAGCACACCCGCCCACGCCACGCCTTCGTTCGCCGCGCGCCTCTGCCGCGTCGCGGCTACGTGTACAGGGCCAGTGCCGCGAAGGTCACCGTGCCCGCGGGGTCGGGCCACTGGCTGTATCGCAGGGTCGTTCCCCGCGCTCCCGGCAGCACGCTGAGCATGGCGTAGATGGGGGGCAGGCCGCAGATCCGGCGCCGGTCTCCATCGCGAACCACCGCCCGAAAAAAGCCGGCGGCATCGCCGTGCTCCACGACGCCCAGCATCTCGCGGTCCGCCCCGGCGATTTCGCGAAGCTGCCCCGGCGTCACGGGAGAGGGGTCGCCGAAGCGCGGTCCGACGTGGGCGAGGTCGGCGCTCGCCAAGACGAGCGTGCGTCCGCCGCTCGATGCCGTCGTGTCGCGGAAGGCGGCGAGGAACTCTTCCACCTCCGGCGGGACGGCGGGCGGGCGACGCCCCTCCTCCCCGGCGAGGGACCCGCACAGCACCGGCACGATGCGCACCCGGCGCTCGGGCGGCGTCAGGTGGCGAAGGAAGACCGTCTGGAACTCGATGGAGTGCTCCCCCCGGTGCGCGAACTCGTCCTCGACGTAGCGCGTCCCCACCCGCGCCAGCAGCCGCTCGACGAACTCGCCATCGGTCTCGACGATCCCGAGCGGCGTCTCGAAATCCTTGCGGGTGAGGGCGAAGGGCCGCGCGATGGACGCGTGGACGGTCCCGAAGATGACCCAGCGATCCACCGGCGGCGCGCCGTCCGCCTCGCGATATCCCCAGGCATAGCACGGGCCGCCCCGGGTGAAGTCGATGTGCGGCACGATGAGGCCCGCCAGCCGTTCGGCCGAGGGCGTGGGCGATGCGCCGCGGGGCCCCTCCTCCGCCGCGAAGTAGCCGTCCAATTGTCGGTGCAGCGCAGCGGGCTCGGCGGCGTAGCTCTTGCCGGCGAGCATCGCGGGGCGGCGCGGCGCCCGCCGAAACTCCTCCACCGCCGCGTCGCGCCGGGCGGCGAAGTGCGGGCCTTCGAGCAGGCAGTGCTCGTCGAGCGAGCGGATCACCCCGAGCAGCTCCTCGCGGAACAGCAGGGTCCCGAATCGCCGGGCGAAGGCCTCCTGGATATCCAGCAGGGAATGGCGCCCGTCGAACAGGCCCAGGATCGCGGCCGTCTGCTGCGCCACGTACACCACCGACTCGCAGAGCTGCATGGGATCCCGGAGGCAGAGGACAGGCTCGCCCTGCACCTCTACCGAGAAGGCATCCACCGGCCGCAGGCGCGGGTACTCGTAGGCGGCGTCGTTTCCATCCTGGGGGCTCATGGCTCACGACTCCCGGTCCGACACCGTGAGATCGCCTTGGGCACCGGCTGCGACGAAGGCGACGGTTTGCCTCTTCATGTCGAAAATTTGTGGTTGACTCATCCCGGGAACTCAGATATCGTCACACCACTCATAGCGCACCTTCGAAAAATTCTTCCGAATCCGGCCGCCTCGCTGACTCCCGTTCTGACGTTGCTTTCATTCATACGTTTTATCCCGTCAGAGGCGCCCCCGCGACAGGTATCGACTTCCATCGCCGCCCCTGAGGCGTCTGTCGCGGCCCAGGGCACGTTGGCCACCCAATCCCGAAAGACTCCTTTGGCCTGCTCCCGGTGCATCTGTCCCCAGCCGGTCGTCAGCCCGAGGGAGACGGGAGGTGCTCGCTATGCTGATCGACACGACGATGGTCGAGGCCCGGATTCGCCTGGCCGACCTCACCACGATCCGCACCCCGCTCGCGGTTGTCCTGCGCGCGTGGTGGGATCTCGGAAAGGTCGTGCTGGCGGGACTGCTCGTGATCTATGTGGTGGGGTGGGTCCGGGATATCGAGCGGGTGGGGCGCCTGGAAGCCAAGGCGCCGCCCCCCCTCAAGGTGATCACAAGATATGAGGCCTGGGACCGCATCTACCGTCAGCCGGTCCCGCACATCCCCTGGCCACCAACCTCCCTCGCATGGAGACGCTAGCTCCAATCCGGCCGATCACATGGCGCTCTGATCGATCGTCACCTTCACGATCTTCTGCAGTTGCTCGAGCCAACTGGCGAGGACCGCCTCGCGCTTCATCGCCAGGAATTGGGTGCGGAAGGCGGCCTTGTCCTTCTCGAACTGCGCCTCGGGCGGGTTGTCCTCCTTCACCAGACGGATCAGGTACGAGGCCTTCGCCCCGCTCAGGAGGGGGCTGATCTCCCCCGGCTTCAGCGTATTCACCGCCGACCGGAAGGCCTCCGGATCGGGGATCTCCTTGGGTGGTGAGCCGACAGGGAATGGCCCGTAGTCTTTCACCGCAACGCCCGCCTCCTGGCTGGCCGCCGCCAGGGATTTCCCCTTGCCCATGGCCACGGTGATGCTATCGGCGAGCTTCTTGCCCCCCTCACCCGCCGGGAGCTGCACGACCTCCACCGTGAGCTGGCGGTACGCGCGCTGGTACGCCTCCCGCACCTCGGTATCCGAGACCTTCACGGCCTCGCGCACCAGGCCATTCATCTTGCGTACCGTCAGGTCTTGACTGAGATCGCTCTCGAACCGCTGCGGCGTCAGGCGGTTGGACCGCAGAACCGCCAGGTAGCGTTCGCGGCTGAAATTGGCCGGGCCGCCGAAGACGGGCATCTGGCGGATCTCGTCGGCCAGCTCCTCGGGCGTGACCCGCACGCCGTCCCGCTCCGCATACTGGAGGATCAGGGCACGGCGAATCATCCCATCCAGCACCTGCTGTTTGAGGTTGAGCGAGTCCGCCATCTTCTCGTCGAACTTGTCTCCCAAGAGCTGGCGGTACTGGTCCATCTGCTGCCGCAGCGCCTGCTGGTAGTCGACGACGGAGATCGTGTGGTCACCGACCGTGGCCACGAACCCGCGCCGCCCCAAGTCCCCCGGCGTGGCCGTGGACTGGACGCCCCACACCACGAAGATGGTTCCGATAAAGGCAACCACGATGACCAGCATGACGCCCTTGATGAAGTAGGCGCTCCCTTCTCGCATCGACTTGAGCATACCGGTTTCCCTTCTCCCTTGAGGTTTCCCACCACCATACTGCATCGCAGTGGAGGTCCGCAAGGGCTTTCGAGCAAACGATCGCTGGGAAACCCCTTGTCTTTTTCCAGGCCGTATGTTAAAGACACAAACAGTCGGGTTATTCCGTATGGCCCCGCCCGACCGGGCGGGGCGGGAAAGGACACGCAATGTTCCTGAATTGGATATATGGGATGTTTTCCAACGACTTGGCCATCGATCTCGGCACGGCCAACACCCTGATTTACGTCAAGGGGCGGGGGATCATCCTGAGCGAGCCGTCCGTTGTCGCCATCAAGAAGGGCACGAACCAAGTCCTCAAGGTGGGCCGCGAGGCCAAGGAAATGCTCGGCCGGACCCCGGGCAGCATCGTGGCCATCCGCCCGCTGAAGGACGGCGTCATCGCCGACTTCGACGTCACCGAGCAGATGATCCGCGCCTTCATCGTGAAGACGCACAATCGGAAGACCCTGGTCCGCCCGCGGATCATCGTGGGGGTGCCTTCCGGCATCACCCAGGTGGAGAAGCGCGCCATCCGGGATTCCGCGGACCAGGCCGGCGCCCGCGAGGTGTACCTGATCGAGGAGCCCATGGCCGCCGCCATCGGGGCCGGGCTCCCCGTGCAGGAGCCCAGCGGCAGCATGATCGTGGACATCGGCGGCGGCACCACCGAGGTGGCCGTGATCTCGCTCTCCGGCATCGTCTATAGCCAGTCGGTGCGCATCGCCGGCGACGAGATGGACGAGGCCATCACGCAGTACCTCAAGCGGAAATACAACCTGCTGATAGGCGAGCGCACGGCGGAGAACATCAAGATCCAGATCGGTTCCGCCTATCCGTTCGACGAGCCCCGCAAGATGGAGATCAAGGGGCGCGACCTGGTGGACGGCATCCCCAAGACGCTGGTGATCAACGATAGCGACATCCGGGAGGCCCTGCACGATCCCGTCTTCGCCATCGTGGACGCGGTGAAGACGGCCCTGGAGCGGACCCCGCCCGAGCTGGCCGCCGACATCGCCGAGAAGGGCATCGTCCTCGCCGGTGGCGGCGCCTTGCTCCACGGTGTGGATACGCTGCTCGCCCTGGAGACGCACCTGAAGGTCCGGGTCGCGGACGACCCGTTGTCCTGCGTCGTCCTGGGCACGGGCAAGGTCCTGGACGAGCTGGACCTGCTCAAGGAGGTCTGTCTGGAGAGCTGATCCGCTGGCTCCCCTGCGGAGTCTGTCCGAGCGGATCCGGGGCTGGAAGGCCGCCATGCGATCCCGCGGCGGCCGACGTCGCGGCGTGATCCGAGGGTGTCCACGTGAGTGTGCTGATTCGCCTCCTGGCCCGGTACCGCCGGGCCGTCATCCTGACTACTGCCCTCCTCCTCTCGTTCCTGCTCATGACGCTCCAGGTGCGTCACGAGCAGGCGGTGGTGCACTTCACCCGGCAGGCCCTCCTGTTCGCCATCTCGCCCTTCATCCAGGTGACGGCCGTCGTCGTGGGCGGCGTGACCGATGCCTGGCACAATTATATTGACCTGCGCCACGTCCGCGAGGACAACAAGCGCCTGCAGGGCCAGGCGGCCACGATGGAGCGGCGCATCCAGCAGCTCGAGGAGCAGGCGCTCGAGACCCAGCGCCTGCAGCGCCTGCTGGCCCTGCGGGAGAGCGCTGGCGTCGACAGCCTGGCCGCCCGCGTGGTGGGGAAGGATGCCACCAATTGGTTCAAGACCATCCTGGTGGACCGGGGGAGCCTGGCCGGGGTCAAGCGCAACATGCCGGTGGTGTCGCCGGACGGTCTGGTCGGCCGCGTGCTGGAGGTGACCCCCACCACCGCCAAGGTGCAGCTCGTCACCGATCCGATGAGCGCCGTGGGTGGCCTGATCCAGCGCACCCGCGTCACGGGAATCGTGTCGGGCGGCCTCGCGGTTGGTGCACGCGTCCGCTATCTTCCCCTCCTCGCCGACGTCACGGTGGGCGACGAACTGATCACCTCGGGCATGGGCGGTGTCTTCCCCAAGGGCATTCCCATCGGCCGGATCACCGCGGTCGAGCGCAAGAGCGGCGCCCTGTTCCAAGAGGCCGCACTCCAGCCCGCCGCGGACCTCTCCCGCTTGGAACACGTGTTGATCCTCAAGACGACCCCCGCCGAAGGATTCGAGGCGGGATCCGGAATCCAGCCATGACGTGGTACTTTTTCGGCCTCCTCGGCTGCGCGGTGGCGCAGGAGGTCCTGCTGCCGCCCGTGAGCCTGTGGGGTGTGCGGCCAGATCTCTTCCTTCTCCTGGTCTTCTTCCTCAGCCTGCGCGCCAGCCCGGAGGGAGGCACCATCGAGGGATTCTCCATCGGCCTCTGCCAGGATGCCCTGTCCGGCGGGCCGTTGGGTCTTCGTGCGTTCAGCTTCGCCCTGGTGGGTTTTCTCTCTGCCCGCCTGGGGCACGCCATGTACACGGGCAAGCCGCTGGCGCAGTTCTGGCTCCTCCTCGGCTGGAGCGCGGCGACGGGAGTGCTGAGCTTGATCCTCTTGTCCTTCTTCTTCGCGCCGCCGCCCCTCCTGCGCACCCTCCTGTGGGTGGTGACGCCTGAGGCGCTTTTCACGGCGACCGTGGGCCTGCTACTCCTCCGCCTGCCGCAACTGCGCGGCGGTCTCGTTCGACCGGTATGAGCCTGAAGCCCATTCCCCTTCCCCCGCCGCAGGCGCTGGCTTCCCGCATCCAGAAGGCGCTCTTCTGCATCGGGATCGCTTTCCTGGTGCTGCTGCTCCGGCTCTGGTATCTCCAGATCCTGGAGGGCGGGCATTACTTCACCCTGTCCACGTACAACCGGCTGCGCATCCGGCGCGTGGAGGCTCCCCGCGGCTTCATGCTGGATCGGAACGGCGAGATCCTGGTGGAGAACCGGCCCACCTTCGACCTGTTCGCCACGCCCGAAGACGTCTCGAATCCGGCGGCGGTCGTCCCCATCCTGTCCTCCATCCTCGGGGCCCCCGCTCAGGACATCCAGGCCAAATTGCAGGAAGGGCGCGATCGGCCGCACCAGCCGCTCCTCCTGCGCAAGGACCTGGACGAGCGCATGATGGTGGCGGTGGAGGAGCGAAAGGTCGACCTGCCGGGGATCAGCCTCCGGGTGCGGCCGGTGCGAGCCTACCCCAGCGGCGGGATGGCGGCCAACCTCCTCGGCTACGTGAGCGAGATCAACCAGGCCCAGTTGGTACGGCCGGAGTACCGGGACTTCCGTCCGGGGGATGCCATCGGGCAGGCGGGCGTGGAGCGCCGCTTCGATGCGTTCATCCGGGGCACGGACGGCGGCGAGCAGGTGGAGGTGGATGCCCGCGGCCGCGCCATCCGTCTGGAGAACCGGATCGATCCGCGATCCGGCTCCAACGTCACCCTCACCATCGACAAGCGGATTCAGGAGGCGGCGGAGGCGGCCCTGGGCGACAAGAAGGGGACGGTCGTGGCCATGAGCCCGACCACGGGCGAGATCCTGGCCATGGTGAGCCACCCCTCGTACGATCCCAACATGTTCGCTCAGCGGATCAGCGCGGATGAGTGGCGACAGCTCGCCACCGACCCCAGTCACCCCATGGGGAATCGTGCCTTCCAGGCCCAGTATCCTCCCGGCTCCATCTTCAAGCTCATGGTGACCATTGCCGGGCTGGAGAGCGGTGCCCTCACCCCTGAGACCAAGTTCTACGACCCGGGCTACTTCTATCTGGGGAACCAGCGATTCGACGACTGGAAGAAGGGCGGCCACGGCTGGCTGGATCTGCGCGGGGCCATCGTGAACTCGTGCAACGTCTATTTCTATCAGGCGGGCCTCCGGGTCGGCATCGAGGACATCGTCAAGACGGCGCGGGAATTCGGCCTCGGCGAGGCCCCCGGCCTCGGCTTGGGGGACGAGGCCAAGGGCAACCTTCCCAACCCGCAGCCCCGCCGCCACGGCCAGCCCGGATGGGCGGCGGGCAACACGGTGGTGGCCAGCATCGGCCAGGGCGCGGTGGTGACGTCTCCCATGCAACTGCTCCTCATGGTCTCCGCCATCGCCAACGGGGGGACCATCTACCGTCCGTTTGCGGTGAAGAAGGTGGTCTCCCTCTCCGGCGAGACCCTGGAGGAGTACGAGCCGGAGGTGGTCCGGCGGGTTCCCGTGAAGCCGGAGACCCTGGCCTTTGTCCGCCAGGCGATGCTGGGGGTCGTGGAAGGGGGAACGGGCGCCCGTGCCCGCATCCCGGGGATTGCCATTGCGGGCAAGACCGGCACGGCCCAGGTGGTGAAGAAGGGGGAAGGCAAGGGACAGGCGGATCTGAAGGACCACGCCTGGTTCGTCTCCTTCGCCCCCGTGGACAACCCGCAGATCGCCGTGGTGGTCCTGGTGGAGAACGGGGGGTTCGGTGGCTTAGTGGCCGCCCCCATGGCCAAGCAAGTCTACGAGGCCGCCCTGGGATCGCGGCAGACCGTGGTCCAAACGCCTCCCGTGGAGCCCCAGGAGTCCGACTTGGCGGATTGATCCAGAGGGTGCAGGGGAGTGATGTTCGACCGTCGCTTGATGACCCATTTTGACTGGCGCTTCGCTGTCACCGCGCTCGCCATGTCCCTGCTGGGGATCGTCTGTATTTTCAGCGCCAATTCGCTGGCCACCTCGACCTTCCGGAAGACCCTCTACCTCCGCCAACTGGGCTGGCTCGGGCTGGGCGTCATCGTCCTGGCGGTGGCCACGACGGTGAGCTACCGCACCCTGGCGCGCTTCGCCTACGTCTTCTTCGGGTTGAGCCTTGCGCTCCTGCTGGCCACCCTGGTGATCGGCAAGGTGGGCCTGGGCGCCCATCGCTGGATCCGGATCGGCCCACTCACCTTCCAGCCGTCGGAGTTCGCCAAGATCGGGCTGGTTCTCTTCCTCGCCCGCTACTTCGATGACCATCGGGAGACCCTGCACCAGCCGAAGGTCATGATCCTGCCGGCGGCCGTCACGCTGCTCAGCGTGGCCCTGGTCCTGAAGCAGCCCGACCTGGGCACGGCCTTGCTGCTGGCCTTCATCGCCCTCACCATGATGCTCCTGCTGGGGTTGCACTGGCGCTACCTGATGCCGCCCCTGATCGGCGCCGCGGCCGCGGCGCCGATCTTCTGGATGCTCTTGAAGGATTATCAACGCCGCCGGATCCTGGTCTTCGTCGAGCCCGACGTGGACCCCCTGGGCGCAAGCTACCACATCGCGCAGTCCAAAATTGCCGTGGGCTCGGGCGGGGTCTTCGGGAAGGGCTTCCTCGGCGCCACCCAGAGCCAGCTCAACTTCCTCCCCCTCAACCACACGGACTTCATCTTCGCCGTCCTCGCCGAGCAGTGGGGCTTCGTGGGCTGTCTTCTGGTCCTCCTGGTCTACTTCTATCTGATCTTCCGGGGCTTCCAGATCGCCCAGGACTGCACCGACCTCTTCGCCGCCCTGCTGGCCACGGGCATCTCCGCCATGCTGGCGATCCAGGTCCTCATCAACGTCGCCATGGTTTTGGGCATGATGCCCGTTGTCGGGATCCCCCTGCCCCTGCTGAGCTACGGCGGCTCCTCCCTCATCCTCACCATGCTGTGCCTGGGTCTGCTCCTCAATATTCACATGCGGCGGTTCTCGTATTAGCCCCCGTTTGTTCACGAACACGTTCGCGAATGATCGCGGGCAATGACCAAATCCCAATTGGAAATTGGTCATTTGAATCGGGATGCGTCCCGTCAGATCCGGCCGCGCAGTTCGGCGAAGTGATGGATCGTGAGGTCGGGTGGGGTGGCCCCCGCGACGGCACCCGCCGGAGCCAGCCAGATGGCTCGGAGCCCGAGCTGCTTCGCGCCGGCCACATCCGAGGCCAGGCTGTCCCCGATCATGGCCGTCGCCTCGGCCGACACGCCGAGTCGCCGGAGCGCGGCCCGGAAGATGTGGGGCATGGGCTTTCCCACTACCTCCGGCCGGACGCCCGCCGCCGCCGCCACGGCTTCAACCAAGCTCCCACACCCCGGAAAGAACATTCCGTTTTCCACGGGCAATTGCGGGTCCAGGTTCACCGCGACGAAGGCGGCCCCGCGGGCCACGGCGCGGGCGAGGGCGGTGAGCGTCTCGTAGGTGAAGTCGGCGTCGTGTCCCATGACCACGACCTGGGCCGCCGGATGGTCCGCGAGCGGCACCAAAGAGTGCCCCGCCTCGCACAGGAGCCGCTTCAAGGTGTCGGAACCGATGGCCAGGACGCGCGAGGGACCGTGGCGCTCGCGGACATACTGGGGCGTCACCTCCGCCGCCGAGAGGATTTCCTCGCGTGCGGCCGGGATCCCCAGACGAAGGAGCTTGGCGAGCAGCTCCGCGGCGTCCTCCCGCGAATTGTTGGTGAGGAAGCAGACCTGGCGCCCCTTGACCCGCAGGGTTCGCAGGAACTCCTCCACGCCCGGCACCAGGGTGTCGCCCGTGTACACACACCCGTCCAGATCGAAGATGAAGGCCCGCAGGGATGTGAGGTCCATGTTGGGTGGCGGCTCTCAGACGGCGGGATCCGGCGACTCGCCCGTGTCGGTCAGGACGTCTTGGGCGATGAGGTCTTCCCCGCCCTCACTCAGGTGACAGGTATCGTTCACCAGGAGGACGCGACGGTCCGTCTCCTCCAACTGGATCTGGCTCACCGCCGTGTTGTCCTGCTTGAGTCGGAACAGGAACCGGACGTCCAGCCCCAGGACATGGCACAAGAGGGCCTTGACCACTCCGCCGTGGGTGACGAGGATCAGGTCGGCCCCAGGATGGGCCTCCCGCATGCGCGTCAGCGCCCGGACCACGCGACGGGCGAAGTCGGGCAGCGCTTCGCCGCCCGGCGCGGGAAAAGCCACGGGGTCCCCCAGCCACCTCTCATAGCCGCCCGGGAAGGCGGCCTGGATTTCCGGGACCGTCAGGCCTTCCCACTTCCCCAAGGACATCTCGCGAAGATCGGGCTCCCGCACGAGGGGCAGGCGCAAGGCGGCGGCCAGGCGCTCGGCCGTTTCGGCGGCCCGCCGGAGGGGGCTGGTGTAGATCGCCGCCGCCCGGCCCGGCCTCTGGGCCTGCATGCGGGCCACGAGCCGATCGGCCTGTCGGAGGCCCCGGGGACTCAGGGGCGGATCCTGGTTGCCCTGGATGCGCCGCTCGCCATTCCAGAGGGATTCCCCATGCCGGATCAGGATGAACTTGGGCATGCCTCTCCGCCAATTCGCCGGGGCACGGCGCGACTTCGGCGAGCTCAGCCGAGCCGCCATGCCCCTACGCCGTAAGCACTCGCGCCCCGGCCTCGTCGTACCAGTGCAGGCTGGAGAACACCAGCCCGCACTGGTCCCCCTCATCGAACACGGGCTTGCGCACGTTCCGCTGCACCCGGACCTCGGCCGCGCCCACCTGCACCCGGTAGTCGATGATGTCGCCCAAAAGGACGCGGCGTGTCACGAGCCCACGGACGCCTCCTGTCGGAACCATCTCGATCTCGGCCGGCCGGCAGGCCAGCGTGGGCAGCTTCCCTGGCGCTGCGTCGATGACGTCCCCGCGCACGCGGGGGTGAGCCCGACTCGGGGCGTCCTGAGCCGGTGCTCACCTCGGACGTCCCCGCGCACGCGGGGGTGAGCCCGGACAGCGGCAGTGCTGGAAGGGTTCGCCGGGAGACGTCCCCGCGCACGCGGGGGTGAGCCCTAGCCAACCGTCTCGTGCGGCAGAAGGCCATCCGACGTCCCCGCGCACGCGGGGGTGAGCCCCCCGTGGGTGCAGATGGTGAAGGGTGCGGGCACGACGTCCCCGCGCACGCGGGGGTGAGCCCGCCCCCATTTAGGTATTCGATTGCCTTTTCGAGACGTCCCCGCGCACGCGGGGGTGAGCCCCTTCCGCGGCGTCGATTCCCAGTCCGGCCTTAGGACGTCCCCGCGCACGCGGGGGTGAGCCCTGACATGTGGACCACCGATGAGCGGGACGCCTGACGTCCCCCGCGCACGCGGGGGTGAGCCCTAGCCGCCGGCCAGGCACGCGCCGTGTCGCGACCGGACGTCCCCGCGCACGCGGGGGTGAGCCCATCCGGCAATGAGCGTCGATGTACGGTGGGCCGGTAGACGTCCCCGCGCACGCGGGGGTGAGCCCGCAACTCGCGACGCTCGGGTCGAGTGTGCGCCAGACGTCCCCGCGCACGCGGGGGTGAGCCCTCGTCAATCTCGGACATGGTGTGCAGGTCGTAGACGTCCCCGCGCACGCGGGGGTGAGCCCGAGGGTCCGTCGGATGGGACAGCGTCACACCCGACCAGACGTCCCCGCGCACGCGGGGGTGAGCCCAGCCTGTTCCCGTGGTGAGCGGTCGATAAGTAGACGTCCCCGCGCACGCGGGGGTGAGCCCCATAGGTGACCGACGTGCGGCAGCCGCCCATGACGTCCCCGCGCACGCGGGGGTGAGCCCTTGGCCGGGGACGTCTCACGCTGACAGGGCGGACGTCCCCGCGCACGCGGGGGTGAGCCCCGGCCAGCTACACGACCGCAGTCCGACTGACCGCCGGCGACGTCCCCGCGCACCGGGGGTGAGCCCTTCGCGGAGTTTCTTCGCCGTGTGACCGCTGGCGACGTCCCCGCGCACGCGGGGGTGAGCCCCGCTCCGCATGGAGTACGGCGGACACCGCGACGACGTCCCCGCGCACGCGGGGGTGAGCCCGGCCGGCCGGCGTGCCGGCATGACCGAGGGCAGACGTCCCCGCGCACGCGGGGGTGAGCCCCTCACGGCAACCGGCACGTCGGGCGCGACTGTGGACGTCCCCGCGCACGCGGGGGTGAGCCCAGTGTCGGGGTCGTCCACAGTCGGGACGGGATGACGTCCCCGCGCACGCGGGGGTGAGCCCCAAGCTCCGGCAGTCGGGTCTCCCAGCTCGCGGACGTCCCCGCGCACGCGGGGGTGAGCCCCCCACCACGGCTAGCGAGCATCAGACAGAATGAGACGTCCCCGCGCACGCGGGGGTGAGCCCCGGGTCTGGACTCTCCGCGCCATCACCACGTAGCGACGTCCCCGCGCACGCGGGGGTGAGCCCCTACCTCGTGCCCGACCCCGC
>CAVQPC010000026.1:0-35294 GCA_963714585.1 uncultured Methylomirabilota bacterium
GTCGGCGAAGAAGCGCTTCTCGAACTCGCGCTGCTTGAAGGCCTCCTGCTGGTCTTCGCCGGCATCGTCGGTGAACGAGACGACGAAGCCCTCTTCGGAAAGCAGTTCGGTGGTGATTTCGGTGCGGGCATCCACCACCGTGGGGTTGATCAGGTAGCCATCCTTCACGCCGTCGAGCAGCGAGTAGCGGTAGGTGGGCTGGCTGTTCTCGCAGCCGAAGGTGCGGTAGGTGTCCAGCAACAGTCGGCGCTCGGCTTCGCGCGGGTCGCGGGTGGCAGGGTTGGTCTTGTCGAACCGCTTGAGGTAGTCGCGGGGCGTGGCGGTGAGGCCGAGCTTGTAGCCGATGAAGTAGTCGAAGACGGCGCGGGCGTTGCCGCCGATGGAGCGGTGGGCTTCGTCGGAGATGACCAGGTCGAAATCGGTCGGCGAGAAGAGCCGCTGGTACTTGTTGTTGAAGAGCAGCGACTGCACCGTGGTGACAACGATTTCCGCCCGCCGCCAGTCGTCACGGTTCTCCTTGTAGATCACCGTCTGAAAGTCGGCGGACAGCAGCGCCGCGAAGGCCTTCTTGGCCTGATCCTCCAGTTCGAGGCGATCCACCAGAAACAGCACGCGCCGGGCATTGCCGGAACGGAGGAAGAGCTTGATGACGGCGGCGGCAGTGAGTGTCTTGCCGGTGCCGGTGGCCATCTCGAACAGGAAGCGGTCTTTGCCGTCCTTCACGGCCCGTTGCAGGGCGTGAATGGCCTTCAACTGATAGGGCCGCAAGAAACGCAGTTTGTTGGCCTGGATGTAGCCGGGACGCTCGGCCTCGTTGCGCCACGCCGCTTCGGATTGGTAGTTCGGGCGCTGGGTCAGCACGATGTAGTCGTCGCCGACCTGGTCCTCGATGAGGCGTTGCGGGTTGGGCGTGACCTGCTGGTAGCCGATCACCGAGTCCGGCGTCGGGAAGGACGTAATGAGGTAGGGGTTGCCGCGCTCCAGGTCCCAGAAGTAGTGCAGGTTGCCGTTGGAGAGGATGACGAAGCGGCAGTTCTGGGACTTGGCGTATTTGCGGGCCTGCTCCTTGCCGACGAGCGGGTTCTTGTCCTCCGATTTGGCCTCAAGGACGATGAGCGGGAAGCCTTTGGTGTCGAGCAGCAGGAAGTCGATGAAGCCCTTGCTCGTCTTCTCGAAGTTCTCGCCAAGTGCTTCCAGATCGGATGACTTGATCGTCACGCTGGGCTCAAGGCGGATGTTGGCGGGCGCGCTCCCTTCCGGAAAGAAGCGCCAGCCTGCCGCTTCGAGCAGCTTGTTGATCTTGATACGGGCTGTGGCTTCTTTATTTGCCATTCGGTTCCTCAGTATCACCACGGTTGTTCAAGCGTCATAACGACCCGCCTTCACCAGTGGCCGCGCGCCTTCCGGCGGCCGTCGGGTGCAATGCGATGTCTAGCGTCAGCCGATGTGTAATGGAGGATGTTGGATCCCGCGTATCCTTGCCTTTCGAGGATAGCGAGGCATAAACACTGGGACGAAAGGCTCACCAAGGTCGATGGGGTGCCCGCCGAACCCAGGGCCATTCCAACCTCGCGAGAGGGTTTCTCGCAAAGCAAAATGGGGGTCAGGGGCCAGGGGGGTCGGGACAGAGCGTGGGCGCCGATCCCGAGCCGGCTCCGCCCTCCCAGGGGGAACCGTGTGGTGTGCTTCTCCTATATCAAACGGCGAGCCGCCGCGCAAGTCATGAGCCGCGAAACGTTACGCTTTCCGAACAGTTCCCCCCGATCCGAAATTCCCTTCACCACCAAGGCACCAGGACACCAAGGAGGGACGCTGTCGGCGAGGGCCATGAAAATGAGGCACGCTCTCCGAACGCCGCGCGCCCTGGTGATGTCAGACCCGGACCGAGACGCAACCAGAGCCCTTGAGGGCACGCACAAGACAAGCCTACCTCCGTCGGAGTCTGGCGAATTCACGGGGATTGATGTCCGCATCACGGAGGACCTGACGCAAGAGGCCTCTCCCGATGTCCTCACCCTTGTGGACGGGGACAATCGTTGCCCGGCCATCCTCGTGCTGCCAGAACGCATGGCTCCCCTTCTGTCGGACCAACCGAAATCCCAGATGGGAGAGAATTGCCTACAATTCACGGGCGGAGATGGGGGCGAGACGAGTCATGCGGGGATCTCAAGCTGCTGGACCCCTACCAGGTCCAAGGTCGGCAGGGATCCGCCCCGCCTTTCCCGATGGACTTCCAGCCACAGTTCCGCCGCCTCCTGAATTCGTCGCATAGCCTGATCCAGCGATCGGCCCTGTGTGTGGCATCCCGCCAGGGCCGGGATAGACGCCACGTAGAGACCATCCTCATCGCGTTCCAGAACCACAGTGAATCGTCGAGTCTTCCGAACCTTCTTCACGGTCAGCGACCTCCTCCCCTTGGACGCCCTTCCCCCATTCATCGTGTCGCATCCTCACCGGCATGATACCCGAGAACCTCCTTGCGCGTCCAGACTGGAACCCTCAGGATGTCCGAATGCGCCCTCAGTAGTTCGTCGTCAGGTATGGCAGTTATGCGAAAGCAGCAGACGGGGGGGGCCATGAGCTGTCGCAGGCACCTCCCCCGCCCCAGCTCTCGCGTCGTCCAATACCCACTTCCCTACCCATTTGAACGGCTACTACCTAATTCCCAGCGCGCGGTCTTTTGCCATCGAGCTTGCTGACCCCGGCCGAGGCATTCCACCCGACCCTCCGCTCGCAGTCTCTTGAGGGCGTCCCGGTACCCGCGCACCTCCTCTTCATTGCGATCGCGGAGAGCGGGCCGGCCAAAGACCAGCGTCGCCACCCGTCGCGGCTCCACTTCGACCCCCTTCCAGAAAAGAGTTTTCACTTCCCTCGGGGCGGGCACTGGGGCTAATGTATACCCAATCCGGGGATGATGGATATCTCGGCAGTCATGAATTCCCACGCCCAACATCAGCGTAAGGAGAGAGCGACTCATGGCCAAGATCTCCAGGAAGCCCGGCACTTATCTGTTTCCGCTCCCTCCGTGCCTCTGATCACCTGCGGGCCGGCGACCAAGCCGAACATCATCACGCTGGCCTGGGTCGGCACGCTCTGCTCGGAGCCGCCGATCATCGGGGTCAGCATCCGCCCTTCGCGCTACTCGCATGGGCTGGTGAAACAGTCCGGTGAATTCGCCGTCAACGTCCCCACGGCGGAGATGGTCCGTGTCGTGGACTGGTGTGGAACCGTGTCCGGGCACTCGGAAGACAAGTTTGCGGCGATGGGTTTGACGGCCGAGCCCGCACAGGCCATCGGCACGGCTCTCATCAGAGGAATGCCCCGTGAACATGGAATGCCGGGTCGTGCAGGCGGTGAGCCTCGGCTCACACGATCTGTTCCTGGGGAAGGTCGTCGCGGTGCAAGTAGACGAGGCAATCCTGGACGCGCGGGGGGAAATCGACCTGGGCAAGGCCAATCCACTGGCCTACGGGGGCCATTCCTACTGGAGTCTCGGCCAGTTCCTGGAGCGCCAGGGCTACACCGCCTCGCACTGACGCGCCCTCGCCCACTGCTCTCACATTGACCGTAGCTCATCAAGGAACGCCCGCGGGGAAAGGACACGGATTCCGCGGAAACTCCTGAGGGGCTGCAGGTGTCTCTTGTCCCCGGTAACCAGGAAATCGGCCTCGGCACTCACGGCGCACTCCAGCACACGATGGTCAGCCTCAGCCGTCACAAGACCGGAGAGTCGGATGGTGGGTCGGACTACCGTGGTGAGCCGAGCGACCGCCGCAAGAGCTTCCCGAGTGCGAGCCCCCGGCCATTCGAAGGTATTCGTGAGCACCAAGCGCAACTCGCGCAAGAGTGCCGGCGAAATGAATAGCTCGACGACGCCTGCCCGTGCCAGCGCGAGGATGGCCTCACAGTTCCCGCCGAAGACGATGGCGGACACGTAGATGTTCGTGTCCGCCACCACGCGGATCATTTCTCCGCTTTCCGCCGGCCGGCACGCGCGTCGTCCAGGAGCCGCTGAAGGTCTGCCTCAGTCTTGAGCCCAAGCCTCTCGGCTGTCTCGGCCCCCCATTGGCGGAGCCGCTGCCATCGGCGAGAGGCGAGGTACTCCTGGAGGGCCTCCCGAATCACGTCTGTTCGGGTCCGCGCCTCGGCCTCCGCCAGTCGCTGGGTCTCGCGCAGCAAATCCGGCGGCAATGACACCGTGATGGGCTGGGTGGTGCGCATCTGCTCCTCCTGCGGATGTTACCCGGTAATACCCTAGCGAGGGTCCACCCGCCTGTCAAGTGAGGCCTCGGCTCTATCCTTGTCGCTATCGCTGTCGGTCTCCTCGGCCCTCCCCGCCCCCTTCGGCCCCAGGCGCTTGGCGCTCGCTGCTCGGTCTTTCAATTCCTCTTTGATGCGGGACGTTGTTGACGGAGTGGACTTGCTGGCCCAGAAGAGAAAAGCCGTTGGCCGGTTACCGCGGCTTTCCTCTGAGGACGCCCCGGCCGCAAGGTGGCCCCCTGGCGGCTTGTGGGAGAGCGTATCTGCCGCCCTCCAGATCTCGCCTGGCGAACGAACGGCCAGGTGCTGTCACTCCTCCAGCTTCAACCGGAAGAGGGCGGCCGGATTGTCCCGCAGCATCTGTTGCCCAAGACGCACGGCCGCCTCTTCGGTCAAGTCGCCCTCTTCCACCTTCTCCGTGAGGACCCGGCTGACGACGCGCCGCGCCATCACGCTATGCCCGTAACTTCCCTCGGGGATGATGAAGTCCCCGCCGAAGGCAAAGATCTTATTGGCCGGAACCGTCTCGATGGCCTCGTGCAGCATGCGGGCGGCCGCCGAAGGCGAGATGATGTGGAGCCAGCAGAGATCGAGGTAGACGTTCGGGAAGTTCTTGGCCAGCGCGAGGAGTTCTCCCATGTAAGGGTAGCCGCCGTGGAAGAGGTCGAACTTCGCTTCGCGGTATTCGATGAAGAGATTCGCGAGCAGCGTCGGGTTCGCGTTCGTCAGCAGGTTCTCGTTCCCCTCCTGCAGCCCGGTGTGGATCTGGATGGGCAGGTCGTGCTCGATGGCCGCGCGGATGATTTGATGGATGACGTAATCCTGGAGCGGCCGGGCCTCCTCCCAACTGGGCCCCTCCCCCAGGTGCGCCGCGATCCGGTTGAAGACCCGCTCCGCGTCCGCCCGTGGCACCTTCTCAAAGCGGATGGTGCGCCGGTAGGCCAGCCCGATCTTGATGCCTACCGCACCCTCGGCAAGGTAGTGTTCGAGCGCGCCCCGCATGCGCCTTCAGCAGATCGTCCAGGCCATGGATGGCGAGGCCGCTCTCCTCCTCCAGTCGCCCCAGCTCCTCGCGCGTATGCGCCACCGCGAAGTGCTCCAGGCGCACCACCGGCGCGAAGAAGCGCCTGTCCACGTCGGCCCGGCCATCGTCCTCCAGACTGATGGCGATCCGGGCCTTGTCCTTCAGGACGTGCTGGTACCAGCCCGGTCTAGCCGAGGCGGCGATCGCCTCCGAGAGCGGCCGATAGGTCTCCCGGCCGATGTCCGGCACCCCGAACAGGTCCCGGACGGCCAGCCGCAGGCACCTGCCGTATCCGGTGTGGCGAATCCGCTCCCAGAACGGCTCGATGGCCCGCCAGCGCTCGTCCAGCGTCATGTCGGTTCGCGCGGGCGCCGGGAAGGCCCGCGGTCGCTTCTGGCGCAGGGCCCGCTCGATCAAGACGGCACGGCACGGCAGCCGGACGGCCTCGAACAGGCCGGGCGGCATGCCCGCCGAGATGAGGTCGCTCGCGGCATAGTGCGGGAAGAGATACGAGAAATCCACCGCGGCCCGATTGCGCTCCTCCTCCGCGAAGAGGTGCTCGTGGGTGTCCACCAGGCGGATGGCATCGACGGCGTTCGAGATTCGCGTGGCAAGGTCGGACACGTCTGGCCTCCTTTCCGCTTCCCCCGGGTCATGCGCGCGCTGCTCACTGGCTACGCCGGAGCCTTCAACCGGCGCCACATAACTTGCAGCATCCCTATCTTTGGGGCGCAGCCGCTATGGCACAGATAGGCGAAGTTCCTTCCGAATGGCCTCTGCCAGCCATTGGCGAATCAGCGTCTGGTAGGGCACGGATTTCATCGTGGCGATCTTCTTCAGGGCCTGGATCTGTGCGGGATCCAGTTTGATAGAAATGTTCTGGAGCCGCCTGGTCCTTCGACCCCCGAGGATCTGTGCCCGTAGCTCTTCCTCTAGAGAGAACTCCACGGGACCCTCGACGATCTCGCCCAACACGCCGTGTCGATCGTAGTACTCCGCGACCTTTTCTTTCACTCCCCGGACAGTCTTGGGCATGGCTACCCTCGTGCGCTCCGCATGTAGAACCGCCGCTCCCGCGCGTCCATGTCCCATCCCGTGATGACCCGAATCATGCTCTCCGGACGCTTCTCAAAAACGATAACCAGCAGGCGTCCCGATCTCGTGGGGCCAAAGGTCGCGTAGTGGCCCTGTTTCGTCTTCCGGATGAGCGGTCGAATGGCGAAGACCTCCTCGGCCTCCTCTGGCTCGATTCCGTGACGGAGAGCCAGGTGCAAGACGTTACCTTCGTCCCACTCGAATCCGGAGACTCGCATACTTGGCAGCCTCCCGGTAATGCATTACATCACCCATACCTGCTCCTGTCAAGCTTGGCTTGCCGAAATGAATGTCGAGGTGGAACACCCATCCGGCGCCGGTTCCCCCAGCAGGCCACCGCCTCACTCGATAGCTTGACCAGCCAACCGCCGTTATCTCCTTGCTGCTCATGGCCCTGCGCCCCTACAATGACCTTGTATGTGTGCATTGATGTTACGCGACACCACTACAACCATGCCGCGCCAAAGGCTGCGGGTCGTGATCCGCGGAGCGGTTCAAGGGGTCGGTTTCCGGCCCTTCGTGTACCGGCTTGCCTCGGACTTCAAGCTGCCAGGGTGGGTGCAGAACTCCCCGCAGGGCGTCCGCATGGAGGTGGAAGGCGGGAAGGATGTCCTGGACGCTTTCCTGCTGGGCCTGGACCGGGACAAGCCGCCCCGCGCGTCCATCCAGAGTCTCGAGTCGGCCTTTCTGGACCCGGTCGGATATTCGGAGTTCACGATTCGGGAGAGCGACACGTCCGGGAGGACGAGCGCCCTGGTCCTCCCGGATATCGCCACGTGCCCGGACTGTCTTCGCGAGGTGCTCGATCCATCCGATCGCCGCTACCTCTACCCTTTCACCAATTGCACCAACTGTGGCCCGCGGTACACGATCATCAGAGCTTTGCCGTACGACCGACCCAACACCACCATGGCCGGCTTTCGCATGTGCCCGGAATGCCAGCGCGAATACGACGATCCGAGCGACCGCCGCTTCCACGCCCAGCCGAACGCCTGTCCCGTCTGTGGCCCGCACCTCGAGTTGTGGGACCCGACGGGGACCGTCCTGGCCGAACAGCAGGACGCGCTCCTGCGAGCCGTCGGGGCTGTCCGTGAGGGAAAGATTGTCGCGGTGAAGGGCCTCGGTGGTTTCCATCTCCTGGTGGACGCCAGGAACCAGGACGCCGTCCTCCGCCTTCGCGCGCGGAAGCACCGCGAGGAGAAGCCTCTGGCCCTGATGGTTCCCTCCCTCGAATCGGTGAAGGCGCATTGTCAGGTTTCCGGCCTCGAAGAGCGATTGCTGCGCTCTCCGGAGTGTCCGATCGTGCTGCTTATGCGTCGGCCCGACCCCGCTGGAGCGCCTATCGCTCCCGGGGTGGCCCCGGGCAATCCGTGCCTCGGCATGATGCTTCCCTACTCGCCCCTCCATCATCTCCTGCTGCGCGGACTCGGGTCCCCCGTCGTGGCAACGAGCGGGAACCTCTCGGACGAGCCGATCTGCACGGACGAGGACGAGGCGCTGGAGCGGCTCGGCGCCATCGCAGACCTTTTCCTCGTGCACGATCGGCCCATCATCAGGCATGTGGACGACTCGATCGCCCGCATCCTTCTGGGGCGCGAGCTGGTTCTCCGCCGGGCGCGGGGGTACGCACCGCTTCCGGTTCACGCCGCGACGCCTCTCCCACCGCTCCTCGCCGTGGGGGCGCACCTGAAAAATGCCGTCGCAGTCTCGGTCGGTCCCGACGTATTCGTGAGCCAGCACATCGGCGATCTGGAGACTCCCCAGGCTTTCGAGGCCTTCCAGAACGTCATCGAGAGCCTCCAGCGGCTCTATGACTTGCGCCCCGCCGCGGTGGCGTGCGATCTGCATCCCGATTATCTGTCCAGCCAGTACGCTGCCCGTGCGGGGGCGCCCGTCGTCCGCGTCCAGCATCATCACGCCCATGTTCTCTCGTGCATGGCCGAGAACGAGTTGACAGGCCCGGTCTTGGGGGTCGCGTGGGATGGCACCGGCTACGGACCGGACGGCACCGTGTGGGGGGGCGAGTTCTTGCGGGTGACACCAGAGGGATTCCAGCGGGTCGCCCATCTCCGGACCTTCCGCCTCCCCGGAGGCGATCGCGCCGTGAGGGAGCCCAGACGAACGGCCATCGGCCTCCTCTACGAACTACTTGGGGAGGCGCTCTTTTCGATGGACGAGCTGGCGCCGGTGCGCGCCTTTTCTTTACAGGAGCGTGCGATCCTCCGTGAGATGTGCGCCAAGGGGATCAACAGCCCGTATACCTCTGCCGCCGGCCGTCTCTTCGATGCCGTGGCCGCCATTCTCGGTCTCCACCTCGGCCGCCAGTTCGAAGGCCAGGCCGCCATGGGGTTGGAGTTCACCCTGGCCGGACTGCAGGACGACGCGGCCTATCCCACCCGCATCCGCCAGGAAGGATCCGACCTCATCCTGGACTGGGGACCGATGGTGCAGGAGCTCCTGGCAGATGTGACTCGCCGCGTTCCCGTCTCCCGGATGGCCCTCGCCTTTCACAACGGGCTAGTGGAGAGCATCGTCGCCGTGGCGCGGCGCATCGGGGAAGAGCGGATCGTCCTCACCGGCGGCTGCTTTCAGAACCGGTACCTCACCGAGCAGACTGTGACGCGACTTCACGCGGAAGGCTTTCGCCCCTACTGGCACCAGCGCATCCCGCCCAACGACGGGGGGATCGCCCTGGGCCAGATCCTGGCCGCGTCGCGCGCGAAAGGAAATCCATCATGTGCTTAGCCGTCCCCGGACAGATCATGAGCATCGCGGGCGATGATCCGTTCACCCGGACAGGAAAGGTGAGCTTCGGGGGCATCCTGAAGGACGTGAACCTCGCCTGCGTCCCCGAGGCGAAGGTGGGGGACTACGTCATCGTCCACGTCGGGATGGCCATCAGCGTCGTGGACGAGGCGGAGGCCAACATCACCCTCGACTACCTGCGGCAGATTGAGCTTGCGGGGACAGCGGAGAATCCTGCGTGAAATTCGTGGATGAGTATCGAGACGGCGCGGCCTCGGGCCGCCTCGCCGAAGCCATCGGCCGCACGCTCACGCGCCCCTGGACCATCATGGAGATGTGCGGAGGGCAGACCCATGCCATCGTCAAGTACGGGATTGACAGTCTGCTGCCGGAGGCGCTCACCCTCGTCCACGGGCCCGGCTGCCCCGTCTGCGTGACACCCGTGGAGCTTCTGGACAAGGCCATCGAGATCGCGGCCATGCCGGGCGTGATCTTCTGTTCCTTCGGGGACATGCTCCGGGTGCCGGGAAGCGGCAAGGACCTGTTGACGGTGAAGGCAAATGGCGGCGATGTCCGCATCGTCTACTCGCCCCTGGACGCGGTCCGCCTGGCGCGTACGCATCCCGATCGCCAGGTGGTCTTCTTCGCCGTAGGGTTCGAGACCACCGCTCCGGCCAACGCCATGGCCGTCCATCAGGCGAAGCGCGAGGGCCTCACGAACTTCTCCGTGCTCGTCTCTCACGTCCTGGTCCCACCCGCCATCGAGGCGATCCTGTCGTCGCCCGGAAACCGCGTGCAGGGATTCCTCGCAGCCGGCCACGTCTGCGCCGTGATGGGGTACACGGAATACGAGCCGATCGCCGCGCGCTACCACGTCCCCATCGTGGTGACGGGCTTCGAGCCCGTGGACATCCTCCAGGGCGTCCTCATGTGCGTCCAGCAGCTCGAAGCAGGCCGCGTGGAGGTCGAGAACCAGTACGCCCGCGCCGTGCGGCGGGAGGGAAATCTGCCCGCCCAGCAGCTCATGCGCGAGGTCTTCCAGGTCTGCCCCAGGAAGTGGCGCGGGATCGGGGAGATTCCCCGGAGCGGCCTCGGACTCAGGCCGGGGTACGCCGCCTTCGACGCCGAGGTACGCTTCGGGGTCGCGGACCACGTGGCGGAGGAGTCCCCGGAGTGCATGAGCGGACTCATCCTGCAGGGGATAAAGAAGCCGCACGACTGCCCCGCCTTCGGCACCCGGTGCACGCCCGAGCATCCTCTCGGCGCCACCATGGTCTCCTCCGAGGGGGCGTGCGCCGCCTACTACCACTACCGGAGGTTCGGCCGGCGGCATGGAGGCCCTCCGGACCGAGGAGCCCTGATCCATGCACGGCGCGCCCGACTTTGCCCTCTCCTGCCCCATCCCCATCGCGGAGTACCCCACGGTCCTCCTGGCCCACGGCGGCGGCGGGAAGCTGACGCACCAGCTCATCGAGAAGGTCTTCGTCCCCACCTTCCGGAATCCTTTCCTCGACCAACGGCACGACGGCGCCGTGATGTCTCTGCCGGGCACCAGACTGGCCTTCACGACCGACTCCTATGTCGTCCGGCCGCTGGTCTTTCCCGGAGGCGACATCGGGAGCCTGGCCGTCAACGGCACCGTCAACGACCTCGCCATGTGCGGCGCGCGCCCGCTCTACCTCTCCGCCGGCTTCATCCTGGAGGAGGGCCTGCCCATGCAGACTCTCTGGGAGGTCGTCCAGTCCATGCGCAAGGCCGCCGATGCGGCGCAGGTGCAGCTCGTGACGGGGGACACCAAGGTCGTGGACCGGGGAAAGGGAGACGGGATCTTCATCACGACGGCGGGCGTCGGGGTGATCGCCCACTCGCTGGAGATCGCGCCCGCCAGCGTCCGCTCCGGTGACGCCGTCCTCCTGAGCGGGGACATCGGCCGCCACGGCATCGCCATCATGGCGGTGCGGGAGGGGTTGGCGTTCGAGGGGACGATCGAGAGCGACTGCGCGCCGCTGGCCGACCTCGTAGACAGTCTGCTGGGGGCGGGCCTGGAGATCCACTGCCTCCGCGACTTGACCCGCGGCGGCCTGGCCAGCGCCCTCATCGAGATCGCCGAAGCCGCCCGGGTCGGGGTGGCCATCGAGGAGGCGCGGATCCCCATCCGCGAGGATGTGCAAGGCGCCTGCGAGATCCTGGGCTTCGACCCCCTCTACGTCGCCAACGAGGGCCGCTTCATCTGCTTCCTGCCCGCCGCCCAGGCGGAGCGGGCGCTCGCCGTCCTGCACGCCCAGCGGAGCGGAGGGGGCGCCTGCCTCATCGGCCGTGTCACGGAAACCCCCTCCGGGCTCGTGACGCTCCGGACGCGGATCGGCTCCCAGCGCATCGTGGACATGCTCAGCGGCGAGCAACTCCCGCGCATCTGCTGAAGACGAACGGCATCACGAATCCCACGGACACCGGCCCGCCTGCCGGTTGTGGGCAACCGTGACTGTCCTCACGCGCATGATCGGGACGATGGGATCGTGACTCTGCAGGAGCTGTATGAGTACCTGGAACAGCAGGTGACGCAGAAGGCGCGTTCGGTGGGCGGAAACCAACACCCAGTTATGAAGGGAGAGCTGGAAGGGGTTCTACCGCTCCTCAAGGTGCAGGGGCCGTAAGGAGCAGGGGACACTCATCGGGCTTGGTTCCCCTCTGCCTCCGCCTAGTTCCGTGCCTGAGCCCTCGACCTTCCTTCTCCTCGGCTCCGGCCTCGCCGGGTTGGGTGGAGCCGCCTGGAGGCGGCAGCGCAACAGCTAGGCCGCCGTCGAGGTCCGTGCGGAGGAGCTCTGACTCCCGTTTGTACGCAGAACAGTATGCCGCTGGTATTCCCACGGAAACCGGCCCCCTGCCGAGTGGGGCGTCCATTCGTGCGCTCTTGCACATGTTCCAGGATTATCGTTTGACCGCCGCCATTCGTCTGGATACCATCCCCACTGCCCGACCCTTTCCCCTCATCCACCCTCACGGGTACTGAAGGAGCGTGCGATGGCGCCCAAGACGAAGGTCTCACAGAAAGCCCAAGAAGAGCATCTGGTCAAGGCCCTGAAACAGTGGCAGGCGGTTGAGGATGAGTCCATCAAGGTGTGCCGGACAGTGCAGGGCCAAACCAAGAACCCCCTGGTCCAAACAGTGATGGAGATCATCGCCCACGACTCGGCCATGCATCGGCGCGTCCAGCAGTTCATCATCGATTCAGTCGAGAAGACCGCTATCACCCTACGGCCAGAGGAGCTGGAAGAGATCTGGGGCCAGATTGCGAAGCACATCGCCGAGGAGAAGAAAGCGATCGAACTGGCGGAACAGGCGAAGGCCTCTACCCGGCTGTTCGTCCAGCGCTACCTGTTGAACTACCTGCTGGAAGACGAGCGGAAACACGACCTGCTCCTCGAACGGCTGGAAGAGATCAAGAATCGCATCTACCCCTACGCCTGATCCGATCTGGGGCATGCGCGACGTCTCACCCGCGCGGAACGAGTCCGGCGAGGCCGGGGACAGCGACCGGGGGGTCCCACTGCCCCGCGAGCCTGCGCTGTGCGCTCGATGGCTCAGGGGCGTCCGGCAAGCCCGGGCGGCGGAGTGGTGAAGTCGCACGGGCGCATTCCTCGTAGCTCGCCCCCCACGGCAGGTCCCGCATCCGCACGGGGGAACGGCAGACCAGCACGCCGCGTGCGGCCCTGCCGCGGACAGGATGGGTGGGCAGGAGCCAGTCCACCGTTTCGACCCGGAGTAGAGTTGGCAACGGCATCCCGCCGGAGGAGGGCACCGTGGAGGAGCAGCTCACCGTGCGCCAGGTGGTGCAGGTGGCGGTCGAGGCAGAGGCGCGGGGGGCGAAGCTCTACCGCGACCTGGCGACGAGGTTTACGGTCGAGGCAGAGGGTCGGGAGGTGTTTACGACACTGGCGCGGGACGAGGAAGGCCACGAGGCGCAGTTCCGAGCGCTGCAATCGAAGCTCCCGGCAGGTGAGCAGGGCGTCCTCGGGACCGAGCAGGGCCAGTACCTGACCGCGGTCGCCGCCGCCGAGCGGCTCCTCGCCGGTAGCGGCCTGATCGCCCAGTCCGAGCGGATGGGGAGCACCAAGGACGCCTTGGAGAGAGCCTATGCCCTCGAGCGAGCGACGCTCCTCTATTACCATGGGATGCGGGACACCCTGGGACGAAGCGAGGTCCTCGATGCCATTATCGAGGCGGAGAAGGGGCACCTCTTGCAGGTGATGCGGTACCTAGTCACCGGCGCGAAGATGCGGGGGCTCTCCGATCCCTGGTGATGGCGCCAGGGGTAGAACGATGGTGGCGATGCGCCGTTATACCCTGGATAGCATAACGGCGTAGCACCACCTGACGCACGCAACCCCTCGATTGTTCCCGTTCGCTTACCGCCCGTGTTTTCTCTCAGTTCGAGTCCTGCATGGGGAGCCACGCGGATTCGAACCAGTGCTGACCCCCTGGGACCGTGCTCGGCCTTCCAATCTCTCTGCAGCAGCAACCCAAGGCCTCGCACGGAGGCCGGACCTCGCTACTCCGTGACATAACCCGCCTGGAAGCTCTGAATGCTGACTCGGCGTGGGAGGTAGGCACACGCGGAGATACGAACGGAGTGCCAGAGGTCTGAGCCGTGGCAGTCGGCTGGCGCCCTTGACCCGGCTCGATTGCTACATTACCCTCTATCTCGGTGCTGCCCGGCTTCCCCCGGGGGCCGCGTTCCATGCTTCACCATGCCATCGGTTGCCTCCCCGTGGTGCCCTCGGGGTTTCCGTCATCCTCTGCCTCGGCGTGCTCGATGCCTCCTCGAAGCAGCTCCCGTCCTTACGCGTTAAACCGAGTCAACCGACCCTGCCGGAACGTGCAGATCGTCCCCCCAGCACCCTCCCGGCGCCGATGTGATCCGGTGGCCTGATGCTGACACCTCTCCTGATCTTCCTCGGCACCTACTTCGTCCTGGCGGTGGGGCGACTGCCCGCATCGCGCGTTGATCGCACGGGGGCCGCCATCATTGGGGCCAGCCTGATGGTGGGCTTCGGCGTGCTCTCCTGCAGGAGGCCTTCCAAGCCATCAACTACGAGACCCTCATTCTGCTCTTCGGGATGATGATCGTGGTCGCCCATCTCCGGCTGTCGGGCTTTTTCGCGTTGGTCAGCAGTTGGGTCGTCCGGCACATGCACCGCCCCTTCTATCTGTTGTGCGCCATTGTCCTCGTGGCGGGCGTGTTCTCGGCTTTCTTCGTAAACGACACGATGTGTCTGGTGTTAACGCCGCTGGTCCTCGACATCGTGAAGCGGCTGAAACGCAGCCCCGTGCCCTACCTCCTGGCCGTGGCCATGGCCGCAAACATCGGCAGCGTCGCCACCATCACGGGCAACCCTCAGAACATGTTGATCGGCACCTTCTCGCGGATTCCCTACCGCACCTTTGCCGCGCATCTTGCCCCCATTGCCGCCGTGGGGCTGGGGCTCACGATCCTGCTGATCGCCCTGGTGTATCGCACGGAGTTCGCCGGTCATGCCCGGGTGGACATCGAGGAGCGGCGCGTCCGCGTGCATCGCGGACTCTTATGGAAATCGATCCTCGGGGCCGCATGCATGCTCGTCCTGTTTTTCGCCGATTGGTCCGCCCCCAAGGTAGCCATCGTCGTGGGGGCCCTGTTGCTGGTCACCCGCCGCGTGAAACCCGAGAAGATTTACCGCGAGATCGACTGGTCCCTGCTGGTCCTGTTCGCCGGTCTCTTCATCGTGATTGCCGGGATCGAGAAGACCGCGCTCTTGGACGATTTGGCCGCCTTGGCTGCCCATCTTCAACTGAACCGCATCGGCGTCTTGAGCGGCCTGGCCGCGGTGCTCTCCAACGTGGTGAGCAACGTCCCCGCCGTCCTGCTGTTCAAGCCCTTGATGGCGCACCTCGCCAACCCGTCGCGCGGCTGGCTCGCGCTGGCCATGTCCTCTACGCTGGCCGGGAATCTCACGCTCCTCGGGTCCATTGCCAACCTGATTGTCGTGGAACGCGCCCGCTACATCGTCAAGATCTCCTTTACCGAGTACCTGAAGGTGGGCGTGCCCCTGACGGTCCTCAGCATGCTCGCGGGCGTCCTGCTGTTGAGGCTGTGGTAGCCGGATTGCTGCCCGTGGGGCCCCCATGCCAAAGGCTTTGGGCGAACGACACTCGCTCCTGCAAGCGCCCAGATTCGCCCCTCCTGGGGAGCTATCCCAGTCCGAACCAGGGCCCTTTTTTCCCAGGAGCCGTTGCCGTTCTCTCATGACGTTCCGCCAGCCGTGGCAGGTGGTGGCTGCAATACGGGCTCGATCCATCACTCGCACGAGGCTGGCGGCATCGGCCCTCTGAAACAGGCGGGAGAGGTTGAGGGAGATGAATCCATTGGATTTCTCTAGTCGGGCTGCTATAGTCACGCTCCATGGAGAAACGAACCGAGGAATGCTGCGGCAAGCCGACTCTGATATGGATGCCGCCGACTACCTGCTTCAAGGGGGCAGGTATCTGTATGCCGTCTTCCTGTGCCACCTCGCTGTCGAAAAGGCCCTCAAAGGGCTCTACTTCGAACGGCTCCGGGAAACCCCGCCCCGATCTCACAGCCTCGTGTACCTGCTGAACGCCGTGGGGATGGTGCCTCCCGAGAAGCCCGGCAAGTTCATCACCAGATTGAGTGAGGCCAGCATTCCCACGCGCTACCCAGAGGATTTGGCGAAGGTGCAACAGGTGTACACAGCAGGCATAGTGGAAGACATTCTTGCCGGTGGCAGGGAGACTATCGCATGGATAAGCGCGCAGCTCTCGAGGTAGTGGCTCGCCTTCGCCAGAGGGTCGAGGCGCGCGGGATCAGGCCGCAGAAAGTCATCCTGTATGGCTCGTACGCCGATGGCACCCACCGGGAGGGGAGTGACATTGACGTGGTGATCATCTCCGAGGATTTCGTCGGGAAAGACTACTGGGAGCGAATCGAGATCCTGGCTGACGCCATTTATGAAGTGTTCGCCCCCATCGAGGCCGTGGCCATGACCGTGGAGGAGTGGGAGCGCGGCGACCCCCAGGTTGCCGCTTTCGCCCGGAAGGCGAGGTCCTCTACGCCGCCTGAGCGCATCCCTGCCTCGACTGTTGCCGATTCAAGCCGCCCCCGACCGCGGGCGCACCACGCGAGACACCCCCGAGGTCGCCGGGATGCTTCAAGCGCAGGCGGAGACGTTGCGCGGACCGGGGATGAGTGTCCAGGGCAAGACTGGAGACCGTATCCCGGCGGAGAAATCAGGAAAACGCCTCGATCCAGCCATGCCAAGCCGCCCCCGAAGGCGGCCACCGGCTAGGGGAGGTGCTCAACGTGCAGGTGAAGAATCTTGCCTGTGGCCGTGGCCAACGGTGCCCGGCGCTCCACCCGGAGGATGTTCGCGTGGCTCCAGGCGAGGCCCATGACTCGTTCGACCCCCGAGCCTCGGCTGATCGCGGTCAGGAAGGCTTCGGCCACGGCTCCAGGATCCAGCGGGCCGACCGCCGGGTGGACGAGGAGCCGGATGCAGGGCTGGCCGTTTGCGGCCTCCTCTTCTACGAGCTGGTAGTCCGTGGGGGCGCCTCCGAAACGGGACGGCAGCATCTCTTCGAGGACCGGGATCAGGTCGGTGTCGGGGAAGGTCATCCCCCCAGCAGTGAGCTTCTCGAAGCTCCGGATGGTGTGGAGATGGGTGGTCCAGCCAAGCCGCTCTAGGGGACAGCCGCACCTGCGCCGGACCAACACGGCCTGGTCCCCCAGCGAGACATTTAGCAGGATGAAGGGCGCCGTCGGCCGGAGCGATGAGAGCAAGAGAGCATTTTCGGGAAGCTCAGGTATCTGCGCATCTGGCCCCGGCTGGATGAGTGCCTGCAGGTCATGCAGCAGGTGGAGGTCATCGGCGGCCTCCGCCGCAAGGCACGCGTAGCCGACCGGACCGGATTCGATGCTCGAGTAGCGCGGCGCGGCCCGGGCGCCACTTCGGCGGATCATGGCCAAGCGAACTTCCGTGAAGGGTTCCCCCACGACCGTGAAGTAGGCCCCACTCAGATCAAGCCCAGCCTCGCGGGCAGCCTGGCACAGACGGACGGCGGAGCTCGGGAACGTAAAGAGATTGGGTGTGCCTCCGGCTCGGCGAACCTCTGCCATCCAGGACGCGATTGGAAGCGGATTGGAGAGTGGAACGTACCGGGGCCGGGGCAAGGGGACTTCCGCCAAGAGGCTCGCCCAGCGCAACAGCCGCCCGCTCCACCGATAGCGGGGATGCAGCCCGAGCGCCGCGGGATCCACCTGGGAGAACCAGTGCATCCAGGGCGCGCCGAAACCACTCAATCGAAGAAGCTGAACAAGGGCGCCACCCCCCGGAACGCACCAGAGGGCATGCGCCCATCCGACGCCGCTACGGGCATTCAGCGCCAAGAACTTGTTCACTGCACAATCCCGGACGAAGGCGAGGTCGATCAGCACCGGCGTCCCCCCACTCCGGCTCCCGCTGGTTCGGGCAGGCACATGGGAGACCGAGAGCGGGTTGAGGAATTGGCTCGGATTCACCGCGAAAGTGGTATTCCCTCGGACGATGGGTCGCTTGCCCTTGAATTCATCCACGGTGAGGTAAACCCCGTGGCGATAGAGGCTCTGGAGAGCCCCCTCTAGACCGTCCTCCCTCACCAACCGCTCCAGGTCCCCGTACTCGCAGCCGGCCAGGTCGAGCAGTGGCCGGTACGGACTCCCGGGATGCTGGTAGATGGTGCGTCGTACCAAGTGCAGGAAGTCTGGCTCCCGCTGCTCAAGGCGGCGGTGCAGGTTTGCACGGGCTTCCTCCAGGCCAATCGGATTCCGCAGGAAGGCCGGCAGCCCCCGGAGGAATTGCGCACCGACACGGAGATCCGCCAGCGAGAAGAATGCCCAATGGGGGGTATACATCGCTCGACTCCGGGAGGACGCGGGGGCCGGAGCCAACAGAATCCAGGGGAACTGCGCGCAATCGGCAAGGTCAGGCCTCGAGGAGGCAAGCAACCGCCCCTGCGATTGCCTTACTGCGAGAAGCCTACTAGCCCTTGGCGGTCGAGTCAAGCCGCGAGGCGCTGAACCGGGTGATATTGGCGCTCAGGATCAGGAAGCTGGCGAGGCCTGAAATAAGGGGTGGTAGGGCGATGGGCAGGACACTGACAATTCCGGCCGAGACTAAATCGCCAGGCGGGAAGGTGCGCCGGGATCGATCTGGCTGTGTGGGGCAGCACGGTGGTCATCACCCACCACTGGCTGCTGGTCACGGCGGAAAAGACCGGATAGGCGCCCAGTGACCTCCCCCGGGACTGCGTGTGGCTCGACGGGCTCGCCATCCTGCGCTTCTCGAAGGGCCGGGCGAGCATGTCTTCCCCGGGTCGCCTCGCACAGATGTGCGACCGTAATTGCGAGTCGGGGCACTTCGCTCTGCACATTGCCGCACCGCGATCCAAGCAGTCGCAACCCGCGCGCAACCAGAGAATCGGGAAACCTCCGGTCGAGCGCTCTGCCCAGTGTCCAACGCGGGCGGCTGTTCAGAGTGTGGGAGAGTCAGCGTTGCGGCCGAGGACCCGCTGGATGGTGCTGACCAGGTCGGTAGGGCCGAAGGGTTTGTGCAGGCTGAGAGTCGCGCCGACCTGCCTGCCCTTGAGGTCGAGGTTGGGATCCTCCAGGGCCGTTAGGATGATGATCGGCGTGTCCTTCAGTGTGGGGTCAGCCCGGAGTTGACGGCAGACCTCAAATCCGCTCATGCGGGGCATCATAATATCCAGAAGGATGAGGTCCGGTCGCTCCTGCTTCGCCTTCGCGATCCCGGACGGACCGTCGGTGGCGAAGAGGGTCTGGAAGCCGCGGGCGGTGAGCGCGTCGCTGAACAGACTGAGGAGCAGGCGATCATCGTCGATGCAGAGGACCCTCGCAAAGGAAGCGGGGGCTGCCTCTCCCACGGGATGCAGCACCTCGACCGGGCTGCCGCACGAGGCGCACCGGAACTTCCGCTGCCCTCCCACCAAGTACTCCCCCACGGGTTGAGTCGAGAAGCAGTACGGGCAGAAGGCGGTCGTCGTCACAGGTGCAGCCTCCCCTCACGCGGATAGCCCCAGGGAAAGCGATTCTCTCGGACGCCAGACAACCTCGTCCTCGATGGCGCGAGGGGCTCTGGCTCCTCCGCCGGTTCCAGCAATTCCCAAAGGCTATCGAGTTGATGGCCTCTCATGCGCTATGCAACAGATGTACCGGAGAGCAGATCAGCCCACCCTCCTCGACGCAACTCCCTCTGCGGCTAGCTATCTCGCGTCGATGTAGAGGCCAAGGGAGCGTTGAACGTGCCGTCTCATGCCCGGGGAGATCTTCTTCAGAGTGTTTCCCGAGCGGGTCCGACTGACTGCAATGGGCACCCCATTGACAAGAAAAGGCAGAAACCTTCCTTCGAGACCGCATCAGCGCTGCCACAGGATGGTCGCGACTTCCAGGGGGACCGCCACGCCGGGGCGGTGGGGGATCACGCGCGGCGTATAGTCCGTCGCCGGGCGCGTTGCCGGCACTGATGCGCAATAGAGATACCCGCCCGCGGCGCCAGGGAGTTGCCCGCCACGCGTCATCTCCTGTCGGAACAGACCGCCGTCACTGTCTCCGTCGGCATACAGTTCGACCCGCACCGCCTCCGGATCGAGGTCAATGAGATAGACCTGTGCCTTAAATACATGCTGCACTTCAACGGTCTCCACCTTCACGTCACCGAAGCGCAGCGCAGCCCACTTGTGTTTCAGTGCCTGCTGCCACTGAACCACCTGCCTGCCGACTGCGCCGTTCTCCGCGACGCGCGCACGGTAGGCTGCGGCCGCCGGGAGGTAGTGGCGCCCGGTGTACTCGCGCACCATCCGGTTGGAGGAAAAGCGTGGGGTCAACCGCGCCATGCTTTCCCGTATCCGCGCGACCCAGGCGGTGGGAATGCCGTGTTCGTCGCGGGCATAGAACGCGGGGACCACCTCCCGTTCGAGCCGGTCGTAAAGCTCCGTGGCTTCGGCCGCGTCCCAGGCCGGATCATCACCGTGCTCCCGGCCGTCAGCTAACGAATCATCCAGTGACCGGGGCGAAGCACCAAGCAGAGATCGCCGGCAGACGACCTACGCCCGTCCGGTGCGGCGAATGCCAGCCCGGTGCCCGTCTGCCACGCGACCCAGCATCCTCGCAGGATGTGATTCGCCATGCCGCTCTCCGCTATGGATTCATGGGAGACGTTCGGGGCTTCACACGTCTTCGGAGAGCGTCCCCGGCGGGTGGCCGCCGGGGACGCCATGCCGAACGCAAGAGAGAAGTCTCCTGCGACCGCCTAGTACATGTCCCCCATGCCCTCACCGCCTGCGGGCATGGCTGGGGTCTTCTCCTTCTCCGGGATCTCGGTGATCAGGCATTCGGTCGTCACCATGAGCCCGGCGATGCTGGCGGCGTTCTGCAACGCGACCCGGGTGACCTTGGTGGGATCGATGATCCCGGCGGCCATCAGGTCCTCGTAGGTCTCCGTCTCCGCGTTGAAGCCGAAGGCCCCCTTGCCCTCCCGGACCGTCTGCACCACGATGGACCCCTCGGCGCCGGCGTTCTCGGCGATCTGGCGGATCGGCTCCTCGAGGGCCCGCCGGATGATGCTGGCGCCCGTCTTCTCATCCCCCGACAGCCTCAGCGTGTCCACCGCCGACATGGCGCGGAGGAACACCACCCCACCCCCCGGCACGATCCCTTCCTCCACGGCCGCCCGGGTGGCGTTCAGGGCGTCCTCGACGCGGGCCTTCTTCTCCTTCATGGCGACTTCCGTGGGCGCCCCCACCTTGATCACGGCCACGCCGCCGGCGAGCTTGGCCAGGCGCTCCTGGAGCTTCTCCCGGTCGTAGTCGGAGGTGGTCTCCTCGATCTGGGTGCGGATCTGCTTGATCCGGCCCTCGATCTCCTTGGTCTTGCCGGCGCCCTCGATGATGGTGGTGTTCTCCTTGTCCACCAGGACCTTCTTCGCCTTCCCGAGGTCGTCCAGCTTGACATTCTCGAGCTTGATGCCCAACTCCTCGGAGAGGACCGCGCCACCGGTGAGCGTGGCGATGTCCTGCAGCATCTCCTTGCGGCGGTCGCCGAACCCCGGGGCCTTCACGGCGCAGGTGTTCAGGGTCCCCCGCAGCTTGTTGACCACCAGGGTCGCCAGCGCCTCCCCATCCACCTCCTCGGCGATGATCAGCAGCGGCCGGCCCAGCTTGGCCACCTGCTCCAGGAGGGGCAAGAGGTCTTTCAGGTTGCTGATCTTCTTCTCGTGCAGCAGGATGTAGGGGTCCTCGATGACCGTCTCCATCCGGGCCGGGTCCGTCACGAAATACGGTGAGATGTAGCCGCGGTCGAACCGCATCCCCTCGACCACGTCCAGCGTGGTCTCCACCCCCTTGGCCTCCTCCACGGTGATGACGCCGTCCTTGCCCACCTTCTCCATGGCGTCGGCGATCAGGTCGCCGACGGTCTTGTCGTTGTTGGCGGAGATGGTGGCCACCTGGGCGATCTCCTTCTTGCCCTTGGTCGGCTTGGAGAGGGCCTTGATCTCGGTAAGCACGGCCTCCACCGCTTTCACGATCCCGCGGTTCAGGGCCATGGGGTTGCTGCCGGCAGTCACGTTCTTCATGCCTTCCCGGATGATCGCCTGGGCCAGGACGGTCGCGGTGGTGGTCCCGTCGCCCGCCACGTCCGAGGTCTTGGAGGCGACTTCCTTCACCATCTGGGCCCCCATGTTCTCGTAGGGATCCTTCAGTTCGATCTCTTTCGCGACGGTCACGCCGTCCTTGGTGATGGTGGGGGCGCCCCATTTCTTGTCCAGCACGACATTCCGCCCCTTGGGGCCGAGGGTCACCTTCACGGCGTTGGCCAGCTTATCTACCCCGCGAAGGATGGCCCGCCGGGCGTCTTCATCAAACATCAGTTGCTTGGCTGGCATGCTGTGTCCTCCTTCGTCCGTTCTTCGTCCGTTGAGATTAGACCAGCGACTTCGATTCCGCGTCTGTTCGCATGCGGATTACTGCAGGATGCCGAGGACATCCTCCTCCCGCATGATCAGGTATTCCTCGTCGCCCAGCTTGACCTCGCTCCCCGAGTACTTCCCGAAGAGGATCTTGTCGCCCACCTTCACCGACATGGGCTGGAGCTTGCCGTCCTCTGTCACCTTCCCGGGGCCCACGGCGATGACCTCACCCTCCTGAGGCTTCTCCTTAGCGGTGTCAGGGATGATGATCCCGCCCTTCTTCGTCTCTTTCTCCTCCAGACGCTTGACCAGAATCCGGTCCTGCAACGGCTTGATCTTCTTCATCGTGCTTCACTCCTTTCGACGACGGATGCGGAGCGATCGGCACACCCCTGCAGCCAAGCGCTGCGATGGGGTCGGCGCCTCAAGCTTCCCAGAGTGCGGGCACCGCATGAGCGGAGACGCCGTGAGGCTCTGGAAGGCGTCGAAGCAATGCACACAGGAGCGGTACTGCGATTCGTTGGTGAGTATTCCCACGTCCTCCCATCACTCACACCTCAGATCGGGCCAGTCGCCGCGCCGCTTTCCACGCCGGACCGACCCGCTGAGGTATGAGGTGCGCGCCGCTAGGCGGGCACGGACCAGAACTCGCGCTGGGCGAAGATCACGGCGGCCGCCCCGATGAAGGCGACGACGACCGACACGACCCACCCCGCGTCCGGCGAGACCCCCAGGAACAGGAAGAGCCCGCTCGCCACCATGCTCCCCGCGAGACCGAGGATGAGGTCCCCGGTCTGCCCGTAGCCGCCCTCCTTCATGGCGTACCCGGCCAGCCGGCCGGCGATCAGTCCTACGACAACCCACATCAGGAACATTTGCAGGGTCATGACCCTTCCTCCTTCGCCGGCTGCGCCGGCGTTCTGCCGAGGGCGGCTGGAAACACCCGTTGTGAGTCCCCAGCCACGCCCCGGCCTCCACTACCGCTTTTGTACGCCGACGCGCCGACGGTCCCGTGTCGCGCGCGACTGCTGGGTTGTCTTCGGGCGGGCCGGGCCCGACCGGAATGCCCCACCGGGTTCCTCAATCACTTCCCCCTTCCTCGCGGTCGGCCTCCACCGCCGTGCCGAGGCCCCGCATTCGGGCCATCGGGTTGGTCCCGACGGTCACAGTCTTCCCTTCTCCGTGACCGATGGACTCGGCCAATGCCGCAACGGCCCCGCCGGCCGCTTTCGCATTGTCAGGCCCCCCGTGGGGAAGATGGGGGCACTCCACTGCTTGTTCAGCACGGTGCGCCATCCCTTGGGGCTCTGAATGGCTCCCCGAGCCTCTGCCTCGTCGAGCAACGGTTTAGCGGTCGTGATGTGTGCCTCCTCCTTGGCGTGTTGCATGATCTGTGAACTTGCCCGGGCCCCTCCCTCGGGTGCGCCCCCAGGCGGGGCGGCGCTACTGCCGGATGGCAACCCGAGCCCCGGCACGACCTCTACTGAAGATCTGTGACGTAGCTGTCCATCTTGGCCAGGATCCCGCGGATGGTCCGCGAGCTACGCCCCTCCCCCGCGGCCATCTCCTCCAACTTCCCGCTGAGGAGCCTGTCCGAGGCCAGCCCGCGTGCCCGCCGGTAGAGCGAGTACAGATCTTCGGTCTCGTCCAGGTCCCGGATGAGCTTGGTGGCCGTCAGCGTCCCGGGGCGAGGCTCGGGGCCTGCGGCTGCTGCCAGGTTGGCCCTGCCCCCGATCTCGCGCGCCAGCGCGTGGGCGTTCCGGCCCTCCCGCTCGGCCAGCCCCTCGAGGCTCAGCCGGTGGGGGGCGAAGCGCACCGCTCGCGCCCGGTCGGCCAGATGGCACGCCAGCAACGACTCCTGCCGATAGATCCGGGTCAGGAGCCCCCGCAGGGCCTCCGCATCGCCGGGCCCGGGCCCCCCGAACCACTGGCCCCACCACGATTTGCGCATTACCCCGCCCTCCCGCTGTCGCAGAATGCTTCCGCGGCGGTCTTCGCCTCCCCCTTGTTCGTCCAGGGGCCGCCCAGGACCGGCCGATCGCCCCCCACTTCTTTCTCCGTCGGCCGGGCCTTGGCCCACCACACGCCCTCGTCCCGGAAGGTCGTGATCGTGTACCGCTGATAGGGATAGCTCGTCCTCTCCTCGTCCATGACCGTTCTCTTTCCGAATCCCCCCGGGCTCTTGCCCCCAACTCCTCAGGACCCTGTGCGTGTCCGAGGAGTCACTCCGGGATGTTGCGCACGAACAAATGAATATGCAACAACAGATCCACACGACGTTTCGATTGGCCTGAAGAGGTCTCAGCCCTGATTAACCGGGTGGTTAGATGAAATGCTGCGGCGAAATCTCAGCGGGAACACCGGCGGGAAACGCCCGATATATCGGAGTGGCTCCGACGGGTCGGAGGGGAGCGGTGTCCAGCAAGGCGCTGAAGCTTGGGCTTCTTGAGGCGGGTCTCACGCGTCGGGCGCATGCCCTTCGGTCCGCTCCCCCTCGAGTCGTTCCGTGCCGAGACGACGATGCCATCGCCGCACACTGCCAACCAGCACCACCACAAGCCCCAGGAGACCCGCGAGAGCCAGCCAGCGCTCCACCCGGTGCACGTCGGCCACGATGGCTGTGATCTCATCCGTGAAGAAGTAGGCCAACCCGAACAGGAACGGGACACCGAGTGCGGCGGCGCCCGAGTCGGCCACGACGAACTTCCAGAACGGCACGCGCGCGTTGCCCGCCGTCAGAAACGCGGCGGCGCGAAGTCCCATGACATGCCGCGCCGTGACGACCGTCTTCAATGCATGCCGTCGATACGCCGCCTGCAGCCACTGCTCACGCTTGGGCGTCAGCACCAGCCGCACCACTCGCCAGTTGAGGACGCGCTCACCCCACTGCCGGCCGACCCAGTAGAGCACCATATCGCCGGAGAGCACGCCCAGGAGGCAGACGGGGAGCGCCAGCCACCACCGGACGAGCCCCGCGTGGGTCAGGACGGCAGCCGCGATGATGGCCATCTCCTCTGGGATCGGCACCCCCAGGCTGCCCAGTACGAGCACGGCGAAAATGCCAAGGTACGTAAACTGCTCGACGAATCCTTGGAGGGTCTCCACGGCGCCTCACCCACCCCGGACCCGACGGTCCTGAAGGCGAACCCGAGCCTCGGTATCCCCCCTTACGCGCAGCCCCCCGGCTTCAGGCGCAGAGCGACAGCGTCGCAGCGATCCCCGTCAGCGGGCCCCGACCGCGAGGTGGCGATGACATTTCCGCCTCGCCTGACCCGCGACGCGACACGGCGAGCGGCTCGAAGGCCGGGCCCTGCTCCCACTTCACGGGCAGGGGGTGCCGGAAGCCCGTCGCCACGCCGGAGGCTATCGATACCACAGAATGCGGTGCTCTTCCAACGGCACAGCCGCTGCGGGATGGGCGGGGATGACGCGTGGGGTGAAGTGAGCCGCAGGGCGGGAGACGGGAACGGTCGCCCGGTAGACGTAGCCGTTGCTGGCGCCAGGGATCGCCTCTCCCCGGTCCATCGCCTGGCGAATAGGTGCACCATCATCCACGGGCTCCGCATATAACTCCACCTGGACCCATTGGGGGTCCACCTCCCCAAGGTACACCTGCACGCTGAAGGACACGCGGCTGCCCTCGGGCTGCACCTCCAGGTTCCCAAACCGGATGTCGCTCCAATGGCTCGCCACCCGGGCCTGCCAGGCCTGGAGTTCCTGGGCCAGTTGGGCACCTTGGGCGCTGCGATGCTGGAAAGCCGCGGCCGCCGGGAGATAGAGGCGCTCCACGTACTCGCGCAGCATGCGGTTACTGCTGAACAATGGCGCGAGCTGCGCCATGCTCGCCCGCATGCGCGCCACCCAGGCCCGCGGGATCCCCTGCGCGTCGCGCGTGTAGAATTCGGGCACGATCTCGTGTTCCAGCCGGCGGTACAGCTCCTCGGCCTCCCGCGCATCCCAGTCCGGCTCGACATGCTCCTGGCCATCGCCCAGCGCCCAGCCCACTGCGGGTGTGTACGCCTCGGCCCACCAGCCGTCCAGCGCCGAGCAGTTCAGCCCGCCGTTGGCCAGCACTTTCATCCCGCTGGTGCCGCAGGCTTCCCAGGGCCGGCGGGGGGTGTTGAGCCACACGTCCACCCCCTGCACCAGCTCCTGGGCCAGGGCCATATCGTAGTCCTCCAGGAACACCGCCCGGTGGCGCACGGCTGGCTGCCGGACAAACTCCGCCCAGGCCTCCACCATGCGCTTCCCCTCGTCGTCCGCGGGATGAGGCTTGCCGGCCACGACGAGTTGCACCGGCTGCTCGGGCGCCGTGAGCAAACGCGCCAGCCGTGCCGGGTCGTGGAGCAGCAAGGTCGGGCGCTTGTAGGTCGCAAACCGCCGAGCGAAGCCCAGCGTAAGGACGTTGGGGTCCAGCACTTGCGCCGCCTGCGCCACGATCTCCGGCGCCGTGCCGCGCTGGCCGAGTTGCCGGGCCAGCCGCTCGCGCGCATATTGAATCAGGGCCCGGCGCCCGGCAGCCCGACAGGTCCACAGCTCCTCGTCGGGACAGGCTTGGATCGCCTCGGAGAGCGTCTCCAGCGTTCCCCGCCAGCGCTCCTTCCCGCCGGCGCGTGTCCAGAGGCGGTCAGCCCAGGCCGAATCCCAGGACGGCACGTGCACCCCGTTGGTGATGTGCCCCACGGGCACTTCCTGCTCCGGCCAGCGAGGGTATAGCTCGCGGAAGAGGTGCCGGCTGACGGCCCCGTGCAGGCGGCTCACGCCGTTGACCGTGCCGCAGCCACGCAGGGCGAGGTAGGTCATGTTGAAGGGCTCGCTGGGATCCCGCGGATCCTTGCGCCCGAGCGCCAGGAGTTCGGCCAGGGAGATCCCGAGCCGCGCCAGGTAATCGCGCGAGTAAAGGGAATACTTCTGGATCAGCCCGAGGTCGAAGGTGTCGAAACCGGCGGCGACCGGGGTATGCGTGGTGAACACGTTGCCCGCGCGTGTGGCCCACAGGGCCTCCCAGAACGACAGGCTGCACCGTTCCCGGAAGGTCCGCGCCCGCTCCAACACCGCGAAGGCCGCATGGCCTTCGTTGAGGTGACACACCTCGACGCCGAGCCCGAGAGTCTCGAGCAGCCGCCAGCCGCCGACCCCCAGGACCATCTCCTGGAGCAAGCGCAGTTCCGGCCCGCCCCCGTATAGTTTACTGGTGATGCCCCGGTCGGCCGGACTGTTCAGCGGATCGTTGCTATCCAGAAGATACAGGGGCACCCGGCCCACGCGCGCCTGCCACACCCGGAGCAGGAGAGACCGCCCCGGGAGGTCCAGGCGGACGCGCAGCCAGCCGCCAGTGGACATCCAGCACAGGCACCAGCGGGAGGCTGGTGGGATCGTTATAGGGAAATAGGTCCTGCGGGCGGCCTGCCGCATCCAGCACCTGGCGCGAGTAGCCCTCCTGATAGAGAAGACCCACCCCCACTACCGGCACGCCCAGGTCGCTCGCGGTTTTGAGATAGTCGCCCGCCAAGACCCCGAGACCGCCCGCGTACAAGGGGAGCGACTCCCCGAGCCCGAACTCCATGCTGAGATACGCAATCCTGCGGGGGCCCGCCACGGCATGGACTTGTCCATACCAGGCGGGATCATCGAGGTATTGCTGGTGTTCGGCCCGCAGGCGCTGCAGCTCGTCCTGGAAGGCCGGGTCCTGTGCCACTTGGTCGAGGCGCAGTTGGGAGCTCTCTTGCAGGGTCACCCAGGGGTTCCGCGTGCGCTCCCAGATGTCTGGATTCACCCGTCGCCACAGCACATCCCCCGCATGGCTCCACGTCCAGCGGAGGTCCAGCGCCAGCGTCGCCAGGGGCTCCAGCGCGGCGGGGAGCGGGCGCAACAGGAAGGTGGGCAGCCCCTCCATCACATTTCCCCCGGGCCCCGGCCCATTACCCCTCGGTCCAATTCGGTGCCCCCGCATTGCAGGGACTTGGGGCGGGCCCAGTGAGCTGCAACGCGCGTACTCGGCGACGCGTTCCAGGCTCTCTGGCCGCGCTTCATCTTATGAATGCTCCAATCACACAGGATTTGTGTTGACCTCTCTACTTGCTGATCAGCATCAGCAGCCTGGCACACTCCTCGGCAACGTTACTATCAGGTTTCTCCTCACCGGGTATTGTCGCCCACCCCTGTTTTTCTACATACTCACTTCGCTGGTACGTACCGGTCCCTTTCAATTCTTTGAGCTTCTGGTCTTTCCCCGGATCCCGGTTAAACTGGACGACACAAATCGGCGCCAGGCGCTTGACGACAGCATCTCCAGCCATTTTCTCAGCCAGTTTCTGGGCAGTCCCCCCCGTGACCCATCCGCCCCAGGCGAAGCCGATAATCATTGTTAGAACAACAGAGCCCACCCACGACCAGAAGACAGCCGTTTTCGTCGGTCGGGCTTCACCCCACCATTCTCTAAAACTTACCTTCCTCTTCTGCTCCACTCCTTTATACCCCTTGTCTTGTTCCATTGTTCTCCTCCTCCTCCGCCAAACAGCATTGGGGGTTGTGGTTGATCCAGGGAGATCGTGCATTCCCTCCTCTCTGCGCTACTGGGAGTTCGCTCTGGCACTGCCACAAAGGCACTACCGTTCGGTGCCGTGTGCGGTCCCGCAACTCCGCATCCAATGGCCCGGCATGCGGCGACGCCTGCCACCGTGACAGCACCCTCGGGCCTCCCGCCCTCAGAACTGCTCCCTTTCTTCCTGGCTCGCCTCCCATCCCCGCCTTCCAACCTTAGCGTGCGCCCGTACTCCGGAGTTGCTGCAACAGCTCGCCCAGGCGGCGCAGCTCTTCGCTCGCACGCGCGTAGGCGGCGGACGCGGAGTCCAGCAGCGCCTTCACCGAGACTTCGGGCCCGGCCGGCAGACTTGGCGTCGCCGTGGCCACCGCAGGCGGGGGCTGCCCACCGAACACTCGCGCCATCGCGCCCTCCAGCGTCTCTTCCATGGCGATCCGGTCCCCGAAGCCGACGATCACCCGCTTGAGCTCCGGGAGCTGCCCCTTCTCGGCAGCGATGTAGAGTGGCTCCACGTACATGAGGGAGCGCTCGATGGGGATGACCAGGAGGTTCCCCCGGATCACCTGGGAGCCCCGCTGGCTCCAGAGGGAGAGCTGCTGGGAGATGAACGAATCCTGGTCGATCCGGGCCTCGAGCTGGCGGGGACCGTAGATCAGCTTCTGCTTGGGGAAGGTGTAGACGACGAGCTTCCCGTAGTTGGGGGGGTCGCTCCGCGCGGCCAACCACGCAGCCAGGTTATCCTTCTTGCTGGGCGTGAAGGGGATCAGGAGGACGAACTCCTCCTGCGGCTCGTCGGGCAGGCGCAAAATGAGGTAGTAGGGGTCCATGGCCCGGTCGTGCCCCTCCACGGGGCGGACCGGCAGGCTCCAGAGGTCCTCCTTGTTGTAGAAGACCTGGGTGTCGCGCATGTGGTAGACGGCGTACATCGCCGCCTGGATCCGGAACAGCCCCTCGGGGTAGCGGATGTGGGCGCGGAGGTCAGCAGGCATGGCGCTCAGCGGCTGGAGCAACCCGGGGAAGATCCGGGCGATCGTGCGGATCAGCGGATCCGCCGGATCTGCCAGGTAGAAGCGCACTGTTCCATCGTAGGCGTCCACGGTCACCTTCACGGCGTTGCGCACGTAGTTGCCCAGCCCGGGCGTCGGCGCCGCGTAGGGGAACCAGTCCGAGACGGTGTAGCCATCCAAGAGCCAGACGAGGCGTCCCGCGGCCGAGATCACCAGGTAGGGATCATCGTCGTACCGGAAGAACGGGGCGATCCGTTGGACCCGCTCCCGGATGTTCCGGTAGATCAGCACCCGGCTGTCCGGGCGCAGGTCGTTCGAGAGCAGGAGCTTGATGTCCCCCAGGTGCGCCGCGAACAGCGCCTTGCGCCAGAAGGAGGTCAGCGGGATTCCGCCCTGTCCCGCGTACGTGGTGTAGACGTTCTGGTCCCCCGCCGGGTAGTCGAATTCCTTGGCCCGGGTGTGCGCGAAGACATAGTCGGTGGCCAATTCGCTGAAGTACAGCTCCGGGCGGGTGATCCGGAGATCGCTGGAGGCTACGGGAGGGATGTCCTTGACCCAGAATTCGGGAAGCCCCTCGCCCGTCACCCGGTTCACCGGGCTCACGACGGCGCCGTAGCCATGCGTGTAGGTCAGCCGCTCGTTGATCCAGATCCGGCTCGGCAGATCCTTCGCGGAGAGCTCCCGGGCGGACAGGGTCACCTGCCGGTACTCCCCGTTGATGGTGTACCGATCAATATCGATGTCTGTGAACTTGTAGTAGGTCCGGATCTCTTGGAGCTGGCTGTACGTGGCGAGCAGGGGCCGGGTGTCCCACAGGCGGATATTCTTGATGGTCGCGTCGTTCTTCTTCAGGTCCTGCAGGGTCAGCGCCTGATCCGCCGGGAACTCCCGCTCCTCGATGTTGTCCAGACCGTAGGCCAGGCGCGTGTAGCGGATGTTGTAATCGATGAACGGCTTCTCCTTGACGATCTCGTTCGGGGACACCTGGTACCGCTGGATCAGCCCGGGGTACACCATCCCGCCCAGGATCGCCAGGCCCACCCACAGCCCGAGGCCCCCCAGGAGAGGGCGCCAGCTCCGGAGGCGGATCGTGACCAGGCAGAGAACGGCAACGCCACCGGCCAGGACCAGCAGGGCCTTCAGGATGGGCAACTGAGCGTTGACATCGGCATACCCGGCGCCGAAAGCCACGCCTCGCTGGGAGAAGAGGAGGTCGAACATGGCCAGGCGGTACCCGGTCGCCTTCAAGCAGAGCAGGAGCGCGGCGAGCACCAGGAGGTGACCCCGCGCCCGTCGGGCGACCACGAGGCCTCCCGAGGAGATCCCGATGCCTCGGGTACAGAGGTAGACGCCGACGGCCGCCAGGCCCGAGAAGACCAGGACCCCCATCAGCCAGCCATAGAGGGAGTTCCAGAGCGGGAGCTGGAACACGTAGAAGGCCACATCCTGGTCGAAGAGCGGGTCCCGGATGCCGAATGGTGTGGCATTCACGGCCTGCAGGATCAGCTCCCATCGGCCCGTCCCCACCCAGCCGACGAAGAGGGCCAGGACCACGCTCACGGGCACAGCCAGACGGCGAATGTAGGGCTCCAGGATCTCTGGGCTGGGCAGCCCGAGGGCGTCGTCCGCCACCACGAGGGCCTCGCGCGGGGCGAGCCGCCATGCCAGGAGCACGTTGATGTAGAAGATCAGGAAGAACGCGACGGCCGTGACCACTCCGAGGATGGCCTGGGCTCGGAGCATGGTGAGGAAGACCGACGTGAACTGGACTTCGCGGAACCAGAGCCAATCGGTATAGAGACCGAGGATCTGGCCGATCATGGGCAGGAGGCCGAAGGCGACGATGACGATCAGCAACAGGAAACCACGGAGCCTCATGGGGCGACTCTCCTTCCCTGGGTTCGCTGGCAAGCGGTAGGGGCTGCCCGCGGGGCCGGGACCGGTTGGAGCCTCACGACCGGCAGGGTGCCCTCTCGCATCCTCGTGTGTTCACCATGGGCCGATGCGCGCATCGCACTAACCCGAGCTCAGCAGCCGCACCGGCGGGGCGGCTGCCGGGCCGTCCCCCCAGAAGCCCACCACCAGGGAGAAGTCCGGGATGGGGTTCACATCCAGATCGCTCAACCTGGGCCGCTCCGGGTTGTGCACCTTCTGGCCGTCGCGCCAGCAGGAGAGGCCCTGGATCCCCTCGAACCCCCGGCCCCGCTCGAGGGCCTCCGCGAGTTCCGGGAAGGCGACCTCGCCCTCCCCGCGGATCACGAAGTCGGCGTGGTCGAGGCCCTCGTCCGGCAGGAAGCTCACGTGGGTCCCCCCCAGGACCACGGGGATGCCGGCCGCCCGCACCGTGGCAGCCAGGCGGTAGGACGGAGGAGCGGTGGAGGTAATGCAGGAGATGCCCACGATGTCCGCCGCGAGGACCGCACCCATGTCTACGGGGGCGATGTCCTCGATGTACACCTTCACGTCCCAGCCCCGGTTCCGCATGATGGTACCCAGGAGCACCGACCCCAGGCGCGGGATGGTGAGCCGACTGTACACGTGGAGATGAGTCGAGGCGGGCTCCACGAAGACTACTTTCTTCCTGCTCATCTTAGACTCCTTCTGGGAGCGTGAGTCGGTGGCGGCTGCGCGACTGCCCCACCGCGTCAATTGAGCGGCGGATGGGGGAAGCAGGTGCCGCGGCAATGAACTACCCCTCGGCAACCCGCGGGGTATCGGCTTCTGTTCTAGTCCGTCATTCCGTGCTTGACACGGAATCCAGTCGGGCTTTCTATCCGGCTTCCGCCGCCGCATTCAATGACCCCACCGGTCTCGAGGGGGGCCTTGAGCCACATGGATACCCAGGCATCAAATCCGCGTCCCCGCTGCCACCTGTGGTGCGACCACGAGCCGCTGGAAGAGCCCAAGCGCCATGACAGGAAAGTAGTCGCGATACAGCCCGTATGTCAGATAAAACACACCAGGGAAGCCGGTGCCTGTGCACGCCGTCTCTTCCCAGGTCCCGTTCGCCTGCTGGGTCGTGAGGAGATAGCTGACCCCCCGTACGACGGCCGGTGTCTCTCCTCGGCCTGCCGCCATCAGCCCCATCAGCGCCCAGGCGGTTTGGGCGGGCGTCGCCGGTCCCTGCCCCTTGAGCGAAAACCCCAGGCCAGTGCCGCCCGTTAATGATGAGCCAAGGGGCGAGGCCTGAGTCATAGGCATATCATCGCCAGGCGGGTTAAGAAACTCAGGTCATTACTTTGACTACGGGATTGATTAGGCAGATTGGCTCAGAGATGGCGATAACTGCTATCCTCAGGAACTTATCACCGAGCCAATATGCTTCGCCTATTTAGATTTTATCGACACTTTTCGACCCTATGGATCACCCTCTTGCCCGCCGGTAACATTGCATGCCACCATCCACGAAACCCAAAATCGTCCTCCCCACAGACGGCCTGAGAGGATAGCCAAATCATTTCTGCTATTTTTGCTGTCTCGGTGATCGGTGAAGGTGGTGGCAAGAAATCTACCCTTTAGGTTCCGGTTAAGATAGCCACTAATGTGATTTCTGCGTTCTGCACTGATTCCCCACTTCTTATATTATCTATTATCGATCTAACTCCATGGTTCATAAACCTAAGAACCCGGATAATTCACCAAGAGGTAAAAATCCTGGGGGGTTCAAATGCCCTCCAGCCTTCGACCTCGCTAAGCGAATCAGCAGGTGGTAAACGCACGCAGGTGATATCCGGAACGAACTCATCTATCGGAGTATCCGGATCATCCGGACGCCCGCCGCCGGCTGATAATCCGAGAATCTGGCCACCGTAGTTGATGTCCTCTGCCCAGCCCATGGACATCGGCTCATACCCGGGCGCCGGATCTACTAAGATCTGCAGGTCGTTGTACCACATCACCGACAAATCGCGTAGCTCGCCCCCAGCGGTGTAATGAAATGCATCCTGCCACTCAGTTTTGTGACCATTGTATTCACTAGATGGGTCGTTGATTTGACCCTTCAACCCACGCCGCACCACATGGCGTGGGTTGTTCATTACGCAGCGGTTCCGGATCCGTTGGCGGTGATATGTATCACCTTGTAGCCACGGCACGGCTGGCAGCAACCCAATCGACTTGATTACGTATTTGAACGGCGGGGCCGCCACAGACGCTGTTCGGCCGTCGAGCATAGGCATCGTCGTGACAACAGCAATCAGAAACAGTAACGATCTTCGAAAGCAACGCGACATGATTGTGTCTCCGATCAATTAGGCTGTCTGCAGTGTACTGGACAGGCGTCGTCCCCGGCCGCGCCAGACCATCCACTCGGGCGATGCCAGGCCGGTGAGTCGTCTTCTCGGCAGTGGGAATTCAGATCTATATCCGCTTAGGCTCGACGCCCACCGCCGCAACTTTCTTCTCACACTACAGCTATGGCTACTTCGACACTGGTGTTAACACGTATGCACGGTAGAAGTTGTTTGTCCCCGTTGTAACCGCGGAACCTGTGATTTGTCCGTACTGGCTGGCGGCCACTGGCGTGCTGATTTTCGCTACTTGAATGATGTCAGCCTCCCGCCAGTCGGCAACGTCCGCCGCTTTGCCGACCACCGTCAGTCCAACGGCACAGAAACGCCGAGATCCCAGCGGTAGAGGAATGCCCTGTACCCGTAACCTCCCAGAATAATGTCACCATAATCATTGATGCCGGCGGCGCTGTCGACAGCACTGGACTCGTAGATCTTTGTGATGCTGCCAGCGGACACGCGGCAGGCGTAATCCTTGGGGTTCTTCGTTCCATACAACGCACCCGACAAACGTACCACTGTTGTTGAGATCGAAGTAGTCCAAGATGCCGGTGAATGTCTCCCAGCTGCCTGTCTCCCAGCTCGAGCCTGGCGTGTACCTTGCCATGACACAGTAAACGTCACTATACACGACGATTTGGCGAGCATCATTGATGTTGGGCCCCCAGTACCCTGGTGCGCCCAGATCCTCGCGCAGTCGCAGTATCTGGCCCTCAGCCGTGAACAAGAAACTCGACTCCTGACCATCATTCCCGTAGTGTCCAACGACGTCTCCCAAGTTGTTGAGATTCGCACCTCGTGAAGGTCATTACCCAAGGGGGGAAGCAGCCATATTACCCCTGTAGGATGGAATCGAGACGCACAGCTCACGAATGGGGCAGAGCGAAATGCTGATCCAACGATTTGCCCATCCTCGTTGACAGCCATAGCTCTGGCGGCGTACCAGCCAACGGGCTCCGTTCCGGGATCAGCTAGGTCGATCCATTCGACCACCAGTGTGTTGAGATCGACTGTTACGCCATTGCCCAACTGTGAACCCGGCGTGTAGCGGAACGCATGAGTGACGCCACTATCAGTGCGCCGATTCACCCACGATGACCCCCGAGTCATTGATGTCGAATGCTCTGGTTGACGTCGGAATGGTGGTGCCCAGCGATGGCAGAAATGTCACTAGGTAATTGCACGTTAGGCTCGGCGGCGGTACAGCTCCTGCCATCGCCAGTTCGCAAGTGACGAGCATGATGGGCACGGCCAGCAACAGACAAGTGACAGCTTTCTTAGTGCGTGACATCGGTCGAGTCTCCTACAAGTGTTGGG
>CAVQPC010000027.1:0-221590 GCA_963714585.1 uncultured Methylomirabilota bacterium
TTTTGCGGGATTCAGGTCCATCTGCACTCCTGTCGCGTCTCATCTTTACTGCGACAGATCTTCAGGAATGTTGGACGAGCTGGCGTACCCACTGGATGAGAGCGGATCGCGATTCAGTCTCATCAATCCTGAGACAGAAAGGCGGACGGCGGTCCCGATCCCATACCGGTTCCACCTTCCGTTTGTCGCCAAAGTCTCACCAATGCTGAGACAACTTGGCGCCCAAAATCACGCCCGGTTGCAAAATATCATCAATGTTGAGACCGCTGCCGACGTGCCAGCCCGCTTTTCTACACGATCGCTCCCCGTGCGCTTGCGGTCTGATGATCCGGCTGCCGGGGTCTTTCTCACGACAGGCTCAGCAGTCGGTCGATCCCGCAATGAAGCGCAGAAATATGGGCCGCGCAATGTTCTCGTGAAGTCGGACTCCGTCTGGTCCCAGATACCCGGATACGGACGACCGCGACCATCATGCCGATACGGTTTCCAGGAGTACGGGCGTGCCCCCAGGGGTTTCGCACCTTGGGCGCCTCCGGATCGTTCCACCACTGCTGGCCATCTACGAAGAATTTGTACTCGTGACGACCGGGGGAAAGCTCCACCTCGAGAATCCAGAAGTCCCCGGCCTGCCGCTCCAGTGGATGAGACGCGGTATTCCACCCATTGAAGTCGCCCGCCACTGTTACCGTGGAGGCGCCGCCATGCTGAAACGTGAATTGCACCAGTGGCATCGCCCCCTCCTTTCGCGACCGGAGCGAGGCCCAGCGCTTCCTCGGGACTCGCCGGAGGGCCGCAGCCTCCTTGGGACAGGCACCGTCCGAAGTGCGATCCCGCTGCCTTCTGATATTCACCTCCGTGAGTTGGCCGGCGCTCACGATGAGAATATTCGTGCCCAGTCCCTAGATCTTCCCCAGGACATCCCGCTTCGCCCCTCGCTGACGGCCAGCATGACGATGACTGCGGTCACCCCGACGACGATGCCGAGGATCGCCAGGAGCCCCCGCACCCTGGGGGCCTTTCACGGCCCTGAGCGTGATTCGAAACCCCTTGCGCACACGCAAGGCTATCGCTCCGCGCGAGCGCGGTCTGGGTGGCACGTGATGGCCATAGGCCCGCCGAATCCCTCTACGCCCCCAGAAAGGGTTTCACGATGAGGTACGCGCCCAAGAGGGCAATAGCGGTTCCGGCTGCCCGTTTCAGCCAAAGGCTCCCCTGCTGAAATGCTCCGTTCTCCAGGACCCGACGGACCAGCGTGATGGAGGAGCCCGCCACGGCCACCGGCAGGGCGTGGCCGAGGCCGAACAGCAGGATCAACAGCATCCCTCTCAGCGCCTCTTGCTGCACGGTGATAATGGCCAGGATGGGCGCCATGAAGCCGAACGTGCAGGTGCCCGAAAGAACGCCATACGCCAAACCGAGCAGAAAGGCGCCCGACCGCCCCTTGCACTTGAGCCGGGCCATGAGCCCGTTTCCCAGCGCGCACGCCGTCAGGCCGACCATGTCCAGGGCGACCCAGATCAGGATCGCCCCGACGAGGATGGTCCAATAGGGGCCGATGTCGCCCAGCATCCACCCCAGCAGCGAGCAGATCACGCCGACGACTGTAATGGTGAGGAAGAGGCCGCCCGTAAACGCGAGGGCGTACTGCACGGCATGCCGCGGGCTGAGCACCCGATCCTGGCCGGCCACGTAGCTGACCATGAGCGGGATCGCGGCCATATGGCAGGGGCTCAGCGCGACGCTGATCATGCCCCAGAGAAAGCAGCCGGCGGCCGCCAGCAGGAGACCCGCGGTCATCCATTCATTGACAGTCAGGAACACCTGGTCCAAGGCTGAGTCCTTTCGGGAGAGAGAACAGGTGCGCGTCGCCTCTCACCTCCTGACGCCCAGTTGCTCGAAGACGGTGACGATACTCTTCTTGTCGAGGAAGCCCTCGTGCCGGCCAACCTCTTTCCCCGTCCTGTCATAGAAGATCTGCGTGGGAATCGTTCGGATGCCCACCTGTCGCGCCGGGGCGGGATTCTTCCAGACGTCAATGAAGATCACCGCCGCCTTTCCCTCGTACTCGCGGCGCACCTCCTCCAGGATGGGCGCCATCATCTTACAGGGGATGCACTCCGTCGCACCCAGATCCACCAGCGTGACCATCCCCTTGACGGGAAAGGTGGGCACCAAGAGCATTGACTGGGCATTCGCGGCAACCGTGCCGCAGAGCGCAAGCGTTCCCAGAAGCATCAGAACGACCCGTCGCGTCATTCGGAACCTCGCTGTCGGATTCTGCAGAATCCCTCGGTCCTCACCGTGGGAGGCCCGCCTATGCGCCTCGGAGCGCTTGCACCGGATGGAGGGCTGCCCGGTCCCCGTAGAGAGTCTCTCCGGTTCCATCCTGCCAGACCCGACCGATGTCCTCAGTCGCGGATCGGGCCGGGACGTGCGCCGCCCCCGATACCGCTACCCTTCGCCCAGCACAGCCTCGAACCCTTCGACGGCCGTCGCGAAGATCGTGGACGCCCGCGCCTGCCGCGCCACCATGATGGCCTCGGCGATCTCTTCCTTGGTGACGCCGGCGAGGCGGGCGCCTTTCATGAACACTGTCGTGCACATCTGGCTTTCGACTGCGGCGGCGACGGCGATCATGATGAGATGCTTGTACTTCCCGGGAATGTGGGGCTGGTCCATGACAAACATACGGCTGCGGGCCTGTTCGTACACGAACTCGGGCTCGATTCTGGCCAGGACCCGCATCGGGCGCGGGTCGCCCCCGCTGGTCTTCTCCATCATCTGTAGCACCTGCTCAATCAAGGGTCGGGCTTCTTTCTCCATGTGTGCTTCCTCCTCTTGCGATACCGCCGTCATTTCGTCGCGAGGTCCCGCCGCATGGCCTCGAACGCGTCCCGCGCGATCTCGCCTTTCGCATAGCGCACGCGGAGGATCTCCAGGGCCGAGTCGGGCCGTGGGGCCTGGCTCCACCCCCATCGCCGGATCACGCCGATGACCAACCCGAGTCCGATCGCCCAGAACGCGAGCATCAGCAGCGGCCCCAGCGGCCACCAGCCAGGCCCCCAGAACCAGGGGCTGCTTCGCCACCACAGTCCGTGCATGGCGCTACCTCCGTCCGCGTGCCGTGCGCTCGACGCTGCACGCAGTGATCGGCTGCTCTTCTAGCGTGTTCCCCCCGGCAAGCAGTTCGGGCGTCTCGCGGGTGGGGGCGTGTGCCGCCAGACCGCCCCCCGCAAGCAATGTCTGTCCGAACGGAATCGGCACGCCGAAGTTGCCTCCCATGAACTCCGGCAGAAAAGCCGCATTTACCCCGACCACCCGTCCCTGACGGTCCAGCAGCGGCCCGCCGCTGCCGCCGCCGCGCGTGCGCGCATCGTAGACCAGGACGTGCGGCAGGACCTCCCATAAGTACCCGCCCGTGATCGTCGGGCGGAGCCGGCCGTTTCGTGCCAGCCGTTCGGCAGTCGCATAGCTGCACGGCCCGGTCTCGGCCTGGAGCGTCTTCCACTCGGAATCTTCAATCTTGGCCAGCAGTGCATCCAGGCCCGTCGGGTAGCCCATGAGCAGAACAGGTTGACCGTCTTCCAGCTCCTCGGGTCGCGGGTGCAGGGGCTCCGCAACCGGCGTCCAGCCGAGCGTCCGCGCCAGCGCGATGTCCTGCTCCGCATCCACGCGGATGACCTCGATTGGAACCGCCTCGCGCGAATCGGCGAAAAAGATCCGCAGGCGGATGAAGACGGGCTGCAGGCCGGCGCTCAGCAGGGGTTCGCTCGCCTCGTCCTCCCACCAGGGCTCGGCGATGTGGCGATTCGTGAGGAGCTCCCCGTTCGGGCCCACGAGGAACGCGGTCCCGGAATAGTTCGTCACGGCGACGGCACCCGTGCCCTCCAGGTCCACCAGCGGGACCCCCTGCGGGTCGGCGATCGGCTCCCCCGCCTCGTTTAACATGTGACGGAGCGGGCGGCCCGCCTCATCCACGAAGGTGTACGTCCCCCAGACGAGCGCGATGGCGGGCCGAGCTCGACTGACGACCGGGGCGATCGGAGCGGCCTCGCGTTCGAGGTTCAGCAGCCGCGCCTCCAGGGTCTCCAGGCGCGCCTGGAGCTGGGCCTCCGGCCCCCGGTCGGCAGCCAGGATGGCGCACCCCGCCCCCCAGAAAAGCAGCACGACCAGCGATACCATGCGAAAGCCGAAGACGCGCATGGCCCCCACCTGTCCCTACGACTTCCGTCCGGGGCCCGGGCCCCCCATCCAACGGGGCCGCCCCTTCTCGTCCCGCAGGACCACGACGCTCCCGGTCCGGTGGTTCGTGATCCGCGCGGCTACCAGGTGCACCTGCTGGCGACGGTCCATCATCTTGGAGCCTTCGATGGTAAGCGAATCGCCGTTCTGGATGTCCGCCTTCACTTCTGCCAGGAACCAGCCCGGGCCCAGCATGACCGTAAAACTCTCCCGGGGACTCTCCAATCGAAGAGTGGACGGACCGCCCCGCCCGCCGACGTCCACCTGGGTCGCCGTCCCGGTCACCTGAATGACCGTCTGTGGATCGAAACCCGGCGTGATCGGCGACCCCCACCACCAGCCCTGGGCCGCAAGGGCGGGCGTAGGCGAGGCGACCGCCGCGCCGAGGAGTATGCCGAGGGCGAGAAGGGAAATGGGATGCGCCTGGGGCTGCCCGGGGGACACCCGGTGACGGCGCACCCATGTGCACAAATGTCGCATGGCCTCTCCAATACGAAACAGCAAGCCCAGGAGGAGCCCCACACACGTGATTCCCCAGAGGACAAATTCGATGGTGTGGCTCAGCGTATCCATTGTCGTCTCCTGGCCGTGCTCCATAGATTGTCCCGCGAGGTCCTTCTGCCTCGCCTTGATCTTGGCCCGGTCCGGACTCGACGCCGACATCAGGGCACCTAGACCTCAGGAGAGGCTGTGCTCCGAGTGAACATGACATACAGGCACGGCATCAGGAACAGCGCCACGACGATCCCGACCACGAGGCCCCCGATCGCGCGCCACGGCCATCGGCTGGAGCATGTCGCCCCCCTCCTCGAGGTTCAGCGCCAGGGGGAGGAAGCCGGTGATGATCATGAGCGTGATCATCAGCCGGGGCCGGAGGCGGACCTTGGCCGCCTCGATCACGGCGGCGAGGGGGGTAAGCGCGCGCGCGCGCACCAACTGCTCGGCGAACGTGATGAGCAGCACGCCTTCGTTCACGACGCCGGCGACCACCACGAGGATGCCGATCACGACCGTCGCCCCAATCGGCAGACCCGTGATCCACAGGGCAAAGAACAGCCCCGTCAGACACGCGGGCAACGAGGCCAGGATGACGACGGGCAGCTTGAGACTGTTGAACTGCACCGCGAGGACCACGAAGGAAAAGAACACGGCGAATGCCAGGATGAGGGTGAGGCTCCGCCGCATCTCGTCCATCATCTGCGCTTGGCCCCCGAAAGCCAGCTCATAGCCGGAGGGCGTTTCCACTTTTTGGAGCGCCCCCTGCAACTCCGCCAGCGCTTGGCCCACACTCACGCCGTCCGCATCCCCCCGGACGACCACCTGCTTGACCTGGTTCTCCCGGGCGATCTCGACCGGCCCGGTGGCCGGCACGACCGCGGCCACGTCGCTCACCCGGACGAAGCTCGCATTGGTGGTATTCAAGAGCAAGCGGCTGATGTCCTGCCGGGACGTGATGCGCCGCTCGGGGACGATCGCCCGGATGTTGTAGTACTCGTTCCCGTCCCGGTACAGGGTGGCAACCGCCCCTCCGACGAGGGAGCGGAGCGTGGTGGCGACATCGGTGACCGAGACGCCGAGCTCGGTCGCCCGCGTGCGGTCCACCTGCACCTGGTACTCGGGCTTGTTCAGGTCCATCGCCACGTACACGTTCCGGAAGTGGCCGAGCTGGCTCATGGTCCGCGCCGTGTCCTGCGCCAGCGCGAAGAGCCGATCCACCTCGGGCCCGCGGATCTTGACCTCGATGTCCGCCTCGCCGATCCGGCGCAGGCCCGGCACCTTCATCTGGGCCACGACGAATTTGGCGCCGGGAAAGAACACCCCGCCCACGATCGGGCGCAGCTTCCGAATATACGCCTCGGTGCTCAGGGCCCGCTGATGGCGGGGGACCAGCCGGATGTCCACTTCGCCCTCGTTGGCGATCTCGTAGGTATAGAGCCCCCACACCTTCCCCCCGACGAGGCTGAACATTGACTCGATCGCGCGATCCCCCGCCAGCTTGGCCTCGATCTGCGCGAGGGCCCGGTTGGTCTCTTCGACGGATGCCCCGGTGGGCAGCCGGACCTTGACCATGATCCGCCCGTCGTCCATCGGCGGCAGGAACTCACTCCCCACGCGGAGGAGGAACACGCCCCCCACGAGGGCCACCAGCACGAACGCGCCCACGACCAGCCGGCGGCGGCGCAAGGCCAGACCGAGGAGCGCGCCATACTGGCCGGTGACCCAGCCGAACGCCTGGTCGAAGCGGCCCTGGCCATGGCCGCGCGCGCCCCCGCCCAAGAGCAGCGCGGCGAGCATGGGGGTCACAGTGATCGCCATGAGCAGGCTGAGCACGACCACGCCCGCCACCACCAGGATCAATTCCTTGAACAGCAGGCTGGTCAGCCCCGGCACCAGGAGGAACGGGACGAAGAGCGCCAGGAAGGACAGGGTGGCCGCGACGACGGCCGGGCCGACCTGACTCGTGCCGTCCACGGCGACGTCCCCCATTGGCGTGGTCGGAGACTCCGTGCCGCAGGCGCGTGATGTTCTCCAGCACGACGATGGAGTTGTCGAGGATGACGCCCATCGCCACCACCAGCCCGCCCAGCGAGAAGATGTTGAGCGAGAAGCCTGCCAGCCGCATCAGGCCGAAGTTGAGCAGGAGGGTGATGGGCAGGGCGAGCACCATGACCAGGACCTGGCGCCAGCTCCCCAGGAACAGGTACACGGTCAGGATCACGAGCCCGGCCGCCTCCAGGGCGGTGTTCCGCACGCCGGCGAGCGCCGCCCCGACGTAGTCGGCCTGGTTCTCCACCATTCCCAGCCGGATGTCGCTTGGCAAGGACGGCGTGAGGTCCCGGATCTTGCGGCTGACCGCCGCCGCCACCTCGACGGTGTTGGCATCCGCCTGCTTCAGGACGTTGAGCTTGATGCACGGCTTGCCGTTGAGCCGGGTGATGACCCGCACCTCCTCGTTCGCATCCTCGACCTGGGCCACATCCCTCAGGGTGACCCGCGCGGTCCCTTTCTGCACGAGGACGATCGACCGGATCTGCTCCAGGGAGCGGTACTCCTCGGTCGTCCGTGCGATGACCTCGCGCGGGCCGACCGTGACCCGGCCCGCGAACTGCTCCAGATTTTCGTCCCGGAGCCGCTTCAGCACCGTGGCCAGGGGCAGGCCATACTTCTCCAGGGCATCCGCGTCCAGGTTCACACGGATCTCGCGCTTGAGCCCGCCGACGATCTCGGTGCCGGCCACCCCGGGCACGGCGAGAATCTTGTCCTGGAGCCAGTCGTCCGTCCACGTCCGGAGCTTGACCAGATCCCACTGGTCCGAGCTCACGGTGAGCTGCACGATGGGGAGTTGGGAGGGGTCGGCCTTGATGATCACCGGGGCATCGATCTCTTTCGGCAGCAGGCGCGCCACCCGGGCCATGGCGGCCTGGGCATCCTGGTAGGCCGTGTTGACGTCCACGCCGTAGCGGAAGTTCGCGACGAGCGTGTACATGCCCTCGATGGACGAGGACTCCAGGTAGTCGAGGCCGTCCACCGTGGCCATCTGCCGCTCGATGGGTTCGGCCAGGCTCTTGTCGATCTCCTCCGGGGTCGCCCCCCGCCACCAGATATGGACGCGGACCATCGGGTAGGTGATGTCGGGGAGAAAATTCACGGGGAGCTGGGAGACGCCATAGAGGCCCAACACGACCAGGGCACAGACGATCACGCTGGTCGCGATCTTCCGTCGGACGGCGTGGCGCGTCAGTTTCATTACTGGGCCCTCCCCGGCTTCTCGGCGCCGGCGCCGTCCGCCTTCTTCTCCGCGGGCAGCCGGACCTCCCTGCCGTCTTTCAGGCCGTCCTGCCCGGCGATCACCACCCGATCCCCAGGGGCAAGCCCTGCGACCACCTGTACGAGGCCGCCGTGCTCAATGCCCGTCGTCACCGTCCGCTGCACGGCCTTCCCGTCCTGAACGACAAAAGCCACCTTGTCACCCCGCGGCGTCGCAAGCACTGCCTCCAGGGGGATCACCAGAGCTTGGTCCGCCGTCTCGAGGGCGAGTCGCATGCGGGCGAACATCCCCGCGACCAACGGGACCGGCTCCACCACCCGGGCCTCCACGATCTGGGTGCGCGTCCGGCTGTCAATCTCGGGGTACTGGCGGATAATCTTGGCGTGGAAGGTCTTCCCCGGATACGCATCCAGCCCGACCTCCACCGGGAGGCGCGCAGGATCACTCGTGCCGACCGCCTCAGGGATGGCAAACCGGACCACCAGGGACGAGACATCGGAGAGTTCCAGGAGCGGGGCCTTCAGGGTTGCCAGATCGCCGACCCGCACGTACACCTTTCGGACGACGCCGGTAAATGGGGCGCGGATCGTGTTCTCGGCCAGCTTGGCCTTGGCCAGCTCCACCCGCGCCGCGGCCTCCTTCACCAAGGCCTCCTGCACCGCGAGAGTGGTCCGAGTCGGGCCGGCCTTCAGCATCGCCAGCCGTTGCGTTGCCGCCGCATGCTGGCTCTGGAGATCCACGCAGTTCACCTGGGCTTTCTCCAACGCCTCTCCGGGCAGCCCGCCGCGCTGGACCAGGGTGGTGACGCGCGCCAGATCCACCCTGCAGAAGTTGAGCGCCTCTTCGAGCTTCGTGACGGTCTCCGCGGCCTGGGCGATCTCCTCCGGGCGCGTCCCCGCCCGGAGGTCGTCCAGCCGCGCCTGTGCCACCTGGAGGGAGGCCAGGGCCCCCTGGACCTCCTCGCGGTACGTGGGTCGGTCGATCTCGATCAACTTCTGCCCGCGCTCGACCCGATCCCCCTCGCGCCAGGGGTTGAAGGCAATCGGCCCTTCGAGCGTGGCCGCGATCGTGACGGTGTTGACGGCCGTGACCTCGCCGGTGAGCTCAAGGATCCGGGAGATGCTCCGGGGGGTGATGGCCTCCGCCTTCACCATCACCGGCTGCGGCTTCGCAGTCTCCTTCGGGACCGTCTTCGAGTCAGCCGTGCTGCACCCGGCGAGCGCAACCAGCGCCAACACGACTGCCCACAGTTCAGGATGAAGGAACCGCATCATGTGCTTCACTGTCGTCCTCCCGTCGCCAGCCGGAGCTGGGCCTTGGCGATTTCGTGATCGGCGAGCGCCCGGTAGTAGGTGCTCTGCGCTTCGAGCAGCGCTGCCTGCGCGTCCAGGACGTCCACGATCGTTCCTTTGCCGAAGTCGTACTTGTCCTGCTCGATGCTGAAGCCCTCCTGCGCCTGCTCCACCGACTTCCCGTGGCCAGGATGCGCTGCTGGGCCGATGTGACGTTCAAGGCGGCGGTTTCCACTTCGAGGCGAACTTGCAGCTCCAGCTTCCGCAGCCGCTCCTGCGCGGCGGACAGCCGTGCCTGCTCCTCACGGACGCGGGCGGCGATCTGGCCCCCCTCGAAGATCGGAAAGTCCACGACGAGGCCGATCACGCCGGCATCCTCCGGGTTGTCCAAGTTCTTCGGATGCTGCTCCGGTCTGTACGCCCCGCGCACGCCGTACGCCCCGCGCAGAGAGATCTGGGGCCAGTGGGCACCCCGCGCCGCCGCAACATTACGCTCCTGGGCCGCCACCTCGGCGCGCGTGGCCTGGTAGTCTGGTCGCCGCTCGTACACGCTCGGGAGGAGCCGCTCGAAGGTGACGTCCATCGGCGTAAACTCCAGGGTTCCGCGGATGGCCACTGGGCCATTGGCCTCGCGCCTCGCCATGAGGTTGGCGAGCACCCGCTGTTGGATGTTCTGCACGTTCTGCTCCTGCACGCGGCGCTGCTCCAGGTTGGCCACGCGGACCTCCGTGCGCAGCAGGTCCACCCGGACCCCTTTACTCGCCGCGATCAGGTCCTGAATCCGCTGCCGCTGCCGCTCGAGTGAGCGAATGGAGAGGTCCAGCGACTCGAGCAGGCGCTGCTGGGCCAGGATGCCGAAGAAGGCACTCGACACGTTGAAGACCAACTCCTCCCGGGTGCGGGCCAGCCGATGTTCCGCGGCCGCCTCGAGCAACTCCGCCGCCTTGATCCGGGCCACGATCTGGCCACCAGTGAAGATCGGCATCACCAGGACGAGATCGGCGGTGAGGATGGACGCGCCGAAAACGGCGAGGTCGCCATTGTACCGGCTGGGAATCAGGCGCTGGTAGTCCAGGAAATAGTTTGCGGTCCCGAGAGCGTGCAGGCTCGGCCACCGCCGCCCCGCCGCCCCCTCCCATTGGGCCTGGGCTTGGGCCGCCTCCCATCCCCGCGCCGCCACATCGGGGTTGTTGGCGAGCGCGAGGTCCAGGCACTCTTGGAGCGTCAGCGCCCCCGCAGCCCGCTCGGGCTCCGCTGCACTGGACACAGGGGCAAGAACTGCAAGGAGGATGAGAAGTACGGGCAAGAGTCCGTTCATCGGTCGCATGCGTCTGCCTTCCTGGTGATCCGCGTGTCTTCCGTCGTTTCAGTGGCCAGCACACTGCCCGCAGCCAACGAGCCTGCACCGGACAAAGGCCAGCATCTCGCAGGAGTGGAGAAGCGAGTATGCGAGGAGCGCCGTAACACTTCCGTTGAGCATGGCCGTGTCAATCGCCCGCGTCATCCATCCTACCGATGCGTGCCACATCAGCCGACTCCTCTCACTTCCCGGGGCAAGGAGATGTCCCCGGAGAGAAGGGTTTCCCCCCGGGGACGCTCGTGCCTACCACCGCGGCCCGAAGCCCATGCGGGGACCGTAGCCCATGCCCATCCCGCGCCCGAACCCGGGCCCCATGCCCGGCCCGAAGGCCGGAAGCTGCGCCCGCTGCTCCGGGGTCAGGACCTCGGCCACCGCCGTCCGCGTGGCCAGGCCCTTCTCCTGCATCTGGGCCTGGAGCGTCGCGATCTCCTTCTGCTTGGCCGCGATCTTGGCTTGGTCCAGGACCGGCTCGCGGAACAGGTTCCGGAGCTCGGTCCGCTTCGTGAACATCTCGGTCCGCACCGTGGCCATCTCGGCGTAGCGGTCGCCCTGGATCTTCTGGATCTTCGCCGCCTGCTCGGGGCTGAGCGTGTTCACAGCCGCGCCGGGCCCATACCCGTAGCCCTGTCCCGGACCGTACCCCATCCCCATCCCGCGCCCGCCGCCGGGCCCCCAGGCGAAGGCCGTCGCCGCCGTGAGCGCCATAACCCCGACCAACCCGATTGCCACTGCGGTCTTCCTCATTGTCGTTCCTCCTCCCCGCTATCGCGGGCTGTAGGTTTCCGTTCGAGACTAGAGAGAAGCAGGGGGCGTGCCAGCGGCCAGGCACGACCCCGCAAGGGTAGAGACTGAACGGGGAACGTTGAGATTGCGGTTAGTTACGTGGAAGAGAGATGTTGCGGAGTATCAGGCGTTGAGCGGAAAGAGAGCGTGGAGAGTGCGGATCTCGCATTGGCGAGTGCCGATTCGGCACGACCCACGGGCCACGCGAGAAGCGAACGGTCCAGTGCCATCGTGACGCTGGTCCAGAGAGGTTTATCCGGCTGTCGCGCGAGAAATTCCTCACCCGCCCTCGGGGGTGGGGGCTCGCGGCGCGCGGGAACAGAATCGGTCTACCCCGGGGCCGGTGCCACATACCAGTCAGTGCGCGTCAGCGGCAGGCCACTCCGCCCGCCCGCGTCCGGTTTGGCCAACAGGGCCTGGTAGATGTTCAGCCGGCGGTGCGTGAAGCCGTGGGCCGAGCCAGACATGAATAGCCGCCAGACACGGTAGGTCGGCTCGTCCACGTACTGCAGGGCGTCGCCATGATGCGCCTCCAGCCGGCGCACCCAGTGGCGCAGCGTCAGGGCGTAGTGCTCGCGCAGGCTTTCCAGGTCGCGGACTTCGAAGCCGACCTCTTCCGCGGCACGCAAGGTGTCGTTGATCGGCACCAACTCGCCGTCGGGGAAAACGTAGGTGGTAGTGAAATTGGGGCCGTGCTGCAGTTCATCGGTGGCGCGGCTGGCAATGCCGTGGTTCAGAAACACGCCGCCGGGGCGGAGCAGACGCCAGGCCTGGGCGAAGTACGGTGGAAGCAGCGTGGCACCCACGTGCTCGAACATGCCGACACTCACCAGGGCATCGTAGCCTGCAGCGGCACCGATCTGCCGGTAATCCTGCACCAGCACGCGGCATCGCTCGGCGAGCCCGACCGCGGCGATGCGTTGGTTCGCCAGGTCGGCCTGCGGCCGGCTGAGGGTGATGCCGGTGGCATCGACCCCGTAATGCTGGGCCGCGTGGATAACCAGGCCGCCCCAGCCGCAGCCGATGTCGAGCAACCGCTGGCCCGGCCGGAGGCGCAGCTTGCGGCAAAGATAGTCCAGCTTCCGCGCCTGGGCCGTCTCGAGGTCGTCGTCAGGCGTCATGAAGTACGCGCATGAGTAGACCATGCGCCTGTCCAGCCAGAGCGCGTAAAAGTCGCTGGATACGTCGTAGTGAAACGTCACGGCCTGCCGGTCACGCTCGATGGAGTGCAGCCGACCGCTCAGGCGGGCGGGGCCGCGTCGGGTCTGGCGGCCGCCGATCGCGGCTGGAAGCCGGAGCAGGTCGCGGGCGGCCCGCAGTTTCCGGCGCCAACCGGCGGTCGCCTGGGCGATCGTGTCGGCCAGGTCAAACACCGACTCGACCTCCCCCTCGATGTCGACATCGTCGTACAGGTAGGCCTCGGCCAGGGCCAACTCGGTGCCCGGCAGGAACATCGCCCGCAACGCCCCGGGGTGTCTGAGCACGAGGGTGGCCGGCCGCACCGATCCGTCGGGCCAGCGCGTGCCGTCCCACAGGCGGGCGCCGACGGTTTCACGGCTGGCGCCCGTGACGAGTTCCTCCAGGAGGCGGCGCGTCAGGTCGTGGTAGGCATTGTCGGTGGAATCCCTCGAAATCGCAGACACGGATCCGCTCCTTTCCTCGACTGCTCCTGATCGGCGGAAGGATGTACAAGCGAACACGCCTGCCTCGGTTCGACACGGACCGACAAGTCAAAGGGGAGGTTCACGGCCACATCGCAGCAGACGACACGCTTCATCTGACCCACGTGTTTACCTCCCCGGTTCTCGGGCCCGAGTGCACGCACGCTCGAGGCGTCCGGACCCCGGGCGGCGGCAGTAATGAGAGACCCGCCGAATCCCTGTGAAGTCAACGGCGCGGCTCATGACGGGCGCTCCTCCCGGACCTCCACGCAGGAGTTCTCGCTCCCCCAGAGGTTCGGCACCTTGGGTGCCTGGGGATCGTTCCACCACTGGCGGCCGTCCACGAGGAACTTGTACTCATGGCGACCGGGGGGAAGGTCCACCTCGAGGGTCCAGAGGCCCTCGCCCTGCCCCTCCATCGGAAGCGTGATGGTGCTCCATCCGTTGAAGTCGCCCGCGAGACTCACGCCGGAAGCGCCGGCCTGCCGGAATTGGAATCGAATGCGGGCCATTCGTCCCTCCCGTCCCCCCCGATTCGTAGCCGCGGCTCCCACCCGCGGTGCCGGCGGCATAGCGGGGCGCTTGCGTCCGTCGAGCTTCCATCCGACGACGCGGAATGCCTTCGGGTTCACCCGCTTTTTCTCCTCCCACCGTGCCGGCTCGCTTCAGAGGTCCCGCCCACCCGAATGTTCCGGCCGCCCGAGCCCGGATCACCAGATGTGGACCCCGAAGAAGCCGGTGATGAACTTGACCGCCACGTACAAGAAGTACAGGCCGAAGATCAGCTTCAGCGTCGCGGGCTTGAAGCGCTTGATGATGGCCGCGCCCACCTGCGCGCCGACGATGGTGCCCGCCCCCAGCATGAGGCCGGTCCCCAGGTCCACGAACCCCTGGGCGAGCTTGATTCCTCCGCCCACGGCCGCCAGCGGGATCATCGTCGCGAGCGACGTGCCCATCGTAATGTAGACCGGCGCGCCGAAGAGGTAGATCAGGCCGGGCACCAGGGCGTAGCCGCCGCCGACCCCCGCGATGCCCGTCGCGATCCCCACGACGAAGCCGAAGACGGCCATCCCCCAGGCCGCCCCGGGGATCGCCGCGCCCTCCCGCTTGGGCATGGCGCGCTGGAACACACCCTCATAAATCATCCGGATGGCCGGCCAGAGGAAGATCACCCCGAGAATCAGCCCCAAGACTATCTCCTGTCCCGCGAGCAAGAGGAAGAGCCACGAGCCGAGGAGCACGCCCACGATCCCGCTGCCCCCCAGCCACCAGAAGGCCCGCACGTCCAGGTTGCGCTGGATCAAATGCCCATAGCCGCCGGAGGTCGCGGTGAAGAAGACCGCGAAGAGTGTGGTACCGACGGCAATCATCGCGGGATACCCCATCCAGAAGTGGATGATGGGCAACATCACGCTGCACCCGCCCGTGCCGATCAACCCCCCGAGCAGGCCGGCGAGAAACCCGATGACGACGAGCGCGACGCCCTTCGGCCCGTCCATGGGCGCGACCCCGGGCGCCATGCCGGTACCCGTCGCCAGCGCCCAGGCCGCGAGGACGATCATAACGAGCAGGAGCACCGCGGTGGGGAGCTGCCGGCGCCACCACGCTGCCGCGGGGGTTGTCGCTACGGCCGTCGCTGCATTGGTGGTCATGGCACACCTCCTGTGAGTTGGTCCGAGACAGACTCGCACAATACCGTTCCGTCAAACCCCAACGCTCTGCCGGCCTGTCACGCCCCTCGGGTCGCGCTGCCAGGGTGCAGGCTTTGCGCGAGTCCCCCATACCACCCGAGAGCAAAGGCGACCAGGAGGATCTCGCCCCCCAGTTGCACCGAGCTCCAGGGCACCTGGGGAAAGACGCTCCCGAGGTAATGCGGGATGCAGGAGCCCCGGTAGACAATCGCCGGATCGCATCGCATCCGCAGGGCGATTTCCGCGACGGTCAGCGGGCAAGGGCCCCCGCTGGTGTGATTCGGGACTCCGGATTCCTGACCACGGGCACAGCCCACTACGCGGTGTTCGGCGCACGGCCAACCTGCCGTTCCCGAAGGCCCATTGTCTCGGACAGGACTTCCTGTACGTCGCCCATGATGTTGGTGATCAAGCGAACCTTCCGCCGTTCGAACCACTCCTGGGTGGCCCGGTCCATTCCGCCGCAGACCAGGGTATCTACCCCCAGGGCGAGCAGTCGCTTCTTGCGCTCGGTCAGAGAGGCCCGTGACAGCGAGACTCGCACCCTTGACCAGATGGTGTGTCCGTCACTCTGAACGACAAGCAGTTCAGGAGCCGTCGAGAAATTGGGGGAGACCCGCTTCCGAAACACGGGAATGGCTATCGTCATTTGCCCACCCCCTTGCCCACGCGTCCATGGAACCCCGTCGCCGTTCCATGGGAGCAATTCTGCTGCCACTCGAGCAGCTCGGGCGTCCGAGGAACATGGCGAGCAAAATCAGCGGATTATGGGAGCGGCAGGACGCGAGGGGAGAGAGGGAATGCAGCAACCATGAAACTGTCTCACGGGCGGCGTATCAACTCTGAAACGGCGGCGCGGGGCAGGCCCTCCGACGCCATCACTCCAGGTGGAACCTCCTGATCTTGCGCCAGAGCGTGGATCGGCTCACGCCCAGCTCGCGCGCGGCAGAGACCCGGCAGCCGTCGTGTCGGCGTAGGACGTCTCGAATGATTTGGGCTTCAGCCGATTCCACCAACGTCGTCGCGGACAGCGGGCCGGTGTTTCCCGCTGTCTTTGTCAAAAACTCCCGAGGCAAATCTCTCTTTTCGATGATCGGCCCCTTCGCCAGAACGTAGCCGTGTTCGAGAATATTCTCCAGCTCCCTGACGTTTCCTGGAAAGGGATAGTTCATGAGCAGGTCCATCACTTCGACTGCAACGCCCGAGATGCCCTTCCCTTTGACCGAGCGTAATCGGGCAAGGAAATGCTCGACCAGCAGCGGAACATCCTCCCTCCGTTCCCGGAGCGGGGGCAGCTCGATCTTGATGATGTTCAGCCGGTAATAGAGATCGTCGCGAAAGCTCCCGGCCGCCACCAGCGTTTCGATGTCCTTGTGGCTGGCGGCAATGACCCGCACGTCGGCCTGCACGGAGGTGGTCCCCCCGAGCGGCACGAACTCCTTTTCTTCGAGCACGCGGAGCAGCTTCACCTGAAGCGCCGGGGACATATCGCCGATCTCGTCCAGGAATAATGTCCCGTGATTCGCTGCCACGAACCTCCCCGGTTTGTCCCTCCTGGCATCGGTGAAGGCCCCCTTGACGTAGCCGAAGAGTTCGGATTCGAGCAGCGTGTCGGGGATCGCGCCGCAGTTGATCTTGACGAACGGGTGGTCGTTTCTGTGACTCAGATCGTGAATGGCGGTGGCCACCACCTCCTTGCCTGAGCCGCTCGGCCCTTGAATCAGCACGGTGCTGTCGCTTTCCGCCACCTCCGGCAGAATTTCGAAGATGCCCTGCATGCGCGGGCTCTTGCTGAGAAGGCTCCCCAAACGGTATCTCCCGGAGACAGCCTGGCGCAGCGTCTCGATCACCGACAGGTCCCTGAAAATTTCCACCGCGCCGATCACCTCCCCCTGTTCATCCCGGATCGGCGCGGCGGCGATGCTGACCGGGACCTCCACCCCGGCCTTGTTGATGATGACCGAGGGGAAATCCACGACCGACTCGCCGGCGGTCATAGTCCGCTCCACGGGGCAACGGGTTTGGCAATCCCGGGAACGGAACACCTCGAAGCAATGCCGGCCCAGCGCCTCCTCGGCGCTGAACCCGGTGATCCGTGTCGCCGCCCGGTTAAAGAAGGACACGACGCGCTGCTCCCGATCCACCGCGAACACGCCGTCGGTGATGCTGTCCAGCACGACACAGCAGGCGGAGGCGTCCTGCCGGCTCATACACGCCGGGGCAAACAGCGGGGCCGCACAGACGCGTGTCCGTCGTTCTTGTTGCATGCCGGTTCCTCCTACGGTAAACGGCCGGGAGGTCTCTCCGTTCCTTGAATCCGAATATCGGCGTCCTGGTCCGTCTCAGTAGAGATCCCGTACTCTCGCAGGCGGGTGTAGAGGGTCCGCAGACCGATGCCGAGCTGCCTCGGCCGCTTCGGCGCCGATTGCCGCCACAGGTCGCGAGCGCCGCCAGGATGGCTTCGTGTTCCAGCTCCTTGAGGGTCTTCGGCGTCCGGGCGAGGAGCGGCCTGGAGACGGCGCAAGGTGGAGGTGCGCTCGGATCCGAGGCGATCGCTCCCGACAGAGGATCGTCGCGCGCTCGATGACGTTCTGGAGCTCCCGGATGTTCCCGGGCCACTCGTAGGCCTGAAGCAGAGCGGCCGCCTCCTCGGCGAAGCCCGCAATGCGCCTGCCCAGGCGGCGTGTCGCGTCTCGCAAGATGTGCTCGGCGAGGGGCAGAATGTCGGCCGGACGCTCGCGCAGCGGCGGGAAGCTGAATCGGGAAGACGCTGAGGCGGTAGTAGAGGTCATCGCGGAACGTCTTCGCGGCCACCATCGCCTGGAGATCCCGGTTCGTCGCCGCGATCACCCGAACGTCCACGGTCACCGTCTTCGTCCCGCCGACCCGCTCCAGCGTCCGTTCCTGGAGGACGCGCAGGAGCTTCGCCTGGAGGGCAGGACTCATCTCCCCGACCTCGTCCAGGAACAGGGTCCCGCCGTGGGCCAGCTCGAAGCGGCCGCGCCGCTGGGCCACGGCGCCGGTGAAGGCGCCCTTCTCGTGGCCGAACAGCTCGCTCTCCAGCAGGGTCTCGGCCAACGCGGCGCAGTTGACCGCGACGAAGACCTGGTCCGCGCGGGCGCTCCAGTGATGGATGGCCCGGGCGATGAGCTCCTTCCCCGTCCCGGTCTCGCCGGTGATGAGCACCGTGGCATCAGCCGGGGCCACGGATCGGGCCAGTTCCAAGGCGGCCTGCATCTTCGGGTCGCCGGCGATGATCGCCCCGAAGGGAAAGCCGGCCTCAGTCGCCTGCCGCAGGGTGGCCGCCTCGTCCGCCACTCGCCGCTCCTCCAGCACGCGCCGGACGGCCAGGCGGAGCTCGTCGGGGTTGGCCAGCGGCTTGAGCAGGTAGTGGGCCGCCCCCTGCCGCATCGCCTCCACGGCGCCCTCGACGCTCCCGAAAGCGGTGAGGAGGATGACGGCCGTCTCGGGATCCTCGCGGCGGACCGCCTCCAGGACCTCCAGCCCCGAGATCCCGGGCATCTTGAGATCCGTGATGATCAGGTGGAAGTGCCGCTTGGCGACGAGCTGGAGCGCTTCTTCGCCCGTCGCGGCGGCGGTCACCTCGTGCCCCTCGTCCTTGAGGATCGAGGTGACCAGCAGGCGCATGGCGGGCTCGTCGTCCACTACCAGGATGCTGGCTTTTCCCTTAGCCACGGGACATCCCCTCCCGAGGAAGCGTCACCTCGAACACGGTGCCCTCCGGGCCGGTCCGGGCCACGCGGATCGTCCCGCCATGCGCCTCGACGATCTGGCGGCAGATGGCCAGGCCCAGGCCCGTCCCCTTGCTCCGTGTGGTGTAGAACGGCTCGAACACCCGCGGCAGATCCTCCGCGGGGATGCCCGACCCGGTGTCCTCCACGCGGATCGTGACCCCGTCCATCGGTCCCGCTGATTCTTGTGCCGCGTCCCCGCGCCCCGCCCCTGTCGACCTTACGCTGAGGGTGAGCGTCCCCCCGGTCGGCATCGCCTGGATCGCGTTGAGGGCGAGATTCCCGAGGAGTTGCTGCACCTGATCGCGGTCTGCGGGGATCGGGGGCAGCCCCTCGGCCGTGTCCACATGGACCTTCACGCCCGCGGCATCGGCGGACGCCTGCACCAGCGCCGCCACCTCGCGGAGCGTCGCCCCGAGATCCAGGGGGTGCCGGTTCGGCGGCCGGGGCCGCGCATAGGTGAGCAGATCGTTCACCAGGCGCTCCAATCGGGTCGCCTCGCCGGCGATCGTCCGGGTCATCTCCGCCTGCGTGGCGTCGCCCGCCTGCTTTTCGCCAAGGAATTGGGCGAGCCCCTTGATGGCCCCCAGGGGGTTCCGGATCTCATGGGCCAGGACGGCGGCCATGCCTCCCAATGCGGCTAGGCGCTCCTGACGGGCCGCCTCGTCTTGCAGTCGCGAGGTACCGCCGCAGGGTCCGGATCTGCCATCCACTGAGGCCCAGGAGGACGACGACCATCATGCCCACCAGGGCGACCTGGATCAGCGCATGATGCACGATCTGCCGGGCGGGGGCCATGTGCAGGGCGAGCCGGAGGATACGGAAGCGGGGGAGCTGGCCAGCCGTGCCGGCGCCCGGCCCCGCCGAGGGGACGTGGAAGGGCATGGTCAACTCGTAGACGTCTTCGCCCGTTCCGAGCGTCACCACCCGGCCGGTGAGCTGCCCCGTATCCCGCACCGTCACGAACTCCGCATCCTCCACGTGCGTCCCCACCAGGCGGGGGTTCGTGTGGGCGAGGACGGTTCCGTCCCGATCGATGATGGCGAGGAACGCGACCTCGCGCTGATGCTGCTCACCCACCAGTTCCTGCAGGGCGGGGCCCTCCCAGGCGCGCCGCCCCCGCGCCTCGGCCGCGAGCTCCAGGCCGATGCTCACCCCCTGGTTTCGCAGGGTCTCATCCGCCACCCGCACCGCGGTCCTATAGTTCAGGATTGTCACGAATACGAGGCCCAGAGAGAGCAGGACCACGGTGACAAGCAAGCTTCGGAGCGGGGGACGACCTCGCCACCCGCCCCGACGGAGACTATGCATCCCCGGTTAACCTCCGGTTCCCACCATTCCTCGCGATCCTGCGCGGAGAGCGCGCGCGCCAGCCACCCGGCTCCGACCAGCCCTGTGGTGCGCCCGCCGTACTGTTCGGTCCACACTCTACAAAATCATACCGCACTCCAGGGACGGGACGCCAGCCTTGGTTGGAGCGCGCAATTTTCCCTTTCCTTCCAGCTTGTTGGCAAACGGCGCGGCACTCCCGGGGCCAGGGCGATGTATGGCAGAGCTGCCGGAGACGTTTTCCGGAGACGTTTTCCCCCTTGACTATGCTTCTGACAGCATATATACGTCTGCATCAAGGAAGGCCACTCGATGCAACCCACCGGGAACACATACGACCCGCAGGAGCGGATCCCGGCTATGCTGGTGCTCTTTGCTCTTGGCATGACTGTCGCGATCATCCGGGACCCTGCCATGTTCGCGGGGCTCGGGCGATGAGCGGGCCGTCGGCCCGTGGGGACGTCCGGATGCGAGGCTTCCCCAGCCGAGTGGACGTGGACGAGGTCTGGCGTCTCGTCCGAGAGCTGACCCAACCGCTGACTTCGGAGCCTGTGGGGCTCGAAGACGCGGCGGGGCGTGTGTTGGCCTGCGAAGTGGTTGCGCCGGTCGCGGTGCCTGGCTTCGCACGCGCCGCAATGGATGGGTACGCGGTGCGGGGCGAGGAGACCTTCGGGGCATCGGACTACAACCCGCTCACCTTCCGCCTCATCGGCGAGGCCATGCCCGGCCGGCCGTTTCCGGGGGTCGTGGAGAGCGGCCAGGCCGCCCGGATCATGACCGGGGCCCCCTTACCTCGCGGGGCCGATGGGGTGGTCATGGCCGAGTACGCACGGGAGTCCGAGGGGGCGAGCGGTAAAGAGGTGGCCGTCACGGAATCCGTCCCGCCCGGCCGGCATGTCGGTCAGGTCGGCGAGGACATCGAGGCTGGCCAGGCCTTGCTCCACCCCGGCCGCGTGCTGCGTCCCCAAGACGTGGGCGTCTTGGCCTCCGTGGGCATCGGGACGGTCGCGGTGATTCGCCGGCCGACCGTCCGCCTGGTGATCACGGGCGATGAGCTGCTCCCCCCGGGCTCGATTCCCGCTGGCGCTCAGATCGTGGATTCCAACTCGGTCATGCTCGAGGCGCTGGCACGCCGGGACGGGGGCATCCCGATCCGCGACCCGATCGTGCCTGACCGGCGCGAGGCCGTCGAGGCGGCGATCCTCGACCCACAGGGTGACGTGGTGCTGGTCTCGGGTGGGTCGTCGGTCGGCGCGGAGGATCATGCACCACTGATCGTTGCGCAACACGGGGAACTCCTCGTGCACGGGGTGGCGATGCGTCCGTCCAGCCCTACCGGCCTGGGGCGGCTCGGCAACCGACTGGTCTTTCTCCTGCCCGGCAATCCGGTGTCCTGCCTCTCGGCGTATGACTTCTTCGCCGGCCCCGCCGTGCGGTTCCTCGGGCGGGCGCAGCCCCGATTGGCCGCACCGGCAAGTCCGCGCTCGGCTCGTCCGGAAGATCGCCTCGGCCGTCGGGCGCGTCGATTATGTGCGCGTCCGTCTCACGGACGCGGGTGTCGAGCCGCTGGCCATCAGCGGGGCCTCGATCCTCTCCTCCACCATCCGCGCCGACGGATTCGTCATCGTCGGCCGGGACAGCGAAGGACACGCGCCGGGCGAAGAGGTGCTCGTCTATCTCTACGATTGAGGAGCGACCGTGGACCCTCGAGCCAGTTCTGGACGTGAGCAAGATCAGTTCCTGGAGGTGATCGACCGCGACGAGGCGGAGCGACGGTTCCGCGCGGCCCTGGACCTGCGCCCGCTGGGCGAAGAGGTCGTCCCGTTGGACCAGGCCCTCGGCCGGGTGCTGGCACAGGACCTGGCCGCCCCCGTCGATGTGCCCTTCTTCGATCGATCGAACATGGATGGCTACGCCGTCCGCGCGGCCGACACGTTCGGGGCGCAGGAAGAACGGCCGCGCCGCCTCCGGATCAATCCGGAGACGGTGGCCACCGGGATGGTGCCACAGCAGGAAGTGCTACCCGGCACCGCCACCGTGATCGCCACGGGCGGCATGCTGCCCCGCGGCGCCGATGCCGTCGTCATGGTGGAGCACACGGCCGTCGAGGGCGATGACGTGCAGATCTTCCGGCCGGTGGCGCCCGGGGCGGCGATTACGCTTCGCCGGATCGGACATCGGTCGCGGCGAGATCGTGCTGCGGCGGGGGGAGTGCCTGAGCTTCGCGCGAGACGGGCGTCCTGGCCGCCCTGGGCATCAACCGGGTCCCCGTGTCTCGCCGTCCCCGGGTGGCCATTCTTTCCACGGGGGACGAACTCATCGCACCGGGGGAGCCGATGCGCCCGGGCCTCGTCTACGATTCGAATGCGACGATCCTGGCCGACGCGGTGCGGGAGTCGGGAGGAGAACCCGTGCCGCTGGGGATCGTGCCCGATCAGGAGTCGCCGCTCCGCGAGACGCTCAGGGCGGCGCTCGCGAACGACGTGGTCCTGCTCTCCGGCGGCACCTCCAAAGGCGCGGGCGATCTCTCGTACCGGGTCGTGGCGGAGTTGCCTGCCCCCGGGATCGTGGCCCACGGCGTCGCTCTCAAGCCCGGCAAACCCATCTGCCTGGCGGCCACGCGGATCGCGGCCGACCGGCCGCCGGTCCCGGTGGTGATCCTGCCGGGCTTCCCGACGTCGGCGGTCTTCACCTTCCACGAGTTCGTTGCACCTGTGATCCGCGCCCTGGGAGGTCAACCCGCATGGGACGACGGCGAGCCGTCACCGCGCGCATCCCCGTCCGGGTGAACTCCGAGCGCGGCCGAACCGAGTACCTCCTGGTCAGCCTGGTGGATGGCCCGCAGGGCCTGGCGGCCTACCCGATGGGAAAAGGCTCGGGCTCAGTCACGGCGTTCAGCCGTGCGGACGGCTTCGTGACCATTCCGCGCCAGTGCGAGCAGCTCGATGAGGACACGCACCGTTACGGTTCACCTGCTCGGGCGATCGATCGAACCGGCCGACCTGGTGGTCATCGGGAGCCACTGTGTCGGTTTGGATCTGCTGCTGGGTCTGATGAACCAGCGCGGCTTCCGCGTCAAATCGATGGCGGTGGGCTCGACCGGCGGGCTCGTCGCGGCGCGCCGAGGGGAGTGCGATCTGGCTGGCGTGCACCTGCTCGATCCGGCGACCGACACGTATAACGTGCCCTTCCTCAGCCCGGACCTCACCCTCGTGAAGGGGTACTCGCGGATGCAGGGTTTCGTGTTCCGTCCGGACGATCCCCGGTTCCGCGGGCGAGGGCTGGACGAGGCGGTGGCGGCGGCACTCGCTGATCCCGCCTGTCGCATGGTGAACCGCAACCGCGGCAGCGGGACGCGAGTCCTCATCGACCGGTTGCTCACGGTCGGAGAGGAGCGCCACCAACCGCCGGGGTTCTACGTCGAGGTCAAGTCCCACAACGCGGTCGCCGCGGCAGTCGCGCAATCGCGCGCGGATTGGGGGATCGCCATCGAAACGGTGGCCCAGGATGCTGGCCTCGGCTTCATTCCCCTTCGCGAGGAGGAGTTCGACTTCGCGATCCCCACGGCCCGCCAGAACCGCCCGGCAGTGCAGGCCTTCTGTCAGTTGCTGGCGGAACCGGCCACCCGAGGGCTGCTGGCGACCCATGGCTTCCGGTGCCCATGATGCACCGACGGCCGGCGGCCGGATGTCCTGCTTGGCCATGAGCTGACGACGCCCGGACGTGCGACGCGGAAGGGCGATTAGGCGACGACGCGGGCGGGTGAACCGCGCGGAGGCGAGACCTCCTGGCCATCAGTTGAAGGCGGGGAGTCGTGCGACGATGCAGTGAGCAGTGGGTACCGCGCTTCGGCATTATTCTCGTGGCTATCGCGGAGGGGCGCGCAGATGAAGGCAGACGGGGATGTGGCTTCCTCCCGGAAGGTGAAACCCCAGGGCAACCTGTATAACCTCCAGGAGCTGGCCGGCGCCTTCGGCGATCTCGGGACCCTGATCCCCTTCGTAATCGGCTACATCACCATCAACAAAATGGACCCCGTCGGGGTCCTGGTGGCATTCGGTGTCTTCAAGATCTTCGTCGGCCTGTACTTTAAGACTCCAGTTCCCATCCAGCCGATGAAGGCCATCGGCACGGCCGCTATCACCCACCCCGGAAGCATCACGCCGGGCGCAATCTGGGCCTCGGGACTCTTCTCCGGCGTCTTCTGGTTGCTCATGGGGGTTTCGGGAGCGGTGTCCTGGATCGCCAAAATCACCAGTCGTCCCATCGTGCAGGGTCTCGTCTTGAGCCTGGGGCTGGGCTTCATCCTCGCGGGCGTCAAGATGACGGAGGGGGACCTCCTCCTGGCCGCATTTGCCGTCGCCCTCACCTTTTTCCTGCTGTCCTTTGAGCGAGTCCCGGCGATGCTGGTGCTCCTCGGCTTCGGGGTGGCCACCGCCATCTACCGCGAGCCCAGCCTCCTCCAGCAGCTCGGGCGGGTCTCCTTTCATCTGCACCTGCCCGAGTTCGCCTTAACGAAGATTGGCTGGGGCGACGTCCCCACGGGAGTGCTTGTTCTGGGCCTGCCGCAGGTGGCGCTGACCTTGGGCAATGCCATCATCACCACGGTGGAGGAGAACAACACGTGGTTCCCCGACCGCCCCCTCACGGTCAAAACCGTGGCCGTTGACCACGGCATCCTGAACCTCGTCGGCACCAGTCTGGGCGGCGTTCCCATGTGCCATGGGGCAGGAGGCATGGCGGGCCATGTCCGATTCGGCGCACGAACCGGCGGCGCCCTCGTGATCCTGGGGAGTCTCGTCCTGTTCACCGGGCTCTTCCTTGGCGACTCCGTGGCCACCATCTTCAAGGTTTTCCCCCAGTCCCTCCTGGGGGTCATCCTCTTGTTCGGCGGGCTCGAACTGGCGAGCGGGGTCAAAGGCAACGATTTCAAGAAGGAAGACCGCTACGTCATGTTCCTCACCGCCGGAATCTCCCTCTGGAACATGGGGGCCGGGTATCTGACGGGTCTCATCCTCTGGTATGCCTTCCAGCGGAAGTGGCTACGAGCCTGAGACCGAGGAATAGGGAGCAGATCTCCTTCACCTCCCTTCCCCTGAAGATGAAATCCATCTGAGGAACAGACCGATCACCATTCCAGCATGCAGTACCGGGCTGGGCTATGCCTGAGCGCTTGGCTCGCCCGGCTTCCGAGCGGTGTAGAACGTGGCCTGCGTATGGGCCGATGTGCGGTACGCCCCCGTCCCGACGAGCCGAGCATCAGTGAATCCGGCTGCAGCAAGCATCGCGAGGAAGACCTTCCTCGTCACGGCGCCGGCAATTCAGTCCGACCAGGGGGCTTTATCTGGCGGCGGCTCGTCGCCTACAAGGCCCATATCACAGGCCTGCAGACGCCCGCAGGGCCGCAGCACCCTGAAGATCTCCCGCAGCGCCCCGGGCTTGTCCGAGACCAAGTTGAGCACCCCGTTGCTCAGGGCAAGGTCGAAGGAGGCATCCGGGAACGGAAGGGCCTCTACTGCGGCTGCCTGAAACTCGACCTGCGAAAACCCCGCCTCGCCCCGCCCCGCCTCCGCCACGGCCAGCATCTCCGGCGAAAGGTCAACGCCGACGATGCGGCCCGCCGGCCCCACGATCTGGGCGGCAATGAGGGCGTCGAATCCGGCACCGCAGCCCAGGTCCAGCACGGCCTCACCGGAATGGACGGGTCCCAAGGCGAAGGGATTGCCCACGCCAACGAACCGATCGCGGATCGCGGCAGGGATCACCATGAGAAGGTCGGGCGAATAGCCAAGCCCCAGGGCGCCCGCCTCGCCCGTCGGATACCGGAACAGACCTGCGGGGGAGACGGCCACCTTGCGGTACCTCTCCGCAATGCCGGAACGGATTGCAGCAACGTCTGAAGCACTCACGCGTCTCCTCCTGCGCCCGCCGTCGCCTGAATCCCGGAGATCGTGGCCTTGCCCTCCCGGACCAGCTTCCCGAGGAAGTACAGGGTACTCTCCGGGCTGACTTTGAGTTGCGCGGCGAGCTGATTCAAGTCAACCTGGCCTCGGGCCTTTAGGGCACCCAGGATCTCTGCCTCGACAGACTGCGCCCACTCCTCGAACAGCGTCCGGACCTCGGGCGTGGCATAGGCCGCCATCTCGGCCGACTTGGACACGGAGCTCATCATCGCCTGGCACATGGCCATCGGGTTGAAATCCTTCATGCCGCCCATCATCTGCTGCATCATGGGCGGCATGCCCATCCCTCCCGACGTCGGCGGCCTCATCTCTTTGGGATCCATTGGGCAACCCTCCTCAGCCCCGCTCGCGGAGCTTCCGAATCTCTTCTCGGAGTTCACGGACTTCCCTGCGCAAGTCCTCGACCTCGCCGGTCGTATGGGGGTCATGACCGGGCATGCAGCCGCCCATCATGCGGATACACATAAAGACCATCCCCACCATGAAGAGAAGCCCGGTGAGCGGGAAGATCCAGCCTAATCCACCCCATGGCGGTCCCCAGCACGCACCCCACATTGGCATCTGGCCTCACCTCCTTCGCGGGTTCATCATCCGGCACATCCTGGCCCAAGGCGGCCACTGGAAGTCCCCGGTGGCCTTGCCATCTGTCAGGGTCTCGGCGTACTTCCCACAGGCCTCCAGCAGATTGATCAGCGAGGGATCTGCAAGGCGATAGTAGATGAACGGACCCCGCCGTTCGGTGGACAGGACGCCGGCCTCCCGCAGGATGCGCAGGTGGAAAGAGGCAAGGGTCTGAGGAAGGCCGGTCCGCTCCAGGATCTCCGACACCGAGCGCTCCCCATCCCCGAGGGCCTGGAGGATGCGCAGGCGGTTGTCGTCCCCCAGGACCTTGAAAAATCGTTCTGCGGCTTCCAGCGAGAAGGCCATAGTTCAAATTATCCTCATATAAAAATCTACTCATAAGATAGGACTACCGGCAGATCCTGTCAAGGGGAAACAGAAGGTCTCGGTCGACCTCGGCGCACGGGGCGAGGTGAGCCGCCGAAGACAATATAGGTCTTCCAGTCGACTGGAAATGCAAGAGATTTCTTCAGCCCCCCATATGTGTAACTGCCAGGCATGGGTCGCATAACGGAAATGTATTGGACGCGAGGCGATGGAATCCCTAGAGTTCGTCTCACCATCGTTTCCGCGTCCAACGCCAGCCGCCGTCATGGCGTGCGGCTTCATTGCAAGGAGTTGCTAATGGCAAAGAGGTTCACGTTGTTCTTGTCGGCCCCACCTTATGCCGGCGAGCATGCCGCCACCGCGGCACGCTTGGCCGGCGCAGCATTGGAGGAAGGTCACGAGGTCACGCTGTTTGCCTCTGGGGATGGGATCTACAACTTCCTCGTGGGACAGAGCGGCAAGGGGGTGCCCAACGCCGAGGCTGAGTTCGCCGGGCTCATGGCGCGCGGCCTGCCCGTCGAACTCTGAGGGACCTGCCTCAGGTTCCGCGGGGCGCGGGACGAGTTGCTCATGCCGGGGACGAAGCCGAGTTCCATGCGGGGGCTGTTCACGGCCGTGAAACAGAGCGATGTCTTCCTGACGATCGGATAGCCGTGACGGAGAGGACGATGGCAGATCAGTTGTGCATTCTGGTTCACCGGCCGCCCTATGGGGGTATCCAGGCCGCCGAGGCGGTGCGACACCTGAACGGAGCGGCGACGCAGGGCCTGGAGGCCACCGCAATTCTCCTGGAAGACGGAGTCTACGTGGCCCGAACCGGCCAGGATGCGGCGACGACCGGATGGACGGCCCTTTCCCCCGTCCTGGCGGACGCCTTGCGAAAAGCCGGCACAGGATCGCCGCGGCTCTTGGTGGACAGGGAGTCGTTGCACGCGCGGGGTATCCCGGCCGAATCCTTGATCCCCGGATCGACCGTGGTGGACGAGCGCACCATCGCCGACGCCCTCTCCCGGGCACGTTGGGTCATGGTCTATTGATGCCGCATCTGGAGATGACTATGGAATCCACGCTGCTGGTATTGACGGCGACCCCCGACGAGCCGCGGACCGCCTCGTGCCTGAGACTGGCCCGGAGTCTGCGACACGCTGGGAACGATGTCGAGGTGCTCCTGCTGCAGGATGCGGTCCTGCTGGCGATTCAGAGATCCGATGGCGGGGGACACCGCCTTGCACAGGGCCTCGGGGAAGGGCTCCGATTCCTCGTCCTGGAGGACGATCTGCGGCTTCGTGGTTTCGGAAAGGATGACCTGTGCCAGTCGGCGGAACTGGTGACTTATCGGACAGCCATCCGACGAATGGCCCAGGAAGACGCCAGCGTGAAAGGCTGCTTCTGATGCATCCTGGCGAACGTTTACGGTTTCCGCACCGACGCGGCAAAGGCCAAGGCTGCCGGGGAGAGGCGAGCGTCCTTGCGGCAGATCATGACCAACGGTCGCGGGAACCGGAGGTGGAGGTCGGCAGCGACGACGAGGACCTTGTGGCGGACCTCGAGGGTCACCGCATAGCGGGAGATGAACGAGATGCCCAGGCCTGCGGCGACAGCCTGCTTGACCGCTTCCACGCTGCGCAGCTCCAGGGGCGCCGGATGGTGATGCCTCGAGCCTTGAGTTCGGCCTCGGCAACCGTGCGGGTTCCCGATGCGACGTCGCGGAGGATGAAGGTCTCCTTCCCCAGCGCCTCGCCGGGGAATGGTCCGGACCGAGGCCAGGGGATGCCCCGGCCGCAGGACGAGGACCAGCTCGTCCTCCACGTAGGGCTGGACATGAAGCTCCGCATCGAAGGTCGCCCCCACGAATCCCAGGTCCAAGTCCTGGCGGAGGATCCGGTCCACCACGTCGTGGCTGGCCAGGATGTCCAGGGACACCTCCAGACGAGGGTACCTTGCGCAAAAGGCTGCCAGCACCCGTGGAAGGAGGTAGTTTCCCGGCGTGCTGCTGGCCCCCAGCGCCAGTCGTCCCCGCTCCAGGCCTTCCAGCTCCCCCAGGGCGCGCCGCGCCTCGTCAGCCAGCACGAAGATCCGCTGGGCGTAATCGGCCATCAGCCTTCCGGCCTCCGTCAGCACGATGCGACGGCCCAGGCGATGGAAGAGCTTGGCCCCCAGCTCCTCCTCCAAGTCGAGGACGTGCTTGGAAACCGCTGGCTGGCTGATGTGGAGATCCTCGGCGGCGCGGCTGTAGCTCTGGCGCCGGGCGACCGCGTGGAAGACGCGCAGCCGATGGAGGTTGAGCGAGGCCACCGGATAACCGTTCCCTTATCGAAATCGAGAAATCTTTCGGATCTCATTATATTGCGAAACAGGCGTCGCCTGCAACGTCGCTCCCCGGAGAACCCCATGCCCCAGGTGCCTGACATCAAGCTCACCTCCTTCTCTCACGGGGCGGGCTGAGGCTGCAAGGTCGGCCCGGCCGACCTGGCGCAGGTCCTGCGCCACCTGCCTGTCACCACGCATGATCCGCGTGTCCTCCTGGGCCTAGAGGCCCGGGATGACGCGGCCGTGTACGCGCTCCGCCGGGATCTGGCGCTGGTCCAGACGGTGGATTTCATCACGCCGATTGTGGATGACCCGTATACCTTCGGCGCCATCGCCGCCGCCAACGCGCTTTCCGACATCTATGCCATGGGTGCCCGGCCGATCACTGCCATGAACCTGGCCGCCTTCCCGGTGCGAAGCCTCTCATTGGAGATCCTGGAGGCGATCCTTCGCGGCGCGGCCGAGACCGTGACCGAGGCTGGAGCGAGCCTCGTCGGGGGACACACCATTGACGACCCGGACCCCAAGTTCGGCCTGGCCGTGGCCGGACTGGCGCACCCGGATCGGATCGTCAGCAAGGCTGGCGGGCGGCCCGGGGATGCCCTGATTTTGACGAAGCCGCTGGGGACGGGCATCCTCACCACGGCCCTGGACCGTCGGCTGATCGGGGAGGAGGATCTTCGGGGGGCGGTGACGACCATGCGCAGCCTGAACCGCCCGGCGGCGGAGGCCATGGTCGAGGTGGGAGTCCACGCCTGCACCGATATCACCGGCTTCGGCCTCCTGGGTCACCTCCATGAACTCGCCGAGGCGAGTGGTGTCTCGGCCCGCATCTCCCTTGGCCACATCCCGATCCTTCCCGGGGTGTGGGACCTCGCCAGGCGGGACGCCGTGCCCGGGGGCAGCCGGAACAACCAGCGCTATTTGATGGAATACGTCACCTGGGGTGAGGGCATCAAGCCGGACGAACAGGTGGTCCTGTGCGATGCACAGACCTCGGGGGGCCTGCTGATGGCGGTGCCGCCGGGGCGGCGGTCCCGGCTGCTGGCCGCCCTCCAGGAACGCGGCGTCCTGGCGCGAGAGATCGGCAAGCTCGCTCGAGGCAATCCGGGGCGGATCCACGTGACCCGCTCATGATGGCGCGCTTTTTTTTCGGAAGAAAGAGGAGGAGGACGATGATCTTTCGGCAGTTTCTTCGGCCCGAGACCGGCTGCGCCTCATACCTGTTCGGGTGAGGGGGCAAAGGCGTAGCCGCTGTGGTGGATCCACAGCTCGACGTCGCGCCGTACCTCGATGCGGCCGCACAGTCCAAGATGCAGATCCGGTATGTCGTGGAGACCCACGTGCAGGCGGGTCATCTCTCGGGTTGCCGGGAGCTCGCCGGTAGGACCGGCGGGACGGTTTGCCTTCATGAGTCGGCCCAAGTGGCGTTCCCCTTCCAACCCGTGAAGGACGGAGACGCGCTCGACTTGGGCAATGTTCAGGGAACGGTTCTGCACACCCCCGGCCACTCGCCTGACAGTATTTGCATCCTCGTGACCGACAAGAGCCGGGGGCCGGAGCCATGGTTCATCCTGACGGGAGATACGCTGTTCGTGGGGGACGCGGGCCGGCCGGACTTGCATGGAGAGGAGGCCTCACGCCGACTTGCCAGCCAGCTTTACGACAGCCTGTTCCGGAAGCTACTGACACTCCCGGATGCCATCGAGGTGTACCCCACCCACTTCTCCGGCTCGGCGTGCGGCCGGAGTATGAGCGGGAGGCCTCACTCGACCATTGGATTCGAGCGACGATTCAATGCTGCGTTGAAACCCCGCTCCCGAGACGAGTTCATCGAGTTCATGCTGGCGAACCTCCCGCCCCAGCCTCCGGAGTTCGCCATGAACCGCCAGAAGAATCTGGGGATAGCCTAGAGATAGAGGACCCGGGCGCAGGGAAGGGGGGCGACCATGGGGCTAGCGCAACGGGAGATACGGCTGGGAGTGCGGGAGAACATCGGGCAGTTCTCGCTCCTGGTCCTGATCAACGCCTTCGTTGGTGCCATGGTCGGGCTGGAGCGGACCGTGGTGCCACTCATCGGCGAGCGGGAGTTCGGCCTGACCTCCAAATTGGCCATCGTCTCTTTCATCGTGAGCTTCGGCGTGGTGAAGGCCGTGTGCAACCTCTTCGCCGGCCGGATCTCCGAGACATGGGGCCGTAAGCGCATCCTCGTCCTTGGCTGGCTCGTGGGCCTGCCGGTCCCCCTCATCATCATCTGGGCAAACCATTGGATCTGGTTCGATGTGGCCAACATCCTCCTCGGGGTCAACCAGGCCCTGGCTTGGTCCATGACGGTGAATATGAAGGTGGATCTGGTGGGGCCGGGGCGGCGAGGGCTCGCCCTGGGGGTGAACGAGTTCGCCGGGTACCTCTCTGTCGGCATTATGGCGTGGTTGACCGGTTACATCGGCGCGACCTACGCCTTACGCCCTCAACCCTTCTACTTGGGGATCGGGATCGCGGTAGCCGGCCTTGTCTGCTCTGCGTTGTTCGTCCGCGACACGCTCGGCCATGCCCATCATGAAGCGAAACAGCACGCGGCCCGGCTGACAGCCAGCATGTCTGCCGAGGCAACACCGCAGGTGGGAGCATCTACGGTCCACCCGGCTGGCGCCGCGGATTCACCCCCGCCGACTCCGTCGCTCAAGGAGATTTTTCGCCTGACGACCTGGAAGGAACGAGCTCTCTCGGCATGCAGCCAGGCGGGCTTGGTCAATAACCTCAACGACGGGATGTCTTGGGGAATCTATCCGCTCTTCTTCGCCTCCTACGGGCTGGGGGTAGCTTCCATCGGCGTGATCAAAGCCGTCTATCCGGCGACATGGGGAATCCTCCAGCTTGTCACAGGGCCGCTCAGCGATCGGTGGGGGCGAAAGCGGCTCATCGCCGGCGGGATGGCGGTTCAAGCGGCAGGGATCTGGCTGACAGTCCTGGTACCCCAGTACGGCTGGTGGATCGCGGGGGCCGTGTTTCAGGGTCTCGGCACGGCGATGGTGTATCCGGTGCTTCTCGCTGCCATCGGGGATGTTGCCCATCCGAGATGGCGCGCCACCTCGATGGGGGTCTACCGCTTCTGGCGTGACCTCGGCTACGCCGTCGGCGCCCTCCTCTCCGGCGTTATCGCCGATCTCCTTGGCATGCCCGCCGCGATCCACGTAATCGCCGCCGTGACTCTCTTATCGGGTGTCGTGACCGCCTTCCGGATGTACGAGACGCTCCCCGCGAAGCGATAGGTGCCAGCGCACGCGCGAGCGGCGGCAATCGTATCCGCTTAATCCGAGGGGTCCCCGATGGCCAGCCTCACATCCATAGCCTTGGGAAGGTGGCATGAGGAGAGTTATCCTCAATCCGAAGAAATTGAACCACCAAGACACCAAGGCACCAAGAAACAGGGGGCACTTTCCAGGTTTCAACGGCCAGACCCGAAGGCCACCCATGGGGCCGCGGGTATCCCGATTTCTTGCCCTTGCCCACCGCGTGCCTCCTTGGTGTCTTGGTGCCTTGGTGGTGAGGGAATTTTCGGATCAAGATTATTTCTTGCGGGCCACATCGGCAGGAAGGGCTCGGAGGGGGCGGGCACGTATTTGCCCGCCCCCTCTGGCTGGATCAAAACGTCGCCTCAGGGCTTCATCACCAGCGGGGACGAGGGAGCCTTGGGGAGCTGATACTTGATGAATGGGAAACCCTGCCCCGCGTGACAGCCGTTGCAGCCCTGGACCGTGCTCTTGAAATCCGCCTCGAACTTCTTGAAGTCCTTGGCCTTGATAGCCTCGTTGAGCTTGTCGAGGTAGGACTTCTCAAAGGCCTTCAAGGCATCGGCGCGGGCCGGCCGGGTGGTCTCACCCACCTCCTGGATTTCCCCCATCTCCTTCACCATGTAGGAGGCGAGGTCCCAGTTTCCGCCCTTGGCGGCATAGTACGCGTTCGTAAACCGGTTGGCGTACTCGATCATGACCGTCCCCAGTCCGGGCTGGATGTCGGCCAGCGTCTTGAGCTTTTCGTCGGTGCTGCCTTTTAGCCAATCTTGGCCATAGGCGGCCACAGCCGCCAGGGCCAGGACTGCTCCAAGGACTGCGAAAACTCGTACGGAACGCATATCCCCACCTCCCTCGCGCTATCCGCCACGCGGCCAGCGCGTCCTGAGTTGATCGAGTGATCGCCTTCCAGGACCCAGGCGGACGGCACGGCACACCTCGCCGGCTTTACCGCCGGATGTCTCGCCAGTCCTGGTCGACCAGAGTGTCTGGCCCGAAGGACCGGCGGCGGTCGCGGGCAGATGGGTCCTGGCAGGCGCACCGGCAGCCACAGACTGGCCACCGGCGCGCGAACGCTTGCGGTCTCCTGGGGAGAAGGGAGGAACCGGCGACGGAGCACGAGCGGAAAGCTGGACGCGTCGAGGCCACCGAGGAGAAAACGATTGCCGTCCTCGGGCTCTGCGACGCCCACTGCCGGGACAAGCCTCTGGCGGTCCGCGACGAGAAGCCCTGCGGGCCGGGTCCTCACGGGGCAAGAGCCTGCCTGTCCCTTCGCACGCTTCGCGGTGCGCCCCATCCCCCCTCCCCTTCGGGGTTGCCCGAGCCCGCCGCACCCCTGCCCCCGTCCCGCGGGCGAGCCGCAGTCGCATCGTATTGCACCCGTCGGCAGAAGGCAAGCAGAGAACAAGCCGGGTAGTGGGTCAGTTTGAAAATTTGTGGAGTTGACCAGGCATGGAGATTGCCCTATACTTTAGGCATGCTTAAGCGATCAAGGAATCCAAAGCCGACCGATCCGAACGAACTCGCCGCGTCCATCGTCCGAGAAGCAACGAATGCCAGCCCTGAACCCGTCAAAGAAAAGAATCCAGCCGCGGTAGCCCTTGGGAGACTTGGAGGGCTCAAGGGAGGAGTAGCACGGGCTAAGGCTCTCAGTAAAGCTAGGCGCAAAGCGATCGCAAAAAAGGCCGCTCAAGCGAGGTGGATCAAGGCTGGCCTTTAGAGCCGTCCCCAGAGAGAATCGCCGTATGCTTTGGTTGTGGAATAGGTCCGAATTTCTCCTCGTAAAGACTTACCTGACGCATCGCCAGTTCCAAGAATGCCTTTGCATGCTGCGGAGACATGTAGACGCATACCTGTTCCTGTGCCTTCAATATTGATTCGCTTGCTTCCGTAATCAGCCCAAACTGAAATTTAAAGTCCCAAGGTGATATAGCGATTCCCACTTGATTCGCGTATACAAACAGCCCTGGCTCGCGTCTCGAAATTTCTATTTTCTGCTTCACTGCAGCTGCCTTTTTCAGTGTGGCCATTTTGATCTCCCTTCACTAGACCTGCGGAGATGTGAGCAAATCTCCCACGGTTCGTTCAGTCTGAATATAGCTTGTATGGGTATGCAATCTGTGCGAGGACACCCGAATATGGGCCTGGACTACGGGACCGAGCACGGCCGTCATTGCCGAAACAGTAAGAGCCTCGACGTTAAGAAAAGTGGGGTCTTGGGGGAATGTTGGCTTTACGAGGTCCCTTACGTTGAAGTTCTCTATTTCGGTCAGTGCTTCACTAAAGGCCACAAACTTGACTACTAAAGCAACGTCAAAGGCCTTAGCGAGTTTCCTCAATGTGCGGATGCTCCAGCCGGAATAGTTGACGTTCTCCAATTTGGAAATGCCAGACTGCTTTGTGCCAATTAACTTAGCCAGTTCGTCTTGTCTAAATTCCCTGGCTTCCCGCAGAGCGTGTATCTGTGCGGCAATGTAGGAATCGAGAAACCCGTCTACATACGTGGACCTGTACTCTCTATCTTGAAATCTCCTAGCTAATCTATTCCGGATAGTCATACCGCCTCCTTCTACTCGGATCCGCAAGAATCTCTTGGCGTCGTTGCTCGGATATTTCTGGAGCATTGCGGGGCTCAAGTTTCCCATCAAGTTCAACGGCGGGACAGAGTACGGTAATCTCGCGCTTAGGGTCTGCAGGTCCCCTACAAACCATCGGCCGAAGCCGGATCTTTCCCCCAATCTGAAGTTTAAAAATGTGCTTGGATTTTTTCTTTCTGTTCTTTTCCCCTGATCCCTCCAGAAGCCCGGGGAGTTGGTTATCCGGATCGTCAACTTTCTGAAGAGTCTCTAGTTTCGTATCGAGTGACGCTTTCTCTGACGACTGGCGAGTCTTTCGCCATTCAGTTAAAACGCCCCTGCCCTTGGGGTCCAAGTACTCGTAGAGTATCACTTTTTTTTTATGTACGCCACATCACTTTTTTGTTATAATCCCACGCTTGGCTAAGTCCCTATAGATAAAAGGCTTAGGGCATCAATACAAGTTGAGCACCGAAAAGCGGTCCCAAGTGGTTGCGGCCCTGGTCGAGGGCAACTCGATACGGTCCACCGTGCGCATGACGGGCGTCGCCAAGGGCACCGTCCTCAAGCTCTTGGTGGATCTCGGGCGGGCCTGCGAGGACTTCCATCGGCGAACGGTCGTCAACGTCCGGTCGAAGCGCATTCAGTGCGACGAGATTTGGGCGTTCTGCTACGCGAAAGAGAAGAACGTCCCCCAGGAGAAGCGCGGTCAGTACGGCTATGGTGACGTGTGGACGTGGACCGCGCTGGACGCCGATTCCAAGCTCATGATCTCGTGGCTAGTAGGCGAACGGGACGCAGGGTATGCGTCCGAGTTTATCGGCGATGTGGCGGGCCGGTTGTCGAACCGGGTGCAGCTCACGACCGACGGCCTCAAGGCGTACCTGGAAGCCGTAGAGGACGCCTTTGGCTGTGAGATTGACTACGCCCAACTCGTGAAGCTCTACGGGGAGAGTCCTGACTCTGAGAAGCGCTACAGTCCTGCGGAATGCATCGGCTGCGAGCGCAGGCGAGTCGAAGGGCATCCCGATCCGAGCCATATTTCCACGTCGTTCGTGGAGCGGCAGAACCTGACCATGCGGATGAGCATGCGCCGGTTCACTCGGCTAACCAACGCCTTCTCGAAGAAGGTCGAGAATCTGGAAGCCGCTGTGGCCCTGCACTTTGTGTGGTACAATTTCGGCCGGATTCACCAGACGCTCAGGGTCACTCCTGCCATGGAAGCCGGGGTTGCGGATCACGTCTGGTCGGTCTCCGAAATCGTCGCCTTGCTCGATAAAAAAGCAAACTGACCCACTACCACAAGCCGGCCTGCGCCGTCCCTGTGCGTGCACCTATCGGCGTGCACCCTCGTGGTCACGAATAATCCTCCGGGGTATTCTTTGCGGCCCGAAATCCGCACACGGGAGGAGATGAGCAACCGAAGTGCCAGCACTGGCCGATCATATTGGGCACCCGGCATGGCGGGGGCACTGCTTCTCGTACGGGATGGGACAGGGATCGACTGAGCGCGGCCAGCGAGCCGAGCAGGTCGGCCAGTCCGCTCTCCATCCGGTTCCCTCAGCGATTTCCGAGGCTGAGCGCCTTCACGGCTCGCCGCTCACACACGCGACCACCCCCTGCGGGCACTGGCGGCATTCGAGCTGGATCGTCGTGTGCTCGATGCGGAACTGCTCGCGGAGCACCGCCTTGAGCGCCGATCTGAATGCCGGCCACTTCGGCCCAGGCGGACTCGTCCACGGTCACGTGGGCGCTCAGCGCGACGGCACCCGGGCAGAGGCTCCAGACATGGAGATCGTGGATCTCTCGGACACCTGGAACCGCGGCCATGGCCTGGCCGACGTCCGACAGATGCAGCCCCTCCGGCACCCCCTCCATCAGGATGTGGATCCCGGACTTGAGCAGGCGTCCCGATCCAAAGAACAGGACCCCTCCGATACCGATGCTCATCAGGGGGTCCAGGACCGTCCAGCCGGTCCGCCAGATGACCAGCCCGGCCACGATCACCCCCACCGACGAGAGCGTGTCCCCCAGAACGTGCAGCCAGGCGCTCCGGACATTCAGATCGCCCTCGTCGTGATCGTGATCCTGCTCGTGGGAATGCCCGCGCAGGACCAGCAGCACCACCAGGTTCAGCCGCGAGACCCGCCGCCGCGATGCCGAGCATCTCGACGCTCTTCACGGGCTCGGGGTCCCAGAGCCGGCGGCCCGCCTCCCAGAAGATCCCTGCGGCGATCACGAAGAGTGTGCCGCCGTTGATGACCGCCGCCAGCACCTCGGCTCGGTGGAGGCCGTAGCTGTGCCGATCGCTGGGCTCTTGAGCCGCCATGCGCAGGGCTACGTAGCTGAGGCCCGAGCGCCACCACGTCCATCAGGACGTGTGCGGCGTCGCTCAGGAGGGCCAGGCTGTTGGTCCATAGCCCGCCCGCGACCTCTGCCACGAGGACCACGGCGGTCAGGGCAATGGCCCAGACGAACCGCCCCTGGAGGTGCTCATCCCGATGGTTCAGGACGAGTTGCCGAGGTGCAGCCACTGCGGTCTCTCTCATGCCCTCCTCCCTCTCGCCCCGTCCCAGATGATTTCCCCAGCGCGGGAATCCCCTGCGCGGCTGTCCGGGGTCCCGACCGATCAGGGAACCCAGTGCAAGGTCCCCAGCGCGGCGCCCAATGCCAGCACGAAGGCAGGATGCCATTTGAATCGGGTGAGGAGCACCAGGGCGAGGCCGGCGAAGAGGAGGGCCCTGAGGCTCGGGATGCTGCCCGGGGCCAAGAGGAGAGCCGCGCCCACCACCAGGCCCACGACCGCCGGCGTGACGCCAGCCAGGAAATCCTGCGCCCGTCGGGTGCCCTTCAGCCGTTCGTACTGCCAGCTCAGGCCGAGCATGAGGATCGTGGCTGGCGCGAAGAGCGCGCCCGTGGCCACGAGCGCGCCCGCCACCCCGTGGAGGTGGAAGCCGGTGAATGTGGCCAGCACGGCGATGGGCCCTGGGGTCAGGTTGCTGATGGCCACGCCGTCGATGAACTCTTGCGGCGTCAGCCAGTGCAGCCGTCCCACCAACTGCGCGTGCAGGACGGGGATCAAAACGAATCCGCCGCCGAAGAAGACCAGCCCTATTTTGAAGAAGGCCGCCGCCATGCCGCCGAGGGACCCCGTAGCCACCGCGAGCGGGCCGGCAACGGCCAGCGGGGTGACGTCCGGGTGGCCCTCGGGGCTGGGAAGCGCCGGAGTCGCCTCCCGCCTTCGGGCCGAGCTTTTGCCCCCCGCGAGGCGTTCCTTCCCGAGCAGCAGGCCGATGGCGCCGGCCGCTACGAGCGTGTACACGGGGTTGGTCTTGAGGAGGCTGGCCGCCAGCGCCAGCGCCGCTACCGGCCACGCGGGCCAGGCGCGCAGCGCCTTGCGGCCCATGGACCATGCGGCCCCCAGGATGAGGGCGATGACCACCGGGCCGAGGCCTGCCATGGCCCCCTGGAGGGCCGGGATCCGGTGGTAGGTGAAGTAGAGCCAGGACAAACCGATGACCATGGACACCGACGGCGCCAGGAAGGCCCCGGCGCAGAGCAAGGCGCCGGGCAGGCCGTAGAGGCGGTAGCCGATGAAGGACGACGCGTTCACCGCAAACGGGCCGAGCACCTGCCCGAGTCCCACGCCATGCACGAACTCTTCGGGATCCAGAAGGCGGCGGCGGCGGACGACCTCCTGCTCCATGAGGGCGATGGTGGCCATGCCCCCGCCGAAGCCGATGCAGCCGATCTTGAGGAACAGCAGCGCGAGCCGGGGAAGGGAGAGCTGCGGTCCTGCCGTGTCACCCCCTCCTTTCGCGGCTCCACCCTTCACACCGTCATCCATGCTGCTCATCCTCCTGGCAACGCCTCGCTGGCCGCCCCGCAGCCTCACCGTTCCTGGGCTGCTTTCTCGTAGCAGGGAATGCAGACCTTCTTGTCGCCCAGCGGGCGGCCGTAGCCTTCCACGGTCATCTCGTGGCACAGCTCGCACACGAAGCCGGCGAAGGACTCGACCTTCTTCGGAAGCAGGTGGTGGAAGGGCTCTCCCACGTTGAGCAGCATCTCGTCGGGCGCGCCCATGACCTTCGCGATCATGGGCTCGACGACCTCGGCCGGGACCTGGGACGCTGGGATGCCCTTCTCCCGATACTTCGTGAAGAATTCGCTGCGCTTGTTGGCGAGCATCGCCTCGGCCTTCGGGACCACGCGGACGGCCCGCCCGCTGACCCGGTCGATCAGGGTGACCCCCCACTTGCCGTAGTTGAGCTGCTGGATGTTGCCCTTCCCGTAGGTGCACCCGGTGATCATCTGGATGCCGTCGGCGAAGCAGTGCGCGCAGTGATCGTCGCCCAGCTCGACCAGGGCCACGAGCTGGCCGTCGGGTGACCGACTGACCCCCAAGCGGTTCATGGCCGCCGCCCCTACCCGCAAGCCCAGCGGCATGGCCGGGCACTTGTGGCCGTGGAATGTCTGTCCAGCTTCCAGATACGCTTTCGGATCGATCATGGCAATCTTCCTCCCCTTGCTTCCTCTTCTTGGCCTGGCACTTCAGATCGGGTGCGTTCGTCTTTCACGTTTCAGAGCCTTCCTCCGCCCCCTCATTATGCCAACCGAAGATCAATGACCTTCTACTCATAAGGTCCTATCCCAAGACAAAGGGTTCAAGCAATTCTCTTGGGGGCCAAGGAAGCCCGCGGACTCCGTCTCCTCCGCGATCAGGCAGAGTGGCCGGCGCAGGGCAGGCAGTGCGGCTGGCCGTCCTTCTCGCGCACGTAGCGCTCGAAGACGTACTCGCCGCACTTCGCGCACTTCGTCTTGTTGAACGAGCCCTTGACCGGCTGGAACTGGAAGTCGGGCCGGGCCTCGATCTTGAAGAGGGCCTCGTCCGACTGGGCGAACATCCAATCCACAACTTCGTTAGTCACCGCCGCCGGAATCTCGGACGGTTCCTTGCCGGCCTTGCGGTACTTGAAGAATTCGAATCGCGCCATCCCATCCATGAACTCCGGCTTCATGGCGATCCGGACGGCGCCCTTGCCCGGCTTGAAGAGGGTGAACGCCAACTTGCCCACCCCGGTCTTCTCCATCAGGAGTTTCCCGTAGGTGCACCCCGTGGCCGCCTGGATGCCGTCCACCATGCAGGTCATCGGGTGCCCCACCCCGATCTCTGGGAAGGCGAAGAGGCCGTGATCCTTCTCGCGCTCGACGCCGAGCTGTCTGCATCGCCAGTTGCCCCATGCGATAGCCGATCGGCATGAACGGACAGCGGTGACCGTGGAAGTCGAAGGCCCAATTTGGCACATTGCTCATGTGCATCTCCTTTCGCAGTGCGCCCCTCGCGCCTTACAGGTTACCCTCACCGGGAGTCTGGGGGCGTTCCATTCTCAGAGTACGTCTCCAGGATCTCTCCCGTCCCTGCAAGAGTCCAGGCTAGGCCGCAATCCACTCGCGGACCTCGTTGGCCTTCGGGATCCGACCCGAGAGCTTCACGACGCCATCCACCGCCACGGCGGGCGTGGACATGATCCCCGCCGCCACCATCGCCTGCATGTTCGTGACGTGCTCGACAGTTGCCTCGATGCCCGTTTCCTCCACCACCTGACGAACGATCTCCTCCGTCTTCTGGCATTTCATGCATCCAGGACCGTACACGGCAATCTTCTTCATCGATGTCTCCTTGTAGAAAGAACCCGCAGTGTCTGTGATCATGAACTACCCCGCGGCAGGCCGCGGGGTATCGGCTTTTGTTCTAGTCCGTCATTCCGTGCTTGACACGGAATCCAGTCGGGCTTTCTGGATACCGGCTGGAGTTTACCCCGGTGAAAACCGGGGCCGGTATGACGAACTCGCGGCAAGCCGCGGGGAATGAACCCTCTTGGATTCAACTCGTCAGAAGAGCCCGTGGCCCTTCGTGACGAGATCCTGCAACGGCAACACATTGAACAGGTACCCGACGATCAGGATGCCGACGGTCACCACCCCGAGGAAGACCCCGATCAGGCGCGGCTTCAAGACCTTCCGCAGGATGATCGCCTCCGGCGTCGAGATGGAGATCACCGCCATCATGAAGGCCAGCACCGTCCCCAGGGCCGCCCCCTTGGAGAGGAGGGCCTCCACCACGGGGATCATCCCGGCGGCATTGCTATACATGGGCACGCCGATGAGCACGACCAGGGGCACGGACCACCAGGCGCTCCGCCCCATGACCCCGGCCAGGAAATCCTCCGGGACGTAGCCGTGGATGCCCGCCCCGACCGCGATGCCCAGGACCACGTAGAGCCACACCTTGCCCACGATCTCCCGGACCGTGTCGAGGCCATACTGGATCCGCGCCACCCAGTCCGGGCGCTGTTCGGGGCCGCTATCGCCCGCCTTGGCCTGGAACACCCACTCCTCCACCTGCTTTTCCATGTGCAGGCGCCCGATCGTCCAGCCTGACACCATGGCGATGAGGAGGCCGGTCGTCATGTAGATCCCCGCCACCTTCCACCCGAGCATCCCGTACAGGAGCACCAGGGCCACCTCGTTCACCATGGGGGCCGAGATCAGAAACGTGAGGCTTACCCCCAGCGGGATTCCGGCGGTGACGAACCCCAGGAACAGCGGCACGGCGGAGCACGAGCAGAAGGGCGTGACGATGCCGAGGAGCCCGGCCAGGACCGTCCCGACGGACTCCCCTTGCCTGGCCAGGATGCGCCGCGTGCGCTCCGGGGTGAAGAAGGACCGGATGACCCCCACCCCGAAAACGATCAGGAGCAACAGCATGAGGACCTTGGGGACCTCGAACACGAAGAACTCGACCGTGGAGGTCAGGTGCGTGCCCGGGGTCAGGTGGAGGAGCGTGTGGGTCACCCAGGTGGCGGCAGGGGCGAGCCCGCCGTAGACGATCCACCAGGCAACCACCGCTAGCCCGGTGACAAGGAAATACCGGCCCGTGAGGGGGTTCCGCGAGGACAACCGCAGCGCCTCCTCACCTCCCTCCCGTCCTACCGCGCAGGCGCACCTCTCCTTAGCAATCGCCATCCCCATTCCTCCATCTTGCCCGACCGCCGCCCTGCTGAGTGTCAGGAGTATATGAGTATAGGTTCATATGGCTGGGCAAAAAAAATCACGCCACCAGGCTGACCCGAGCCTTCATCACGCTCTTCGCGCACTCCTCGGCCTCGTCCAAGAGCTTCACGATGCGCTTGTCGGCCAGGCGGTAAAACACCCGCATCCCGCGACGGTCGGCCACCACGATCCCCTGGCTCCGCAGGAAGGCCAGATGTTTAGAGATATTGGACTGCGCCTCATTGATGGCCGGGAAGATCTCGCAGACGCAACGCTCGCCCTCCACCAGCAGTTCCAGGATCTTCAGCCGGGTGGGCTGCCCCAGGGCCTTCAGGAGGTCGGCTTTCAGATGACGCATCCGATTGTCAGCCATGAGTACATTCCTTTATGAGCGACTGGTCATAATGTAGATCCGTCCTCACTGCCTGTCAAGGCCAATTCGCAGGAATTCTCTGCCGAGCCCCGAGACAAGCCGTATCACCTCATTGCTGTCTGGGCCAGCCGCAGATCTGAAGGCAGTAGCGCTGCCGGCTCTGGGGGGATTCGTCACGCCCCCGGCCGTCCTTTCGCCGCCTGGATGGCCGAGACCACAGCCTTCCCCTCGCGGACCAGCTTCCCGTGGGGGCGAATTCGAACATATTTGGGTGTCAGGACAGACACGCCGGAGACAGATGCCAGGAATTGGGGCGGCGGGAGACTACCCTCGCAGTCGACGAGCCCATCAGGGGCACTGGATAAGCCCCTGCGCCCAGAGGCAACCCCCACAGGTCGGGAAGGGATTCCCGAAACAGTCCTCTTCGTTCGTCTCGGACAGATTACAGCCCCCGCAAGCGGTGCAGGGGGAAAAGTCAAACGATTGGACGCGCTCGCGAAAGGCCACATACTCCGGCGCGGTCCACAGGTCCCGCACATCGCGCTCCGTCACCTTGCCGACCACGTACCGTCGCGAGACCCGTTCCTGATCGTGCAGGAAGCTCACATGGCTGTGCAGGAGGGAAAGGCACGGGCTCACGCTCCCGTCCCAGGCGATCGCCGCCACGCCCTGTTCGATAAAGGGGCAGCGATCATTGGCGCCGGCCAAGTCGCCCCCGGCCAAGCTGATGCTCAGGCCCCCACGCATCACCTCATATAGGGCCTGCCGCGTGATCTGGCTGACGTCCATTTTGGGCAGCTCCAGGCGATACCTGGAGGGTGAATAGACGAAATTCGACAGCACGTGAGGGTGCAAGGCCTCCTGGCACATCCCTTGGGTGTACGGCAGCACATTACTGACCACGAATCGCGTTGCGCCCAACTGCTCGCCAAGGCGCAGCACAGCAGGCAGGTCGGCGACGTTGCGTTTCATCACGACAATCGCAATGCCGATGTGGGGCGTGGCAAAATCCGGATCGGGTCGGCGCGCATCGCGGAAGGCCTTGAGATTGGCCAGGACCTGCGGTAGGGCCGCGCCCAGGCGGACGTCAGCGTAACTCTCCGGGGTGGCCCCGTCCAGGGAGACCCAGAGCATGTCCAAGCCGACGGCAATCAACCGCAGCGACATGTCCTTCGTGAGCAGCGTTCCGTTGGTGATGAGCTCCACCCGCCCCCCGAGGGCTTTCGCTTGCGCCACCATCTCCACAATACCCGGGTGAGCCAACGGCTCGCCAAACCCCCCGAAGAAGATTGTGGGAGGAGGGGAAAACTGGCGCAGCGCATCAATGACACAGGAGAAAGTTGCCCTGGCCATCTGGCCCAACTGTTCATGCCAACCATTCCGGATGCAGGTGCGACACTCCAGGTTGCACCGATTCGTCACCTCCACATACACCTTGGCCAGGTGGCTAACAGGCTGCCGCAGGCGCAAGCCCTTCTCCCCATCCTCGATGCGAAACTGGGCCCCCGGTCGCAAACCATAGCGGGAGACCACCTCCAGAGGGAAGATCAATCTTCCCTCCTCATCCACGTGCGCTCGGAGTTCGGGTCGAGGCTTCATAAGAAATTGACAGAACGGGGTTGGGGTATTGGGAATGTGTTCATTCGGCTTTGCTGATTCAACAGCATCCCGTATGAAAGTGAAAGGTGAGCCTGTCGCCGTCCGCGAGGGGTTTTCGGCCATAGTCTGCCTTGAGCAGGATGTCGTCGTTATGCATGATGAAAATGGAGAGATTCTCCTCCCAGTTCTGCAAGAGGGGAAAGTCCGCCCAGGTGAACCCGTGCTGAGACAGGATGTTTCCGAACAAATCGTTCGTGGTTCCTCCGGGGAACTCCACCATGGCCTCTCGATCGTTTCCCATTTGCTCGACGAGCTTTTGCGCTCCGTAGATCCTTACGCTGATCTTCATGGTCACCCCAGTGGGCATGCGCTCGGAATTGCTTTCCCAGGCCCGGAACCGATCCCGAGGGATTCCTCAACCGCGCTCCTCCACAACCGGTGTGGTAGTCCGGTGGCTCGCGGCAGCCGCGGGAGTCGGTCGCGCTAGCGTAGTGTCCGGAGCAGGTCCTGCACTCGGGATTCGACCTCATCCCGGATCTCCCGGAACTTAGCCAGGATCTCGGCCTCTGTCCCCTTCACGGCCGCCGGATCGTCCAGGGGCCAATGGAGCCTCCTCACCTCGGGCGGCAGGACAGGGCACCGTTGATCGGCATTACTGCACACCGTGACCACGAGATCCATTCGTCGCGCCAGCTCCTCGTCAAACGCTTTACACTGGTGGCCCGAGATGTCAATCTCCTTCTCCTGCATGACGGCCACGGCATACGGATTGAGGCGGCTCGGCTCCATCCCGGCGCTGCAGGCCTCGATTCGCCCCCGGCCCAGGTGCCGGGCGAATCCCTCCGCCATCTGGCTGCGGGCCGAGTTGCCCGTGCAGACGAACAGGATCTTCAGGGGGCTTTCCACGGGTGACCTCACTTGACCGAGCATCGCTCAACCACCACGCCAGCCGGCGCGCCCCCGAAGTACCGCCGCTGGAACCAGAACGCCACATTGACGAGGCTGATCAACACCGGTACTTCCACCAGCGGGCCGATGACGGCCGCAAAGGCGGCGCCGGAGTTGAGGCCGAAGACCCCCACCGCCACCGCAATGGCCAGCTCGAAGTTGTTGCTGGCCGCGGTGAAAGACAGGGAAGCGCTCTTCGCGTAGTCCGCGCCGAACCGCCAGCTCACGTAGAACGAGGCGAAGAACATGATCACAAAGTAGAGGAGCAGCGGGATCGCAATCCGGAGGACGTCCAGCGGCAGCCGCACGATGAACTCCCCCTTGAGGCTGAACATCACCACGATGGTGAACAGGAGGGCAATCAGCGTCAGGGGGGAGATGCGCGGGATGAACCGCGTCGTGTACCAGGCCCTCCCTTTGAGCCCGATCAGAGTGAACCGGGTGATGACCCCGCCCAAAAACGGGATCCCCAGGTAGATGAAGACGCTCTCGGCGATCTGGCGGATGGAGACGTCCACCACCGTGCCTTTGAGGCCAAACCAGCCGGGCAGGATCGTGATGAAAACGTAGGCGTACACCGAGAAGAGGAGCACCTGGAAGATGGCGTTGAAGGCCACCAGCGCCGCACAGTACTCCGGGTCCCCCTGCGCCAGATCGTTCCAGACGATGACCATGGCGATGCAGCGGGCCAGCCCGATCAGGATCAGGCCCACCATGTACTCGGGGTAGCCCCGGAGGAAGACGATGGCCAGGAGGAACATCAGGATCGGGCCGATGATCCAGTTCTGCACCAAGGACAGGGTCAGCACCCGGACGTCTTTGAACACCCGCCCGATCTCTTCGTACTTCACCTTGGCGAGGGGCGGGTACATCATGAGGATGAGCCCCACGGCGATGGGCACAGAGGTCGTCCCGACCTGAAAGGTCGACACCCAGCTCGTACTGGCGGGAAAGTAGTACCCCTGGGCGACCCCGAGGAACATGGCCAGGAAGATCCAGAGCGTGAGGTAGCGGTCGAGGAACGAAAGTTTCTTTCCGATCCCATCAGACATGAGGGTCCTCTCCTTCTGGAATGGCCAGGCCCGGGTCAGGCGGGAGGTTCACATGCATGCGGACTCCCGCGCATGTTGGATCACACAATCAGCACGTCGTGTTCCCCACAACGCACTCCCCGGATCGCCGTAGCGCGAGTCGCTTCCTGAGACGCAGATCATCCTCGCGCGCCTCCGGCAGACGGTTCAGGTACACCTCTAGGGGTTTCAGCAGCCCCCGATACGGTCCAGCCGGCCCGATCTGGCGTCCGATCCGATAGTGCATCCAGCGCCCCTGCCGCCGCGCTTCGACCAACCCGGCCGCCCGGAGTCCGCGCAGATGCCGCGAGATCTTGTATTGCGGCATCCGCAAGGCATCGACGAGTTCACAGACGCACAGCTCCCGCTGGAGCAAGAGGCGGACCAGGCGCAGGCGCGTGCTGTCCGCCAGGGTGGCCAGCAGTCGGGTTACGTCATTCATGTCGGCGCGCCTTTGTGTCATATGCGATCTTGCGCATACGTTATGCCCCCTCCCTCACTTCGTCAAGCCATTTTTCCTGAAGGGGTGGCCATCCATCGCTCCCTCCTTCACCGCATATGTCGGCTTTCCGATCCTTTCGAAACCCGGGTGCCCTTTCCCCTTGGCGATGAGTCGAAGGCATTCTAGAGTCACTGCATCGGGAAGCCAACGGGCCGGCTGGACCCGTCCGGCAGGCGGAGGAGCATCATGTTTCGAGGGTGCATATGGAAAGCTCTGCCGATTCTCCTGGCGACATGGGGACTCCTGTTCTCCAGCGTCGGTCTTGCACGGGGCGGTGGCGTTGAACCCGGGCCCGAGAAGCCCCCACTCCGCATCGCCGTGGCGGCGATGTTCTCCCCGGAGGAAACCCTCAGCGTTTATCAGGAGCTCATGGACTACATCGGCACACGACTCGGTCGCCCGGTGGAGCTGAAGCAGCGGCGCACGTACCAGGAGGTCAATGACCTCCTGGGGACCGGCAAGCTGGACGCCGCCATCCTCTGCTCCGGACCATACGTGCACGCCCGCCGCCAGTACGGGGTGGAGCTCTTGGCCGTCCCCGTCATCAGCGGCCACCCGACCTATCGGTCTTACATCATCGTCCCCCAGTCGAGCACCGCCGCCTCCCTGATGGAGCTCCACCAGAAGCGGTTCGCCTTCACCGATCCCCTCTCCACCTCGGGCTACCTCTATCCCGTGTACGCCCTGGCGTCGCAGGGCCGGCAGCCGGCCAGCTTCTTCGCCAAGACCCTCTTCACCTACAGCCACGACAACTCCATCGAGGCGGTGGCCGAGGGGGTGGTGGACGGGGCGGCCGTGGACAGCCTGATCTACGACTACCTGGAAAGCAGCAATCCCGCCCTGGTCACGCGCACCCGGGTGATCCAGCGGTCGCCCCCCTTCGGCGCGCAGCCGGTGGTGGTCCCGCGAGAACTCGACCCGGCGACAAGGGGAGCGCTCCGACGGCTGCTGCTGGGCATGGACCACGACCCCGCGGCCCAGGGCATTCTCCGGAAGCTCGGGGTCGAGCGGTTCATCGCGGGCGAGGACCGCCTCTACAACGGGGTCCGGGAGATGCTCCAAGTCGTGGAGCGCACGGGATCCCGGTGAGCACCCGGACGGGACTCCGCAACTCCCTGGCGGTCACCTTCACGAGCCGGATCTTCGGCTTTGTCTCCCTCGTGATCTTGGGAGTCGTGGGCTACGTCCTCTGGCATGAGCAGCAGGTGCTGAACACGGAGTTGCAGCGCCGGGCTTTTCTGATGGCGAATCAGCTTGCGCGGGAGAGCGTCGACCCGATCCTCCGCGAGGACGACTATGCGCTCTTCAGGCAACTGCGACTCCTCCGCGGCAACCCGCAAGCCAACGGCGCCGGGAGGGACCGGATTGCCTATGCGATGATCCTGGACCCGCACGGCCAGGCGTTAGCCCATACCGATCCTGCCCGCGTGCATACGACCCTCACCGATGCCCGCACCCGGGAGATCCTGGCGCGGCCCGAGCCATCGCTTCGGGCGATCACCACCCCCGACGGGACACGCCTCTACGATGTGGCCGTGCCGATTCGGATGCGCGGCCTCCCCGTCGGGGCCGTCCGGCTGGGGATCTCGCGCGCGGGAACGGACCGGACGGTGGCCGATCTCGCCCTCAAGGTGGTGGCCGTCCTGTTTGGCCTGATGCTGATCGGCCTCGGGAGCATCTGGCGCTTCTCCCGGCGGATGGTGCAGCCGATCCAGCGGCTGCGCGATGGCGCGCGCGCCGTGCAGGGCGGGGACTTGACGCAGCGGGTGCCCGCCGATCGCCCGGACGAGATCGGAGAGCTGGCCTCGGCCTTCAACGCCATGACGGAGGAGTTGGCCCGCTCCCATGCGGCGCTGGAGCACAAAGAGGTGCTCCGCGCCCGGCTCTTGGAGCAGGTCATCACGGCCCAGGAGGACGAGCGGAGACGCATCGCCCGGGAGCTCCATGATGAGACGAGCCAGGCGCTCACCTCCCTCATGGTGGGCCTCAAGGTCTTGGAGCAGCAGCCAGACCTCGCCGGAACGCGAGAGACGCTCGGGCACCTGCGGGCGCTCACCAGCAAGACCTTGGACGCGGTGCACGATCTCGCACTCCAGTTGCGCCCGAGTGTTCTGGATGATCTCGGCCTAGTCGCGGCGCTGGATCGCGCGGTCGTGGACTTCCAGCAGCGTCACGGGATCCCCACGACCTTCGAAACGAACCTCCGATCGGCCCCGCGCCTCCCCGGCCCGCTGGAGACCGCCCTGTATCGCATCACCCAAGAAGCCCTGACCAACGTGGCCCGCCATGCCGGCGCGCACGCCGTGAGCCTCCTCCTCGAGGCGCGCCGGACCGCCGTGACCCTGATCGTGGAGGATGACGGATGTGGCTTCGACGCGCCCCAGGCCCTTGGCGCAGCTCGGGACGAGCGGAATCTGGGCCTGGTCGGCATGCGCGAGCGGGCGACCTTGCTGGGGGGGAAGCTCACCATCGAGTCCACGCCAGGCACCGGAACCACGGTCTACGTCGAGATGCCCCTCCCCATGGAGATTCCTGATGACCCCTCCCAAACGGATTCGTATCCTGCTGGCGGATGACCACACCGTCCTGCGGGCGGGCCTCCGCGCCCTCCTGGCAGCCGAGGCCGACCTGGAGGTGGTCGGGGAGGCCTCCGAGGGTGGCGAGGCCATCCGGCTGACCGCAGCGCTGCGTCCGGATGTCGTGGTGATGGACATCGGGATGCCCGGGATCAGCGGCATTGACGCCACGCTCCGCATCAAGCGGGATCTCCCCGCCGTAAAAGTCCTCATCCTGTCCATGCACGACGATCGGGGATACCTCCGCCAGGTCCTCCGGGCCGGCGCGTCGGGCTATGTCCTGAAACGGGCGGCCGACACGGACCTGCTGGCCGCCATCCGCGCCGCGGCGCGCGGCGATGTCTTCCTCGACCCTGCCCTCGCCAAGTCGCTCGTGGAAGAAGTCATCGCGCCCGCCCCCGCACAGGGCGAGCCCGCTCTGAGCGATCGGGAGCGGGAGGTCCTGCGCCTGATCGCCCACGGCCACACGAACCAGCAGGTAGCCGATCGGCTCTGCATCAGCGTGAAATCCGTCGAGACCTACAAGGCGCGGCTTATGGAGAAGCTGGGCCTCAAGGGGCGCGCCGAGCTTGTCCGCTACGCCCTGCAGCATGGCCTCCTGAAAGATGGCGAGTGACTCTCGCCGCGGCAGGCCTTGCCTCACACCCCACGTCCCCCGCGTCAGGGATTCCCTGACGCACTTCCCGCATATTTTAGGTGCTTCCCTGGCAGACATCCCCCGGCCGCTCGTGTAGGGTACATGCGCTCAGCAGGTCCTCCGATCCGCCCTGTCCCGTGAGGACAGTGCGGACTCAACGGTCTCGGGAGCAATCCTTGGGGCCTGCCCGATCTCTCGGGTGATTTCCTGGGGGTGAATTGGCAAAGGAGGCCCGTCCCGCGACCAATGGGACCGGCCTCCTTTTTGTTTTCCAAAGCCTGCCGCATCACCTGCGGCGGTCATAGAGAACTCGGAGGATCTCTTGCGGATGAGGAAGTGGCACGCACGTCATCGTTCAGAGGGGGGCAGCATGAGACGAGTGATTTTGATCGGCCTGCTTTTGGTGTTGCCGGCAACCGTGTACGCCGCCGAAACGAACCTGATCGAATTGCACAAGCACGCGGGCACTCTGTCCAATAAGGAGTGCCTCGCCTGCCACCAGGACATCACGAAGCAGACCACGCTGAAACGGAGCATCAAGACATTCCATCGACTCCACTTGGAGTCGAAGCTGGCGACGCCGAAGCAGTGCGCCGACTGCCACCAAGCCGTCGATGTGCGGGAAGGGTCGGCGGCGGCCTTGCGAAAGCAGGTCGATCCGCAGCTCTGTGCGGGCTGCCATCGCGGCGGGGTCAAGGGCGCCAAGGTCCTATTTGCAAAATGAAGGGGAGGGGCACGATGAGCGGCGACCGACCGATTGCGAAGAACGAAAAGGAGCTGTTCGAAACCGCCACGGGGAGGACGTTCACCCGGCGGGCATTCCTCAAGTGGTCCTCCGTGCTCGCCAGCACGGCCATGGCGAGCGGGCTGCTCTGGGACGAGAGGCTCGGCCTCTTCCGCGCGGCCAGCGCCCAGGAGAAGATGGCCGGCAATGGAACGTGGGTCAACACGACGTGCCAGATGTGCGGGGGGACGACCGGCATCAAGGTCCACGTCGTGGACGGCAAGGTCGTCAAGATCGAGCCGAGCGAGTTCAACCCGATCGGGGTCGCCAATATCTCCACGGATTATGCCGCGAAGAAGGCCCTCGGCGGGCGGATGTGCGCCAAGGGGAATTCCGCCGTGCGGGCGCTCTACGACCCCGATCGGCTCAAGACTCCCATGAAGCGGACCGGCCCACGCGACTCCGATCGCTGGCAGGCGATCTCCTGGGAGGAGGCGCTGGACGAGGTGGCCAAGAAGCTCCTGGAGATCCGCGAGAAATACGGCCCCGAGGCCCTCTTCTGGTGCACGGAGGACTCGTCCTTCACCGACATGCAGGCGGACTTCAACCTGCTCTACGGCTCGCCCAACTTCTCCATGCACTCGAACACCTGCGACGTGGCCCGCAAGGCGTCCTTCAAGCTCGTGATGGGCGACGACCGGCCGCTGGCGGATTTCGCCCACACCAAGTACGCCCTGGTGTTCGGCTGGAACCTGCTGGCCGCGACGAAGTGGGCGCACCTCCCCGGCATCTGGAACGAGGGACGCGCCAACGGGGCGAAGATGGTGTACGTGGATCCCTTCTACAACCAGACGGCCGCCAAGGCCGACGAGTGGATCCCCATCCGGCCGGGAACGGACGGCGCCTTTGCCCTGGCGCTGGGGCACGAGATTGTCCGGAACGGCTGGCAGGACCAGGAGTTCATCAGGGATTACACGCTGGGCTTCGACAAGTACGTGGAGCTGGTCAAGGACAAGACCCCCGAGTGGGCCGAGACGATCACCTCCGTCCCGGCGGACACCATCCGGCGGATCGCGAAAGAGCTGGCCACGACCAAGCCGGCCCTCGTGGATACCTGGAGCGGTCCCGGCCATCACACCAACGCCACGGACGGCGGCCGGGCGATCGCCATGCTGCCCGCCCTGCTGGGCCAGTACGACAAGCCCGGCACCATGATCAGCCGCCAGGCCATGGGCGGCAAGCGCCGGGCTTTCAACGTGGACAAGCCGACCGCCCCGCGCATCGACGGCCTCGGGACGAAGTACCCCTTCGCCCACGCCTCCGGGATCTACACGGAGGTCCGGGATGCCCTGCTCTCCGGGCAGCCCTACCAGTTGCGGGCGGGTGTGTTCATGTTCCAGAACTTCGTGATGTCCGTCCCCAACACGACGAAGAACCTCGAGGCACTCAAGAAGCTCGACTACATCGTCGTCCTCGACACGATGATGAGCGAAACGGCGCGGCTGGCGGACCTCGTCATCCCGGGGAGCCACTACCTGGAGCGCTGGGAGGTGAACGTGAACTGGGTCACCTTCCCCGCCACGGCCATCCGGCAGCCCGCCGTGAAATCCGTGATCAACGGGATGACCGAGCAGGAGTTCATCCTGGCCCTCGCCAAGAAGATGGGCCTGAAGGACAAGGACGGCAAGGCCCTGCCGGCCACCTATCCCGAGTACATCAGCGACCAGTTGAAGAACGGCCCCATCGGGAAGACCCTGGACGAGATGCTGGTCCTGCCCGGCGGCGTGTTCATCGGCGGGGAGACCCAGTACGAGAAGTACAAGAAGAGCGGCTTCGCCACTCCCTCCAAGAAGATCGAGTTCTACTCGGAGCAGATGGAGAAGAAGGGCCTCAATCCGCTTCCCGCTTTCGTGGAGCCGATCTACAAGCCGACGGGCGACTTTCCGCTCTACCTCGTGAACTACAAGCAGGCCGAGCACACCCACTCGCGGACGTTCAACAACGACTGGCTGATGGAGATGAAGCCGGACAACCCACTCCTCATCAACGCGCAGACGGCGGCCCGCCTCGGGCTCACGGACGGCGATCCCATCTGGTTGGAATCCCCGTACGGGAAGGCCAAGGCCACGATCCAGGCCACGGAGCGGATCCACCCGGAGGTGGTCGCCCTGCATCACGGCTATGGCCACTGGGGCTTTGGGAAGGTCGCCCGCGGAGCCCTGAACAAGATCAACGCCTGGTGCCCGGCCGGCACGACCGACGGCATGTTCCTGGCCGGGGTGTCCGAGAAAGCCTCCGGGATGGCCGTGCATAAGGAAATCGGCGTCCGCATCCTCAAGGCATAGGGAGGGGTCCATCCATGGCGCAGAATCCGAATCAGGTCGGGTGGTACTATAACGAGCACAACTGCATTGCCTGCCGCGCCTGCGAGGCGGGGTGCAAGCAGGAGTTCGATCTCCCGGTCGGCGTCCGCCGCCGCCGGGTGATCATCAAGGAGTCCGGGAAGTATCCGAACCCGAAGGCGCGCTATATCTCCACGGCGTGCTACCACTGCGAGGAGCCGGCCTGCCTGAAGGCGTGCCCGGCCAAGGCGATCACCAAAGAACCGCAGTTCGGGGTCGTCCTGATCGACCAGCAGAAGTGCATCGGCTGCAAGCGCTGCCAGGCCGCCTGCCCCTACGGCGCCCCCACGTTCAACGAGCAGACGAAGAAGATGGACAAGTGCACCCTCTGCATCCACCGGCTGAAGGTGGGCCTGCCGCCCGCCTGCGTCCGGACTTGCATGGGCTATGCGCTCTGGCACGGGAAGCTGGCCGACATTGTGGCGCAGGCGACCCCGGGGCAACTATATCGGAGGCCCCTGGTCGCGGCGTTGCCGGAGTTTGCCGATCCTCAGTTGACCAGGCCCTCTGCGCGATTTTCCGAGAACAAGTAAAGTGAGGTGCGGGGGCGGAGCTCGCTCTGCCTCCGCAAATCCATCCGGATGACGACAACGCGCATGGGTGCGGCACTCTTCGGACTGCTCGGCAGCATGTACCTCTGCAAGCCAACACGAGAGGCGCTTGCGGGCTGGCGGGCAGTCTTGGCGAAAGGGGCGCCCGCGATTCTCGAAGAACTGGAAGAAGCCCTGGAGCGGATCAATGTGGAGTCCCCACAGGAGCTGGAGGATCTCCTCTGGGACTACACCCGGCTGTTCCTCGGACCGTACCGCCTCCCCTGTCCGCCCTGGGAATCGGTGTACACGTCCCCCAAGAAGCTCCTGATGCAGGAGGCCTACGACACGGTCAAGGCGATGTACGCTCAGGCCGGTGTTGAGGTCGGGGATCCGAATGTCCTGGCCGACCACGTCGGGGCCGAACTGAGTTTCCTGGCGATTCTGCTGGAGCGGGCGGACCGCGATGCAGCGGACGAACAGACGTACCGGCAGCGGGCCGAGCAGTTTTGTGATGAGCACCTCAGCAACTGGATCCCCCGGTTCACCGCAGATTTGGAGGGCGCCGCGGACTCGGATGTATACAGGGCGCTCGCACGTGCAACTCGGCACATTGTTCTGAATCTGGGGAAGGAGCATGCCGGCGTGTCCCTCGCCCCCGCCTGATGGGCCGGCCCCATTGGCATAACACCCCACCCTATTCGCAACACCCCCCCTGGATGGTCAGGATGTTGGAATGGGAGGCCACTCCCGTTGACACGCGGTAAGCCTTTGGATAGGCTCCCGCCTGCCATGGGTTCCGACCGCACATCTCCCTCACCCACAACCTTCTCGATCGGAGCACGTATGAGCCCCCAAGCCGACCCGCAATCGACTCCCTCGCGTAATGCCCGCACCCCGCGGCGTGTGCTCATTGTCGGCGGCGTGGCGGGGGGCGCCTCGTGCGCGGCGCGCCTCAGACGGCTGGACGAGTCCGTCGAGATCGTCATGTTCGAGCGCGGGCCCTACGTATCGTTCGCCAACTGCGGACTGCCCTACTACGTCGGCAACGTCATCGCGGACGAGCGCAGCTTGCTGGTGGCGTCCCCCGAACGGTTCCGCGCGCGCTTCAATGTCGAGGTGCAGACCGAGACGGAGGTCACGGGCATCGACCGCGGCGCCCGCACGATCACCGTGCGGGATGGACGCACCGGCACCAGCCGCGCCGAGCGCTACGACGCACTGGTGCTGGCCCCCGGCGCGGCGCCGATCCGACCGCCGCTGCCCGGCGTGGATCTGCCCGGCGTCTTCGCGGTGCGCACCATCCCCGACTCTCGCCGCATCCGGGCCTGGATCGCCGAGCGCCAGGCCACAACCGCGGTTGTCGTCGGGGGCGGCTTCATCGGATTGGAGATGGTCGAGAACTTGGTCCATCGGAAGCTGGCCGTGACCGTGCTGGAGAAACTGCCGCAGCTCATGCCCCCGCTCGATCCGGAGATGGCCGCGCCGCTCATGGAGCACCTGGCGGCGCAGGGCGTGCAGCTCCGTCTGGGCGACGGGCTGGCGCGCATCGAGGCGCGCGAGGGCGGCAGCTTGGTCGTTATCGCGGAGAGCGGGGCCCGCTGGCCCGCCGATCTCGTCATCCTCGCCATCGGCGTGCGGCCCGAGACCACGCTGGCCCAGGCGGCCGGCCTCTCAATCGGTCCGCGCGGGGGCATTGTCGTGGATGCCCAGATGCGGACGTCCGATCCGCAGATCTGGGCCGTGGGCGACGCCGTCGAAGTGCGGGACGTCCTCACGGGGCAAGACACGATGCTGCCGCTGGCGGGCCCGGCGAATCGCCAGGGCCGAGTGGCCGCCGAATCGATCGCCGGCCGGGCGACCCAGTTCCGGGGGGTGCAGGCCACCGCGGTGGTGGGCGTGTTGGGCCTCACCGTCGCCTCGACCGGCGCCAGCGAGAAAGGCCTGCGGCGGGCGGGCGTCACCAACTTCGAGAAGGTGTACCTGCACCCGGGGCATCACGCCGGCTACTACCCCGGCGCTCACCGGATCCATCTCAAGCTCCTGTTCTCGGTGCCGGACGGCCGCATCCTCGGCGCGCAAGCGGTGGGGCGCGAGGGCGTGGAGAAGCGCATCGACGTCATCGCCACCGCGATTCAGTTCAATGGCACGGTGCACGATCTCGCCGAGGCCGAGCTGTGCTACGCGCCGCAGTATGGCGCCGCAAAAGACCCCGTCAACCTCGCCGGGATGCTCGCCGAGAATGTGCTGACCGGCGACATGCCCGTGGCCGACTGGCTGGAACTCGACCGCACCGATGCGCTGGTGCTCGACGTGCGCGAGCCCGACGAGTTCGCCCGCGGGCACATGCCGCACGCGATCAACCTGCCGCTCTCCCAGCTGCGCGACCGCTACGTCGAGCTGCCCAAGGATCGCGACCTCTGGATCTGCTGCGTCGTGGGACAGCGCGCATACTACGCCACGCGCTTCCTGGCGCAGCACGGGTATCGGGCGCGGAACTTGTCGGGCGGCTACATGACGTATAAGGCGCTCAAGGCGGCCGGCCTGGCGCCATGACCCGTGGAGGAGTCAACGCGACTGTGACGCCAATGGCATCGCCAACCGGCACGGCCACTCGCAGCCACCAGGGCAGGAGTGGATACAAGATGCACCGCCAGTGCATGGCATCCAGGCGATCGCCGGCGGCCTGCCGAACCAGCGCGCCGAGCGACACGAGAGAGTGATCGCGTGCCCGACCGAGCAGCCGCTGGCGGGATTGGGGGCCGATGCGGCGGGAGATCCCGCCCAGGCTCCAACGATTGAGGACAAGCAGGATGAGTCCGCGCCTCGCCACGCGAACCGCCTCGGCGAGCGCTCTGGTCGGATCCTCCAGGAACTCCAGGGCCGTCACGAACACCACCGCGTCCACGGCCTGATCGCGAAGCGGGAGGCAATGCGCGTCACCCTGGACGCCGAGGATTCGCGGCTCGCCCCGCTGCAGCGCTGCCAGCATCCCGGGGGAGCGGTCCAGGCCCACGGGACGGAGCGATCGCGACGCGAGATGGCGCGAGAAGTGCCCTGTCCCGCAGCCGACCTCCAGGATCTGCTTCGCGCCCGGGAGGTGGGCAAGCAGCCAGTCCAGCAGGGCTCTCTCGGCCCGATCAACGCGACGTCCCTTTCGGGTGCTGTACCAGGCTTCGTAACCGGACGCAACCGGCTCAAAGATCTCCCAAGGCATTCAGGGGACCTTTCAGATCGGGCACGCGTTGGAGACCGTCACGGTCATCACCACATGCCCGGTCGCGGCGGCTCGATCGAACGCCCCCTTCAGTGCATCGAACAGGACCGATGCTTCGCCGGTCACCAGCGTGCTCATGGGACCGGGCATGACCTGAAGGCCGGTGGCCCCGAGGGCCGCCTGCAGCGCGGAGATCGCTGGCGAGAGCCGTTCCTGCCGCAGTGGGTACAGGCTGATCTGGGCGCTCACGATCACGATGCGATCCTCCAGGCGTCGCAGCACGGCGGTCACCGTCGGCATCTCTGGACAGTATGCTCGGCTAGGGGCAGGCCCTCTCCCCGGCTATGTGGACGCCCTGCCAACTCCCAGCATTGGGCTTCCACCAGTAAGTCTCCCGGGATCGACGGTATATGGACGGGGTTCCTGGACCACAGCCGCTAATAGTTCAGCGTGGCCTTTGCCTCGAGACACTCCTGGACGAGGCGAGCAGCCGCGATTACCGTGGATCCCTTCAGCAGCATCTCCGGTGTGATCTTCCGCCCCTGGATGCATGGCGTGCAGACGAGAAGCTGACCGCCCAGGGAAAGGAAGCTGCCCATCAGATCTTTCAGGGGCGGCAACCCTGTGGCGAAGATGTGCTCGTTCACGCCCGTCTGGGCCAGCGTGACGGCGGTTCCCATAAGAATCACCGTGACCTTGACATCCATCGTCAGGGCGGCATTTGCCGCCACGAAGGGGAAGGTCGCCCGCTCGGGATCCTCCCCGCCGTGCGTTGCGATGATCACGATCTTCTCGGTCTTCGCCCCTGTCTCTGCCATTTCTCCCTCCATAGCACGTCAAATGAAAAGCGTCGCTTTGCTGGAGCCGGCTTCGGCCAGGAACGTGGCCACGCCGGCCGCCTTTATGCCGGGGTAATCTATCATCTCCTCCATCTTGTAGCCCATGAGGTCCATGCTCATCTGGCAGACATATATCTGCACACCCGAATCGGCCGCGGTCCTGATGAGCTGCTCCAGGCTCATGACATGGTGCTTCTTCATGAGCCACTTTATCATTGCCTTCCCTGCCCCGGCCATGTTCATCTTGGAGAGGGAAAGGGCCGCCGCCCCCTTGGGGAGCATGTTCTCGAACATCCTGCCGATGATGGCCTTGGCGACCTTCTTCTTCGGGTCCTTCAGGGCCGGTATGGCCCAGAAGGTGAAGAACATGGACACCTTCTCGTACATGACCGCCGCGCCTGTGGCAATGATGAAAGCGGCCAGGAGTTTGTCCAGATCCCCGCTCATCACCACCATGGAGATCTTGTCCTGAGGCAGATTGGCCCGGAGTGCCTCCACTTCTTTCTTGAGTGATTCGACGGTTTCATTCAGTTTTCGTATCTCAGCAGTATCCATATTTCCTGCCCATCTATGCCAAATGCATTCGTCAAATTCGCTTCCCTACGACCGCAGACTCCCTCTGGAGTGTCTCCGGGGCCCCCTGGCGCGGCCCCGCCTCATGCCGCCATTTCCGCCACTTCCCCGTGGAGTACCCTCGCCTTCTCCCGGACCGTCAGCAGGTACATCGCAAAAGGCCGGTAGAACATGTGGGCCCACTTGCCGAATGGCACTTCAACCACAAGCATCGGCACGGCAATGGCAAGGTGAATCACGTAGATGGAGTACGTCAACAGGGGAAAACCACCGATGCGGGCTAGATGGAGAACGATCCCGGTGAACGCGGTCAGGAACAAGAGAATCAGGAAGATCCAATCAGTGGGCTCGGAGAACCTGTGGATCTGTCCGCTGTGACGGAGCCGACCGATCATCATGCTGGCGGTAACGTACAGGAGAACCGCCGTCGCATAATAGCCGAGCAAGCGCTGGGGGTGATAGATGGGATAGACGAGGTCCGTCTGAAACCAGCGCAAGAAAAAAACGACAAGGGTTAGCATGGTGAGGTAGCCCGTCATCAAGAAGAAATGCTTCAGCCAGGTGATGCGGTTGTCCTCACACTGCCGCCATCTCTTCTGCGTGGCAAAGTGGGTCACAAAGGTGGGCAACTCTCGCAGATAGAGAGAGAACGGTATCTTCGGGCGCTCCTCCCCACCCATGGAAAAGTGAAACATCCTGAAGGCGTTCGACAGCAGAAAAATGGAAAGGACCCCAGCCATGAGGAGATCACCGGCATCCACCCACTTCGCCGGGGCGAAGGTGTTGAGCTCCACCCGGTCGGTCACGACGGGACCGTGGAACAGGGCGAACAGGCCGACGACGAAGAGGCCGACGGCCACAATCGCTCCGATCTCCCAAACCGGGGACTGGTAGAATTTCTTCCCAAGCCCCGTCCAGTCGTAGAGCGCCGTGAGGTAGCGGCGGGTCGCCATCATTATCTCCCCGGGGTTGGCGTCCCGGGGGCAGCTCTCCGAGCACTCCCCACAATAGTAGCAGAGCCACGGCTCGACAGACTCCGCGAGCTTCTCCTTGTGCCCCACTTGCAGGAGGTGGATGATCCTCCGGGGGAACGCCGCGGACTCCGTTGACAAGGAGCAGATGGCCGTGCATGTCCCGCAATTCATGCAGGCAGCTACGTCCTTTCCCCCGTACTTCACGATCTCCCGGTGTAGCTCCGGGTCTATGCGGAATCCCATGCGTTTCGTCCTCCTGGAACCCATGAACACGACCGGGGCTCCCTGGGCACCGGATTGCCAGCCGCTGTCACCGGACCAGTTTGTAGCGGAAGTAATCGTCGGCCTTCGCCTTGGGGAGATCCTCCAGCGCGCCGTACCGGCGCATGGCCATCACCCAGAGGGTGACCTCCTGGGTGGGAGCGGAGAGCGCCTCCGCAATCTCCGGGATCGTCTTCGGGCCGTCCCGAAGCGCATCGCCGATCCGGTCCCTCATCACCATTTCGTCGCGCAGCACTTCCCCCAGCGAGCGGGACCTCGCGCCTTCTCTCACCCCGCCACCTCCCCAGCCAAGGCGTCGATCATGGCCTCCACCTGCGCGGTGGTGTACCCTTCCACGTTGATAGCGTCCGAAGGGCAGGCTGGCACGCAGCCGCCGCACCCCTTGCAGAGGGCGGATTGCACGGCCGCGAGCTCCTTGCCGTCCCGACGCACTTTCTCGATCGCCCCGTCGTACGGGCATGCCTGCGCGCACTCGCCGCACCAGGTGCATCGCTCGGGCTCGATGAGCGCCACGAGGGGAGCGAGGTCGACGTACCCCTTCAGCAGCAGGGCCGCGCCCTTGGCGACCGCCGCCAGCGAAGAGGTCACGCTCTCCGCCAGAGTCTTGGGACCCTGGGCCGCCCCGGCGATGAAGACGCCGTCGATCACCGTCTCCACGGGGCGAAGCTTCGGGTGGATCTCGTTGAAGAACCCGCCCTTGCTCACCGGCAGCTTCAGCGTCCCGAGCAGCCTGGCGTTCTCCCTCGGCACCATCCCCGTGACCAGCACCACGAGGTCCGCTGGAATCTCGATCGGCTCCCCCCCGAGGAGGTCGTCCCTGACCCGGACGAGGATCGCACCATCTGCCGCTTGCACGGCTGGGGGAGCGTCCTCCGAGTACCGGAGAAACACGGACCCCTTCCTCCCGGCCTCCTCGTAGAGGATCTCGTTTTTCCCGTAGGTTCGGATATCGCGGTGGAGGTGGTATTGATTGAGACCGGGATCAACCCCATGGGCCTGGATCGCCGCGTGCACCGCCGCGGTGCAGCAATACCGGGAGCAGTACAGGTTCGGATTCGAGTTCCCCTCCTGCGCCCCCTGCCGGCTGCCGACGCAATAGATGTACGCCACGGTTTTCACCTCCCGCCCCGCGTAGCGGATCCGGTCCCCGGAACGGGCCAGCAGTTCCTTGAACTCGGGAAGGGTAAGGACTCCCGGCAGGCCATAGCCGAATTCCCCTTCGCCCGGCGCGTACGGGTCGAACCCCGTGGCGACCACGATCGCCCCCACCTGAAGCGAGATGGTCTCCCCGTCCTCCAGGCTCACTTTCACGGTGAAGTTCCCGACTCTGCCTCCCTTCTCCACAACTTCGGCGCCGGTATAGAGGGCGATGGCCTCCCGCTGCCGGATCCTTTCCAGGAGCGTCGTGACGATCTCGGAGCCGTCCCGGTCATTGGGAAAGAGCTTCCCCCATGCCGGCACCCGCCCGCCGACTTCCTTTGCCCGCTCGACGAGGTACACGGTCAGCCCGAGGTCGGCGAGGGCCAGGGCCGCCCGCATCCCGGCCACGCCGGCACCGATCACGAGCGCTTTCGGGACCGTCTCGACCCGCAGGTCCGTGAGCGGCCTGTCGAGGCAGGCCTTCGCGATCCCGGCCCGGACGAGACGAACCGCCTTGTTGGTGGCCCCTTCCCGGTCGTGCCGGTGCGACCAGGAGCATTGCTCCCGGACGTTTACCTGGGTGTACATGTACGGGTTGAGCCCGGCCCGCCGCGCCATGGAGCGGAAGGTATTCAGGTGAAGCTTGGGCGAGCAGGAGGCGATCACGATTCCGTCGAGCTTCTCCTGCCGGATGGTCTCAATCATCTCCTGCTGAGAGGCGTCCGAGCAGGCGAACAGGAACGTCTTGGCCACCGCGACGCCGCCTTCTCTTTCCGCCGCCGCGCGAACCCTCTCCACGTCGACGTAGTCCGAGATGTTCCCGCCGCAGTGGCAGACGAACGCGCCGATCCGTTTCTCCGTCATCGCCTTGCCCCCGCCCTCACCAGGTATGCGGCCACCTGCGCGGCGGCGGCGCCCGAGTGGAGGATCGTGTCGGGGATGTCGCGGATGCCGGAGGCGGTCCCGGCGACGAACACTCCCTCGATGCTGGTCCGGCCGGGCTCGAGGTCCTCGTCGATCTCCCGCACGTAGGAGAACGGGTCCGCTTCCAGTGTGCTCCCTGCAAACAACTGGAACGCGTCCGGGCTGGCGGACAGACCCACGGAGAGGACCACGAGGTCGTGCTCCGCCTGCTTTGGGCCCGCCCCGGCGGCTATGTCCTCGTAACGGAGGAGGAGGTTGCCCTTTCCTGTCTCCTCGATCTTCCCGACTCGCCCCTTCACGAAGCGCACGCCCATTCCCTTGGCCTGCTCGTAGAACTCTTCGTATCCCTTCCCGAAGGCCCGGATGTCGATGTAGTAGATGCTGATGTCGGCCAGCGGGAGGGCCCCCATGATGAGCTGGGCCTGCTTGATCGAGTACATGCAGCAGACCCGCGAGCAGAGACGGTTCCCCACCGTGCAGTCGCGGGAACCGGTGCACAGGACGTAGGCGATGTTGGAGGGGACCATGCCATCCGAGGGGCGCACGACCGCGTGGTACGGCCGCGTGGGGGCGAGGACCCGGTCCATCTGCATCGCAGTGATAATATTCGGGTACCGCCCGAACCCGTAGGCGGTCTTCTTCCGGGCATCGAAGAGCTGGAAGCCGGTGGAGAGGAGGACGGAGTCCACCTCCACTGTCTTCTCTTCCGGCCGCATGTCGAAGCGGATCGCCCCCGCGGGGCAGGCCGCCGCGCACTCCCTGCATTCCGAGCAGATCCCGCAATCCAGGCAGCGGTTCGCGCTGTAGCGGGCCTCCTCCTCGGTCATGGTGGCCTCGATCTCGGCCAGCGACCGGGCTCGCCCGCCCGCGGGGAGTTCCCGCGACGCCACTGGCGCGCGTCTCGACACGGGCTCTTCCGCCCGGGCGAGTACCGTCTTGCGGTCCACCATGGGCAGCCGGGCGTCGAAGGCAACCCCGGACAGCGATTGGCCCTGCAGGGAGCGGTCGATATAGAAAGCCGCCCGCTTTCCCTGCCCGATGGCCTGGATGATCATGGAGGGGCCCGTGATGGCGTCGCCCCCCGCAAACACGGCGGGCATGGAGGTCGCCAGCGTCTCCGCGTCCACCCGGATCGTCCCGTCCCGATTCTGCCCGATCTCACCCGCGAACGGGCCGGTGCTGGGCCGCAAGCCGATGGCGAGGACCGCCACGTCCGCAGGCCGCGCCTCTTCGGATCCCGCGACCGGAACAGGACGTCGCCTCCCCCCGGCATCCGGCTCCCCCAGCTTCATGGAGCGCCACTCCACGGCCGAGAGCTTTCCATTTCCATTCTGTCCCAGGAAGCGGACGGGACTTCTCAGCTCGTGCAGCTCGACTCCCTCTTCCACGGCGGTCTGGACCTCCCAGTCGTGGGCCGGCATCTCGGCCCGGCTGCGACGATAGTAGATCGACACCTTCACGGCGCCCATGCGGAGGGCCATCCTCGCCGAGTCGATGGCCACGTTCCCTCCGCCGATGATGGCCACCTGTTTTCCGGCAAGGTCCAGCCGCCCGTCGCCGTTGATCGCCCGGAGGATCGCCATGGACTCCACGACGCCGCCCAGATGCCTCCCCGGAACGTCCAGTTCTTGCCCCTCCAGGGTGCCCACCGCCAGGAAGACTGCGTCGAAGCCTTGCGCCCTCAGCGAAGTCGCTGAGTCGACCCGGACGCCGGTCCGGATCTCGACCCCCAGGGCTGTGACATTCTTGATGTCCCGGTCCAGGATGCCCTTCGGCAGGCGGAACGGGGGGATGCCGTAGCGGAGCATCCCGCCGGCCTCGGGGGCGGCCTCGAACACCGTGACGCCGTACCCCTTCCGGGCCAGGAAGTAGGCAGCAGACAGCCCCGCAGGCCCGGAGCCCACAACCGCGACCTTCTTTCCATTCTGCTCCGCGGGCGGCCCGTATTCCGGCTCGGGGTGCCGCGCGTAGTAGTAGTCCGCCAGGAAACGCTTGATCCCCCGGATGGACACCTTCCCCTCGACCTCTTCCCGGGTGCACTGGCTCTCGCAGGGGGCGTAGCACGCCCGGCTCAAGGATCCGACCAGAGGAGCGTCCTCCAGGTGGAGGCGAAAGGCCTGCTCGTACCGGCCGCTCCGCACCAGGGAGACGTACCCGTGGGCCTGCACGCCCCCGGGACAGTGGAAGGAGCAGGGAGAGGTCCCGGCCTTCTCGATGACCGCCTTCTTTGGGACCGCCTGGGGAAACGCGATGTGCGCAGCCCGGCTGGCAACCAGGTCGAAGTTGAACCGGTCCGGGATCGCCACCGTGCACTTCAGCTCGCACTCGCCGCAGCCGGTGCAAGCCGCGGGATCGACGAAGGTGGGCTTCCTCCGGAGGCGGACGATAAACGTCCCATCCTCCCTCCGCTCGATCTTTTCGACTTCGCTATACGTCAGGACGGTCAGGTTGGGGTGATGGGCGGTGGCCGCCATCTTGGGTGTGGAGATGCAACTGGCGCAGTCGAGGGTCGGGAAGACCTTGCTCAGGAGGATCATCTTCCCCCCCACGCTCGGTTCCTTCTCCACGAGCAGCACCTTGTACCCCATGTCGCCGAGGGTCAGCGCCGACTCCATCCCCGCAATGCCCGCCCCGACGACGAGGACGTCATAGTTCATGGATCCGCCTTCACAGTTGGCGCAAGGCCTGGCCGAACTGTTTCATGTGGGAGACGAAGGATTCCGAGCAGACCGAGCAGACCGCAGCCATCTTGAGGCGCCTCGGGTCGTGGCCGCGCGCCTTGAGAAGCGCCTGCGCCTTCTCGACCAGCCGTGCGGTCTTGGCCGTGCAATCCGGGAGGAAGGCGCAATCGCCACCGTCCGCGGCGATGAAGACGCCATCGAACCCGGCCTCCACGGCGTGGAGCACCCATTTCGGGTTGATCCCGCTGGAGCAGGGAAGGCTGATCACCTTCACCCCGGCGGAGTACTCCAGATGCGAGCTTCCAGCCAGGTCGATCCCCGGATCGGAGATGGTGTTGGTGGAGAAGACCAGGATCTTCGGCTCGGACACTGAGCCTGCTTTGCCGCTCGCCACTACTTCCCCCGCTTCACGAACAGCCGCCAGTAACCGGCTTCCTCCAGGCTGCCGAGGAACGCGTGGCCGACCTTCTTCGCCCAGAGGGGAATGTCTTCGCTGGTGCCCGCGTCGGCGGACATCACCTCGAGTATCCCGCCCATGGGCACCTCCGCCATGGCGCGCTTCGCCTCCAGGAGCGGGCCGGGGCAGGCGGTCCCCCGGGCATCCACGGTCTTGGCCACTTTCACTGTGCTCAGATCGACGCTCATGTCTTCCTCCTGTCGCTTTCGGTTAAAGCCTGGGCGGGCACGCCCAGGAGACGGGACTGGGCCTGGCGCGGCGGCCGTCAGGAGCCGGTTACGACGTAGCGGGCATCGGTTTCCTGGGCGACCATGCCGCGCGCCTTCATCTGGTCCAACAGCACGGACCGGATCAAGGTGCACGCCTGGATGATCCGCCGGTCGGCGAGCCGGTAATACACCGTCTGGCCCTCCTTCCGGGTCAGGACGAGGTTCTGGGATTTGAGGACCGCCAAGTGCTGGCTGACGTTCGGGAGGGGCGCCTCGATCGCCTCGGCGATCTGCCCCACGCTGCTCTCCCCCTTCCCCAGCAGGGCCAGGATCATCAGCCGCTTGGGATTGGCCAGGGTCTTGCAGAAATCGGCGTGGACTTCGAAGATATCGAACGTTTTCATCCGGCTCTCCTGGATGTGCGTACTTGCGTATCTTCACTAGTTCGAAACTATGATAGCACGCAGACTCCATTCGTCAAGGATTTTTTCTTGGAGGTGGGATGAAAATGTGCGCAGACTGCGGATGGCGTTTACGAGGGCCCCTGCCGAGACCCGCTGGTGCCGAGAGCGACCGGACTCCAGGCCGTTCGGTTCGGTCGCCGTCAACCTTCGGCGCCCGTTCGTTCCTTCTCCCCCACCCCACAGGGCCTCCGAACTTGCCCGGTAGACTCCAGGGCCCTCGGGGCACTTGGGCTTCCTTCTCGAGGTGATGCCAGGCGCATGGCGGCGGCCGGCGCTAGGCAACGGATGCGGCGCCGGGCCCAGACCTGGCCGAAAACCGAGAGGCCAACGGCGATCCCTCCAACGATCCACAGGGCGGCCGCCTGGACGCCTTGCAGGGCCGCAAGGAGGTCCCGGATCTGCCCCGCCAGGACATAGCCCAGACCCGAGAAGGCGATCACCCAAAGTGAGGTCCCCACGCCGTCGGCGCGGAGGAAGGCGCCATAGGATAGCGCGGCGGCTCCAGCCAGGGAGGGGACGATTGTCCGAAGACCGGGGAAAAACTTTGCGACGAGGAGGGAGAAGCGCCCGAAGCGCGCGAAGAAGGCCACGGCCTTCTCCTCGCAGTGCGGGGGCCGCCCGGTGACCCGGCACAGCAGGCGGAGCGTCGGCCCGGCGCGGCGGCGGCCGAGGAAGAACCAGAGGTGGTCGGCCAGGAGCGCGCCGAACGTTCCGGCCAGAATCAGGACACCCAGTCGAAGCTGGCCGGACACTGCCAGGGATCCGGCCAGGACGAGGAGGATTTCCGACGGGAAGGGCAGGAGGGTGAGGTCCAAGAAGACCCCGCCGAGGACCACCCAGGAGCCAAAGGCTTTGAGGAAGAGCAGGGGGTGGTCCATGCTGTGTCTCCCGGGGCCCCCGCACCGCCAGTCGGTCCTCGGCGGAATCGCCCACTCCTGGGGCCGCCCGCCGAATCCGGTATCCTGGCCGCGGCGCGGGGACGGCGTCGCCGGATCACGCGTGGGGGGATTTGCCGCATGCGCCAGCCCAGAAGGGCCATCCATGGCGTCTCAGCCAGCAGGCTACGGCGAGCAGCATGGGCCCGATCAGCACAACGCCAACCAAGGCCCAGGGGCTGAGGAGCAAGACCCCAATGACGATGTCGTAGGCAAGCACCGCCGCCTCCCGGTTCAACCAGCGCGCCTCCCGTCCGCTCCCGTGTCGCCATCCGGGCGTTCAATTCGCCGGCGCGCCTGAGGGCCGCCATCTTGTTCGATCCTCCTCACCCGAAAAGGATTCGGGAAACCCGCCTCCGCATCCCACCACCGATATCCTGCGGGGCCGCCGGCCCCGCGCAATCAGCTTCAGGCAAACCCGGGGACCACGCAGCCACATCCCCCGCCGGAGGCGCACTCCATCTCACACGTCGGGACCAGAGGACCCTCCACCTCCGCGCTGTTGCACGCGGGACAGATCGGCTCGGTCGCCGGCACTGCTTGGGGGCGTTTCACCTCAAAGGCCTGCCCGCAATGCTGGCACATGTATTTCTCGATCGGCATTGTCCGCTCCCGCGGTCTCCTCTCTTGCTGCCTGAGAAGGGACAGGGCCTCTACGTGCTTCGATCCACCTTACACCGGAAAGATTCCCAGACAGCCGAGGACGACTGGGGTTGCCAGGCACGTTGGATCACCCTCCCATTGCCCGCGCGCGCCCTGGGCCGGGCAACCGCATTTCACTAAAGCCCGATGCAATCGCGGAGAACTCATTGGCTCGTTACGAGCAAAGACGCTCTGCCCACGATGCTCCGAGCCACGAGGCTTTGGCATCGCTCACCCCGGTCCGCAGCGGAGGTCACCCCCCGCGGACCACGTCGGCCGGCCAGCGGTAGGGCACCTCGGGGCTGTTCCATGGGATGCGGCACTCACCGGGGTTGCTCCGGCGGTACGGCAGGGTGGGGATGTTGATGATCCGGGCCTCCTCGCAGGCGGTGGCCGTGAAGCCGTGCAGGATGAGGGGCGGGATCTTCACCGGGAGCGGGGGCGGCTCCTGGGACGGGGGCGCGTGGAGGCGCAGCTCCTGGACCGTCCCCCGCGTGGGGGAGGTGTCGCGGGGATCGTACAGGACGACCAGCGCCGTCCCCCCGACGCAGACGAAGTGGTCGGTCTGCGCCTTGTGGTAGTGCCAGCCCTTCGCCACGCCGCGCTTGCAGCCGGTGAGGTAGACCTGGCCGAAGCGCTCGAAGATCGGCTCGTCCGCCCGGAGCATCTCCATCAAAAACCCCCGGTCGTCCGGCAGGACCGTGAGGGGTTTCACCTGCACGCCCTGGATCATCGTCACGCTCCGTGCCACTTGATGCCCGCCAAGCTGAGAGGCTGGGTTGGCTCTCTGAATTGCGGCCCGGCAGGAAGGGAACGCCCCCGTCCTTCCTTTTCAAGTACTGAGCGGAGAATCCTATCAGCCGGCTTTGGGCCCGGCCCCAGCGGCCTCGAAGGACTGCAGGGCGAGGTAGCTCAGCCCGAACCGCTTGATGTTGTCCTGTTGCTTGTCGAAAGAATCGAAGTGCCCCTCCTCGTCCGCCACCAGCGCTTCAAAGATCTGCTTGGAGACGGCATCGGCATTGGCGCTGCACTCCAGCGCGGATTTGTTGTAATCCCGGGCCGACTGCTGCTCCATCTCCGCCGCCCTGGCGAGAATGTCCGCCGGCTCGACGATCGGCTGGACCTGGCCGGCGGCCGCCATATGCACGTCCCCCTTGAGGAACAGGATCCGCTCGGCGAGTTTCTCGACGTGACCCATCTCGACGATGGCGGTGCGCTTGAGCAAGTCGGCCAACGGTGCGAACCCCTGATCGTCCAAATGGAAGTGCCAGTACATGTACTGGTGAACCGCCTGCAGCTCGTCGCCCACTGCCTTGTTCAACAGCGCAATGCTCTTCTGCGTGTCCACTGGCTGCCTCCTTCTCGGTTAGGATGGGTTCAGGGACGCGAAGCGATGTGCAGGGGCACGTGCGGGCAGCGCCTGCACTCGCCAGGGGCAAAGCCGGACGCGCGAAGTGCCCCGACGACCGCCGTCCATCTCCACGATCTCCGGCCCGGCCGACCTGCCCCAAATCAAGCCGGCAGGGTACCCCTTGCCCCCGGCGAACGGCCGGCAGATCGCTCGCCGGGGGGGTCGTGCCCGAGGAACCGCATCGGTCACGCTGCGGTCGCCCCGGCCCGCTCCTCCTGCGACATCGCCGCCAGGCGCTGCACCTCCGCAATGTTGAGATCCAGCCCCTTGGCCACGCGCTCGCCGTACTCCGCGTCCACCTTGTAGAACAGGGCGGTCTGGCGAAGCTGGATGCGCTTCTGCGCCTTGCCGCAGGTGAGCGACGATGTTGCCGATGAGGTGCTCCCGATCCTGTCGGTCATGACCTTGCGGTACAGGTCCCCGGCCTGCACGAAGTCGACGTCGCCCAGCTCGTAGGCATGGCGCGCGGCCATGCCGGCCACGTCGATGGGCGGGGCGGCCACGACTGGGATCGGGGCCGGGCCGCCGAAGCTGTTCGGCCAGTAGTTGGGGCCGCGCCGCCGTTGCCGTCGGAGCGCATGGACGCCGTCGCGCTGGTAGCTGTCGCATCTGGCGGCCTTGGGCGCGTTGACCGGCAGCAGATGGTAGTTGGGCCCCAGCCGGTGCCGGTGAGTGTCGTGGTAGCTGAAGAGCCGTCCCTGCAGCATCTTGTCGGGCGACGGCCCGATGCCGGGGACGAAGTTGCCCGGCGAGAAGGCGGCCTGCTCCACGTCGGCGAAGTAGTTCTCCGGGTTGCGGTCGAGGACCAGGCGGCCGACGGTCGATCAGCGGGAAGTCGGCGTGCGGCCAGACCTTGGTGACGTCGAAGGGGTCGAAGCGGTAGCGTCTTGGCCTGCTCCGGCGTCATGATCTGGACCTCGAGCCGCCAGGCGGGGAACTCGCCCCGCTGCGATGGCCTCGTACAGGTCGCGGGTGGCGTAGATCCGGGTCCGTCGCCCCGCATGCGGTCGGCCTCCTCGCGCGGTGAAGTTCTGGATGCCCTGCTCGGTCTTGAAGTGGAGCTTCACCCAGCAGTACTCGCCCTTGGCGTTGTACCACATGTAGGTGTGGCTGCTGTAGCCGTTCATGTGGCGGTAGGTCCTGGGGGTGCCGCGGTCGGAGAACAGGATCGTCACCTGGTGGATCGACTCCGGCGTCAGGGACAGGAAGTCCCAGAACATGTCCGGATCCTTGAGGTTGGTGGCCGGGTTGCCGCTTCTGGGTGTGGATGAAGTCGGGGAACTTGAGCGGGTCGCGGATGAAGAAGACCGGCGTGTTGTTGCCCACCATGTCGTAGTTGCCTTCTTCGGTGTAGAACTTCACGGCGAACCCGCGCGGGTCGCGCTCGGAGTCGGCCGACCCCTTCTCGCCGCCGACGGTGGAGAAGCGCGCGAAGACCTCGGTGCGTTTCCCCACCGGGGAGAGGAACTTGGCGCGGGTGTACTGGGTGACGTCGTGGGTGACCTCGAAGTAGCCGTAGGCGCCCGCCCCCTTGGCGTGCACGACCCGCTCGGGGATTCGCTCGCGGTCGAAGTGGGCGAGCTTCTCCAGCAGGTGCACGTCCTGCATGAGGATCGGCCCTTTGGGCCCCGCGGTCATGGAGTTCAGATCGTTGTCGACCGGCATCCCGAAACTGGTGGTCAGAACCCGTTCCTTGTCAGCCATGGCCTCCCCCTTTCTGTGACGCCATCGTTCCCCGGGTTGCGTTGCGTGTGCATCCGAAATCGGCAGACGAACCGTTCACTTTGCAGCCCGTTCTTCCGCCGACCGTATTAGCAACGCTCGCTGTTGCCCTGACTCCAAGAATGAACGTCTGGGCCGGCAAACAGCCGCGCACACGCGCGAGTGTTGAAGATCGTTATGCAGAGCCAGAAGATTGCGCGCCCTCGCCCCTCCCGTCGCCCGACGGTTTGTGTTCCATGAATTTCGCGGTGGCGCTGGCCATGACCTGGCCATCCTGCTGCAGATCCGCCGCCACTTGGTAGAGTTGATGGCCGCACCGCTCAATCCACGCGCGGATGGTGGCGGGACGTTCGGTCGCAACGGGTCGCCGGAATCGCACCGTCATCTCGGCGGTCAGCGCTCTGTGTCCATGGGCGGCGAGGCAGTTCGTCATTGCCCCGTCCAGCAAGGAGCAGATGATGCCCCCATGCAGGGTAGACGCGTAGCCTTCAAGAATCCGCCGGCACTCAAAGACGCCCCGCACGCTCCCATCGGGTAATGCCCGAAAGCTCAACTGCATGCCCCGGGGGTTATACGTCCCACACACCACGCAGTGGGCATGGGTTTCCTCCCGGAACTGTTGCAGGTTCTGCTCCATCCGTTTCGGGTCTGCATGCATCCCCTCTGACCTCGCGTACCCGCGTCCTCGGCCATTCGCATCGACAGGGGCCCGCCGCCGAACTCTGGCCGTCCATCGCGGACGGCCATGGTCATCCCCGCGTGCTCCGGTAAAGCCTTGGTCTGACTGGACCGCGGGAGGGGGCAGCATCCCCCTCCCGCGGCAAGCTCCGGGTGTCCGACAGTTACTTCTTGTTCAGCAGCCCGACCGAATCGAGGACCGGCTCCAGGCTCTTCTCCATGCCGACCAGGAACTCCGCATACTGCTCGTGCTCCATGAACGTCCGCGGCAGCGCGAGATCATCCATCAACTTGACATAGTCGGGGTCCTCGGCGGCCCTCTTGAAGCCGTCGCGGAGCACCTTGAGCACCTCAGGCGGGGTTCCTTTCGCGACCGCCAGACCGCGCCAGTCGAAGATGGGGTTCTCGATGGGATAGCCGGCCTCGGCGAAGGTCGGCACATCGGGGAAGGCCGGATGCCGCGCCGGGCTGTTGGCGCCCAGCAGCCGAATCTGCTTCGTCTTGTAGAACTGGAGGACCTCGTCCATGCCGGTGGTGGCCACGCTGACGTGGCCGCCGACCAGCGCGACGCGGGTGGGGGCCGCGCCGTCAAACGGGACGTAGGTGAACTTCAGGCCGTACTTCTGCGCGAGGTTGGCCACCGCGAGGTGCCAGGCCTGGCCCGGGCCCGCATGCCCGACCGTCAAGACCCCGGGATTGGCCTTGGCATAGTCCACCACATCCTTCAGGGTCTTGAAGGGGGAGTCCGCCCTCACGGAGATACCCGCCTGGCTGCGGTTCAGGAGGGCAATGAGATCGAAATCCCGGTAGGAGAGGTCCGAGAGGCCCAGCAGCCGGTAGGCGCTCAAATGGAAGGTCATGACGCCTACGGTGTACCCATCGGGTTTGGAGGTAGCCACCGCGTTCATCCCCACGACCCCGGTTCCCCCGACCCGGTTCACCACGTTCAGGTTCACGCCGAAGTACTTCTTGCCGTTCTTGGCCAGCGTGCGTGCCAACGTGTCGGTGCCGCCCCCCGCCGCCCAGGGGACGATCAGGCTGATGTCCCGCTCCGGAAACGCGGCCGGTGCGGCTGCCGGCAGCAGGAGCGCCGCGACAAGCACTGTGGTCAGGGCCCATCCCACCTTCTGCATCATGATGGCCTCCTCTCCGTAGGTCGAAATCATTCTCCCCCGTAGCAGCGTTCCACAACTCGACTTCGGCCGTTTGGTGGGGCACCACCTCCCCTCACATGAGTCCTGGAGCTTTCGCCTGCCCCCGCTTGGACGGGGAGCACCGCTGGGGAGACTGCGCGCGGATCGGCTTGGACCCCCTTTGCGCCAGGGCTGAGATGCCACGTGTGCGGCGCCCGGGCCAGGACCGACACGCCGGCCAGAACCCCGTCGCCGCGCCAGACCGTTGCCACGTACCCGGCCTGCATGGGCAGCCACACCTCGACCCGGGATCCAAAGCGGATCATGCCGATTACCGCCCCGGCACGAACCGTATCCCCCGGCTGGGGAGCGAATACCACGCGTCGCGCCACGGCGCCCGCAATCTGCCGCAGGAGCAGAGAGCGCCCGGCCGCATCGGACAACCAGATCTCGTTTCGTTGGTTGGTCATGCCGGCGTCCAGGGACAGCGCATTGCGGTGGACGCCTGGAATCTCCACTCTCTTGCCAACGGTGCCGGTGATCGGCGCGCGAGTGGCATGCACATCCAGCACGGACAGAAAGATTCCTATCCGAAGGGCCTCCCCCTGCATCCAGGGAGAGCCGTCGGCGATGGCCAGGTCGTCCACCACACCATCCACGGGCGAGATGATCGACATGGTGTCCGAAGCGATTGTCCGGGATGGGTTGCGGAAGAACCACGCGAGCCCCGCAGCGCAGCCAAGCAGGACCGGGCCGAGCAACGGCCACCATGGCGTCGTCCCGACGCCTCCCAGGATCAGGCCGAGGATCAGCCATCGCCACCATCCCCCATACCGCCAGAGGAGTCCGAATGGGGGAAGGTTCGACCCGGTTCCAGTCAGCGGGGGCTCTCTGAACGTCCGCAGGGCGAGCGGCCCGCCCTGCCGACTCGACGGGAGGCTGGCGCCGACAACTTCTCGGGGCATCTCGTGTCTTTCCTCTCCCTTGAGGTGGCACACCCTGTCATTCCCTGTTCGCCGTTGTCGAAACCGCATTCCGGCCTCGCAGGGATGCCGCCGTACGCTGTCCCCGCAAAAGCCATGCGCGGCCTGAAGGACGTAGGTCATGCAGCCCGGACGGAGTGAATTTCCACGCATCCCCCGTACTCCGGCCGCCGCTGCCGGGTCGCAATCGGATCCAGCGCCGCGACGGCCGGCCAGAACTTCGCAAACCTGATGGGCGGGCAGCCCCTCGAAGGGCCTGGCGACCAAGGCCAGGGCTGCCGGCTCAAGCGGCGCTACCGGCGAGGGCCGGAGCGGCGTGTTGAGCTGGACCTCGTCCGGCTGGAGCGACCGGACCAAGGCCGCCAACTGCTCCGCCTGCCCTGCGTTCCCGGCGAGGAACATGACTCTCATGGGGCCCCTCCTTCCTCTCCCGCCTGCACGAGCCCACAGCCTTTGGTCCCCGTCAGGATCTTGCTCTTCCCTGGCGGTGGCACCTCCTTGCCAACCCGCGAGAACACCCGACCGAGCTCGACCAGCTCGCCACCCAGGAACGCCCGGGCACCCTCCGCGCCGATGACCGCCAGCCGAAGCCAAAACAAGAGCCGAGGGAGGCGCCGTGTCGGCACCTCGTGCTCCATGGCCAGGAATCTCCCCTCCGGCGCGAGCACCCGCGCGGCCTCCCGGAGCATGATCCGTCGGGCCGAGCCCTTCAGCTCGTACAGGGCATAGGCGCACGTCGCGGCGTCGAACACCCCGTTCTTGAACGGCAGGGCCGCGGCATCGGCCTGCACCCAGTGGAGAGCAGAGAGGCCCACTTGCCGCGCCGCAGTCCGCCCGCGGCAGAGCATCCCCCACGAGAAGTCGAGTCCCACGACCAGGCAGTCTGCCCGCACCTGCTCGGCCAGCGCCCGCGTCACCGCTCCCGTCCCGCAGCACAGGTCCAGCACTCGTCGAACAGGCGCGCACGCGGCACGCTCCGCCAGGGCTCGGCGCATCGGCCCGGTCGGCTCTCCCGAGTGCCACGCGACGAAGCGGTCGTACACCACGGAGAACAGGTCGTAGTACCGCCGCCGAATGGCGCGCCTGCCCACGGCCGTCGTCAGATCCGCGCCAGGATTCCGCGCAAACGCCGGAAGAGGACCGCCCCCTCAATCACGAGCCACGCGAGCTCGACCAGAAGCGGCTCGGACTCCCGTCCGGCAGCGCGCCGCACGGGGGGCGAGCCAGGGGGAGCAATGTCTGTTTTCTCTGTTCCGCCTGCGGGGCCATCCACCACCCTTGCTTCATCCTGCATGCTGACCCTCCCTTCCGCTGTGCTCCAACCTCGGCCCGTTCAGTGGGCGAGATCGGGACGCTCGGCGAGCCGCCCATCCACGAAGGCCTGCACCGCCTCCTGGATGTCCTGGGCGTCAGTCAAGACCGGGCGGATGCCCACCTCCTCGAGGTTCCGCTGCATCCCCAGCCCCATGCCCCCGGCCAGGAGCGACCTGACAGTCTTGGATGGTTGCCAACATCTGGGCGTGGCGGTTCCGGCTGGCGGGGTCGAAGCCATGGGGACCCGAGACAGGATGCTCCATCGCCTCCTGCGGGGCGAACGTGTGATGTCCCTCCTTGTCGCGGCGTTCCTGAGTGAGAACCTTGCCGTCCTCCACGGTCACCACCAGGTAGTAGCGCGCCCGGCCGAAGTGCTGGCTGATCGTCTTTCCGTCGTCGGTGATCGCTGCAATTTTCACTGGTCTACTCCTGTGTCGTGTCCGGTGGTTGCCCGGGGTGAAAGAGTTGCCGTTTCGTCTGCAACCCCGCTGCTGCTTTCCAGGATCCGCTCCACGACCCGGGCGAAGGCCCGCGCCGCGTCGCTCTCCGGCTGCCGCAGCACGTACGGGGTCCCCGCGTCCGAGTCCAGGACGATCTGCGGGTCCAGGGGGATCCTGCCCAGGAAGGGCACGTCCATCTCGCGGGCCATGGTCTCCCCGCCCCCCGTCTTGAACGGCGCCACCACGCGCCCACAGTGCGGACAGGCGAGCCCGCTCATGTTCTCGATCACCCCGATCACGGGAAGCCGGACCTGATGGCAGAACTGGACGCACTTCCGCACGTCCGCCAGGGCCAGCTCCTGCGGCGTGGTGACGATCACGGCCCGTCCACGCCGGGCAGGAGCTGGGCGATGCTCAGGGGCTCGTCCCCGGTCCCCGGAGGGGAGTCGATGACCAGGTAGTCCAGATCCCCCCAGAGGACATCGGCGAGGAACTGCTCGATCACCTTGTGCTTCATGGGCCCGCGCCAGATGACGGGACGGTCCTGCTCCTCGCCCAGGAGGAACCCGACGGACATCACTTTCAGCTTCTCGGGCAGCGACGACGGGCAGCAATCCCTCCGGAGAAGTGCCGAGGAGATGCCCCTCCAGGCCGAGGAGCTTGGGGATGCTGGGGCCATGCAGATCGATGTCGAGCAGGCCCGTCCGCCGGCCGACGGCCGAGAGGAACACGGCCAGATTTGCGGCCACGGTACTCTTCCCCACACCCCCTTTGCCCGACAGGACCAGGATCTTGTGGCGGATGCGGGCCATTCGCTCGCGCAATCGCTCGCCGGCTTCGTCCGTTCCGCTGTGACTCTCAGGTGAAGCGTGGCAGGTCGGTTCTCGTGTCATAGGGTTTCTTTTCCTCCTGTGGGCGGTTCACCCGAGGAATCTCGCCCCCCGGGCCGGGTTCAACGCGAGCGCCCGCAGGATGTCTCCCCTGAGGTCGGCCTTGGATTTCCGAGCTGCGACGAGGGCATTGGCGGTGGCGAGGCCGATCGCCCGCTCCAGCGGCCGGGCTCGATTCCAGAAAGGAGAGGAGATCCGTCGCCGGCCTGCCGGCCAGAGCGCCTCCCGCATGAAGGACCGAGCAGCCGGGCGCCAAGTCCTCGCGTGGGGTGTACGCAACGCCACCAGTTGCGGACTCGATCACGACTGCCGTGTACCCCAAGCCGAGCCGCACGTCCACCATCTGCGCCTGTGCCGCCTCGGTTTGCAGCGCCTCGCGGATGCGCCTGGCGATCACCGGAGTGCCCCCAGTGTTGTCTGTGTGGCCTGCCAAACCGCACGCAGCGCCCGCGCGGCGGGTCCGTCGGTGCACTCCACGACGCTCTGCTGCTGGGCCTGGGCCTCGCTGAACACAGAGTCGTAGGGGATCCGCCCGACGATCCCGATCCCGCGCGCCTGGCACCATCCTTCGATGGCCGAGGCGACCGCTGCGTTCAGGTCGACCTTGTTGATGCAGACCACCATGGGGATCCGGAAGTGCGCCGTCAGGGCGGCGAGCCGCTCGAGGTCGTGCTGGCCCGGCAGGGTCGGCTCCGCGACGCCCAGGACCAGATCCGTCCCCGCGACGGAGGCGATGACCGGGCACCCGATGCCGGGCGAGCCGTCCACGAGGAGCAGATCGAGGTCTCTCTCGGCCGCCAGGGCCCTGGCTCGGTCTCGGATGAGGCTGACCAGCTTCCCGGAGTTCTCCCCGCCCGGGTCCAGCCGCGCGTGCACCATGGGCCCGCAGCGCGTCTCGGAGAGGTACCACTCCCCGTCGCGGCCGAGGCTGAATTCCACAGCCTCGGCCGGACACACGAGCCCACACACGGCGCAGCCCTCGCAGGCGAGGGGATCCACGCGGTAGGTCTTCGCGATGGCCTCGTTCCCGGGACCGTCCGGCGCAATGGCCCCGAACCGACAGTGCGCGGCACATTCGCCGCAGCCGGCGCAGCGATCCACCAGGATGCGGGCCCGGCGCCTTCCCCGGAACTCCTCGACCTGGATCGTCCGCGGCGTGAGGACCAGGTGGAGATCGGCCGCGTCCACGTCGCAGTCGGCCAACACTTTCCGATCCGCCAGGGCGGCGAACGCGGCGACGAGGCTCGTCTTGCCAGTCCCCCCTTTGCCGCTGAGGACGACCAGTTCCTTCATGAGCGCACCGCGCCGCGGAGTCGATCAAAGAGTTCGGTCATCCAGCCAGCGAATCCCGGGAAGCTCCGAACGGCCAGATCGCCGCGGGAATAGATTTCGGCAATGCGCCGGTCCTCGGGAATCTGGATGAGGACCGGGAGGTTGGATCGGGCGCAGTACCGCTGGACGCCGTCTCCGCCCGGGCCGGCGCGGTTGATCGCGACCCCATGGGGGATCCCCACCTTGCGAACAGCTTCGACGGCCAGCGTGAGGTCGTGGAGCCCGAAGACGGTCGGTTCCGCCACCAAGAGGACGAAGTCAGCATCCCGGACGGCTTCAAGCAGGGGGCAGGACGTCCCCGGTGGGGCGTCCAGGATGGCGATCCCCGTGCGGGGCAGGTGCCGCTTCACAGCCCGGATGACCGGGGGAGACTTCGCCTGGCCGATGCGGAGCCTTCCTTCCACGAAGGCTACGGACCCGGCTGTCCCTCGCGCGATCTCGCCAATTTCCCGCGGGATCTCCCGGATGGCCTTCTCGGGGCAGACCAAGGCGCAGCCGCCGCACCCATGGCACAGCTCCGGAAACGTCAAGACGACGTCCCCCAGGCAGACGATGGCGTGGGCTTGGCAAACCTCGCCGCAACGGCCGCAGCGCGTGCAGCGTGCCTCATCCACCTCTGGGACGGGGATGGTGACCGCCTCCCGGCTCGTGATGTGGGGCTTCAGGAAGATATGCCCGTTGGGCGCCTCCACGTCACAGTCCAGGTAGGTCACCTCTTCATCCCGGTCCGCCAGGAACACGGCGAGGTTGGTGGCCAGGATGGTCTTCCCGGTGCCACCCTTCCCGCTGGCAAAGGCGATCCGCATGGTGGTTTCTTCCGGGGCGGCGATGTCCTGTGGTGGCTTGACCGGGGAAATCCGGTGGTCTCCTCCGCTCAGGGCTGCCGGGTCATGGCCGTCCCGCAGTCCGGACACGTCACCTGGAGACAGGGGACCCCGCGCTGGTGCGGCACCGTCTTCCCGCACTTGGGGCACACGCAGTTCCCTCCCGGCCCCCCGGCGAATCCACCCCGGCGGCCCTGGCCGCCGCCCCGCCCCTTGCCTCGACCCGTTCCCGGACCTTGTCCGGTTGGCCCCGTTCCGTCTCCCCGCGGCATGTGACACTCCTTCCCCGATCCGACGATGGATCAGGACGCTCGCGTTGCCCTCCGGGGGAAGAGATCTCTTCCCCCGGAGGGGAGTCGGCTACTCGGATTTCGCCCCGCCTTCAAGCTTCTGGATGCGCTGTCGCAGGGAGTGCAGCGTCTGCTCCAGTTGGGCGGCGTGGGTCTTCAGCGTCGCCAGTTCGGCCTCATCTGTCATCTCCGGCGCGACCGGCGGCGCGTACGGGTACGGCCCCGTCCCCCAGGCGGGCAAGCCCGAGCTGGCCCGGACCCATCCCGGCAGGCCCGTGGCATAAAACCAGTGCCGCCACCCCCGGCCGCCGCCGCGACCATAGAAGCCACCACGCCCAGCCGGGTTCATGAATCCCGGCGCCCCTGACCCGGCGCAGTATCCAGCGCCGCGACCCGTCATCGGGCCAATTCCCATCGGTCCCGTACGATCTCCGCGTGGCATGGTCCTTCCCTCCTTCAATTCATCCCGGTGGATGTCCGGATCACCAGTGTCCTTGCACATCCGCCCCGGTTGCTTCGTGCAGGGCTCCCGTTTTGTATCGCTCGACCGCATCGCGAACGCTCCCGCCGGCCAGGCCGGTGTAGACCTTGATCCCGGCCGCCTGGAGCGCCCGGTAGGCGTTGGGACCACAGTGGCCCGTGAGGACCGCGTGGACGCCGTTCGCAGCCATCAACTGTGCCGCCTGGATGCCCGCGCCCTGCCCCGCCCCGCTCGCCTCGCGATTTTCGAGCGCTCGAGCGGTCCCGGCGGCTGTGTCCACGAGGACGAACGTCGCAGCCCGGCCAAAGCGAACATCCACGCCGGCATCCAGATCCACGCCCCGTGCACTGATTGCGATGACCATTCCGTGACCTCCGGTGAAGAATTACGATCTCCGCGGGCCTCGGGGGCCGCCGCGCGCCTCCCGACGCCGGTGCGGCCCTCCACACCCCGGCATGCGCCAGCAGGGCTCCGAGAGTCGGCCTGCCAGGTACGCCCGCAGGACGTCCTCCACGGGGCCCGCCACCCAGGGGATGAGGACAATTCCCCCGGCGGACACGAACCCTGCCAGCGGGCGCGAGATCGCCCCGCAAATGAGCACGTTCACCCCCAGCTCGGCAAGGCGCTTGGCCCGCTGAGTCGGAAACGATGCCTGCGCGACCTCGACCAGTTGGCGGCTCTGCTCGGCGCCCTCCGCTAAGTCCAAGAGCATCAAACAAGTCGCCGTGTCGAAGACCGGGGAGACGCGATCATTCCAGACGGGGATTGCCACTCTCATGGAGCCCTCCACACACTCAGGGGTATGGCATGCGACGTGCCAATCGTCCCTGTCGCCGCCCTCCTCAGGAGTCGCCTGTAACCATTGGCCTTCTCACGCTTCATCGTGGAAGGGGTACGACGACACCCGCTGGCGAGTGCAAGACTGCAATCCATTCACGGCGGCGCAGGTTGCATCCCCGTCACGGACCGCCCGCGTTCCGCCGCCGCCCAGGCGCATCCAGTACCCATCGAGCCATGCGACGCCCGGCAGGGTCAGTCCGTGCCACCCCTTCCTGCCGACCCTGTTGGGGTTTGGGGTGACACGCTCGAGAACTCGAACCGGTTCCCGACGTGCCCGAAGTGCAGCCGATCGTCGAACGCCTTCGACAACTCGACCAGAGCGAGATCGCCTGTACAGTGAAGCGGTACCAGCACGTCGGGCTGCAGGGCCTGCAGCGCCTCGACGGTGCGCCGGATCCGATCCATCGAGGCACGCACGAGGTGGAAGCCGCCGATCACGGCGTAGAGCCGGGTCGCCCCGGTCAGGGCGAGCCCGTGCCGGACCGTGTTCACGATCCCCGCGTGGGCGCATCCCGTCAGGACCACCAACCCCGCGTCAGGGAGATGAATGAACAGGGACAGATCATCCCGCAGCTCGTCCCGCTCCACGCGCCCGTCCCGCAGGGTCTGAAATTCCTCCGGCCCCTCGAATGCGGTCGTGCGCGGGACTTCGCCGCTGGTCTGGACGCCTGCCACGAGGGTCACCGGCTCGCGCGTGGCTAACAGGCACCCGGCCGCTTCGACCTGTTCCCACCGGTATGGGGCACCTATGGCGCGGAGCGTAGGGACCGTCTTGAGTTTGGGGAGCAAGGCATCGGGATGGAGGATGACCGGAATGCGACGCCCGCATGACCGCAGCGCCTCCAGCAGGCCGCCCGTGTGATCATTGTGGCCGTGGCTGATCACCACCGCCTCCAGTGCGGCCCAGTCCACTTTCATGGCCCGGGTGTTGTGGACCAAGACCTGGGCGGTCTGGCCGGTATCAAAGAGAAGGTGATACGGCCGCGCTCCCCCGACCACCTCGACCCAGAACGCCAGGCCATGTTCGGCCAACCACGGCTCCTCGCGCGTCGCGTCATTGACGAGAACCTGGATCTTCACCCGATGTTCTCCCATTGCATCGTCTCCTATTGCCGCCCCCGGTGCCCCCCTTCCCGGGAGCGGCGTGAACCGGCGGTCAGCCGATTTTGCCTCCCCGCACCTCTCTGATGAAGTCGGCGACCATGGCCACCAGCGGATAGCGAAGGGTGTAGCCGAAATCCTCGGAGGCCGCCGTGGTGTCCATCTCGTAACTGAGCGACCGGTTGGCGACCCGCATGGCCTCGCCCTTGTCCCACTCGAAGGCGATCTGCGCCTCCGGGAGGTGCCGCCGGACGGCCGCAGCGACCTCGCTCAGGGTCGCCATGAAGCCGTGGACGTTGTACATACGCCGTCGGAGCCAGGAGGTGTCGGCTCGCCGGAGATCCAGGAGGGCCCGGACCGCATCCTTGACATAGATGTAGGCGCAGGGGCAGTCGGGGTCGGCGTGGACCGTGTAGGGACATCCCTGGGCCGCCCGCTCGATGACACCCGACCAGTCCCCGTAGTGATGGGTGATCTGTCGACCGGGGCCGACGATCATGGCATACCGCGCGCCGCGGAAGTTGATCCCGTATTGTCGGTGATACTGTTGTCCCAGGAGCTCGGCGCAGAGCTTGGTCGTGGCGTACATGTTCTCCGGCCGCTGCGGGGTGTCATCGTCGATCCGCCGTGGCACGTTGGCCAGGCCATACGTGGCGCCGGAGCCGACGAACATCACGTCCGGCACCCCGAGGAGTCGGGCGGCTTCCAGGACGTTCATCGTCCCCACCACATTCGTGCGGAACCCGCTGGCGGGGCTCGCCTCGCAGGGCGTGCTCAGGACAGCCGCGCAGTGGTAGATGCAGTTCACCCGGTATCGGCTGACCGCTTCGAGAACGTGGGCCCACTCGCCGACGTCGCCGCCAGCGATATCCACTCGCCCGGCGAGGTCCGCCGCATCGTGGGGGAGCTCGGCTCGGGGCTCGAAGAGCACCACCTCTTCCCCGTCGGCCAGAAGCTGCCGGGCCAGGTAGTTCCCGACAAGTCCCATGCCGCCGGTGATCAGGTTCCGGCTCACGGCGCAGCCTCCCCGTCTTTGACGAGGGCCACGGCGCGCACCCAGGCCCCGCCTGCCCGGTGAACCTTGACGGGGAAGGCGCAGACCAGAAAGCCCGTGTGGGGGAGCAGTTCGAGGTTCGTCAGCCACTCGAGGATACACATCCCGTATTCCCCGGCAGCCCGATGGGCTTGCATGTAGGTATCGCGGCTCCGGCCCTCGCGCAGATCGGCGAGCTGCATCTCCGATGGGCGGTCCCAGATGCCGGCATCGATGCCGACGACGCGGATGCCCTGCCGACCCAGCCAGGCGGTGGCCTCGGCCGTCATGCCTGGATTCATGCGGTCGCAGCCCGGCTCTCCGTAATGGGCGGCGGTCCCCGTTCGGATCAGCACGATGTCCCGGGGCTTCAGGGTGTAACCTATCTGCTCCAAGGCCTGGTGAACGTCTGTCTCGCCAATGTTCTCCCCTGGCTGCCTGCCGCCGAGATCGAGCCAGACCCCGTCGCCCACGCACCACTCCAGGGGGACCTGGTCAATCGTAGGCGCCGGACCGCCGGCTGCCGTTCCCCCATAGTGCCAGGGGGCGTCCATGTGGGTCCCGGTGTGGCACGTAAGAGAACTGAACTCCTCGATGGCGTTGGCCCGGCCGCCAAGGTCCTCGGGGCGGAGACCGGTGCGCTCGGCGACGATGCGGCCCCGGCTTCGGTGGTCAAGGTACGTGATGCGCGCGGGCATAAGGAAGCCGCCCCCCTCCAGGATGGGCAGGCTCAAGTCCACGATCCGGTAACCGCGCATGGGCTCTCCTGTGATGACATCGGCGCATACCCCGGTGGCCAGCATCTGCTGGTGTCGGTTACGGCGCACCCATGAGGAGATTTGGAAGCCACATCGACACCTCGGGGACGAAGGTCACGAGGAGCAGGATGATGATGTTTCCGATCAGGAAGGGGATGGAGGCCCTGAAGATGGTCACGATGTCCAGTTTCGTGATGGTCGAGGCGACGTTCAAGCACATCCCGACGGGCGGCGTGACCAGCCCGATGGCCATGCCCACGATCAAAATGGCGCCGAACTGAATCGGCGAGACGCCGAGCGCTTTCAGTGCCGGCATGAAGACCGGAGTCAGCAGAATGATGGCGGGGGCAACATCGACGAAGAAGCCCACGGCCAGAATGATCGCATCCAGGGCGAGAAGGATGACCCAGAGGGGGAGGTGGAGCCCAAGGAGGAGCGCCGCCACGTGATCCGGGATGCGCTCCAGCGCCAAGATCCAGGTGTAGAGGCACGAGTAGGCGGTGATCACCATCACATTCGCGCTGGCCAGGATCGAACTGCGGAGCATGGGCGGAACGTGGCGCAATCTCAAACCGTGGTAGAGCAGGGTCCCCACCAGGACCGCGTAGAGGACCCCCACGCCGGCGGCCTCGGTAGCCGTGGTCAGGCCGATGACCACCGACCCTACCACGAAGACGGGCATGAGCAGCGGTGGGACCCCCTTGCGCAGCCGCGCGAAGATCTCGGGGGCGGTGAGTTGAACCGCTTCGACGGGGTAGTGCCGGCGCTTCGCGATGACCGCATTGATCGACATCTGCATCAGGCCGATGAGGATCCCGGGAACGGCCCCGGCCAGGAAGAGCCGGCCGACTGACTCCGAGGCGACGAAGGCATAGATGACCATGGGGATGCTCGGGGGGATGATCATCCCCATCGTTGACGCAGCCACGGTGATCCCGCCGGCAAATTCCCGCGAGTAGCCACGCCGCTCCATTTCGGGAATCAGCACGGCCCCGATCGAGGCCGCATCGGCCACCGACGACCCGGAGATGCCGCCAAAGATCATGCTGGCCAGGATGCAGACCATCCCCAGGCCGCCCCGCAGCCGTCCGACGAAGAGCATGCTGAAGTCGACGAGGCGGGCCGTCAGCCCCCCCTGATTCATGAGCGCACCCATGAACATGAAGAGCGGGAGGGCGATCATCAGCTCCGTGTCCATGCCCGAGTAAACCCGCTGCGGAACCACCAGCAGCAGTCCAGGCTGGTAGGCGACGAAGTAGAGGAGCGCTGAGAGACCGAGGGCAAAGGCGATGGGGGTTCCGAGGACTACAAGAACGGCCAGGCTTCCAAGCAGCGTGATCACACCCCGTCCTCCCCGGCTTGCACACTCGGCCGCGGTTCGGAGAATGCCAGCCAGAGCGCGTAGAACACGACCAGGCCGCAACCAATGGGCAGGCTGATGAGGACCAGGCCTTGCGGGATCCGGAGTACGGGTGAGGGAAACTGGCCGACGGATTGGATCCAGGGGACGCTCAGCACGACGAGCACCCCGTTGAGGAAGGCGACCAGAAGGTGATTGGTCCGACGCAGCCAGCGCCGAGCCCGAGGGGAGAGGAGGTCCAAGAACACCCCAATCGCGATATGTTCTTCCTTGGCCAACAGGACCGCCGCTCCGATGGCGCTGGTGTAGATGAAGCAGAACACGATGAACTCCTGTCCGCCGACGATGGTGGTGCCAAAGAAATATCGGAGGATGACGAGGACGATGGTCCCCACCGTGATGACGAGGAACACATAGCCAAGCAGGTCCTCCAGCAGACGGGCCAGCCCGCGGGCGACGCGATCCATGACACGCACCCTTTCCGGGTGCGGGCGCTACGGCCGGACGTTTCCGGCCGCAGCCCGCGCACCCCTGTCCTTAGGCGGGCCCGGCTACCGGGCGGCCTGCGCCAGCGCCTCGTCGATCTCGGCCCGGGTGAAGTAGCCCGCGTTCACGTAGTAGTCCCAGACCGGCTTGACCTTGGCGACAAAGGCCTTGTGGTTCTCCACCGTGATCCGGTTGGCGGCGAGCTTCTGCGTCAGCAGGGCCTGGTAGTCCTTCTCCGACGCCAGCCACACCTCATCGCTCTTGGCCATGGCCGCTTTGGCCGCGGCGGTGAACACGGCCTTGAGATCGCCCGGCAGGGACTCGAACCAGGCCAGGCTGACGAAGAATGGGTCCGGATGGATCTGGTAGTTGACCTCGGTGAAGTACTTCTGGACCTCGTAGAATTTCATCTCGGCGATGTTCGAGCAGGGATTCTCCTGACCGTCCACCACATTCGTCTTCAGGGCCATGTACGTCTCGCCGTAGGGAACCTGCTGCGGGTTGGCCCCCAACGCGCTCATGGTGCGAATGATGGAGTCGATGGGGGGCGTCCGCATCTTCAGGCCCTTCATGTCGTCAGGCGTGACGATGGGCCGGACATTGTTGGTGAACTGCCGGAAGCCTCCCGCCACACCCGTTGCCGGCACGTAGAAGCCGTTGGCTTTCGCCCCCTGGTTGATCTGCTCGCCGAAGTCGCTGCGGATGACCTTCTTGGCCTGCTCGATGTCCGCGAAGAGAAAGGGCAGGGTATACAGGAGGTACTTCTTGTTGGCTCGCTCGAAGAGGGCCCCGCGGGTGCCCTGGAGCGTGCCGACCTTCACCATGTCCATGAGTTCGGGCTCTTTCCCGAGGACGCCGCCGGCGTACAGCTCGACCTTGATCTGTCCTTTGGAAGCCGACTCCACTTGCTCCTTGAAATAGATCATGGATTTCTGCCGGGGGTGGGTGTCGGGTTGCGCGTGGGCGAACTTGAACACATACGTGGCCGCATGGACGTCGTTCGCCCATGGCGCTTGCGCCAGCGCGCCAGCAAGTAGGATTAGGAGAGGGAGAACCATCCAGTGAAACGCTCTGTTCATGGCATGCCTCCTTCGCTAAAGTTGTCCCCTCCCCCACCCAGCCCTTGTGCTCAATCGCACGCCCGGACCTCGCCCGGGCAACTCGTGGCCATCGCCCACCTCCGCATGGCGACCGATCGCAGCGCTCGTCGCCCCCGGAGCAAGCCGCGCGCTGCCGATCGAGCCTCCAGCCGCCCCCGTGGAGATGACTCCCGCAGAGCCTTCACAGGGCCCGCAAATCAGGCCGGCGCCTCCACCGCCTGGAGGTAGCCCGCCGACTGCGCCACCGAGACTGCGCCCAGGATACTCAGGCGATCCACCTCTTCGGACCGTGTCACCTCACGGATCACGCGGTCTGTCCCCTGCTGCCGCCTGAGCAGGAAGCGAAACAGCCCGCACCGAGCAGGGGCACCGATCAGCACCATGGGGGCGTCCGTGGCGAACCCGAGCAGCACGAAGTCGTGGAGGGCCTGGAGGTCCTCGGTGGCGATGGCCGCATCCAGGAACAGTCGTCGTCTCGGGGCGGGGACACCGAGCAGGACCTCCAGGAACCGGGGCATGAGCAGCGCGCGCAGGAATCCGGCGTGGAGCACGGCATCGTACGCGCTCTCCACGACCTCGGGGTCCAGCTCGCCGGGCGTGGGCTCGGGCGCCTCAATCGACTTCCCGACCGAGGTGCTCTGGCGGATCGCCTCGAAAACCTGCCCGCTGAGCGTGGTCAGGGACCCCGCGATCCTGCCGTCCGCCATCACCGGGATGAACTTGGTGTGGGAGCTCAGGACGACTGCGGTCAAGGGCGGGGCGGGGATCTCGGACAGTCTGAGCAGACCCATCACCTGTGTCTCCTCCCCCCGCATGAAGTCGATGCGGCGGATGTCGGCGCACGTCGCATCCCGCGGGTAGGCGTTCTTGATGCCGGGGATGAAGAGCAGCTCGACGTCGGCGGGAAAGATGTCCGGGTCTCGCACGGGGGTCAGGTGCGCGGCCAGCTCCTCCCGACCCGCCGGCGCCCAGAGGTGCGGGATCTCCAGCAGGCCGATCTCGGAGGTGATCATTCCGGACGTGACGGCGCACTCCAGGTCCGCAACGCCGATGCCGGCCTCGCGGACCGTCGCCGCGAACAGGTCGCCCAGGCCCTCGCGCAGCGCCTGGCGGCTTCCGCTGATCGCGGTGTCCCGGACGCCGATCTTCCTCGTGCCCTGGGCGAGGACGCGCAACTGCGCGTCCAGCACGTACACCCGCGAGTTGGTCGTTCCGCAGTCGATGGTCGCGAACACGGCAGCCTCCGGAGGCGAGGGCTATGTGAGGAACCCCTTCCGGCTCAGCTCCTCCCGCATGGTCGCCAGCTCCCGGTCGCCGAGCGGGATGAAGGGCTCGCGGGGGTAGGCCTCGCAGACGTCCCGGATCTTCAGGAGGGCGTAGACCGCGACGACCGTGGACTTGGCGAGGTACATGATATCGCGCAGCTCGTTGACCTCCGCCTGGAGTGTCCGCGCCCGCTCCATCTCGCCCGCGGTCGCGGCCTCGTACAGGTCCACGCAGATCTCCGGGAAGGCGTTGCCCAGCCCGGGGATGAAGGCCTGGACGCCGATCGTGGCCGCGTACAGGAACATGGCCTCGGTGCCCAGGACGACGTCAAACTCGGGCGGCCGGATCTTCCGCACGAAGTTGGCCAGCAGCATGATGTCGAAGCTGCTGTCCTTGATGCCTGCCACCCCCAGGTCCGCCAATTCCTGGACGAGGGGGACGTCCATCGCCACGCCGGTGAACTTGGGGTTGTTGTAGGCATAGACCGGAATCCTCACGGCCTTCACCAACCGCTCGAAGTAGAGCTTGAGACTCTCCTTCGTGTGGTGGAAGTAGTACGGGGCCACCGAGGACACCTTGGCGGCCCCCGCCCCCTCGGCGTAGCGCGCCAGCTCCACCGCATCCCGCACGTTGGTCGCGCCCACGTGGACCACGAGCTGGATCGTGGCCGGAATGTTCTTCGCCACCACCTCGATCACCCGCTTCTTCTCCTCCACGTTCATCAGCGGGCCGTTCCCGTACGACCCGCAGATGAACAGGCCATGCACGTGGGCGGACAAGAAGTGCACGAGCTTGGTCAGGTTGTACTCATCCAGGCTCCCGTCCCGCGCGAACGGGGTCACCATCGGCGGCACGACTCCGATCAGCTTCTGCATTGGCGTCCTCCGCAGGGTAGCGGCACCCCCCGTCGGCCCCTACCCAAACGTGAAAGGGGTTGGCCACAGGATATTGACATACCCGGCATGGGCGCAGCCGAAGATGGCCACCAGTACCATCCCACCCAGCATCTTCAAGGTTGTCCTCCTCTTGCCTCGCGCGCTTCATTTGCTCTCCATATCGGGGCGCGGTCGCTTGGCCGCCTGCATCCCCTCGCAGTTGCGGCACGGGCCCCGCAGCGTGTGCGGCCTGAGCTGCTCCCACACCCGCGCGCACTGGGTCTCCTCGGAGTCCCACATCGCGATCGGCCTCAGGCCGCCCGGACCGGATTCCGCAGCGTCCCGATCCCGTCGATGGACACCTCGACCACATCCCCGGGCTTCATGGCGGCCACCCCTCGCGGCGTCCCCGCGCTGATGATATCCCCCGGAAACAGGGTCATGCATTGGGAGAGGTAGTGGACGAGATAGGGCACGGAGAAGATCATGTCGCCGAGGCGGGCCTCCTGCATCACCGTCCCGTTCAGGGATGTCCGGAGGGTCACTGCCGACAGGTCGAGCGCAGTCGCAATGCACGGGCCGACGGGTGCGAAGGTGTCAAAGCCCTTGGAGCGGGTCAGTTGTCCCTGCGCCACGCTGAGCGGCCGCTCCGTGATGTCGTTGAAGCACGTGTACCCCAGGATGTGCCGCGACGCTTCCTCCAGCGGCACGTCCTTGATCCGGTCCTTGATGACGACGGCCAGCTCCCCCTCGTAATCCACCTGCTCGGCCACCCGAGGGATCACGATGGGATCGTCGGGGCCAGCCAGGGTCGTCAGGGGCTTCAGGAAGTGGGCGGGGTATCGGGGAGTTTCAAAGCCGATCTCCTCGATGTGGTCGCGAAAATTCAGCCCCACGCAGAGGATCTTGGTCGGCTCGACGGGCGCGAGGAGGCGAACGTTGGCGATCCGGTGCGTCACTTGACCGAGCGTGAATTCGCCGAAGATAGACCCGGAGATTTCCCGGACGATCTCCCCTTCCCAGACCCCATACGCCGTGCGCTGCCCCTGCTGGAATCGGACGATCCGCATGTGGCTTCCTCCTTGTGGTCTCCCCGCCCCGGCCGGCGCCGGCCCCGTTCACCCGTTGGTGCTGACAACCGCGTCAGCCCATCCAACGATTCCCTGTCGACACGGGGATCGTTTCCCCGACACTCGGAACCCAGACCGCAGATTCATCGTGGCAGCATTGCGAGTTCCCGAGTGAATTCATCGCGATGCACCTCCACAGGCTGGCACGCTCGCTGACCGCGCCTACACACATGCTCCCCCACCTGCTTCATGGCATTTGCTGTGCCAAGATCAGCGGGGGCGAATCGCGTGCGATTTACCGCGAAGCGACGTGAGGGGTCGGGGGGAGGTCAAGTTAAGCCGAGGGTCTGGAGTGCAGAAATGCAACGCTAATTCGAACAGTTTCGTTGCACTTTTGAAGCGGATACAGGCTCATTCTGGGGGATGGCAATTCCGAGCTGGCGGATCTTCCGCCACAGCGTGGTCTTGTGAATGCCCAGTTCCTTGGCGGCAGCCTCACGGTTCCACTGGTGGCGATGCAACACATCATAAACAAAACGCTTCTCGAGTTCTTGCAGGGTCTTCACCCCCTCCGCAACAGACTCTGGAAGCGTCGGGCGGAGGGGCTCCGGCAGGTGCGAGGGTTGAATCAACCCGCTTGGACACAGGATGAACGCGTGCTCGATGACGTTCTCGAGTTCGCGCACGTTTCCAGGGTAGTCATGGGCGAGCAAAATCCCCAGCGTCTCCGGCGACACCCCTACAATCTCGCGTCCGCGCAGACGATTGAATCGCACAATGAAGTGATCGATCAGGAGCGGAATGTCCTCGCGGCGCTCGCGGAGGGGTGGCAGGGCGATCCTCACCACATTGATCCGGTAGTATAGGTCCTGACGGAAGGTCCCGGCCTTCACCAGATCGGCCAACCCCTTGTTGGAGGCGGAGACTATTCGAACATTGGCCTTCACAGACTCTGTTCCGCCGAGGGGCTCGTAGGTCCTCTGTTCCAAGACCCGAAGCAGGCGGACCTGCAGGGCCGGCGATACGTCCCCGATCTCATCCAGGAAAATGGTGCCTCCCTCGGCGAGGGCGAAGCGCCCCGGCTTATCCTTGCGGGCATCCGTGAAGGCCCCGGCCTTGTACCCAAAGAGCTCGGACTCCAGGAGGGTATCGGGCAACGCCCCACAGTTGACGGTCACCAGCGGCTTTTGCCGGCGAAGGCTCAGATCGTGGATCGCCCGAGCCACCAGCTCCTTCCCCGTCCCGCTCTCGCCCTCGATCAAGACGGTGCTGTCGCTCTCGGCGACGGCCGGGAGCACCGCGAAGATCCGCTGCATCGCCGCGCTCTTGCTGAGGATGTCCGCAAAGGTATGCTGTCGCGCAAGCTCCGCGCGAAGTTGTTCGACCAGACGTAAGTCTCGAAACGTCTCGACCCCCCCGAGAATCTGGCCTCGACGATCTCTGAGGATCGCGGTGCTGATGCTGATCGGCACGCGCTCGCCGTCCGGTCGCAGGATATACACCGGGCGCTCCACGACCGACCGACCCGTGCGCATCGTTTCCTTCAGGGCGCATTGGGCCTCGCAGATGGACGCCCGGAAGACCTCGCAGCATGGCCTGCCCATCGCCGCCTGGCGGGGAACCCCGGTGATCGTCTCTGCAGCCCGGTTGAAGGAGCTGATCCGGAACGCACCGTCGACGGTGAAGACGCCATCCGCCACCGAGTCCAGGATCACCGCGACTTCCTCGGAAGATAACGCCGCATCAACCTTGAGCGGCCCCATACGCCTCCCTGTTCCGTGACGGCAGATCCCCCCAACGGGGATGACTGCCCGTGCTCGGACCTCGCGTGCCGAAGCGCTCGTGGTGTACAGATTCTAATCCAGAGCGCCGGCGTGCGCCACACCCCTTTTCCGATGTGGCTGAGATCCGCGTCTCAGGGGCAGCCGCGCTGCCGGCTCTTCCTGCGTAGTTCTTTCAGAACCGCCTTCCTTCCATGCGAGGGTCATGCCGCAAAGCGGAAACGGCATTTCTATTGCATGCTCAGGGCTCGCGACTGAAACGCCGTGTGAGGCAGTAGAACACGATTCGCGCCTACGGCCTGGAGGGGGTGCCCACCTTCTTCCTGCTCGGCGGCGATGGCGCGATCCGGGGACGGCAGGTAGGATCGGCCAGCTACGAAGAGATGGCGAGGACCCTCGAGGCGGCGCTCGGATCGCCGCGTTGAGGCGACGAGGTGAGGCCGCGCCTGTGATTCTCGTGGCCCTTGTTGCCGGTCATCGTGCCCGGCGGCTGGGCGTGATTCGTCTTGCGGCACCTGCCGCTGTCCAGAGCTCTGCACGGCTCGGAGGTGAACTATGCCGACGTACGAGTACGAGTGCCAGGCCTGCGGGTGCAAGTTCGAGCGGCGCCAAGCCATCTCCGACGCCCCGCTGGCGGAGTGCCCGGAGTGCCGGGGCGAGGTGCATCGGGTGGTGAGCGGTGGAGCCGGATTCATTCTCAAAGGCGGCGAGCACACCCGGGTCGGCCGAGGCGGAAGTCGCTGCAGCCTCGAGCAGGAGGGCACGACCTGCTGCGGCCGGCAAGAGCGCTGTGACCGGCCGCCATGCGGGGGGTGAGAAGTGGGCACTGGCCGGCACGTCTATGGCCCCGTTCCCTCTCGGCGCCTGGGCCGCTCGCTGGGGGTGGACCTGGTGCCTTTCAAGACCTGTACCTACGACTGCATCTACTGCCAGTTGGGGCGCACCACCCGGAAGACGATCGGCCGGGACGAGTACGTCTCGACCGATGCAGTCCTCGCCGAGCTGGAGAAAAAGCTGGCAGTCGGCCCCGCCCCCGATTACGTGAGCCTGGCGGGCTCGGGCGAGCCGACCCTCCACGCCCGGATCGGCGAGCTGATCGGGAGGATCAAGAGGCTGACGGCCGTGCCCGTCGCGGTCCTCACCAATGGCTCGCTCCTGTGGGTGCGTGATGTCCAGGACGCGCTCATGGACGCGGATCTTGTCCTGCCCTCGCTCGACGCCGGCGACGCAGCACTGTACAGCCAGGTCAACCGCCCGCACGCCGCCCTCACCTTCGAGGCGATGTTCGAGGGGCTCCGGACGTTCCGGGAGCGCTTCACCAAGCCCGTCTGGCTTGAAGTCTTCCTGCTTGCCGGCGTTACCGGAATCCCCGCGGAGGTGGAGAAGATCGCCGCCCTGGCCAGGCGGATCCGCCCGGCGCGGGTCCAGCTCAACACGGTCACGCGCCCTCCCTGCGAGGAGTGTGCCTCTCCGATCCCCGCGGACCGGCTGGCATCCTTTGCCGCGCTCTTCCAGCCGCCGGCCGAGGTCATCAGCGACGGTCCCGTCCCTGGCTCGCGGTCAGCCCTGGCGAGCGGGGTCTCCGACGCGGACTTTCTGGCGCTGCTGCGCCGGCGCCCTTGCACGGTGCAGGGCGTAGCGGCCGGGCTCGGCCTGCACGTCGCGGACGTCACGAAGCGCCTGCACGCGTTGACCGGAAAGGGGAGCGTGGCGTGCCTCCGCAAAGACGCCCTCCTCTTTTACACGGCGGTGGGTAGGATGCCGCGCAGCCGCTCGGGGAGGCGCGGCGACGGTCACGCCAGGAAGGCATGAATGGAATCGACCGAGAGCCCAGTCTGGTCACCGACCGTAATCGATCACGCGCTCCAGCTCAGAAATGCGGGATCCACGCGGCCTATCCGATCCACCTCTCACTCGATCCTCCGGCCACACGAAAGGAGCACCATGTCAGAGCCTATCCGCATCGGCATCATCATCTGCGACCGGTATCGCACCTGCGCAGGCGGCAAGTGCCTGCGGGCGCTGCGCGACCGGGAGGGGGCGTTCGCCCGCTACCGCGGGCAGCCGGTCGAGCTGGTCGGCTACACGACCTGCGCCGGGTGCCCCGGCGGCAACATCGAGTACGCGCCCGAGGAGATGAAGAAGAACGGGGCGACCGTCGTCCACCTGGCCACCGGCCTGGTCGTGGGCTACCCGCCGTGCCCGCACCTCGCCCACTTCAAGGCATTCATCGAGGCAAAATACGGCCTGTCGGTCGTCGTCGGCACGCACCCGATCCCGCAGAAGTACTTCCGGACCCACGCGGACCTGGGCACATGGCAGGCCGCTGATTGGCAAGCCCTCGTCGAGCCCACGCTGTGCGACGAGCCCACGCGCGTCGCCTATGACTGAGCCAGGCTGCGGTCGCAGGCCATGGCATTGGCCATGGGCAAGCGGATTGTGGGCGACCGACTCCTCATCAGCCTATCCTGCGAAACCGTGCAGGACGCGGTGGAGGCGGAACGCGACGGCGCCGATCACGTGAGCGTGAGTCCGGTATTCCGCACGCCGACCAAGACGGACACGAACACAAGAAAAGGATCGCGGAAATGACTCACCCCTCGGTAGAGCATGATCTGCGCGCGCTCATGGCGCGGGCGAATCAGGATTGGGCCGGCCGGTTGCAACCGAAGGCCGAGCCCCGGACCATCCGGTGGGAGATTGACGGCAGGACCTATTTCTGGAAGATCGGGGGCGGGGGTGTCACGTTTACGGGACCCGGCCATTCCAGATGCACGCTCCGCTGTTCACGGGAAGTCCTGAGAAAACTTGCCAGGCGAGAGCTTCCCTTTTTTCTGGCCCTCTGGGCGACAGGCGATGTGCAGTTCGAAGGGGATTTCTCCGACGCATTCCGGCTCGGCTACCTCTTTCTCGGAGACAAGCGGAATCACCGGATTGTCTTTCTCGCCCACTGCTTTTTGAACATGAATACTCGCTTTCCGGAGGGGGCGGAGTTTCCGGGGGCCAACGTCCCCCTGGTCGAACTCCTGTTGCAAAGCGAGGTGGGGATCGTCCAGATGCCCTGCCCGGAGTTCCTGTGTCTGGGCCTTGAGAAGACAGGCTGGGCTGTGGGGTCGGAAGCAGCAATCCGAGGCGCCTTCCGCCGCGTGGCCGAAACGGTGGCCGATCAGGTCGAGGCGTATCTGGGATGCGGATACGAGATCCTCGGGATCATTGGCATGAACCCCAGTCCCTCCTGCGGCGTGGAGGTTTCAAAGGGAAAGGGGACCATGCTCGGGCTGGACCGGGACACCTCCGAGAAAGCGGAACCGGGCGTGTTCATCGAGGAGCTGACAACGCTCATCCAGGAGCGAGGGCTTCCGCTTCCCCCTGTCTTTGGCGTGCGCCGGACCCTGCCGGGAGAGGGCGGGCTTGAAAAGCAACTGCAGCAGGTCCGGGAGCGGTTCGGCGGAAAACCGCAGAGCCCGGAGGGCAGAGCGTAACCCTTGCCCGATGCCGACTGTCATTCCATTTCTCAGAGGACAGATCGGTTGGTTCTCACTTCACGTCTTCAATCGTAGCTCTCCGAAGGGGGTGGAGCTGACGGAGGTCGGGATGGTTTCTCGCTTACTGTGTCCGAGCAAGGGAAAAACCCCGCTTCTGCCACCCGACAATGCCCTCAGCCATGTTATACACCGACCGAAATCGCAGCCGCAGCATGGCTTGGACGGCCTGGGTTGACCGGTGGCCGGTCCGGCAGTACACCAGGTAGGTCTTTCCGCGGTTGAGCGCGCCCAGTCGGGCCGTGAAGTCCGGCGCCAGGAGGTTTACATTCACTGCACCGGACAGATGCCCATCGGCAAACTCTTCGGGCGTGCGGACATCCAGGATGACGAAATCCTTCTGCCCGGCCCGCTGTTGCACCAACTCCCTGGCCTGCTGCACCGTCACATCCACGGACCGCGACCCGGCCAGGAGGGGCGCACCCGCCGCCAGGCTCAGCACCAAGACGGATGCCCACACAGCGGCTATCTGAATTCGCCTGGGGAATCGTTTCATGCCGTTCCCTCGCCTTGTGCGATCGGTTCCAGCCACCCGCTCAGATCACCGGTCCGAGCACATAGATGTCCATCGAGTTGGTGTAGCCGCAGATCTCGGCCTTCGTGAGCCGCCCCGAGGCAAACTCCAGCAGCTCGGCGAAGAGCCGCTTCCCTGCCGTCGGCAGGGTCTCGATTCCCTCCATGATCGTCCCCACGTAGGAATCCATATGGTCGTGGAGCTTCTCCCAGGTGACTTTATTGCCAGTGATCTTCACCACCGGAACAAAGGGAAAGCCCTGGGGGGCCCCGCGCCCTGTGGCAAAGGCGATGAGCGTGCACCCCGCGGCGGCGAGGCCCGTGAGGATCTCCGGCTCCCGGCCGGGCGAGTCCATCACCACCAGGCCCTTCACCTGCGGCCGTTCCCCGTACTCATACACGGCCTCGACGGGCGAGGTGCCCGCCTTGGCGATGGCCCCCAAGGATTTCTCCTCGATCGTGGAGAGGCCGCCCTTGATGTTGCCCCCCGTGGGCTGCCCCCCGCGCATGTCGCAGCCCATGGCTTTGGCGCGCCGCTCCATGCGCTCGACCAGGGTGAGGATCTGCGCCGCCACCTCCGGCGTACGCGCGTGCCGCGCCAGGATGTGCTCCGCCCCGATGAACTCCGTGACCTCCCCGAGAACCGACGTGCCACCCGCCGCCACCACCATGTCCGAGGCGATGCCCACCGCCGGCGTCGCGAACAGCCCCTGGGTGGTGTCGGAGCTCCCGCACTTGAGGCCGAGCACCAGCTCGGACACCGGGCACAGGCTGGCGGGGAGGGTCGAGGCCTCCATCACCATGTCCTGGACGAGAAGCTCGCCCTTCGCGACCGAGCGCGCCGCTCCCCCTTCCTCCTGGATCACGAGCTGCTCCACGCGCTTCCCAGAGGCGGCGATCCCTTGCGCCACCTCCTCCACCATCACGCTCTCGCAGCCCAGGCTGACGAGGAGCACCGCGGCGAGATTCGGGTTCTGCCCGAGCCCGACCAGGGCCCGACTCACCCGCGCGACGTCGATCGGCATCTGGCCACACCCTTGGTGGTGGAGGAAGGCCGTCGCCCCCTGCACCTCCCGGGCGATCCGCTCGGCCACTTCATTGGCGCAGACCACGGTCGAGAGCACGCCCACGTAATTCCGCGTGCCCACCCGTCCGTCCGCCCGCCGGTAGCCCTTAAATTCCATGGCCCGCCCCGCTCGCTTCCAGATCGCCTCGCCCTCGCAGGCTTTCGATGTTGTGGACGTGGGCGTGGGTGCCGGCGGGTATCGTCTGCGTGGCCCGGCCGATGACTTCGCCATACTTCAGGATGTTCGCCCCCTGCGGGATATCGGTCATCGCCAGCTTGTGGCCGAAGGGGATGGGCTGGCGCACGCACACGGGAACCGTGCGGTCCTGGACACCCACCACGACCTGCTCTCCGGCCGCCAGCTCCCGCAGCGCTGTCGCGACATTGTCCGCGTCGCGTAGCGCGATCGCATCGATGGGTGTTCGCGGCTCCACCTGTCCTCCTCCTTCATGCGGTTCGCAACGACGCGACGAGACGTTTGGGGAACCGGAAGAGATCCAGCGCGTCTCTGATCGAGTTCACGACCAGATCGGCCGCCAGAAGGGACCGGACGGCAGCGCCCTCCTGTCCCATGACCAGGATTCCAAGAGCCGCGTCCCGCAACATGGCTTCGTCATTCATGCCGTTGCCGATTGCGGCGGTATGCGCTGACCCGAAGGCTCGGATGGCCGCCGCTTTCGCCCGCGTTCGGTCTCCGGGACCCAGCACGGTGAGCTGGGCGCCTAAGCCTGCGAGACGGGATGCCGTCCCGAACGTGTCGGCCGTCAAGATGTGCACGGTCACCGTAGCTGCCAGCTCCCGGACGCGTTGGCCAATCTCCACCGGCACGTTGCCATCGGTGGCTAATGTCCCGTTCAGGTCCACCGCGAGATGGGAAATTTCCAGCGGAGCGCGCCCGGGGATCTCGACTCTGATCACGAGCTGCCCCTTTCCCCGGGGGGCCGCGAGAGGAGGGCCGCCACCCCGAGAATATCCCCCAAGGGAACTGGGAGACGGAGTCGCCACCAGCCGCCCGGGAAGAGCGTGCCTCTCCAGCGCATCTCGCACACCCACTGGCCGGCCGGAAAGGCTAGCACGATGCCGCCGATCGACGCGAGCCTTTCTCTTCGCCTTGTCTGCCTCTCCTCATATCCCACGGCGGTGGCCCGCAGGAATCGCGTCCGCGTTCCTTCACTTCGAACCCTTCCGCCTTTGTGGTCGGACCCCGCTATTCTCCTGCGAACGGGACCGCCGTGAGTGTCTTGAGGTTTTTCGAGACGGGCACCGCCGCCGGACCGGATGGTTGGGCGGGGGAGCCGCAGCCGGTGTGAGGTCGCACTGTCGTCAGGCGGGTGACTCTCCCATTTGGCGGCTCGGAGAATCTCGAACACCCCGTTCGCACCACACGTCCGCCGCTCGACCCAATCCTCGCCGCGTCATTGTCAACGAGAAATCAGCAAAGGGTCTGAGCGGGCTCGCCTTGTGCTGCTACCATCCTTGGTGATCTTCAGGATACCCTGCGGTCCCTCCGCGGCGAGCGGAGGACCGGAGGAGTTGCACGCCGACTTCACCAGGGAGGGACTGCAGTGGATGCCAAGACACGTGAGGCCCTGATGGCGAAGTACAAGGAGGGCAGCCGGGTGGTGGCCGAGGCCTTCGCCGGGAGCACCGAGGCCGAGCTGGACCCTCGCCCGACGCCCGGGAAATGGTCAGCCCGGGAAATCACCCATTACCGGCCGACAGCGAGATGATCGCGGCGATCCGGTTGCGCAGGTTGCTCGCCGAGGACGAAGTGACGATCCACGCGTTCGATCAGAAGCTCCACGCGGGACGCCTCTACTACGACCGGCCGATGCACCCCTCGCTCGAGGTGTTCCAAGCCGCCCGTCGCTCCACGGCGGCGATCCTGGAGATAACCGAGGCCCAGTGGGCGCGGCAGGGCACCCATAGCGAGAGCGGGCGCTCCTCGCCCGAGAAGTGGCTGGAGATCTCCACGCAGCACGCCCACACCCGCGTTGTCCCTCGAGATGTTGGTGATCTGGCCGATCTTGTCCGGCGGGTCCGCCGACAGCAATGCCGTGCCCGAGCACTGGGCAGGCATGAGCACCGGCAACCACGAGCGGTGCAGTCCATTCACCGTCAATCTGATCTTCGGCGGCGGGGAGATCACGGGTCAGGCGACAACACCCTCGCGCCGCGGGCACGCGGTGGAATGGGAGGTCATCGGGCGGGTGGGCGTCGACAACCCGATGCGGATGACTACCCGGACGATGCGAGAGACGATCGACCCGGCCCGCAGGTCGACGGCGTGGGTGGGACGGCTTTCGGGGAACCGGCGACAAACGCCTTTCGGGCTCACGGCTAGCAGCTAACGGCTGACGGCTGCTGGCTCAGCGTGCCGGGCTTCGAATGATCACCCCGCCGCCCGTCCCCTCGACGCGGGTCGGGCTCTGAGGATTCTGAGGATCCAGGGGCGTTTGAATGACCGGTCTGGGTGGCTCCGCCACTTCAGCAGGCTTTGCCTCAGGCGCCAGGAATTCTCGGCGGCCATCGATGGGGATCTCGAAGGTCAGTTCTTTGTCCTCGGCCCCGGTCAGGGCGAAAACGACCTGGTCCCCCGCCAGAGTTTTCTCGGACTCCGGAAGGTAGAAATACACGAACCCGCTCGCCGATCCCCCCGCGGGAATCTTGGTCTCCTGCAAGGCCCGAACCTCGAGCGACTTCTGTCGGTTTTCGTTCTGCAGCGCGGGGACCGCGCCCGCGCCCACTGGCGCTCCCAGGACCCACCAGCCCATGGAAACCTTTACCGCGGCAAGCGCATCCTGAACCGACAGAGCGATGTCGCTGCTGCCATCGCGTCGCACGAGGCGGAAATTTCGCGGACTCACCTGGACCTCTCCGCCACTCCCGTTCTCGATGATCACCCGTACCGGCAACAGCCCATTCTTGGGGAAGTCCTCGCCCCCGGTGAAGGCCAGGTTCAAGCGATCGATGATGAAGTAGGGATCCACGGCGACGCGGACGCCAGCCTGCCCCTGCCCGAACGCATAGGCCTCGATCGGTTGCGGCGGGATCGGCACGGGAGTGTGCATGCAACCGCCCAGAAGCGCAACCAGCGTCCCGAGAAGAGGGAGGGCGCGCCCCGCGGCCCGGCCACCTTTCCGCATCTGTCTCTGCACCGTCTCCCTCCGTGGTACCACGAAGTCTGCGTCTCCCCGACCCGATCCGGCGCAGCCGGTGCTGCGAGCTGGAGCATACCACACTCGGCGCGGCAGGCGCCCGGCAATTCCCTCCAGCCGGGCGAAGTCGGAGACGTTCTGGTTTCCCGGGAAGACAATCCCGCACCCACCGGTTGGGGCCACCGGGTACGCGGGCCGCACGCGAGGCGCCTACGCCCCGAAACGGCGCTGGCGGTCCTGATAGCTCCGGACGGCGCGGAGGAGGTCGATCTTGCGGAAGGCCGGCCAGTAGGCGTCGCAGAAGTAGAACTCGCTGTACGCGCTCTGCCAGAGCAGGAAGCCGCTCAGGCGCACCTCGCCACTGGTCCGAATGATCAGGTCCGGGTCGGGCAGGTCGTAGGTGTAGAGGTACTTCCCGATGACGTCCGCGGTCAGCCTGTCGGCGATCTGCTGAGGTGTGAGGCCCTGGCGCCCCCAATCTCCCAGAATCCCCTTGATGGCGTCCACCAATTCCTGGCGGCCGCCATAGCCCACTGCCACGTTCAGAAAGAAGTTCTCGTAAGCGGCCGTCGCCGTTTCGGCGATATGTATCGCCTCGCGAAGCGAGTCGGGCAGCAGTTCCAGATTGCCGATGGCGCGAATGCGAACCTGTCGCCGGTGGATCTTGGGATCCACCGCCGACTGGCGCATGCGCCGTTCGATGAGCGAGAGAAGACTCTCCACCTCGTCCGGCGGGCGATTCAGGTTCTCCGTGGAGAGGATCCAGATGGTCACCATCCGGATCCCCAGCTCCTCGAACCAGCCCAGGGCGGCCTCCAGCTTGGCCGCCCCCCGTTCGTGCCCCTGGATGACGTCGACCAGACCGAGCTGGCGCGCGAATCGACGGTTCCCGTCCAGGATGAGGCCGATATGGCGAGGCAGGGGTCCGCCTCGCAGCCGGGCCAGGAGCCGCCGCTCGTACAGGCGATACAGAAGAGAGGTCAACGCGTCCTCGGTATCAATGCCTCGAGTGTAGCCTCGCATGGCGATAAACTCTTGGTCATTATAGCGACACCCATCCCCTCAGACAAGCCAGGGTTTTCCAGGTCGCCTATCGCCACGGGGTCAGCCACCAGAAGAACGATCGGCTGATGTCGTGGGGGGCCACCGCCGCCGCGCGACCCACCTCGCGGTCCTTGACGCGCGCGATCAGGGTCCCCACCGGCTGCCCCTTGGCCAGCGGGGCCCGCAGCCCGGGCTGGAGCTCCATGCTCGTCTGGATGGCGTCACGGTCTTCGCGTTTCACCGACACCTTCAGGTCCGCGGTCACGACGGCCCGGAAGGGAGCCTTCGCCCGCGGCAGCCGGATGTCCGGCCCCAGGGGAGCCCCTGCTTTGGCCACGGTCACGTCCGCGTACCGCGCGAACCCCTCGCTCAAGAGGCGCGTCGCCTCGGTGAAGCGCGCGGCATTCGTCGGGGCCCCCATCACCACCGCGATGAGGCGCAGGTTTCCCCGCTTGGCCGTCGCGGCCACGTTGTATCCGGCGGCATGGAAGTGACCCGTCTTCAGCCCGTCGGCCCCGGAGAACCGGCCGATCAGGTGGTTGCTGTTCCGCAGGATGAAGGATCCCTGACGGAAGGGCGCCTCCAAAGTGCCGGTCCAGCGGAGGATGTCAGGATACTTCAACAGCTCCTGACAGAGGCGCGCCATGTCCCTCGGAGTCGTGACGTCCCCCTCCTGCCCGGCAGCCGGCGGGAGGCCGTGGACGGAGGCGAAGTGAGTGTGCGTGAGGTGCAGCCCGGCGGCCCGGTCGTTCATGCGGGCCACGGCTCCCTGCACGTCGCCGGCGAGCCGCTCGGCCAGCGCCACCGCTGCATCGTTTGCCGAACCGATGAGCAGCGCCGCCATCATGTCCTCCACCGGAAAAACCTCGCCCTGCTTGAGGTAAACCTGCGAGCCCCCCATCTCGCTCGCCATGGCGGACGTCTGGACGGGATCCGTCAGCTTCAGTTGTCCGTCCTTGACGGCTTCCATGACGAGCAGGGCGAGCATCATCTTGGTCATGGAGGCGGGCGCTCCCGGGCGGTCCGGCTCCTGGCTGCTCAGCACCTCGCCGCTGGCCGGATTCACCACGATCCAGGCGGGCGCGGCGAACGCTGGCGCCTCCGCGACCCGCGGCCGCCGCTGAGCCGCGGCCAGAGGGCTCTGGACAAGGAATGTGACGCTGAGGACGAGGGCAAGGAGGCCTGCCCATTGCTTCCCATGCTGCCCGCAGAAGCGCACCCGCCTGAGACTGCTCGCCATCCAGATCCCCTGCATTCCGTTCTCTCCTCCATAGAGTGGCCCGTCGTTCTTTGGTAGGCGTTCGCGGGACGGAACTGCCGGCTCCCGCGCATTTCCCTCTGCTCCGTGGCGCCTTGGGGGCGAGGGAATACTCGGTTCAAGACTACTCTTCATCGGGTGGGACAAAGCCCTCTAGCCAACGAGCCGTTCGAAAAAGGCGCGCATCCTCCCCTGCCCGTCCGACCAGTTGGACGCCGATGGGAAGTCCCGCCGCCCCGCGCAGGAGCGGGAGGGTCACCGCCGGTGCCCCGCACAAGGTCCAGATGGTGCAGAAGATCGGGCTCCCGGTGCTCCCCAACCCGAGGGGTGCCTCCCCCGTCGTGGCAGGGGTGAGGATGGCTTCATAGCGCGCAAAGATCCGCTCCAGCTCCCCGCGCAGTCGCGGGATGCTCGTGACCGCCCGATTGTAATCTACGGCAAGGGTTGTGTGCCCGCGCTCGATCATGGACCGCAACATCGGGCTCAGCCGGCTGGCACCGCGCCGGTATTCCTCCGCAAAGCTTCCGGCCAGGTCCGCCTCCAGGATCGTGCGATGGATGTCAGCGGCCGCCGCGAAAGCGTCCGGCAGCTCGACGGCTTCCGCGTGGCTGCCCAGGCGCTCGGCGAGCCCGACGAAGGCGGCCTGCGCATCCTGCGTGGCCTGCCCCCAGAACGGCGACTTCACCAGCGCCAGTCGAGGGACGACGGCGGGGGTCTGGGACAGCACCTCGATCAGACTGGGGCGGGCCTGCGGGCGCATGGCCGAATCCCGCGGGTCGAAGACCATCAGCACTTCTGCCAGAACCGTCACATCCTCCAGGCTCCGCCCGAAGACCCCCACGTGATCCAGGTGCCCTGATTGGGCGAGCACGCCAGTGCGCGAGATGAGCCCGTAGGTCGGCTTGTATCCGTGCACGCCGCAGTAGGAGGCGGGACGGATGACCGAGCCATTGGTCTGCGAGCCGAGGGCCAGCGGCACCATGTGGGCGGCGACGGCCGCCGCGGAGCCGCTGGAGGAACCTCCGGGGGTGCGGCGCGGATCGTGCGGGTTCGTGGTCTTTCCGGGGGAGTACACCGCCAACTCCGTCGTCACCGTTTTCCCCAGGATGACCGCCCCCGCCGCACGCAAGAGGGCCACCGCCAAGGCATCCTCGCCCGGATGCCGGCCGGCATGGAGGACCGTGCCGTTCTCCGTGGGCATGTCGCCGGTATCGAAAATGTCCTTCACGCCCACGGGCACGCCGTGCAGCGGCCCGAGAAGCTTTCCCTCATCCCGCTCGCGATCCAGGTGCCGGGCCTGCGCCAGGGCATACTCCGGATCCAGAAAGGCCCACGCCTTGACCAGGGGCTCGCGTCTCTCGATCCGGTCCAGGTGAGAACGGACGTACGCCTCGGCACTGAGCTGGCCGGCTCGGAGCGCCCGGAGTGCAGCCGTGGCCGTCATGGCTATGGGAGAAGATTCCATGCGATGGCGCCGATCGCCTCTCGGCAGCAGTGTTGCGCCCCAAAGAATGGACGCACGCGGAAGGCGACGAGGAAGCCAGATACAAGAATCACCGTACGAGCAACACGCGGCAGGACGTCAGCGGGCATGGAAGAGGGAGCGGAGCGTTGCCTGCCCGGATGGAGTCACCCTTGACCTAGCCCAGGGGGCGATCGGTCCCCTCGTCCCGCGGCCGGTCACGCATCTTCCAAACACATGGTGGGCGCTGCTGGGATCGAACCAGCGACCTCCGCCGTGTGAAGACGGCGCTCTAACCATCTGAGCTAAGCGCCCTTCCCTGCCCCCGCCTGGTGCGCCGGGGCCGGAGGTATTTACATATCACAGCGTCCGCCCCCGGTCTACCACTTTTCGCTCTTCGCGGGGCCAGAAATGTTCTTCTTCCCGTCCCCGGTTCAACCGGCCGGTCGCCTCTACGGGTTCCGGCCCTCCTCTCCCCTGCCGCCGCAACTCGTTTTCCGGCTCCAAGCTCTCGGATCTTCGGTCTACCCCCACGCGATGCAGTTCATCCCCAGTGGTTCCGCCAGGTCCGGATGGGCTGGGAGAACGCGGACCCGGAAGCCATGCCGGCCAGTCGTCTGCCCGACGATGCTCCCCGAGTAGAGGTACACCCGTGATCGGGGCGCCCCCTCCACCTTCATCTCCGAGACGGTAGGGGAGTCGATCTCCCCCTCTCCCGTGAGCGGGCCGTCGTACAGGGCGACCGACACGTCATCGGGCGTGAGCGGCCCCAAGGCAATTTCGGCCCGCACGAGACGACTGGTCCCCACCTCCAGGGGCGCCACGGTGTCCGCGTCCACCGCCTGGACCGCCACCGATCCCCACCCCACCCGCACCCGATCCTTCCAGGCCGCCAAGGCCCGCGCCCGGGCCAACCGTCCCCGCCCAAGGTCGCCCACCGCTCCGCCGCCGGAAGGTACATGCGCTCGGCGTACTCCCGCACCATCCGCGAGGCGCTGAAGATGGGGCAGACCGTCCGCATGGCGCGCTTCATGCGGCGGATCCAGTCCCGCGGCAGCCCGTCCCGGCCGCGCGTGTAGAACATCGGCACCACCTCGGTCTCCAGGATCTGGTAGAGGGCCTGGCTCTCCACCTGGTCCTGGTAGCCCGCGTCCTCATACTCTTCGCCACGCCCGATGGCCCAGCCGTTGGTCCCGTCGTAGCCTTCGTCCCACCAGCCGTCCAGGATGCTCAGGTTGATGGCCCCGTTGACGGCCGCCTTCATGCCGCTCGTCCCGCTGGCCTCCAGCGGGCCGACGCGGCGTATTCAGCCACACGTCCACCCCCTGGTACAGGTAGCGGCCCACCTTGATGTCGTAGTCTTCCAGGAAGACGATGCGCTGGCGGAACTCGGGCTGGCGGGCGAAGTGGATCATCTGACGGATGAAGTCCTTGCCTTCCTGGTCGGCGGGATGCGCCTTGCCGGCGTAAGATGATCTGCACCGGCCGGTCGGAGCGTCCGAGATGCGGGATGAGGCGCTCCGAGGTCGCGGAAGAGCAGCGTGGCCCGCTTGTAGGTGGCGAAGCGGCGGGCGAAGCCGATGGTGAGCGCTTTCGGGTCGAGGACCTCCTCGGCCTGCTCCCGCTCCGCCGGCGGAGCGCCCCGCTGTTCGAGTTGTGTCCGGAGCCGCCGCCGGGCGAAGGCCACGAGCCGCTCCCGGCGGCGCTCGTGCGTGCGCCACAGCTCCGCATCCGGGATCTGCTCCACCCGCTCCCACACCGTGTGGTCGGCGGGATGCGAGATCCAGCGCGGCCCCAGGTAGGCATCGAAGAGGCCGGCCATGTCGTGCGACACCCATCCCTGCACGTGGACGCCGTTGGTCACGGACGTGATGGGGAGGTCCTCGATCGGAACCCCAGGCCACAGGCCGGCCCACATTTTCCGGGACACGCGTCCGTGCAGCTTGCTCACCCCGTTGGTAGCCCCGGAGAGCCGGATGGCCAGGACCGCCATCGAGAAGGGCTCATTGGGATCCCCGGGATTCTGGCGGCCCAGTGCCAGGAAGGCCTCGCGGTCCAGCCCGAGGGAGGCGGCATACCCCCCGAAGTAGCGACCCACCAGATCGGGGGTGAACACGTCGATCCCGGCCGGGACGGGTGTGTGGGTGGTGAAGATGCTGGTGGCGGCGATCAGCTCTCGCGCCACGGTGAAGCTCACCGCCGTGCTGCGTCATGGCTTGCCGGATGCGTTCGAGGCCGAGGAAGGCCGCGTGGCCCTCGTTGATGTGGCAGACGGTGGGCTCGATTCCTAGCGCGGCCAGGGCCCGGATGCCCCCGATCCCCAGCAGGATCTCCTGGCGGATGCGCAGGTCCCGATCCCCTCCGTAGAGGGAGCCGGTGACCGCGCGATCCTCTGCGCCGTTCGCCTCGAGGTCCGCGTCTAGAAGGTAGAGGGGCACCCGGCCGACCTGCGCGCGCCAGACCTGCGCCTGGACTTTCCGGCCGGGATACTCCACCTCGATCGTGAGCGGGCTGCCGTCGGACCGACGCTCCGGCGTCAGGGGCAGCTTGTAGTAGTCGGCCTCCGGGTACTGCTCCTGCTGCCAGCCGTCGGCGTTCAGGTACTGTCGGAAGTATCCCCGCCGGTAGAGGAGCCCCACCGCCACCAAGGGGATCCCCAGGTCGCTTGCCGACTTCAAATGATCCCCCGCCAGGATCCCCAGGCCGCCCGAGTAGAGGCGCACCCCTTCCACAATCCCGAATTCGGCGCAGAAGTAGGCCACGCGGAGGCCATCCTGGGGACGAGTCTGCCCAAACCAGGTGGGCCGCTCGAGGTACATCGAGAGCATGGCGCTTACCCGGTCCAGGTGCGCCAGGAAGCCCTCGTCGGCGGTGAGTTCACTCAAGCGGTCCTGGGAGACCAGGCCCAGCATGCGGATGGGATTCCCGTAGCATCGCTCCCAGAGGAAGGCCTTCGGCTCCAGCCGGCGGAATAGGTCGATCGCCTCGCCGTCCCAGGTCCACCAGAAGTTCATGGCAATCCGCTGCAGCTCTTTGAGCCGGTCAGGAACCCGAGGAGCGACCGTGTAGGTGTGCGGGCGGATCACGACGACCTCCTTGGCAGTCGGCGCCTCCTCCCAGACGGATGGCCGAAGCTCAAAGGGACGAGCCGGACGGGAGGGCATCTGGCTGGGCCGCCTCACCCCGGCAGACAACCGGGACAGCATACTGCGGCCCTGCATGGAGGGCAAGGAGAACCGGGAACGACCTGCTGGGGGGCAGGGGCGCGTGGGACCACGGGAGCGGAAGAGCCAGAACCCGAGGGGCGACAACCTCTCTGGGCGGGGATGGGAGCAGGCGGGTGCGGGTGGCTCGTGCGCTCGACTAGAGGATTCAGGGGAGTTCGCATCTTTCATCTTGCCATGCATTATGATCCGGAATAATCTTACTGCACCAACCAGGGCTCGTTGGGCCTGTCGACCGTTCCGCCCTGGTCTGCACCGATTGCGCGGCACCGCGGCTCGTCTGGCTGCTGGGGGGAAGGGGGCGCACAGCAGGAACCAGCAGGGTGAGCCCGTCCCGCTCCACGAGAGCCTCGCGGAGGCGTCACGATGCAGACGGTGAGTCGACCCGAAACTCTCCAGGAACTCCAGCAGAAGGTCGCCTATGCGGAGAAGGTCAAACAGATCATCAACCGCATCCACTCGGCCAAAGACCTCGACCACATCCTGGTGCACCTGAAAGAGGAGATCCTGGATATCTTCGACGCGGAGCAGCTCACGCTGTACGTGGTCGACGCCGAGCGGAAAGAGATCTATTCCAAGTTCCTGGACATCGACCGGATCAAAGAGATCCGGGTCCCCATCAGCGAGCAGAGCATCGCTGGCTTCGTCGCCAAGTACCGCCGGCCGATCAACATCGGCGACGCCTACGATCGGGCCGAGTTGAACAGCATCAGCCCGGCCCTCTTCTTCGACAGCTCCTGGGATAAGCGGAGCGGCTTCCACACCAAGCAGATCCTCACCTACCCTATCGTGGCCGACAACAAGTACCTCATGGGCGTCCTCCAGCTCGTCAACAAGAAGAGCGGGGGGCGCTTCACCAAGAAGGACGAGGAGTCCGTTTCGGAGATCGCGCGCACGTTGGGGATCGCTTTCTTCAACCAGCTCAAGCTCTCTCGGAAGACCCCCACCAAGTTCGACTACCTGATCTCCCGCGGCCTCATCACCCAAGACGAGCTGAGCCAGGCCATCAGTGGGGCCCGGCAGAAGCAGACGGACGTCGAGACCCACCTGACGGAGAAATACAAGATCTCCCCCAAGGACGTCGGGCAGTCCCTGAGCCAGTTCTACCAATGCCCCTTCATTGAATACGACGGGCGCACGGTTGTCGACCCGGAACTGCTCAGGAACGTCAACATGGACTATCTGAAGAAGAACTTCTGGATCCCTCTGCGGCGGGACAAGGACGGCGTGCAGATCCTGATCGACGATCCCAACAGCTTGGACCGCGTCCAGGACATCAAGCGGATCTTCCCGGGGCGCAACATCCAGTTCGCCGTGGGCCTCCGCAAGGACATCCTGCAGTTCGTGTACGCCGCCACCGGCGAGGCGGACTCTGAAAGCGCGAAGGGCTCCATTGCCGAGATCATGGGCGAGCTGGTGAGCGAGGCGGAGTCGGAGAAGCAGGAGGAGTCCACCGCCGCAATGGTGGACGAGAACGACAGCGCCATCGTCAGGCTCGCCAACCAAATCATCATGGACGCCTGCAAGGCTGGCGTCTCCGACATCCACATCGAGCCCTACGGGGAGAAGCAGGAGACCGTGATCCGGTTCCGCGTGGATGGGAGTTGTTTCGAGTACAACAAGGTTCCGGCAGCCTATCGGCGCGCCCTGGTTTCGCGCTACAAGATCATGTCCCGTCTGGACATCGCCGAGCGCCGGAAGCCCCAAGACGGGAAGATCAAGTTCCTGACAGGGAACAAGGAGATCGAAGCTACGCGTGGCCACCATCCCTACCGCGGGCTACAACGAGGACGTGGTCATGCGCATCCTGTCGGCCAGCGAGCCGCTGCCGCTCGACAAGCTGAACATGTCCGAACGGAACCTCCGCGAGTTGAAGGCCATCGCCGCGAAGCCGTATGGGATCATCCTGTGTGTGGGGCCCACGGGCGCCGGCAAGACCACCACCCTCCACGCCATCCTGGGGTACATCAACAAGCCCGAGCGGAAGATCTGGACGGCCGAGGATCCGGTCGAGATCACCCAATATGGCCTGCGCCAGGTCCAGGTGCAGCCCAAGATCGGTCTCACCTTCGCCGCTGCCATGCGGGCCTTTCTGCGGGCGGATCCGGACGTCATCATGGTGGGCGAGATGCGCGACAAGGAGACGGCGGAGACCGGGATCGAGGCCTCCCTCACCGGCCACCTGGTCTTCAGCACCCTCCACACCAACAGCGCCGTGGAGACGGTGACGCGCCTGCTGGAAATGGGTATGGACCCCTTCAACTTCGCCGATGCCATGCTCGGGGTGCTGGCCCAGCGTCTCTGCAAGACCATCTGCAAGGAGTGCAAGGAGAAGTACCATCCCAGCCGGGAGGAGTTCGACGAGTTGGCTCACAGCTACGGGGAAGAGGCTTTCGAGAAGCTCGGCTACAAGTACGATGACAGCTTCATGCTCTACCGGGGGAAAGGCTGCGAGGTCTGCAAGAGCACCGGGTACAAGGGACGCACCGGCCTCCACGAACTCCTGATCGGCTCCGACACCATCAAGCGGATGACCCAGAAGCGGGCGACGGCGGAGGAGTTGCTGAAGATTGCCCTGAGTGAAGGCATGACCACCTTGGTGCAGGACGGCGTCGTCAAGGTGATCCAGGGCTGGACCGATTTCAAGCAGGTGAAGGCCGTGGCCATCAAGTGACAATCAAAAACGGACAACGGACAACCGGTCATCGACGATGGCCGGTTTTTCATTGTCCGTTGTCCGTTTTCCATTGGCTCGTGTCCGTTGTCCTTACTTCTCCACGGCGGCCAGGAAGCGGTGCGTGGCCTCGGCCACAGGCGCGGGGAGGCCGCCCACGGTCTGCAACTCCTCCACCGACGCGGCCCGCAGGCGCGTGAGGCTCCCGAAGCGCTGGAGGAGGAGCCGCTTCCGCCGGGCGCCGATCCTGGGGATCTGGTCCAGGAGCGAGCGCAGCCCGCTCTTCCCGCGAAGGCTCCGGTGGTAGGCCAGGCCGAACCGGTGGGCCTCGTCCCGGACCTGCTGGAGCAGGTGCTTGGCCCGGGAGCCGTCCGGGAGGCGGATGGGGAGCGGCCGGTCCGGCCGGAACACCAGTTCTTCCTCCTTGGCAAGGCTGGCCAGAGGGAGATCCGCAAGCCCCGCTTCCTTGGCCGTGAGGATGCCCACATTGAGCTGGCCGCGCCCGCCGTCGATCACGAGGAGGTCGGGGAGCGGCCAGACTGTCTTCTTGGCAAACCGCCGACGCAGCACCTCGGCCTGCATTGCGTAGTCGTCGGCCCCCTGGACGGTCTGGATCCGGAACCGTTTGTAGGCGGCCCGGCAGGGCTGGGCATCCACGAAGGTGACGAGCGAGCCCACGGCCAGGACACCGGAGATATTGGAGATGTCGGTGCACTCGATCCGCCGGGGGAGCCGCGGCAGGGTCAGTGCTTCCCGGAGTTCCGCCGTGGCCCGCTCCCGTGACGCCGCAGATCGGAGGCTCTGGGCGAGGATGGCCCGGGCGTTGCTCACCGCCATTTCCATGAGGTGGGCCTTCGGACCCCGCTCCGGCACCCGGATCTCGACCCGCCGCTCCGCCCGCCTGGTCAGCATCGCCGTGAGGAGCGTGGCCTCCGGTGGGAGGTGGGAGACCAGGACCAGTCGCGGGATGTGCCGGGCGCCCAGGTAGTACTGGGCCAGCAAGGAGCCCAGCAATTCCCCTTCGCTGCCGGCAGCGACGCCGTCGAAAGGGAAGCTCTCGCGGCCAATCAGCTTCCCGCCCCGCACTACGAGGACCTGGACCTGGACGTCGGGCCCGTCCTGCGCCAGCCCGAAAACATCCTGGTCCTCACCGCGGGCGGAGATGACGCGCTGGCTCTCGGCGGCCTGCCGGAGTGTCGCGAGCTGGTCGCGGAGTTTAGCCGCCTGCTCATACCGCATCCGGCCGGCCGCCTGCTGCATCTGCGCCTCCAGCAGCGCGATCACCTCACGATCTCTGCCTTCGAGGACCAGGCGGACTTTCTCCACAATCTCCGCGTACTCCTCTCGGGGCACGAGGCCCTCGCAGGGGGCCAAGCAGCGGCCCAGGTGGTACTCCAGGCAGCGGGTCCGCCCCGCAATGCTGCGGCACGTCCGTAGCGGAAAGGTCCGGTGGATCAGGGTCAGCAGGTCCCACATCGTGCCGGCCGGCACGTACGGGCCGAAGTGAAGCGCCCCATCGTTCCGGATCCGGCGGACGACTTGGAGGGCCGGGAAGGGATCCTTGGGGTTCAGCCGGATGAGCGGGTAATGCTTGTCGTCCCGCAGGACGATGTTGTAGCGCGGCCGCCGCTCCTTGATGAGGTTGCTCTCAAGGATCAGGGCCTCCAGCTCGTTGGCGGTGATCAGGTACTCCACGTCCGCGACCTGGCTCACCATGCTGCTCAGACGTGCGGCATCGTACCCGAAGTCGCGTTCCGTGAAATAGGACTGCACCCGTTTGCGGAGGGAGACCGCCTTCCCCACATACAGCAGCTCGCCCTGGGTGTCGGTGTACAGGTACACCCCCGGGGCATCGGGGAGGCCGCGAATCTTCTCCTGGAGATTCCCGTACCGGTCGTGAGGGTTCATGGGTGATCCTGAAGGCCGGCCGAACGGTCGCACACTTGTTCGGCCTTGTCAAGGTGCCGTCCCCGGCTTTGCGCTTGACAAGGGCGCATGGTTTGCGCTACTAGCGCCTGTGACACATGCCACTGTCCATCCTGCCCGACCGGGGGAGCGGACGCTGGAGCGCGGCGAGAGGCCCGCTGGGGGGCGACATGGGGAACGCCGGATCGCATCCCGTGAAAGCCAGTATTCTGGTGGTGGACGACGAGGCCGGGATCCGCGAGACCTTCGACGCGGTGCTTGCCAAGGACTACGAGCTTTACTTTGCCACCAATGGCGGCGAGGCGCTGCGCATCGTCACCACGCGAGAGATCAACCTCGTTGTCCTCGACATCCGCATGCCAGGAATGGACGGGATCGAGGTCCTCCGGCGAATCAGAGAGCTGGACGAGCAGACCGATGTCGTGGTGGTCACCGCAGTCAAGTCGCTGAAGACCGCGGTGGAGGCCATCAAGCTTGGCGCCTGCGACTACATCACCAAGCCCTTCGACATCCACGAGATCCTCGCCCTCATTAAGCGGGTGCTGGAGAAGCAGGAGCTGGTGAAGGAGGTCCTGTACCTCCGCGAGGTCGCTTCCGACCGCCGCTTCGAGAACCTCGTGGGCCGCAACGCCCGGATGCAGGAGATCTACACGCTGATCTCGCGGATTGCCGACAACAACGCCACGATCCTCTTGAGCGGAGAGAGCGGAACGGGGAAGGAGGTCATGGCACGGGCGATCCACCAGCAGAGCAATCGCGCGCAACGCCCCTTCGTCGCCGTCAACTGCGCCGCCATCCCCTCCGAGCTCTTGGAGTCGGAGCTCTTCGGCCACGAGAAGGGCTCCTTCACGGGGGCCATCGCCACCAAGGTGGGGAAGTTCGAGCTGGCCACGGGCGGGACTCTCTTCCTGGACGAGGTGGGGAGCATGCGCCTCGACCTCCAGGCGAAGATCCTGCGGGCCCTCCAGGAGCGGGAGGTCGAGCGGGTGGGCGGGACCCGGACCATCAAGATCGACGTCCGGATCATCGCCGCCACCAACCGGGAGCTGAAGAAGGCCGTCGACGAGGGGACCTTCCGGGAGGACCTCTACTACCGCCTGAACGTGGTGCCCATCACGCTGCCTCCGCTGCGGCAACGGCGCGACGACATCCCCCTCCTGGTGGAGCATTTCATCGCGAAATACAACCGGGAATTCAACCGGAAGGTCAAGGGCTTCTCGGCGGGTGCCACTGCCGCCCTCTACCAGTACAACTGGCCCGGCAACGTCCGCGAACTGGAGAACGTCATCGAGCGCGCCGTGGCCCTGGCGCAGAGCGAGACGATCTCGCTTCGCGAGCTGCCACTCGACATCTCCATCCTGGGCCGCGACATGATCGAGGACATTCAGAAGGCGGGGCTGAGCCTCCGCGAAGCCCGGAATCACTTCGAACGGCAATACATCCTGAACATTCTGGAGAAGGTGCAGTGGAATCAGACGGAGGCGGCCCGCGTCCTGGGGCTGCACCGGAACACCCTTTTGTGGAAGCTTCAGCGCCTCGGGATCGACGCACGCGCGCAGGCCCTCACGGCATGATTCTGTGACCCGCCAAGAATGACAACCCGCCAGCCGGCTTAGCATGATTTTTTGTGCAATATGCACAAAAAATTGTGATCGAGCGTAACCAACTGTTTCTGAAACATCGGCTGTGAATTTTTCGAAGATTTCCCGAACGGGACTTGCTATCCTGCTCGAAAAATTGTGCAGGATGGCCGCCGGCAATTCCCTTTCGAAGGCGGGAAACGTCTTTCCCATCCGAGGCTTTCCGGCTCCTTTGGCTTACGCTCTCTCCCTGGCACGATGCCTGCTTCATTTCACGGGCAGGAAGTTTACGGCGATCATAGAGATGCAAGAAGAGATCAACATACTCACACACACTGAATTCTCGAAGGGAGGAACGCCATGAAGAAGATCATCGTCCTCGTCCTGGTGGTGCTCGGCCTGCTGGCGATCATTCCCGCGATGGAAATCGACTCCTCCACCCAGGTGTTCAGCCGCGTCGGGATGGCCGAAGGTGGCGGCGGGGAATAGAGCAATCCACCGATCCGCTGAATCGCGACTACATAAAAGCGAAGGGAGGCAGGATCCGACAGGTCCTGCCTTCCTTCGCTTTTATGTATTTTGCCGAATGCCTCCCTTGACATTCATCGAAACTGGGGCTATATGCTCGCCCAAGCTGATGTATGCCGGAATCGTGTCCAACCTGGAATCGTGGGCTGACTAGGGCGCGCGGATGATTCAACTCTTTCTAACCCTCCTCTTCGTCCTCCAAGGCCTTTTGTCGCCCGGCGCCATGGCTCAAGACAAAGGGCAACTGGGAACTCCCAAATACGGAGGAGTGTACAGGCGGCCTCTCGGCAACAACCCATCCACCCTTGATCCCGCGCTCATCACGGATACCTACGGCCATCACGGTAGCCCAACAGATCTTCGACGGTCTAGTCCAGTACGATGGGAGCCTGAGTATTGTTCCGGCTATTGCCCAATCCTGGAGGGGGTCCCGCGATGGATTGAGTTGGACTTTCAACCTCCGAAAGGGTGTCAAGTTTCACAACGGCCGAGAGGTGGTGGCCGACGATGTAGTCTACTCATTCACGAGGATCCTGGATCCAAAGACGAATTCGAAAGCAGCCGAGATTTTTTTGAAGATCAAGGGTGCGAAGGAGTTTGTTGAGGGGCGCGCCAAGACGGTTCAGGGGCTTCGCGCCCTGGACCGGTACACGGTTCAGATCGAGCTGGCGGAGGCATCGGCTCCCTTCGTCGCCAGCCTGGCCATCGGCTACGCCAAGATCGTCCCGAAGGAAGTCGTCGAAGAGTTCGGACGCTGCCTTCGGCAGTCACCCCGTGGGAACTGGCCCTTTCAAGTTCGCCTATTGGAAAAAGGACGAAGAAATCGTTCTGGAGGCTAACCAAGACTACTACGGCGGCCGACCATTCCTGGATCGACTTGAGTACAGGGTTTATCCCGGCACCCCGATGGATCGAATGTTCGCCAACTTCGAGAAGGGGGGATTAGAAGACACCTTTATCCCGGCCAACGAACTGGAAAAGGTTCAAGACGGCCGGCGCTATCAGTTCTATCGGCGCCCGATTCTGGGCGTCAGATTCCTTGGCTTCAATACCACGCAAGGCCCCTTGGCCAACCGAATGGTCCGACAGGCAATCGTCCTTGCCATAGATCGGGAAGCACTCGTTCGAAACATCCAGAAGAACCGGTATAAGTCGGGCCGTGGGTTTCTCCCACCTGGAACGTACGGGTACGATCCAGAGTTTCACCCGTATCCGTTTGATCCGGAGCGAGCCAGAGTCCTTTTGGCTAAAGCTGGTTACCCTGGAGGGAAGGGCCTTCCCGTCTTTCAGTTGTGGTCGAGTGTCAAGCCGCCAGATGTCGAGCAAGAGCACGAAGCGATCAAGAAGGTACTTGGCCAATATGGGCATCCAGATAGAGCTTCAATACAATACCAACTGGCCCAGCTTCAACAGCCAGGTCTACGAGGGAAAGTTCCCCATATTCCGGTACAGTTGGGCTGGCTGACGTGCCGGAGCCGGAAAACTTCCTGTATCGACTCTTCCACTCCCAGAGCCGCGAACAACATGACCCGCTACCGCAACGCGCGGTGGATCGCCTCCTGGACCGGGCGCGGGCAGAGCAGGTCTACCTCAAAGCGGATGGAACTATACCGGGAGGCCGAGAGGCTGATCATGGAGGATGCACCGCTCATTCCTCTCAGCTACCTGAACTACGAACGACTCTTCCAGCCGTACGTGCAAAGCGTGGAGGTTAGTGCCCTTGGGGATCCCTACATTCCCATGCGCAAGATTTGGCTAGCCAAATGACCGCGAAACCGGAGCGTCGGCGGACAATCCTTTCCTGCTTCGAGTGGGCGAGGCACCTGAGCTTTCAGGTGAAGCTGGGGCTCATGGTGAATCTGCTCATCCTGGTCCTGATCGCCGGATTCCTCTTCCTCATGGAGCGCCGCCAGCGCACCGCCATCGTCCAGGAAGTCGAGAAGCGAGCCTTGATCATGGCCCAGGCGCTGGAAAGCGCCACCGCCTCCGACCTCTTGACCTACAACTACGTCTCCATCGAGCAGTCCGTCCTCAAGTTCAGCAAAGACCCAGACCTGGTTTACGCCGTGGTGATGGACAAGGAGGGCAGCATCGCCGCCCAGTACATCCGCGACTATCCCATTCGGCGTATCCTGACCGGATCCACCCAGACCAAGACGAGCGCCCCCACGATCGATCAACTGTCTTTGCCCGGCACCGAGCGCGAGACGGTGTACGACGTGAGGCTTCCGGTGATGATCGAAGGCTCGCCCGAGCCCTGGGGAACCATCCGGCTGGGCGTCTCCCTGAAGCGCATGCATCAGGAGATCGCGCGGTCCCGCTGGCAGATTGCGGGTTTCGGTGTGATTGGACTCGTGCTGGGCAGCGCCGCCGCCACACTCCTGGCGAGGCGCATGACCCGCCCGATTCAGGCGTTGACCCGGGGCGTCGCGGCAGTAGGACGGGGGGACTTCAGCCAGCAAATCGAGGTCGTCTCGCAAGACGAGCTGGGCCAGTTGTCTTTCGCCTTCAATGAAATGACCCAGCAACTCGCCCGGGTCCGCGAGCTGGAGGACCGCCTGCGCCGCGCCGACAGACTCGCGGCCCTGGGGACGATGGCGGCCGGCATCGCCCACGACATCCGGAACCCCCTCACTTCGATCCTGATCTTTTCCCAGCTCATGTCCTCGCATCACAACGATCCCGAGGTGCGCGAGAAGTTCGACCGCGTGGTCCCGCGGGAGCTCGAGCGTGTGCAGGCTGTGATCGAGGACATGATGGAGCTGGCCCGGCCGAGCACCATGCATTTCGAGCCCGCCAATTTGAACGAGATTCTGACCCAAGTCTTCGAGCTCTACGAGGAGCAGGCCGCCACGCAAGGGATCAAGATCTTCCGCGAGCTCGATCCGACGCTGCCCTTCTGCCTGGCCGACCGGAAGCGCTTGCATCGGTGTCTCAGCAATCTCATCTCGAACGCCATCCAGGCCATGGCCAACGGTGGCGACCTGGCCGTGCGGACCTGCCTCGTCTCTGCGCCGGCAGGGGTCGCCTCCCTGGCAGGAGATGCCTCGCCGGACTCCGCCATCCAGATCAGCGTGTCCGATACGGGGCCGGGCATTCCCGCCGATCGACTCTCCCGGATCTTCGATCCGTTCTACACCACCAAGGAGAAGGGGTTGGGCCTGGGCATGGCCATCGCCCATCGCATCATCGAAGACCACAAGGGCACCATCGACGTGGAGAGCCAGGTGGGCATCGGCACCAGCTTCACCGTCCACCTCCCGGTGAGTCTCTCGGTCACTCCGATAGCCTTGCGGACCACCTGCCCTCACACCTCCTCCGCCACACGCATCCCGTCGTGATCAATCGGTAGGAGTATGGCGCGGGCCCTGACGTCCGCCCGTTCCTTCCAGCGCGCGGCCATCCGCGCCCCTACCTCGCCGCCGTCGCCCTCCACGAGCGCCAAGAGGGTGGGCCCGGCGCCGCTCAGGAAGCACGCCAGCGCTCCCGCCGCCTCCCCTTCCGCCAGCACCGCAGCCATGCCCGGCACGAGCGGGGCGCGGTACGGCTGGTGGAGTCGGTCCTGCGTCGCCTCCCGCAGCAAGTCCAGGCGGCCCGTTTGCAGTGCGGCCAGGAAGAGCGCCACGCGCCCCACGTTGAACACGGCGTCCGCCCGCGGGACGATGGCCGGAAGGGCCTGTCGCGCCTTTGCCGTGGCAAGATGAAATTCGGGAATCACCGCGACGGCTCGGAGGGTGGGCGGGACGGGCAGCTTCACGCAGCGGATCCCGCCTTCCACCAGCGTGGCCACCGTGAGGCCTCCCAGGAGGGCGGGCGTGATGTTGTCTGGGTGCCCCTCATAGGGCAGGGCGAGGTCCAAGAGTGCCTCGGGCGCAAGGCACCTCCCCGCCAGGGCGGCGGCCGCGGCCACGCCCCCCAGGACGGCGGCCGAACTGCTGCCGAGGCCGCGACTCAGCGGGATTCGGTTGACCATCCGTAGCCGGATCCCGGCCCCGCCCGCGCCCAGCTTCTCCAGCGTGCCGCGGACGGCGCGGGCCACGAGGTTCCGCTCGCCCAGCACCTGCAGCTTCTCGGCGCCTTCCCCCTCGATCTCCAGGGTGAGGCCGGCACCCCCGGACTCCAGCTCGATCTCGTTGTAGAGGCCGAGGGCCATGCCCAAGGCGTCGAACCCCGGCCCCAAATTCGCCGTGGACGCCGGCACCCGTATCCGGACCCGTCGCCGATCACTCATGAAGGCCTCCCTTTGGGTGTTACCACGTTCTCCCTGTGCCGGATGTATACCCCAGGGCCAGGCCATCCCGCAAGAGACCCCCGGCCAACGCCCAGGGCGCACGGGGCGGAGGCCCTTGACTTCCGGGGGCATGGGGGCTATAAAGCCCAAGCAGAGGCCATCCATGAAAAACGGTACGCGGCTGGCATTCGTGGGCGGCGGCAACATGGGCGAGGCTTTGCTGCGCGGACTGCTGGCCGCGAACCTCGTGCTGTCCAAGGATGTCTGTGTCTCCGATGTGCGGGAAGATCGTCTGGCCTTCCTGCGGCAGACCTACCACGTCCGGACGGCCGCCAATAACGCTGAGGCCGCGAAGCAGGCGGAGATCGTCCTGCTGGCCGTCAAGCCCCAGGTCATGCCTGGCGTCCTGGATGGCCTGCTGGAGGCCATCACCGAGGACAAGCTGGTCATCTCCATCGCGGGTGGGATTTCCACCACCTTCATCTCGGACCGGTTCTCCTGTCCCGTGCGGGTCGTCCGAGTGATGCCCAACACGCCCGCGCTGGTGCTGGAGGGGATGAGTGCCCTGGCCCGGGGGATTCACGCGACCGCCGAGGACCTGGAGATCACCACCCGCCTTTTCGAGGCCGTGGGCAAGGTGGTCGTCCTGGACGAGGCCCTGCTGGACGCCGTGACGGGCCTGTCGGGAAGTGGCCCCGCCTACATCTTCCTCGTCATCGAGGCGCTGGCGGACGGCGGAGTAAAAATGGGCCTCCCACGGGAGGTGGCTCTCGCGCTTTCCGCCCAGACGGTTCGCGGAGCCGCCCGGATGGTCCAGGAGACGGGGAAACACCCAGAGGAGCTCAAGGACATGGTTGCCTCGCCGGCCGGGACCACCATCGCCGGTCTGCACGCCCTGGAGCAGGCCGGGCTGCGGGCCGCCCTCATGAACGCCGTCGAGGCGGCCACGCACCGCTCGCGAGAGCTGGGGAAACGCTGAGGACCTCAACCCGACGTCCGTCTGCATTCGGGGCCGTTTGATGTTCGTCGTGAGCAATTTCATCAGCGCCATCGCCGCGATACTCGACATCGCCCTGCAGATCTATTTCTGGATCATCATCGTCCAGGCACTCATTTCCTGGGTGAACCCGGCCCCCTGGAATCCCATCGTCCAGTTTCTCAACCGCGCGACCGAGCCGGTGCTGGCGCCCATCCGGCGCTACCTGCCCACGGGCTGGGGGCTTGACTTCTCACCCATGGTGGCGCTCCTGGCGATTTACTTCGCCAGGACATTCGTCATCGGGACGCTCGTGGATTTCGCACGGAGCATACGCTGATGGAGTTGTCGCCGCTGGAGATCACACAACGAGAGTTTGGCCGGAAATTCCGCGGGCTGGATCCGGAGGAGGTGCAGACCTTCCTGGAGCAGATCGCTGAGGAGATGACCCGGCTGCTCCACGAGACCAGCGACCGGGCCGCGCAGGTCCAGCGACTGGAGGCGGAGCTGCGGGTCCACCAAGAGCGGGAAGACTCCCTCCGCAACACGCTGATCACGGCGCAGAAGATGACCGAGGAGATCAAAGCGCACGCCAAGCGCGAGGCCGACCTCATGCTGAAGGAGGCCGAGTTGAAGGCCGAGCGCCTCCTGGAGCAGGCGCACCGGAAGCTGGCTCAGGTCCAGGCCGAGATCGCCGAGCTGCAGCGCCAGCGGGAGCTGTTCGCCTCCAAGCTCCGCGGCCTCCTCAAGACCCATCTGGAGCTTCTGGACGTCGAGCCCAAGAAGCCGACGCCCTCCGCGTGACGAGCCGTCACCCCCTCATTCGCCAGCACGGACCCGATGTCCTTGTGGCGGTCCACGTGCAGCCCCGGGCCTCCAGGAATCAGGTGATCTGTGCGGCAGATCGCGTCACTGTGCGCCTCATCGCCCCACCCGTGGGGGGCGCGGCCAACGCCGCCTGCTGCGCCTCCCTGGCCGAACTCTTCGACCTCCCCAAGTCCCGCCTCAGCGTGATCCGCGGCCAGACCTCCCACGAGAAGCTCATCCGCATCGCGGGCAGCGATGCCCACGAGATCCTCGCCCGCCTACAGTCTCTCACCAGTCCGCAGAGGTAAAGACCAATCCTCTTGTATCCGCAGATTTCGCAGATTACGCAGATCCTCAGGCCTCAGGGTTCGAGCCTAATCTGCGAAATCTGCGTAATCTGTGGATGATTAATTTTTTTGGCGCAGGACTTGGAACTCGAAGAGGCCAGGGTTGTTCCGTCCCCCGACGTAAAAGGAACTGAACTCCAGAAGCAGGTGCTTGGCTTCCGGATTGAGGGCAGGAAACACCAGGAGTCCTTCACGCTGGCCTCCGGGAGCCAGCACAACGAAGCGGCTGAGAAGGGTCGCCTGGAGGCTGAGCAGTCGCGGCCTGGAGCCCTCCTCCCCCGACAGGCGCACGTACATGTCCTCGTAGGGAATCGGGCGCTCGCGTTGCCCCGTCTGAGTCACGAGCGCGACCAGGCCCGGATCGAACTGGGCCTCCTCACGCGTCTGGTTCCGTACCTGGACCAGGAAGACCGTGGGCGAGTACTGTTTCCAGTCCTCGCGGGTCCAAGGGTACACCAGCCCCGGCCGGTCCGCATAATACCGCTCCACCGCCGAGGCATTCAGCCACCGAACGGTGGCGGTGGCGCCGGCCAGGGAGGCGACGATGGCCTCTCCAACGACTTGGAGATTCGGCTGCTGCTGCACCCCCGGTCGAATCGCGGCCTCGCGGGACGGCGTGACGGTGGCGCAGCCGCCTGCGACCAGGGCCAGCCCAAACACAAAAGCGCGAGCCAGTCGCTCGCGCTCCGCGGACCCACCGCCGGGGGTCACCTCAGGCGATCCGCATGGCCCGCAGGCGCGCCACCCGGGCCTCGATGGGGGGATGCGTGGAGAACAGGTTCATGAAGCTCTGGCCGCTCAGCGGATTGACGATGAACAGGTGCGCGGTGGCCGGATTGGCATTCATCGGTACCATCGTGGAGGCCCGCTCCAGCTTCTCCAGGGCGTCGGCCAACGCCCAGGGCTTGTGGCTGATCTTGGCCCCTGTGGCGTCGGCTTGGTACTCGCGGGCACGAGAGATGGCAAGTTGGATGAGCATCGCAGCGAGGGGCGCCACGATCGCCAAGAGGAGCATCCCGATCATCCCACCCGCACCCTCCTCATCATCCCGGCTGCGGCCGAACCCACCGAAGATTGCCGCCCACTGGGCCATGCGGGCCAGCATCATGATGGCACCGGCCAGCGTGGCCGCCACCGTGGAGGTGAGGATGTCCCGGTTCCTGACATGGCCCAGCTCGTGCCCGATGACCCCCTCCAGCTCATCGGTCGTCAAGAGGCGCAGGATCCCTTCCGTCGCCGCCACGGCCGCATGCTGCGGATTGCGCCCGGTGGCAAAGGCGTTCGGGGTGTCCGTGGGGATGATGTAGACGCGCGGCATGGGGATGCCGGCACTCTGCGCCAGCCTCCGCACGATCGCGTGCAGCTCGGGCGCCTCGGCCTCCGTCACCTCGCGCGCGCCGTACATCCACAGGACGATCTTGTCGGACCACCAGTACGATACGAAGTTCATCAGGCCCGCAAAGATGAAGGCGGCGATCATGCCCTGCTCGCCTCCCACCAGGCTGCCGATGAGGATCAGCAAGACCGTCAGGGCGGCCAGCAGGGCCGTCGTCTTTAGCGTGTTGGACATCGGAGGGTCTCCTTCTGAAGGTCGAAGCCGCCTCCGGGCTTCTCCCCTCTCTTGGGAAGCAGGATAGAAGAGCCGTCCTGGGCTGTCAAGGGAGACCGGCCGCCGGTCATCCCTCCTCGACCGGGACGCGTCGGGTGATCCCCTTCCGGCCCACCGGGACCAGCCCCTCGGCGTGCTCCTGCGCCTGCTCCAGGTCCTTGAACTCGCTCTCCATGCGCCGCAGCATCTGCTGGAACATCTCGTTCATCTGCTGGCGCATCTCCGTCATGCGCTCCCGCATGTTGAGGATCACTTCCACCCCCGCCAGGTTCACCCCGAGCTCCTTGGTCAGCCGGAGGATGAGATCGATCCGCTCGATATCCTCCTCGGAGTAGAGACGAGTATTCCCGTCGGTCCGGGCCGGGCGCAGGAGTCCTTCGCGCTCGTAGGCCCGGAGGGTCTGGGGGTGGATCTCGAACATGTCCGCCACGACGCTGATCATGTAGAGCGGTCGCTTCTCTCTCTTCGGCATGCTCACTCGTTGCGGGCTACGACTGGCCCCGCCGCGGGTCGTCCGGATTCAGCCGGGCGAACTCCCGCAACAGCTCCTGCGACCGAGTATCCAGGTTCTTGGGTGCGACGATCTTGACCGTCACGAACTGATCGCCCTGTCCGCCCCCCTTCAGGTGGGGCACACCTTTGCCCCGCAGCCGGAAGACCTGTCCGCTGCTGGTCTCGGGCGGGATCCGCATCGTGGTCCGCCCATCCACGGTCGGGACGTCAATCCGGGCGCCCAGGCCGGCCTCGGCGATCGTGATCGGAGCCTCGAGGTAGAGGTTGTCCCCCCTTCGCTCCAGGACCGGATGGGGGCGCACGCGGGTGATGATGTAGAGATCGCCGGGGGGCCCGCCGTTCACGCCGGCCTCCCCCTTCCCCTGCACCCGGATGCGGGATCCGGTGTCCACGCCCGGCGGGATCTTGACGGCGATGCGCTCGGTCCCGAAGGTCGTTCCCCTGCCGCCGCAGGCCGGACAGGCATCCCGGCTGATCTTGCCGTTCCCCCGGCAGCGGGGGCACACCTGGGCCTGGCGCCCGAAAGCTCGGCCGCGCCGCCCGCTCCCCCCGCAGTCGGGACACACCTCAAGCGGGCTCCCGGGCCGGGCGCCCGAACCCCCGCAGGCCGAACAGCGCGAGTGCCTCTGGATGCTGATCTCGGTGGTGAGCCCGCGGATGGCAGCCTCGAAGTCGATGTCCAGGCTGTAATGAAGGTCCTCGCCCCGATCCGGCGCGGAGGGCTGGCGACGACCGTGCCCGCCCAAGGAAGTCCGAGAGCAGATCCCCCAGGTCGCCCATCCCGCCCGAGCCGACGTCGAAGTTGAAATCGAATCCGCCGAACCCCGTCCCGGGTTCGGGTCCTCGTCCGGCGCCGGGCGCGAAGCCTTCGTGACCGAACTGATCGTAGCGGCGCCGCTTCTCGGGGTCGGTCAGGACCTCGTACGCCCCGGTGATCTCTTTGAACCTGCCCTCCGCCGTCTTGTCGCCCGGGTTGACGTCCGGATGGAACTTGCGGGCCAACTTCCGATACGCGCGCTTGACCTCCTGGGGCGAGGCCCCTCGGGAGATGCCCAGCACTTCGTAATAGTCCCGCTTCGCCATGCTATTCCCTGTGGGGATCCTCCGCCCGGCCGTTATGCCTTCTCGATCGCGATGGTCCGGACATCCGCCTCCTGGCGCTTTGGTAGTCGAATTTCCAGGACGCCGTCCCGGTACGAGGCCCGAACGTGGTCAGCATCGACCACGGACGGAAGGCTCAGACGACGGACAAAGAGGCCGTAGTGACACTCCATCCGCTGGAGCTGATCCTGCCGGAATGCAGGCTCGGGATGCCGCTCCCCCCGAACCGTAAGCACCCCCTCGGTAATCTCCAGTTTGACCTGCGACAGGGAGATCCCGGGCAGCTCCACCAGGACTCGCAACTCATCACGCGTCTCGCAGACATCCACGGGTGGCGCCCAGGCCCCTTCCGCAGGTCGGCCCTGCGCGGCTCCCGGCCCAAGGAAGCTCTCGAAAAGCCGGTTCATCTCCTGCTTGATGACGGCCAGATCCCCCACGGGATCCCAGCCGGGTCCCGGCCACAGTTGTCCGCCCACGAGGTGGTCCTCCTCGGTTTCCGCTCCGGGAGTTTCAGCCCGGCACGCACGACGCGTGCCTCAACTCCAAGAGATTATCGGACCTCGATGGCAATCTTCTTGGGCTTGGCCTCTTCGGCCTTGGGGAGCGTCAGCTCCAGGACTCCATCCTTGCATACGGCCTTGATCCCTTCCTGCCGGATGGTCGTCGGGAGCGTGAAACTGCGCTGGAAGGTCCCGTACACCCGCTCGATCCGGAGGTAATTCTCCTCCTGGACGTCCTTGGCGAACCGCCGCTCCCCTCGCAGGGTGAGGGTGTTGTCGCGGATCTGGATGTCGATGTCCTCCCGGGTGACCCCCGGAAGCTCCGCCTTGAGGACGATCATCTCCGGCGTCTCGTAGATGTCGACCGCCGGGGTCCACGTGGATGCCGCGATGCCTTCCTCCGTACGTGATCGGGACAGGGTCTGATCGAAGAGTCGGTTCATCCGATCCTGGATGGAGATCAGATCACGCAAGGGATCCCATTTCACGACGGCCATGCGCCTTCCCCCTTCTGGTGGGTGCAGCTACTTCTTGCCCTTGCCCAGGTCCTCGAACTCTGCATCCACGACGTCGCCCTCGGTGGCCCCGCCGCTCTTGGGCTGGGCGCCCTTGTCCTCCGCCGCCCCGGCCGATCCCGACTTCTCCCGGGCCTGCTTGTACATCACCTCGGCCAGCCGATGGGAGGCCTTGGTGAGCATGTCCACGGCCTGCCGGATCCGGTCCATGTCCTCGCTCTTCAGGGCGTCCTTCGCCTGCGCCAGCGCGTCCTCGATGGGCTTGATGTCGCTCACCGGAATCTTCTCCCGGTTCTCGTTGAGCATCTTCTCGGTGTTGTACACCAGGTTATCCGCCTGGTTCCGGGTCTCGATGTCCTGCCGCCGCTTCTTGTCCTCTTCTCCATGCCGGTCGGCATCCTTCACCATCTTGTCGATGTCATCCTTGGACAGGCCGGAAGAGGCGGTGATGGTGATGGTCTGCTCCTTGCCGGTGGCGAGGTCCTTGGCCGAGACATTCACGATCCCGTTGGCGTCGATGTCGAAGGTCACCTCGATCTGCGGGACCCCGCGGGGCGCCGATGGGATGCCGACCAGGTGGAACTTGCCCAGGGTCCGGTTGTCCCGGGCCATCTCCCGCTCGCCTTGCAGCACGTGGATCTCCACGCTGGTCTGACTGTCCGCCGCCGTCGTGAAGATCTCGCTCTTTCGCGTGGGGATGGTGGTGTTGCGCTCGATCAGCCGCGTCAGGACCCCGCCCAGCGTCTCGATGCCCAGGCTCAGGGGCGTGACGTCCAGGAGCACCACGTCTTTCACGTCCCCCACCAGCACGCCAGCCTGGATGGCGGCGCCCACGGCCACGACCTCGTCCGGGTTCACCCCCTTGTGGGGCTCCCGTCCGAAGAACTCCTTCACCACCTGCTGGACGCGGGGCATCCGGATCTGCCCGCCCACCAGGATCACCTCGTCGATCTGGCGGGCCTCCAGCCCGGCATCCTTCAGCGCCTGGCGGCAGGGACCGACGGTCCGCTGCACCAGGTCCTCCACCAACTGCTCCAGCTTCGCCCGGGTGAGCTTGATGTTGAGGTGCTTTGGGCCGGAGGCGTCGGCCGTGATGAAGGGGAGGTTGATCTCCGTCTCCAGGGTGGTGGACAGCTCGCACTTGGCCTTCTCCGCCGCCTCCTTCAGGCGCTGGAGGGCCATGCGGTCCTTGCTCAGGTCGATCCCCTGGTCCCTCCTGAACTCGTCCACGAGCCAACGCATGACTCGCTCGTCGAAGTCGTCGCCCCCCAGGTGCGTGTCCCCGTTGGTGGATTTGACCTCGAAGACCCCTTCTCCAAGCTCCAGGATGGAGATGTCGAAGGTCCCGCCGCCCAGGTCGAACACGGCGATCTTCTCATCCTTCTTCTTCTCCAGGCCGTAGGCCAGCGAGGCAGCCGTCGGCTCATTCACAATGCGCAAGACCTCGAGGCCGGCGATCTTCCCCGCGTCCTTGGTGGCCTGGCGCTGGCTGTCGTTGAAGTAGGCCGGGACCGTGATCACGGCTTGGGTTACCTTCTCGCCCAGGTACGCCTCGGCGGCCTCCTTGAGCTTCTGGAGGATCATCGCCGAGATCTCGGGGGGCGAGTACTCCTTCCCGCGCGCCTCCACCCGAGCATCTCCGTTGGAGGCCTGAACAACCTTGTAAGGCACCAACTTGATTTCGCTGGTCACCTCATCATACCGGCGACCCATGAAACGCTTGATGGAGAAGATCGTATTCTCCGGATTGGTAATGGCCTGGCGCCGGGCCACCTGTCCTACGGGGCGCTCCCCGTCCTTCGTGAACGCCACGACGGAAGGGGTGAGCCGGCTGCCCTCCTGGTTGGTGATGACGACAGGGTCGCCACCTTCCATCACAGCGACCACGGAATTCGTCGTCCCAAGGTCAATCCCGATAACTTTCCCCACGGCCTTTCCTCCTCAGTAACGGCAGTTGAAGATCAAGCAAGACGGTTTTTTTTGGTATTCCTGAGACCGCCTTCAGAAATCATACGTGCGATAATATAAAACCTGAGCCGGAATCTGTCAAGTTACCATCTTCAGTTTAATTCGTCAAACCATTATGGTGAAGAACCATCGCGGGATCAGCCGAATCGACCCTGATCGGAGTTTTCCGTTACCTCCTCGTACGAAATCCTGACTCCGAGGGCACGTTCGTAATTGACACCCGAGCCTATCTGGATTCTAATGCCCCTTGTCGGCTTTATAAGAGGGGTTCGAGTATGGCAAATACACGATGGTTCAAGGCGCTGACCCTGTTGCTGTACGCCCTGGTGTTTTTCAGCCTCGGAATATACATCCGAGGCGAGCTTGGGAAAGCATCGGACCGGGGCGGGGGCCTCAGCGGAATCGTCCGGCCGACCTCGCTTCCTCCCCCGCCACGGCCGGGCGGTGACAATCCCGACAGCCCCTTCGTTCGGGTCGCGGAACAGGTCACCCCCTCCGTGGTGAACATCAGCACCGTCAGTTCTGTCAAGGGTCGCACGCCCTCTGAGCTGTTCCATCCATTCGGCAACGATCCCTTCTTCCGGGATTTCTTTGATCGGTTCTTCGAGGGGACGCCGCAGCGTCGCCAGCAGACCAGCCTGGGCTCGGGACTGATCATCGACAAGAGCGGCCTGATCCTGACCAACAACCATGTGATCAAGGACGCCGACGAGATCACGGTGAGGTTCGCCAATAAGCAGGAGTTGAAAGGCAAGGTGGTCGGCACCGATCCTAAGACCGACCTGGCCGTCATCCGCGTTCCCGCCAAGGAGGATCTCCCGGTCGCGATGCTCGGCAACTCGGACATGCTGCACGTCGGGGAATGGGCCATCGCCATCGGCAACCCGTTCGGCCTGGACCACACGCTCACGGTCGGGGTGATCAGTGCCACCGGTCGATCTGAGGTCGGCATCGCCGCCTACGAGAACTTCATCCAGACCGACGCCTCCATCAACCCCGGCAATAGCGGGGGCCCGCTTTTGAATATCAAGGGCGAGGTCATTGGTATCAATACCGCGATCGTGGCCTCGGGGCAAGGAATCGGCTTCGCCATCCCGGTGAACATGGCCCGGCGGGTGATGGAAGACCTCGTGAAAAAGGGCAAGGTGACACGGGGGTGGCTGGGCGTTGGCATCCAGCGGCTCACACCTGAGCTGGCCAAGAGCTTCGGAGTGACTCCCGATGACGGCATCCTGGTGAGTCAGATCATGCCCAAGGGTCCGGCTGAGGCCGCCGGCATGAAGACCGGAGACCTGATCCTCAGCGTGGACGGCAAGCCCATGAAAGACCCCCGACAGCTCCAGGGGGTCATCGCCGAGGCGGACATCGGCAAGACCCTGGAGGTCCAAATCCTGCGGGACAAGGAGAAGCGGACCCTCCAGGTCCGGGTCGGCGAGATGCCCGCCTCCTAGTTGAGTCCACCAGTTCCCTCGCGCCCGAGACGCCATGCCACGTTTGCCTCGAATCGCTGGTTTCTGTGTCGTCCTGGTCACCTGCCCCACCCGATCGGCCGGGGAGAAGATCGGCCGAACGCTGGTTGAGGAGCGGCTGGCTGCCTGCGTGAACGTCGTCCCGGGCATGCGGTCAATCTACCGGTGGGAGGGGAAGGTCCGCCGGGAACCCGAGGCGCTGCTCGTGATCAAGACCCGGCGGGCGCGACTTCCCGCCCTGCAGCGCAAGGTGAAATCCCTGCACCCGTACACGGTCCCCGAGATCATCGCCCTCCCCATTGCGACCGGATCAGCGCCCTACCTGGCCTGGCTGCGGGAGTCTACCCGGTGATTCACAGGTTGCCCCGGGCCTTCTGATAGCCTCAGCCGCCCTGCCTTGCGATCCGGCCGCAGCCCGCGCACCTTCACACCCCCCGCTGGATGTCCGGGGGGCGCCACGGGGCCCGCTGGCCCACCCGATGTGGTGAATCGTTCGGAAAGATCGGCGAATCGAACGTAATAGCGAGAACCGCTTGACAAAGCCTCTGCTGCTCGATATAAGGGGCACGATTTTGGCGCCCGCTAGATCAGGGGCCCGCAAGGACGCCCGAGAGAATTCATCAATCCCCGTTCAGCCAACGACGGGTTGGCTGGCTTCGACGGAGGCACTTGATGGGGCTTCGGCAACATCCTGGACCCCTGGCCATGTTGGGTCCGGCCGGCTTGGCTCTCTTCCTGGTCGCTGGCTGTACGTACAGTTCCTTCTCTGCATCCTCTCTCATCCCAACCAAGGACCTCTCCACCAACGAACTTCGCTCGTCGCTCCCCTTCGCCGCACGTGGAACATCAGTGGGCGCCTCGGCAAATCCTGCAGCGACGGCGCCGGCTGCCCCCTCCCCCTTGACCGTCGCGATGCAACGGGCCGGCTCTCACTATGAGCGGGGCATCCAGGCCATGCGGAGCGGGGATGCAGATCATGCCGACGGGGAGTTCGACGCTGCGCTGGAAACGCTTCTCGATCTGAATCTCACTGCACGCGCCCCCAGTGCGTCCTTGGATGCAGCCCAGGTGCCGCTTCTCCCGCCGTCGCCGTGGCTGACCTCGTTGGCCATGTCGTCGCGGACCCCCGAGCCGGAGCCTGAAGCCTCGGTCGAAGCCGAGGACATGCCCCTGGACGCTCCGGCCCTGCTCGGCCCGGAGGACCTCCGGGCCGTGACGCAGCCGCCTGCAGCGGCGGCCCCCGCCCTCGAGCCGGATACCCAAAAATACGACCTCCCTATCGTCTTCAACGACCAGGTCAAGACCTTCATCAACTACTTCCAGACACAGAAGTGGGGCGTGATCACCCGCGCCTTCGATCGGGCCAGTCGCTACCTGCCCATCATGCGAAAGATCTTTCGCGAGAAAGGCCTGCCCGAGGATCTGCTGAACCTGGCCTTCATCGAGAGCGCGGTCAACCCGCGGGCCACCTCCCGGGCGAAAGCCGCCGGCATCTGGCAGTTCATCGCCTCCACCGCGCGACTCTATGGCATGCGGACATCCTGGTGGGTGGACGAGCGGCGGGATCCCGAGAAATCCACGCGGGGCGCGGCCGAATACCTGAAGACGCTCTACCGCATGTTCGACTCGTGGCCCCTGGCGCTGGCGGCATACAACGCCGGTGAGGGAACCGTGCAGCGGGCCATCGAGCGCCAGCGCACGCGGGACTTCTGGAAGCTGCGGCTGCCCAAGGAGACGCAACTCTTCGTGCCCGCCTTCATGGCCATGACCGTCATCGCAAAGGAGCCGGAGCGGTACGGCTTCAGCCCTCCCGCGGAGGCGCTCGTCCAGACCGAGAAGGTCATTCTCAAGCATGCGACCGACTTACGGTTGATCGCCAAGGCCGCCCGCACGACCCTCGAGCACCTCCGGGAGCTGAACCCGGAGTTGATCCGCTGGGCCACGCCGCCCAGTGTCTCGCACTACAGCCTCAACATCCCGTCGGGGAGACAAGCGGATCTCCAGGACGTTCTGGCGCGCACCCCTGCCGATCAGCGAATCACCTGGATCCGCCACCGGATCCGGAAGGGCGAGACTCCCGCCCTCATTGCCAAGCGGTACGGGACCGACACCCAGACACTCCTCGAGATGAACCACCTGCGCAAGCGGCAGGCCTTGAAGCCTGGCGGAACGCTGCTCGTCCCGCCCCCGCAGGGAGACTGGGTGGCGGCAGCGGATGAGCCTCCGCCACCGAAGGCCGAGGCCACACACCGCGCGGCCGCGGCACCGTATACCGTGCAAAAGGGGGACACGCTGGGGAAGATCGCCCGCTCCCACCGCGTGTCCGTTGCTGAGCTGCAGCGCTGGAATAGTCTCTCCAAGAGTGCACCCCTCCGGCCGGGCCAGACGCTCGTGGTTGCCCGACCGCAGAATCCCAGCCTGACCGGCCCCGCCCGTCCTCGCACCGCCGCGACACGGCCGGCAGCGCGGCCTACCGCTCGCCCAACCCGCTACGTGGTGAGGCGCGGCGACACGCTCTGGGACATCGCCCGCCTCCACGGGGTCACGGCCGAGGAGTTGCGGCGCTGGAACAACCTCCCCAAGAGTGCCGACCTTCGCCCGGGGCAGGCGCTCCAGGTCTCGGAGTCGCCCTCGTAAGGAGTGTCCTGCCAACCTCTCACCCGTGCCTTCCGGAAAGTCTGCCGTCCGTCAGTCCCGGTATTGCCGGACGCGCCGGCCCCTGTCGTGATGCGGCCCACGTCGGGCGGGGCGAGGCCAAGGAATTTCTGGGAGCGGTCGGGAGCCGAGGAGCCAGACGATGCGGGCCGTCATCCAGCGCGTCAAGCACGCAGCAGTCCACGTAGAGGGCGAGACCGTGGCCGCCATCGGTCCTGGCCTGCTGCTGTTGGTAGCCTTCCGGCCGGAGGACGGGGAGGCCGAGTTGTCCTGGATGGCAGAGAAGGTGGCCCACCTGCGGATCTTCGACGACGCGGCAGGCAAGATGAATCGTTCCCTCCTGGAGACGGGGGGAGAGGCGCTCGTCGTGTCCCAGTTCACCCTCTACGGGGAGGCACGCAAGGGGCGCCGGCCCAGCTTCGATGCCGCCGCCCCCGCAGACCGGGCGCGCCCCCTCTTCGAGAATTTCGTTGACAATCTTGCCTCGCATGGAATAATTGCGCGATCGGGCCGGTTCCAAGCGGTGATGCAGGTGGAGCTGGTCAACGACGGGCCAGTCACAATCTTGCTGGATACGCCGGCGGCCTAGGCCGCCGAGATGTCGGAGTAGAGCCATGGGAGCGATCCTTCCCGGGGAGGGTTCCCCGGACGCCTCCTTCATGGCTCGCCCAGGGCAGGAGCAGGATCATGGGCGAGCCATTTTTTTCGTCCGCCGCTTGTCCCGAAAAGTTCATGAGGTTGTCACAGAGAAAGGTCTGGACCGCCTGCTGGAGGTCGCCCCCTTCCTGACGACACTCCTGCTGCTTTCGGTCTACCCACTGCTCCGGTACCTTCGACGGGATCCCTTCCCCGCCGAGCTCTTCCGCTTCGCCTTTATCTCCTTCTGGATCGGCTTCCTCATCGTGAACATGGTCCGGGCGCAGAAGACGCGGCAGGCCATCCTGCAGAACATGGAGACGGATTGGCTGGACCGGCTGCGCTCCCTGGGAACGCCCCTGAGCCACTATGCCGTTTTCATGCCGCTCAAGAACGAGGGAAATCGGCATGTGCTCTTCCAGACCTTCCTCTCCATCGAGCGCCTGCGCTACCCTGGCACCCTGGTCACCCTGATCCCCATCGTCGAGGCAGAGGACCGCGTGACGCGGGAGCGGCTGGACGAGTTGACGCCGGTCTTCCAGTCCCGCATCCAGGTAGAGCCGTTCATCTATCCCACCGAGGGGCTGCCGGTCAAATGCAAGGCCACCTCCGTCAGCACGGCCGGCCGCTGGCTTCGCCGGCAGGTCGAGGAGGGGAGCTTCCCGGCCGGGCCCGGAGGGGTCAAGGTCCTCGTCATCGACGCCGACACCATCCTGCACCCCCAGGACCTGGCCTTCCGGGAGTGGACCCACCACGAGGAGGAGGCGCGGGCCGCCGCACGGGGGCTGCGCGGGGTGGTCCTCCAGTCCCTCACCACCTACACGGCCAACTACTGGAAGGTCCCCATGCTCCCCCGGCTCCACAACACGGGCTTCGTCCTTTACCAGATGGGCAAGATGCAGACGCAGGGCGACTATTTGGTCCTAGGCCCGGGGACGAGCATGGAGCTGCAGGCCTTCGAAACCGTGAACTACTTCGAGCCCAACCGGCACAACGAGGACATGCAGTTCCGCTACAAGGTCGTCATGGAGGGCTACCGGGTCACGCCGCTCAAGATCCCGACCTGGGGGCAGGCCCCGCTCAACACCAAGGATTCCTGGGAGCAGATCGCGCGCTGGGCGCGGGGCGCGGTGGATGTGAAGTTCGTCATCCGCTACCGGCGGCAGTTCCCGGCGATCCGCCGCTCGCTGTTCAGCAGCAAGACATTCCTGGCCTTGCGGGCGCTGTTGGCGAATGCCATGCCGCCACTCACGGTGATCCTGCCGGCCCAGCTCATCCTTATCTCCTGGATCAGTCCGTGCGTGCGGGACCTGTGGCCGGTGCCCGTCTTCCTGTCCCCGGACGTCCTGGCGCTCAAGCTGGCGGGGCGAAGCCTCTGCGTGAGCCCCATGGCCGCCTTCAACCTGATCTTCCAGACCATCGTCCTCACCTCCTCGACGCTCTTAGGCATGGTGATCGTGCCCTACACGCTTCGGCCAATCATCTACCAGCGGCCCCCGCGCTCCTGGCGGCGGACCCGCACGTTTGTGGAGTGGACGCGCCTGGTCTTCACCCCCATCAATCTGCACCATTACTTCCTCATGGCGTCGGCCCAGCTCTACACGCAGGGAAAGCTGGCCCTGGGCTTCCCCATCGCCCACACCCCCGTGACCCGCAAATGAAATGGCAGGCCCCCAGCCTTCAGCGGTCAGCCTTCAGCCGAGGGTTAAGGGCTGAACGCTGCCATGCGCATCGGCCTGTTCACCAATAACTACCGGCCGCTGGCCAACGGCCTGGCGACCTCGGTGGAGACGTTCGCCTTGGCCTTCCGTCAGGCGGGCCACGCCGTCACCGTGGTGGCCCCCCGCTACCCCGGCCTGCCCCGGGTCGAGCCGGACATCCTTCGCGTCCCAGGCCTCCGCGCGCCCACGCATCACGCCTACGTCCTTCCCCTCCCCCGCTGGCCCGGAGTGGCTCGGGCGGTGGTGGCCCTCCGCCTCGACGTCTTCCATGCCCAGCATCCCTATCTCATCGGCCCGGCGGCGGCTCGCTGGGCGCGGCGGGCCGGTCGGCCGCTGATCTTTACCTGGCACACCCACTACGAGCGCTACGCCCATTACGTTCCCGGCCCCTCCCGGCTGGTGGGCCCGCTCGCCGTCCGACGGGCGCTCCGCTTCGCAAACCGAGTCGACCTCGTCATCGCCCCCACGGCGGCCGTGGCGGCAGACCTGAAGGCTCGCGGGGTTCGCGCCCCCATCGAGGTGGTCCCGACCGGCGTGCTCCTGCCGCCGCCGTCCGAGCCGGAAGGACGCGCCGCCCTTCGGCGGACGCTCGGGATCGGATCCACAGGGCCCGTCTGCCTCAGTGTGGGGCGCCTCGCCCGCGAGAAGAATCAGGCCTTCCTGCTGCAGGCGTTCGTGCACGTTCGGCGGGTCCTACCGGGTGCGTGCCTGCTCCTGGTGGGCGATGGCGACGACCGGCCGCGCCTCCTGCGGCTGGCCGGCGAGCTGGGTCTGGGGGGAGCCGTGCGCTTCGTGGGCGTCGTTCCGCACGAGCAGGTGAACGATTACTGCGGGGCCGCCGACCTCTTCCTTTTCCCCTCCACCTCCGAGACGCAGGGCCTGGTCGTGCTGGAAGCGCTGGCGACAGGCGTCCCGGTGATGGCGGTGGCGTCCGAGGCGGCCGCCGAGCTGCTCGCCGACGGCGCCGGGGGGATCATGACGCCCGAGGACCCACAGCTCTTTGCGGCCTCTGTTGTGGCGCTGTGGAACACACCCGAGCGGCGGCGGGCCATGGAGGCCGCGGGGCGGACGATCGCTGCCCGGTTCACCCCCGGAGCATCCGCGGCGACGCTCCTGCGACTGTACCAGGAGTTGATCGAGGCGCACGGACGACTGCCGCGCTCCGCGACCGTCTCGTCCTGCGCGCGCGAGGGCACGTGACGCAGCCGGAAGTGGACGCCTTCCTCGAGCACCTGGTCGTGGAACGCGGCCTAGCCCAGAATACCCTGGAGGCCTACCGCCGCGACCTGCTCCGCTACACCGCGGTTCTGCGCGGCCGGGGCCAGGCGCCTGTGAGTGTGGACCGAGCCGAAATCCCGCGCTACCTCCTGGCCCTTCGCGAGGCCGGGCTGAGCCCCCGCTCCGTGGCACGGCACCTCTCTGCCATTCGCCAGTTTCATCGTTTCCTCTTGCGCGAAGGGCGGGCGGCAGCCGACCCCACGGCCCACCTGGAATCCCCTCGCCCCTGGCGACGCCTGCCGGGCGTGCTGAGCAGCGAGGAGGTCGAGCGCCTCCTGGCGATCGCCCAGCCGGCGACCCCCCTGGGCCTACGCGACTGCGCCATGTTGGAGCTGATGTACGCGTCGGGGCTCCGCGTCTCCGAATTGGTAGGTCTGCGCCTCTCGGACGTAGATTTCGCCGTGGGGATCGTCCACGTCCTGGGGAAGGGGGACAAGGAGCGGCTCGTGCCTCTGGGCGAGGCGGCCGCCCAAAGCCTGCGCGCCTACCTCGACCGCGGGCGCCCCGAGTTGGAGCGCCGCCGACCGAGCCCTCACCTCTTCCTGGGCCGGCACGGCCACCGCCTCACGCGGCAGATGTTCTGGCAGATCTTCAAGCGCGCCGCCCGGGCCGCGGGGATCGTGAAGCGGGTGACGCCCCATACGCTCCGGCATTCCTTCGCGACCCACCTCCTGGAGAACGGGGCGGACCTCCGCTCGGTCCAGCTCATGCTGGGCCATGCCGACATCGGCACCACCGAGATCTACACCCACGTGAGCCGCGCCCACCTCAAGGCCATCTACGACAAGTACCACCCGCGGGCCTAATGTGTCCCGCTGACCAAGTGTCTGACCTCCTCACCAGACCAGTGCCGTGAGATCCTGGATCTCCTTGAAGTGCATGTCGCGCGTGACCAGCGTCAAGTCGTGCTGAAGCGCGATCGCCGCTATCCATACGTCGTTTTCGGGGAGTGGGTGCCCTTTGAGGCGTAACGCGTTCTTAATCGCGCCGTAACACCGGGCCGTGTCAATGTCGCACCCAAGCACGACGTTGTTGGCTGCAAACTCATCGACACGCGAGAGGTTCTCTTTCGCCCGGTCCGACTTCAAGGCGCCGAAACACAGTTCTCCGATGACGACGCTTGGGACGAACACCTCTTCAGCATTCGCCAGCCTGTCCTTGACGCTCGATTCATCCGCGAAAAGCGCAATGATGACATTGGTGTCCAGCAAATATCTACCACTCATCTGAATCGACCCGTTCGCAACCCTGTTCAATTGCCTCGCGCATCACCTGGGCATCACTTGGTGGTATCGTGCCCGCGAATCGAAGAAGCTCTTGCCCAGGCACGCCGTGCGGCCTGGATAGCACCAGCGCACGGGCGAACTCCAGCACACGACATTGCAGTTCGTAGGGCAGAGTCCTTAACTGCTCGATCACCTTCTCAGCAATTCCCGTGTCCATCTTGACTCTTCCCCTCCATCATCCTTCGTACGCCCTTCCGAGTTCTTCGCGACCCGAGGTTGCTGTGTCGCAGGATCTACAGCTTTGACCTTGTCGGTAGAGCGCGCGTCCCCTCGCCCATCCATTTCGTAACATGCGCGCGCCACACAGTCAAGCCTCACCGCTCCGTGAGACGCGGCCCGGTCCGGCTCATGCTCGGCCACGCCGACATCGGCACCACCGAGATCTACACCCACGTGAGCCGCGCCCACCTCAAGGCCATCTACGACAAGTATCACCCCCGCGCCTGACATCTCCAGAGGCAATCACCACATCCGATCAATGGCCCTTACCAGCGCGCGATCGTCCAGGTGAGCGTAACGCTGAGTGCTCTTGATGTCCCGGTGTCCGAGGGCGCGGCTGACCAGCACGAGGTCCTTGGTCGCCTGATAGAGCAGGGCCCCAAAACCATGCCGGAGCGAATGGACGGTGAGCCGCTTCTCGATCCTCGCCCGTTGGAGCCAGAGGGCAAACCGATATTGGACGCTCCGAGGCGAGAGTCGTCGGCCGTACTGCGTGGCGAACAGCGGCTCTGACTCCTCGAGCGGATTCTGGCGAAGGTACTCCGCCAAGACCTTGGCCAGTCGGTTCGGCATGCATCGGCTCTCTCGATGACCGCCCTTGGTTCGAAGTAGGGTCAGAATTCTCTGACGGAGGTCCAGGTCACCGCGGCACAAGCCAACGACCTCCGACAGGCGAACGCCAGTGTAGATCAAAATGGCGAAGAGGGCATGATCTCGCCGGGCCAGAGGGTGCGCCGACCGCCGAATTGTCCGGAGGAATCGCGCCGCCTCCTTTCGCGTCATCCACCGAGTGGTAGGTAGACCGGTGGCGGCCAAGCGCAAATGCCTTGCCGGGCTCCTCTCGACGAGGCCCATCCGCTCACACCACTGGAAGAAACTCCGCAACACGGATTTCACTCGATTCTGCGTCGCAACCTGCTTTAGCCTCCCGTCCCGGCGGGAGCGGACCCTGGTAGAGGTCAGGTAGCCACTGAGATGATGGGGAGTAACGTCATCCACAGGTAAGTCCCCGAGGCTGTGCGTGAGAAGTTCCAACTCCCGATGGTAGCTACGGATAGTAAGCTCCGCGCGGCCGTCGGCCTGCATCTGTTGGGAGAACAGGATCCGTGCGCGTGAAAGATGCGGTTGTCGGTTCATGCGGTCCCTCCACAGGTTCGAAAGTTCCCCCGCGTGGGATTTCGGGGGGTCGCATTCGACAGGGATGGCTTTGTTACCCCACCCATGCGGCCAGGTATGGTTCGTGCCGGCCAACAGAAGCTACAGGTCGGCGGCGGTTTTCGACAAGTGCCAAATTGACCCTACAGGAGGAGCCTTAAACCGATTGGAATTCCGGGCGGTTGGAATGCATTCGAAGGCGGGGTAGGTCTCTTTGTCGAAAATCGGTTTTCGACCTCCGGGGCGGACCTCGTAACCTCCTGTATTTCGAATCCTTCTCGATCATGGCCTCCCCGATATCTCCGTACACCTCAATAGTCACGGAGATTTCGTATCATGCCTCTTCTACGCAATCGCGCCTCAGATGGAATTAGCGCGATGGAGGCCGTGCATCGTATCCTCCCTGGCCCAACTTGACACGTATTACGCCCTTTGCCTCTCCCTTCCCTGTTTTGTCGCATCCATCGCTCGCGATCCTCGACCACGGTCGAGCGCCACCAGACGCTCGTAAGCGTCCCTCGCGCGGTCAAGGCGGCCGATGTGGCGGAAGTGATTGAATGCCTCTTGGAGGAGTTCCCGTGCCCGTGACGCATCCCCTTTCCAGGCGTGAATCTCCCCGAAGATCATTGGATCGCTTGCCACATATCACAGCCTTGGTACTCTGTCCAGCAAAAGGAGAGGAGTCCGAGGACAGCATGGCGGGGCTGTCAGCGGAATCGGACATAGCTTGGGAGGCAATGTGGCTGACGGATGCATGATCCGTCGGAGGGTGGCAGATGGCTGAGCGGATGCACGAACCGACGATATTACGCTGAGGTCAGATAGGCGCCCAAGCGTTGGCGCATGCGCGTCAAACGCTCCGGCGCAATAATGCCAAGCGTACCGGCGCTTGCGCTGGGGCTCACTGCCGCCAGCCAGTTCAATCGGACAACCGAGGCAACCTTGAGGCCGCTAAGGCGAAAATCTGTGTCGATGGGCATCAGTCGCTCATCCCATTGGGGAAGCTCCTGATGCAGTTGGGATGAGATGCCACACACCAAGACATCCCCAAATGGACCTGGAAGATCAGCCATCACCAACACAGGCCGGAGCTTGCCTGGCGATAGATCCAACTGTGGCATTCGTAGTAACACAATCTCACCCGGTCTCATCGCTTGAGGTCATCCGTCGTGTACTCGACTTCCTCATTGGCATAGCGCGCTGCCAAGTGCATCAAAGATGCTCTGGACCACTCCTCGTATTGGGATCTTGCATAGAGATACTCGGCATACCGCTGGACTTCTCGGACGATCTCCTCAGGCATGCGCTCCAGCAACTCAACCAGCATCTCCCTGTGTGTCATGGGAAACTCCCTCCCCTCCGTTTTCCATCGCGGTAGGACCGCCAGTTACCCAACGGCCCCCGCACAGATCCCGGCGTGCGGATTTCCCGCACCGGGCTCTTCAGAGGTTCTCGCTTCCGCATCAAGGCTCACTGAGACGCCGGCGCAGTGCGGAACTCGACAGGTGACGGCACCCCGAAATGGCGAATCAGGTCCCGAAAGCCGGGCCAGGTGTAGCTCCGCGGCTGACTGCGCCGATTCAGCCACTTGAAGAGAATCCGCATGGCCTGCCGGTGGAACTGCCACAAGCTCGGGCTATTGCCATAGATCCCGAAATACCGGTAGTAGCCGCCCAGCTTCTGGTCCAACTCTCGGAAGAGATCGCTCATCCGGCGGTGCCGGTTCGTCCGACACCACTCGGTGTACCGCCGCAGGGAGGCTCTGAAGCTCTTGCGCGCGGTCCGGCGCGTCAGGTGCGGTCGGCCCTGGTGATCCTGACCCCAGCGAAACTCGAAGCCCAGGAAGTCGAAGGCCTCCTTGCCCTCGCCGGTGCGCGGAAACGGGAGTCGCCGCGTCTTGGCCGGGGACATCCGGAGCCCGAACTTGCCCAAGCGCTCTCCGAGTTCGCCCAGGAAGCGATCCGCCTCGTCCGCCCGCTCGAACGCGCAGACCAGATCGTCCGCGTACCGGATCAGGCACGCCTCGCCCCGACAGCGCTTCGCAACCTTCCGATGGAACCACAAATCCAGGACGTAGTGCAGGTAGACGTTGGCTAAGACCGGTGAAACCACCCCGCCCTGGGGAGTCCCCGTCGTCGGGTGGACCACCGCGCCGTCCGTCTCCAGCACTCCCGCTTTCAGCCACTTCCGGATCAGCCGCACGAACGGCCGGTCATCCACCCTCTGCTCCAGCATCTTCACCAGCCAGGCGTGGTCGATCGTCCCAAAATAGTTCTCGAGATCGACCTCTACCACGTGGTGATACTTCCCGAACTGCAGCTTCACCGTGAGCTTGTCCACGGCCTCCCGGGCGCCGACGTGTGGCCGGTACCCGTAGCTGCACCGCAGGAAGTCTTGCTCGAAGATCGCCGTGAGGATGCGCGCCACCGCCCGTTGCAGCAACTTGTCTTCCACTACGGGAATTCCTAGCGGCCGGAGCTTCCCTCCGGTCCCCTTCGGAATCCACTGCCGCCGCACCAACTTCGCCCGGTACCGCTTCTGCTTCAGCCGCTCCACCAGGCCCCGGATGTTCGCCGCCAGCTCGCGCTCGTACTCCTGCGCGCTGACCCGATCCACCCCGCTGGCCGCATTCTTCCGCACCCAGCGCCAGCTCTCGTGCAGGAACGCCTCGGTGAGCATCCCGTACAGATTGCGGAACCGGTACGTCGGCTCTCGCCGCGCCTTGTCCGCTATCCCCCGCAGGGAGGTTGGCAGGCGTGTCTCCGGTCCGGCGTGCCCGGCGCCTGTTTCCTGTGCAGGCTGCGAACCTCTGTCCACCGCTTCCCCTTGTGGCCGGCTCTCCCGTCCCCTGAGTACTCCCAGTGGATCTGACGCCCGAGTGATTATCGGTGCTCCTCGCGGAGCCACCTACCTGGGCTTCCCCAGGAACCTCCCGGCCCTCCCAAGTTCTCGACGCTTCTCTCCACACATACCGCGCTCTTCGTGGACCCCGGCAGACCCTCGGGGACCTCACCCTCACGGTCCCTCTGTATGGGCTTCTGGCACGTTAACACCATCGCCATCTGCATCCACGCCTTACGGGGCTGTCTCAAGCTTCGGGGAGTGCGGTCTCCCCTGCGGTCTATGTGGTTCCCTGTGTACGCTTCAGTCGGGTTGTTCGGGTTCCTCACCCTCCTCTCCAACTGCAACACTCGGTACGGGTGGCTGGTTGGGCCTTACCCGGCAGGGACTCTCACCCTGCAAGAAGCGCCAAGCTTCGCTTGGCGCACTAACATGGGCGTCTTGGGAAGTCAAGCTGGGCGCGAAGCCCAGGCGATGCGGGCGAGTCACATCCGGAGGGAGTCACGCCAGGTCCAGCTTGATGTGGAGCTCCTTGAGCTGGGCGGCGTCCACGGGCGAGGGGGCCTGCGTCATGAGGTCCTGTGCGCGCTGCGTCTTGGGGAAGGCGATGACGTCGCGGATGGACTCCGCCCCGCTGAGGATCATGATGAGCCGGTCCAGCCCGAAGGCGATCCCGCCGTGGGGGGGCGTCCCGTACTCCAGGGCGTCCAGCAGGAAGCCGAACTTGGCGCGGGCCTCCTCGGAGCCGATGCCCAAGGCCTGGAACATCTTGTTCTGGACGTCCCGCCGGTGGATCCGGATGCTCCCCCCGCCCACCTCGGCCCCGTTCAGGACGAGGTCGTAGGCCTTGGCCCGGATCTTCCCCGGGTCGGTCTCGAAGAAGGGCAGGTCCTCGTCCATGGGAGAGGTGAAGGGGTGGTGCATGGCGGACCAGCGCTGTTCTTTCTCGTCCCACTCGAGGAGCGGGAAATCCGTGACCCACGTGATCGCCAGGGCGGACGGATCGATCAGCTTCAGCTCGTGGCCGAAGCGCAGGCGGAGCCTCCCCATGGTGTCCGCGGCCGCCTTGGGCCTGTCCACGCAGAGCAGGAGCAGATCGCCCGCCTCGCCCCCCATCCGCTCGCGGAACCGCTGGATGACGTCCTCGGATAGGAACTTGGCGATCGGCGACTGGACGCCGTCGGGGCCGACCTTGAACCACGCCAGGCCTTTGGCCCCGAAGCCCTTGGCGAACTCCTCGAGCTGATCGAGCTGGCTTCGCGAGTACCCCCCGCACCCCTTGGCGTTCAAGGCCATGGCCCGGCCGCCCTTCTCCAGCGCCTGGGCGAAGGCCCGGAAGCCTGTGCCCGCGAAGAGGTCCCCCACGTCCTGGAGCTCCAGGCCGAAGCGGAGGTCCGGCGCGTCCAGGCCGAAGCGGCGGATGGCCTCGTCGTAGGTGAGGCGCGGGAAGGGCTGCGGCAGTGCGATCCCCTTCAGCTCGCGGAAGAGCTCCGCCACCAGGCCCTCCATGCTGGCGAGGACATCATCCCGCTCCACGAAGGACATCTCCAGGTCGATCTGGGTGAACTCGGGCTGGCGGTCGGCGCGCAGGTCCTCGTCGCGGAAGCACTTCACGATCTGGAAGTAGCGGTCGAAGCCGGCCACCATCAGGAGCTGCTTGAAGAGCTGGGGCGACTGGGGCAGCGCGAAGAAGGTGCCGGGGTTCACGCGGCTGGGAACCAGGTAGTCTCGGGCCCCCTCGGGCGTGCTCTTGGTGAGGACGGGCGTCTCCACCTCCAGGAATCCGTGCCCGTCCAGATAGCGCCGCGTCACCTGGTAGAAGCGGTGGCGCAGCCGCAGGTTCCGCTGGAGCGGCGCCCGCCGCAGATCCAGGTACCGGTAGGCGAGCCGGATCTCCTCGGCCACGTCGGTCTCGTCCTCGATGGGGAAGACCGGCGTCTTGGCCTCGTTCAGGATGACCGCCTCCTGCGCCAGCACCTCGACCTCGCCGGTGGCGAAGTCCTGGTTCGCCGTCCCCTCGGGCCGGCGGCAGACCTCGCCCGCGCACGGCCACCACGTACTCCGAGCGCATGGCCTTGGCGCACTCGTGGGCCGCCGGGAAGCGCTCGGGGTTGAAGACCACCTGCACGATTCCCTCCCGGTCCCGCAGGTGGACGAAGATCAAGCCGCCGAGGTCGCGCCGGCGGTCCACCCAGCCGTTCAAGGTCACGACCTGGCCGAGGTGCGCGGGGCGCACGTCGCCGCAGTGGCAGCTTCGGCTCCAGCCTGTCATCTAGACGATCTCCCGTTCCGGCAACCGCGTGAATTGGTCCACCACTGTCGGCCAGGGGGATTTCGCGCTGCTCCCCTGATACCATATCCTTCAGCGTCGCCCGACCCCGCGCCATCTCGTCGCTGCCCAGGATCACCGCGTAGCGGAACGCCTCCTTGTTGGCCTGCCGCATCTGGCCCTTGAGGCTTCGTCCCTCCAGATCCGCACCGGCCCGCAAGCCCCGCCGGCGCAGCGACCTGGACCAGCTCCAGGGCGGTGCAGAGCGCCACTTCGCCGGCCGTGGCCACATAGACCCCGTCGTACCTGGGCGCAGCAGGCGCCGCGGCCTGGGCCGCCAGGGAGGTCAGGATCCGCTCCTCCCCGATGGCAAAGCCGATGGCCGGCGTGGGGGGGCCGCCCAACTCCTCCACCAGCCCGTCGTAGCGGCCGCCTCCCGCCACCGCGTTCTGCGCGCCGAGCGCCGGGTTCAGGAACTCGAAGGTGGTCCGGGTGTAGTAATCCAGGCCCCGCACCAGCCGCTCGTCCACCTCGTGCGCGATCTTCAGCGCGTCCAGCAGGCTCCGCACCGCGGCGAAGTGCTCGCGACACGGACCACACAGGTAGCCCGAAATGGTGGGGGCGCCCGCCGCGATCTGCTGGCAGCCCGGCTGCTTGCAGTCCAGGACGCGCAGCGGATTCTTTGCCAGGCGCACGTGGCAGTCGGGGCACAGGTGCTCGCGCTGCTGGGTGAGGTAGGCCACGAAGGCCTCGCGGTAGACGGGGCGGCAGACCCGATCCCCGATGCTGTTCACGTGCAGCATCGATGCCGGTGAGGCCCCAGGCCTCCAGCAGGTGTTGGAGGAGCGCCACCACCTCCGCGTCCACGGCCGGCCCCGGCGACCCCACGGCCTCGACGTCGATCTGGTGGAACTGGCGGAAGCGCCCGGACTGGGGCCGCTCGTGGCGGAACATGGGGCCGATGAGGAAGAGCTTGACCAGGCCGCTCTTGGCACCCAGGTTGTGCTCCAGGAAGGCCCGCATGAGCGAGGCGGTCGCCTCGGGCCGGAGCGTCAGGCTCTCGCCCCCGCGGTCCTCGAAGGTGTACATCTCCTTCTCGACGATGTCGGTCCCCTCGCCGATCCCCCGCACGAACAGCTCGGTCCGCTCGAAAAGCGGGGTGCGGATCTCCGCGTAGCCGTAACGCTCCAGGATGTCGCGGGCCACCGTCTCCAGGTCCTGCCACTTCCCCACGTCCTGCGGCAGGATGTCCGGCGCCCCCCGTACGCCCTTGATCACCAACTCACCCCTCGCGCCAATCCCGCGGCCCACTTCGACCGTCGGATGTCATTCCGCATTCCGATTTCCGCATTCGCCATGCTGTCAGTAGACCGGCCGGCGATCGAATCGATGCGTGGCCTCGATGAACCGCACCGTCCCAGAGCGGCGGCGCATGACCACCGAGTGGGTGCGGGCCCCACCGCCGAAAAACCGAACCCCCCGGAGCAGTTCCCCGTCGGTGGCGCCCGTGGCGGCGAACATGGTGCCCGCGCCCGAGACCAGGTCGCCGACCCGGAAGATCTGATCCACATCCTTCAGCCCCATCCGCCGGGCCTGCTCCACCTCGTGGTCGGTCCGCGGCCGGAGGCGACCCTGGATGTCCCCGCCCAGACACTGGAGGGCGGCCGCGGCCAGCACCCCCTCCGGCGCCCCCCCGATCCCCATGAGGACGTCCACGCCTGTCTCAGGGAAGGCGGTGGCCACGGCCGCCGAGACATCGCCGTCCTGGATGAGCTTGATCCGCGCCCCTACCTCGCGGACGACCCGGATCAGCTCTTGGTGCCGCGGACGATTGAGGATGGCCACCGTGAGGTCCTCGACGTAGCACTTCATGGCGTCGGCGATGTTCTGAAGGTTCGCCTCCGGACCCAGATCCAGGTCCACGGCCCCCTTAGCCTTGGGGCCCACCGCGATCTTCTCCATGTAGGTGTCCGGGACGCGCAGGAGCCCGCCCTTCTCGGCGATGGCCACCACCGCCAGGGCATTGGCCCGTCCCTCCGCCACGATGCGGGTGCCCTCCAGCGGCTTCAAGGCTACGTCCAGCTCCGGGCCGTCGCCGCCGATGTGTTCCCCGACGAAGAGCATGGGGGCCTCGCCCCGCTCGCCCTCGCCCAGGACCACCGTCCCACAGCACGACACCGCATCAAAGGCGCGCCGCATGGCGTCCACCGCCGCCTGCCGTGCCGCCTTCTCGTTGCCCAGCCCCATCCAGCGCGCCGAGGAGAGCGCCGCCGCCTCGGTCACCCGGACCACTTCCAGGGCCAGATTTCGGTCCACAGATTCCCTCCGTTCTGCGTCCCGCGCCTGCCGCGGGGCACCCCATGCCAGGAGCAAAGGCGCGGTGCAGTATACTGCTCGCTCTCGAAGGGTGTCAACGGCGACCTCGCCGCCGAGCCCCTCACGGACGCCGACTTGCGGGCTGCGTGGGGCGGCAGGGCGCACGCGGGGGCCGACCTGCGCCCCCAGTCAGGCGCCAGCCTTCGGCTAAGTCCCCGGCTCGCGGCTCGCGGTTTTCCAGCGGGGCCTTTCCCCTTTACGGGCTGTCCGGCGCCATGGTAATAAAGAGCCCAAGCGCATGCGCCGGGCCGGGCCTTCGGTCGTGGCGCGCCGTATTACACCACCGCCTCTGGTTCTCAGAGCTCATCAGGAGGAACACATGGCCCTCGTCGGCAAGGTCGTGGTCGCTCAGGGCGGCGGGCCCACAGCCGTCATCAATCAGTCCCTGGTCGGTGTGGTTCTGGAGTCCCGGAAGTTTCCCCAGGTCACCAGTGTGTACGGCGCCGTGCAGGGAGTCCGGGGCATCATCAACGAGGATTTCCTCGACCTCACCCAGGAGACGACCCACAATCTGGAAGAGGTGGCCGTGACGCCGTCCTCGGCCCTGCATTCCACCCGGGAGAAGCCGGATCAGAAATACTGCCAGGAGATCTTCCGTGTCTTGAAGGCCCACGATGTGCGCTACTTCTTTTACATCGGCGGCAACGACTCCGCCGACACGGTGCACATCGTGAACCAGCAGGCGGAGGCGGCGGATTACGACTTCCGCGCCATCCACATCCCCAAGACGATCGACAACGACCTCGTCCTGAATGACCACACCCCGGGCTACGGCTCGGCGGCCCGCTTCGTCGCCCAGGCCTTCATCGGGGCCAACCTGGACAATCGGGCGCTCGCCGGTGTGTACATCGCCGTGGTGATGGGGCGGCACGCCGGCTTCCTCACGGCATCCGCCTGCGTCGCCAAAAAGTACCCGGACGACGGCCCGCACCTGATCTATCTGCCCGAGCGTCCTTTCGACACCGAGAAGTTCCTGCAGGACGTGAAAGGGGTCTCCGAGCAGTTCGGCCGCTGCGTCGTGGCCGTCTCGGAAGGCATTCAGGATGAGCAGGGGAGCCCGATCCTCACCAAGTTCGTGCAGAAAACCGAGCGGGACGCCCACGGCAACATCCAGCTCTCCGGAACGGGCGCCCTGGGGGATCTCCTGGCCGAGCTCGTCAAGACGAGGCTCAACATCAAACGGGTCCGGTCAGACACCTTCGGCTATGTGCAGCGCTCCTTCTTCGGCTGCGTCTCGGACGTGGACCAGCACGAGGCCCGCGAGGTGGGCGAGAAGGCGGCGCAGTACGCCATCTGGCACAACCTGGACGGGTCCATCATCATCCGGCGCATCGGGAACTATGCGGTGGACTACCAGCTTGTGCCCCTGCACCAGGTGGCGGGCAAGACCCGGCACATGCCGGACGAATTCATCAGCCCCGACGGCAACCATGTGACCGATGCCTTCTGGCATTACGTCCGGCCCCTGCTGGGGTCGGGGCTCCGGTCGGCCGAGCGGCTGCGAGCCCCCCGGGTGCCCAAGATCCTGTCCCGGGAGTAACGAGGATCCAGCTCCCCAGCCCCGTCCGCGGGAAGGGCTGGGGGTGAGACCGCGAGGAGGGGAGGCAGCATGCCCGGCGTGATCGCCGCCGTCGAGGATCTCTTTTTCGGGGCGCGCCTCTTGGAGACCGCCCGGCAGCTCAACGTCTGGCTCCGCCTGGTCCATTCCGCGACCGACCTCCTGGCGCAGGCGCGCACGAGCCGGCCGGATCTCGTCATCTTGGACCTGGATGCCGCGGGCTGTCGGCCGCTGGACGCCCTCCAGGAGCTCAAGACGGATCCGGACCTGGCCGCCATCCCCATCCTGGGATTTCTCTCGCACGTCCATCGGGATCTCAGGCGGGTCGCTGCAGAGGCCGGCTGCGATCGGATCCTGCCCCGCTCGGCTTTCACAGCCGAGCTGTCGGAGATCCTCCGGCGGTCTGCCCCGCCGTCTTGAGGCCCGGGGGTCGACACCTCCCCCCCACCCCGCCACGATCCCCGCGCTCCCCAGAAAGGAAAGATCCGGCACCCCGAGGTCGTATCCGGCTTGTTTTCTCGCAGGCCTTCGCGATATACTGGGTCGGCTTTTGACGGGAACGAGGCACAGGCATGTCGAGACGCGCAAGCCTTCTGATAGTGGACGACGACACCGACTCCCGCTCCGTGCTGGCCGAGATCCTCGAAGGGGACGGCTTCAGCGTCGAGGCAGCGGAGAGCGGCGCGGTCGCGCTGGAGATCCTGCGGCGAAAAAAGGCGGACCTGGTCTTCACGGACTACGTCATGCCGGGCATGAACGGCCTCGTCCTCCTGGAGAACATCCGCAAGCTTCCCGACCCCCCGCCGGTCATCTTCGTCACAGCATACGGGACCATCGACTCCGCCGTGGAGGCGATCAAGCGGGGCGCCTTCGGCTATATCACCAAGCCCCTCACCCGCGAGCGGCTCCTGCATTTGACCCGCAAGGCGCTGGAAGAGATCCGCCTGCGGCAGGAGAACGAGGCCCTGCGGCGCGAGCTGGACCGCCGCTACACCTACCGCGACCTCATCGGGAAGAGCGCGCGCATGCGCGAGGTGTTCCAGCTCCTGGAGAACCTCTCGGGCACCGAAAGCAGCGTCCTGATCCAGGGAAAGAGCGGCACGGGCAAAGAGCTGGTGGCCCGGGCCATCCACTCCCAGAGCCCCCGGCGCGACCGACGCTTCGTCGCGCTGAACTGCGGCGGACTCTCCGAGACCCTCCTAGAAAGCGAGCTGTTCGGCCACGTCAAGGGGGCGTTCACCGGTGCCCTCACCAATAAGACGGGCGTCTTTCAGGAGGCGGACGGTGGGACCATCTTCCTGGACGAGATCGCCAACATGCCGCCGCCCATGCAGGTGAAGCTCCTGCGGACCATCCAAGAGGGAGAGGTCAAGCCGGTGGGCTCGACTCAGACCTCCAAGGTCAACGTGCGGTTCATCGCCGCCACCAACCGGGACCTGCTGCAGACCGTGGCGGACGGGGGGTTTCGCGAGGACCTGTACTACCGGCTGAACGTCATCACCATCACCCTGCCGGACCTGGCCGACCGGACCGAGGACATCCCGCTGCTCGTGACCCACTTCCTCGATCACTTTAACAAGAAATTGCGGAAGTCCGTGGAGCGGCTCAGCGAGGACACCATGGGCCTCTTGATGGACTACACCTGGCCCGGGAACGTGCGGGAGCTGGAGAACTGCATCGAGCGGGCGGTCGTGCTGGCGAAAGGACCGGTGATCACACCGGCGGAGCTGCCCCCGTCGATTCGTGCCGCTTCGCGCCAGGAGGGCTTACGATTGCCGGTGGGGATCGCCCTCGCCGACCTGGAACGGGAGGCGATCCTTCGCACCCTTTCCCACTGCCGCGGGAACCGCTCGGCGGCGGCCAAGATGCTGGGTCTCTCCGAGCGCACCCTGTACCGGAAGCTCCACCTCTTCGCCACCGGAGAGATCCGCCCGAGCAAAGCGCGCGAGCCCGAGTCCGCCGCCTGACCCCAGGCCTGCCCGCGGGGCAACGCCATTCCCCCCGAGATAGCACGGCGCCAAGTTCACTCTCTTCCGGAAGAAAGACACCTTCCTCGACCGCGCCGAGGAGGGTGAACTGCCGTGGTCTCTTTGCGCTCGAGCGGTGGGCTGTCGGTCTTTACACCAAGGGTACCCGGACGATGAGCCGCACAGGCGCCCCCCGGTCATCCTGGCCGAGGAAGACGAGCTCCTCCACGCCCGTCAGATTCGCCGGCTCCTCTGGATTCGATGTGGTCAAGGTCCCTGCGACAGCAATCGGCGTCGTCCCCTGAGGCTCCACGCGGCTGGTCAGAGGGATCGTTCGCTGCGTCGTCACCCCGGACAAGCTCTCCACGGTGACCTGAAGCTCGCGGAGCTGGACGCCGACGCCCGCCGTGTCGGTGAGCCGCACTTGGAAATCCCACCGGAACCCGGCACGCTCGAAGGGACGCAGCTCGGCCGCCGTGAGCGGCCGCTTGGTGGTATCCACCACAGCCACCGCGAGGTGGCCGGGGTTCTCCACCTGGATCCCCACCGGAAGCTTCGGCCCCTCGGGCGGCTGGTACGCACAGCCCGCCGCCGCCAGGAGCCCGCCGGCGAGCAACGTGTAGAACAGGCGCGACCCCCGTCTCCCCTTCAAACCGCTCATGTCCCGTCCTCCCTTACCAGGCGTGGCCCGGTCTCAGGCGAAAGGCGTGGTCACGCCCAGCTCCCGGGTGATCCCCGCGATCTGCTGCCAGGTCTCCTCCTCCACGAAGATCCCCGACTTTCGCCGCGCGGCCTCGGTGATGGCCTCGGGCTCGCCCGGCACGAGGATCTGGTCTACGCCCGGCACCGTGGGGCTTGTCTTCAGGTACCGGATGAGGTCGTCCACCTGGCTGCGGAATGTACTCGGGGGCAAAAAGCGGCCAATGTCCACCACGACCATGAACATCCCGTTCCGGATGGGGCCGGGATGATCCGTGGAGTATCCACCGTGGGCCACGATGCCCGCCAGGACCTCGATCATGAGGGCAAGGCTGTAGCCCTTGTGCCCCCCCACCGGCAGGATGGTTCCTTGCGGTTTGCCGTAGATAGCGTTGGGGTCGGTCGTGGGCTTGCCGTCGGCATCCAGGACCCATCCGGGGGGGAGCGGCTCCTTCCGGTTCCGCTTCACCCGCACCTTCCCCTCCGCCGCCATGGTGGTCGCAATGTCAAAGCTGATGGGCACGGTCCCGCCCGTGGGGCAGGCGAAGGCGATGGGGTTCGTGCTGAGGCGTCCCGCCCGACCGCCCCAGGGCGCCATTCGCTGCCCCGCTCCCCCGGCGTTGACGGCGAGCAGGGCCAGCATGTTCCGCTCGCTGGCCATCTCGGTGTAATCCGCGAGCCGGCCGATATGGTTGCTGTTATAGACCCCGACGGCGGAGATACCGAGCGCCGCCGCCTTGGCCATGGCCACTTCCATCCCGCGTCGGGCGACGATCTGCCCGAAACCCAGCTTCCCGTCCACCAGGGCTGTGGCCGGCCCCTCGTCCACGATCACCGGCTCGGCCTTGGGATCGGCATCGCCCTTCTTCCACGAGGCGACATACTGCGGGATGCGGATGACACCGTGGGAGTCATGTCCCCGCAGGTTGGCCCGGACCAGCAGGCGGGCCATCCAGGCGGCCCCAGCCGAGGGGACGCCGATTTTCGCGAAGACATCGCGCGTCAAGGTTTCCAGTGGTTCGAAGGGAAATGTCGGCATTGGCGGACGGCTCCTTTCGCGTCAGGACGAGATTAGGGCATCGGTGGGATCCGGGCTAGCCCTCTTCAAAGACCCCCATGCGCCGGAACCGTCGGTACCGCTCTTCCAGGAGCACGTCCAGCGGGCGCGCCGCCAGTCTGTCAAAGGTCTTCACCAGCACCCCCTTCAGCGTCGCCGCCATCTCCTGCGGGTTCCGGTGCGCCCCGCCCACGGGCTCGGGCACGATCCCGTCGATGAGGCCCAGGCGCTCCAGCGTGGCGGCCGTGATTCCCATGGCCGCGGCCGCCTCCGGCGCCTTGGCGGGATCGCGCCAGAGGATCGAGGCACAGCCCTCCGGCGAGATCACGGAGTAGATGGCATACTCCAGCATCAGGACCGTGTCCCCCACGGCGATTCCCAAGGCCCCGCCCGACCCGCCCTCCCCCGTGATCATCACCACGACCGGCGTCCGAAGCTCGGACATCTCCCGCAGGTTCCGGGCGATGGCCTCGGCCTGCCCGCGCTCCTCGGCGCCGATCCCGGGGTAGGCGCCCGGCGTGTCCACCAGCGTGAGGACGGGCTTCCGGAACTTCTCCGCCAGGCGCATGAGCCGGAGGGCCTTGCGGTAGCCCTCGGGGTTGGCCATGGCGAAATTGCGGGCGATCTTTTCCTTGGTGTCCCGCCCTTTCTGGTGGCCGATCACGACCAGGGGCCGCCCCTCGAGTCGGGCCAAGCCCCCCACGATGGCCCGGTCGTCGGCAAACGCGCGGTCCCCGTGCAGCTCGACGAAGTCCGTGAGCATGAGCCGGATGTAATCCAGGGTGTATGGGCGGTGCGGATGGCGGGCGATCTGTGTGCGCTGCCAGGGGCTGAGGCGAGCGAAGACCTCTTCCTGGAGGCGGGCCACTTTCTTCTCGAGCCGGGCGATCTCGGCGGAGCAATCCACCTGCCCCGATTCCGAGACCTGCTTCAGCTCCTGGATCTTGGCCTCAAGCTCCAGGATCGGTCGCTCGAAATCCAGCGTGTAGCCGGGCATGGCACCCTCGAAGAATCGACAGCGACTTCCGACAGCGACAGGGAATCGGCTCTCGCTTTCGGATGTCGCTATCGCCCCTTGACGCAGCCTGCCCCGAACTCCGCCTCCAGGGCCTGCCGCAGCTCGTCGTCCGCGGCCACGCTGAGAGACGGCGCGGGCGCGATGGTGACCTCGCCCCCCTCGGGGAGCCTGAGGTGCAGCCGGAGCGGTGCCTCCCCGGGGTGTTGCTTCAGGAGCTGCCGCAGGCGCCGCAGCCCTTCGGAGGAGGCGGCCGGGCCGGCCAGCGTGACCTCGACCAGCGGGAGGCTGCCATTTCCCGGCAACGCCAGAGGCTGCACCTCGCTCAGGAGAAGCTTCACGCTCTCCTCGGCGACATCCAACTGGCCCTTCACCAGGACGGCGGAGTCCTTGGCCAGATGCAGCATGCTGGAGCGGTAGACGTCGGGAAAGACCACCGCCTCCACCGAGCCCGCCAGGTCTTCCAGGGTGACGAAGGCCATGCGCTCGCCGCTCTTGGTGCTGATCTCCTTCACCGCGCTCACGATGGCCCCGAGCTTCACCGTGCTCTTATCGGGAAGCGAGGCGAGATCCTCCGTCGAGGTGGTCGTGTACCGGGCGATGAGCCCCCGATGCTCGGCCAGGGGATGCCCCGTGATGTAGAAGCCCAGGACCTCCTTCTCGGCGGCCAAGAGCTGCAATCGCTCCCACTCCGGGATGTCCGGCAGGGCTGGCGCCTCGCGGCACGTCGCCCCCTTGGCGGAGAGCACGTCCAGGAGCGAGACCTGGCCGTGGGCCCGATCCCGCTGCGCCGTGGCCGCTGCTTCCATGGCCTTGTCCACCACGGCCATGAGCTGGGCGCGGCGTGCCTGGAGCGAGTCGAAGGCCCCGCACTTGATCAGGCTCTCGACCACCCGTTTGTTCACCAGGCGCAGGTCCACGCGCTCGCAGAAGTCGTACAGGTCGGGGAAGCGGCCCTGCTCGCGCCGCGCCGCCAGGATGGACTGGATGGCCGACTCGCCCACGTTCTTCACCGCGACCAGACCGAAGCGGATCTTGTCGCCCACCACGGCGAAGTCGTTGCTCGACTCGTTCACGTCCGGGGGCAAGACCTCGATCCCCATGGCCCGGCACTCTTCGATGTACTTCACGATCTTGTCGGTGTCGGCCATCTCGGAGGTGAGGAGGGCGGCCATGAACTCCACCGGGTAGTTGACCTTCAGGTACGCGGTCTGGTAGGCGACGAAGGCGTAGGCCGCGGAGTGGGACTTGTTGAAGCCGTACCCCGCGAACTGCTCCATGAAGCCAAAGATCCGCTCCGCCGCTCTCTTCGGCACCCCGCGCGCCGTGGCGCCGTCCATGAACTTCTTCCGCTGCTCGGCCATCAGCTCGGGGTCTTTCTTCCCCATGGCCCGGCGCAGGAGGTCCGCCTCGCCCATGCTGAAGCCGGCCAGGTCGGAGGCGATGCGCATCACCTGCTCCTGGTAGACCATGATCCCGTAGGTCTCCTTCAGGATCGCCTCCATGAGCGGGTGGTCGTACGCCACCTTGGTCCGGCCGTGCTTGCGCTCGATGAAATCCGGGATGAGCTGCATGGGACCCGGCCGGTAGAGGGCCACCAGGGCGATGATGTCCTCGATCTGCGAGGGGCGGAGCTGCCGCAGCAGGTCCCGCATCCCCGAGGACTCGAGCTGGAAGACGCCGAAGGTCTTGGCCTCGCCCAGGAGCTGGTAGGTGGCGGGATCGTCCAGCGGGATCGCCTCCGCCTCCAGTCGGATCCCCTGGCTCTGCTGGATGAGCTTCAGCGTGTTGGCGATGACCGTGAGGGTGCGCAGGCCCAGGAAATCCATCTTGAGGAGGCCGATCTTCTCGATGGCCGTCATGGCGTACTGGGTCGTGATCTCGCCCTTGGCCCCCTTGTAGAGCGGGACGTGCTCGATGAGCGGCTCGTCGCTGATCACCACCCCTGCGGCGTGGGTGGAGGCGTGCCGGGTGAGCCCCTCCAGCACCTTGGCCGTCTCCATCAGCTCGGCGATCTGGGGCTGCCGCTCCACGGCCTGGCGGAGCGGCGCCGAGTCTTTGATGGCCTCGTCCAGCGTGATGTTCAGCGTGTTGGGGACCATCTTGGCGATCTTGTCCACCTCGGCATAGGCCATCCCCATGGCCCGCCCCACGTCGCGGATGACCGCCTTGGCCCCCAGGGTCCCGAAGGTGATGATCTGCGAGACGTTGTCCTTGCCGTACTTCTGGGTGACGTACTCGATCACCTCGTCCCGCCGCTCGTAGCAGAAGTCGATGTCCATGTCCGGCATGCTGATGCGCTCGGGGTTGAGGAAACGCTCGAACAGCAGACCGTAGCGCAAGGGGTCGATGCTGGTGATCCGCAGGCAGTAGGCCACCAGCGAGCCCGCGGCCGAGCCGCGCCCCGGACCCACGGGGATGCCGCGGGAGCGGGCGTAGCTGATGAAGTCCCAGACGACCAGGAAGTAGCCGGCGAAGCCCATCTTCTGGATGACGTCCAGCTCCCGGTTCAGACGCTCCAGCACCTCGGGCGTGGGCCTCTCGAAGCGCTGGCGCAGCCCCTCCTCCGCCAGCTTCCGGAGGTAGGAATCCAGCGTGTATCCCTCGGGGACGGTGTATTTGGGGAGGCGGAACTGGCCGAACTTCAGCTCCAGATTGCACCGCTCGGCCACGGCCACCGTGTTCTTCAGCGCCTCCGGCAGCTCGCCGAAGATGGCGTGCATCTCATCGGGAGACTTGAAGTAAAACTGCTGGGCGCTGAAGCGCCAGCGGTCCGTGTCCTTCATGGTCTTCCCGGTCTGCACGCACAGGAGCACTTCGTGGGCCTTGTGGTCGCCGGCGTTCAAGTAGTGGACGTCGTTGGTAGCGACGAGCGGGAGGCCCAGGCGCTTGGCGAGTCGGACCGTCCCCTGGGCCGCCGTGCGCTGCTCCGGCAGGCCGTGGTCCTGGATCTCGAGATAGTAGTTCTCGCGCCCCAGGACCTCCATGTACCAGGCCGCGATCTGCTCGGCCTTGCCGTCATCCGTGTTCAGCAGGGCGTGATTGAACTCGCTGTTGAGGCAGCCGGAGAGCGCCAGGAGCCCCTGGGCGTGCTGGGCGAACAGCTCCCGGTCGATCCGCGGCTTGTAGTAGAAGCCCTCCAGGTAGCCGGCGCTCACCAGCTTGATCAGGTTCTTGTACCCCGTGAGGTCTCGGGCCAGGAGCGTGAGGTGATTCGCCCCCTCGTACTGCCCGTCCTCGGGCGAGCGCTCGAAGCGGCTGCCGGGGGCCACGTAGACCTCGCAGCCGATGATGGGCTTGATCCCCTCCTTGGCCGTGGCGGTGTAGAAATCCACGGCCCCGAAGAGGTTCCCGTGATCCGTCATGGCCAGGGCCGGCATCCGGCACTCCTTGGCCTTGGCGATCAGCCGGTCGAGCTGGCACGCCCCATCCAGCAGCGAGTACTGCGTGTGCAGGTGCAGATGCACGAAATCCGCGTGCGGCATCGCTCTCCTTCAACCATCAACCGTCAGCCGTTCGAACGTGAACACAACCGAGCCCGCTGCCTCATGAGCCGCCACGACCATCGAGGACGACGTCATGCACGGCGGCGCCCGTGAGGCGGATGATGTCCGCAGACTTGATCTTGATCAGGAGCTCAGGCCGGCCGCCGCCGGCGTACCCCCACTCCTGCGCCGCGACCCCCGCATCCACGAAGACCGGGAACCTTTCTCGATGCCCCACCGGCGGCGTCCCGCCCGCCGGATACCCTGTCTTGGCCAGGACCACATCCGGCTTCGCGAGTCGCAGCTCAGTGAGCCCGGTGATCGCTTGGACCCGATGGAGATCTATGCGGCCGTTGCCGCAGGCCACCACCATCACGCAGCGGCCGTCCTTCGCCTGGAACAGGATGGACTTGAAGATCTTTTCCGGCGCCACGGCCACGGCGGCAGCCGCGGCGTCCACCGTCGGCATGTGGACCCCCGGCGCCACGACCTCCGCCTGCAGGTCCTGCTCGAGGATGAAATCCGCCAGATCGAGAGCCTCTTCCTCCATCACAATCACCGGTCTCCGACCCGCACGCCTCCCCCAGCAGTATATTGAAGCGGCATGGCTTCCGGCGCCAGTCCCCACAGAATGATCGGAATGCCAGCGAACCCTGATAGACCATACGCTTGAAGTACTCTTAGCGCTTGCTCATAACACGCGGGGCGACCGGCGAGGTGTGGTTTGACATCGCGGGTTATCAGCGCGACGAGGCCGCAGTCCACTATTCCCCGCCTCACAGCCTCCGAGACCAGCATCAGTTTGCGCACGGTGAATTCCGCGCTCCCAAAGTGGCAGATGATGCCGAGCGCGGCCCTGGCCCCCACCCTCTTGCTCGCGTCGAGACGATAGTGCCCACGCTGAATACTGGTCGGGGCAGACGCCGGGAAGATACCCGTGTCGATCTCCCATCCATGCCCTGCAAGCTGTCGCAGGATCCTCTCCCTGACGGCTCGTAATTCGCCCGTCGCTCCGGCTAGGCCAAGCTCGACTCGCGCCGCTCGAATCGTCTCACGTACTTCAGCATACACCCCACCCAGACCTCTCTCAAAGAGAACGGATTCGGCAGTCCCGTGGGAGAAGCAGCGTGCGAGTTCCATTCTGACCTCAGCGCTTTTTGATTTCTGCCGCCTGATCCGGGTCAGACTGGGCGTCCAGGAGGCCCACAAACACCTTCACGTCGTCCTCCAGCAGGTTACGCCCTTCTCGCAGGCGCGCCGCGCACGCTTCCGCATCCTTCAGACGCCGATAGCTGTATGCTCCCACGGCGATCCCTCTCCACACGTCAACCACCGTGTAGACTCGTGCTTCCCCACCGGCCCTAGGCATGGGTCTCTCCCTTGCTGAGACGAGCGTGCCAGTCGAGCACATTGGCGTATTCCAGGAAGCTCACCCGCTCGGAAAGCCCGCTCCTCTGGAACGTCGGCCGAAACGCCTGCCGGGAAAAGACCGCCCTCCGGCTGTCATTTGAGACGATGGAGAATCTCGAAACAGTTGGATCGGAAAGGAGCACGTCATTGAAGCGAAGAAGACCGGAGTAGATCGGGGTGGAGTGCTCCACTTCGAACAGGCCCTCAATTGCATCGCGCCCCGTTGCGATCCACACGACGTCGATTTCGGAGAGCGCACCGCCCACCCGGTCAAAACCCGCAGGGATGCTTCCGCGAAGACCGAACGTCGTCGTCAGCGACCAATCCAGTTTGCCGACATCGTTCTCCGGGACACACACGTCATAGCCCTTGATATGCCCAATGCCGGCGAGCAGCGTCTGCACCTGCGCGTGTGAGAGGTCAATCGCTCGGCGCAGCCGCGTGCTGTCGAGACTCCGAGCCAGGGTCTCCAACCCGACGTACCCCTCAACGTTGAAGCGCCCCTGCCGGGCAACATACAATTCCCGAGCGTCACCCTGTGAAAAAAGCTGCACCTTGTACTGTCCGTCCTTTGCCGGTTGCGCGCCGCGGAAGACTTCTTCAAAGTCCGCGTACGGGACAAAGACCGGGGCGGACCCATCATCAAGCAGGAAGCACAGGAACGCATTATGCCCTTCGAGTTGGCGGAGATCCGCCTCGCGGAGGCCAAAGAACGTCCGCCCGCCCGGGTGGACCCTGGAATAACGGACGTACACCCAGGCCGCATCATCGCCGACAGTGAAAAGAGATTCGCTGCCGCTCAGCTTGTGGAGCTCGCCGAATCGGGCGCGGAGCGATTCAAGTAGATTGGCCTTGTGGAGATTGGGCATGATCGCTCGCTGCCGGCACAAGCAGGCTCCGGAAGCAACTGAGTGCGCCAAGGCGGCAGACAATCGCTAGCGGCTCACTCCCACTCGATGGTGCTGGGGGGCTTGCTGCTCACGTCGTAGACGACGCGGTTGACGCCCTTGACCTCGTTGGCGATGCGGCTGCTGATGGCGGCCAGGACCTCGTAGGGCAGGCGCACCCAGTCCGCCGTCATGCCGTCCTGGCTCTGGACGGCGCGCAGCGCCACGACGTGCTCGTAGGTCCGTTCGTCCCCCATGACGCCCACGGTCCGGATGGGGAGGAGGACCGCGAAGGCCTGCCAGATCTCCTGGTACAGGCCCGCCTTCCGGATCTCCTCCTCCACGATGACATCGGCTTTGCGGAGCATGTCCAGGCGCTCTCGGGTAATCTCGCCCAGGCAGCGGACGGCCAAGCCCGGCCCGGGGAACGGCTGGCGCCAGAGGATGGCATCGGGGAGCCCCAGCTCCCGCCCCGCCTCGCGCACCTCGTCCTTGAACAGCTCGCGGAGCGGCTCCACCAGCATGAAGCCCATCTTCTCGGGCAGCCCCCCGACGTTGTGGTGGGTCTTGATCGTGACCGAGGGACCCTTCACCGAGACGCTCTCGATCACATCGGGGTAGAGCGTGCCCTGCGCCAGGTAGTCCAGTTTCCCGAGCCGCTTGGCGTGCTCTTCGAACACCGCGATGAATTCGGCGCCGATGATCTTCCGCTTCCGCTCGGGATCTTCCACGCCCGCCAGCTTGGCCAGGAAGCGGTCGCTGGCGTCCACGGCGACGAGGTGCAGCCCCAGATGGGCTCCAAACGTGTCCATCACCTGCGCCGCCTCGTTCATCCGCAGCAGCCCGTTGTCCACGAAGACGCAGGTGAGACGATCGCCGATGGCGCGATGGACCAAGAGGGCCGCCACGGAGGAGTCCACGCCGCCCGAGAGGGCGCAGAGCACCCGCCCCTCCCCGACCTGCTGCCGGATCCGGTCCACGCTCTCCGCCACGAAGGACTTCATGTCCCAGGTCGGCTCGCACTTGGCGATCCGGAAAAGGAAGTTGGCCAGGATCGCCTTCCCCAGCGGCGTGTGCACGACCTCGGGGTGGAACTGCACCCCGAAGAACGGCCGCTCCCGGTGACGGAACGCGGCGTACGGAGAGTTCAGCGTGTGGGCCAGCACCTGGAACATGGCCGGCAGCTCGTCCACCTTGTCCCCGTGGCTCATCCACACCTTGAGGCTGGCGGGCAGATCGGCAAAGAGATCCTCGTCCCGGTCCACCAGAAGGTCCGCCGGGCCGTACTCGCGGCGCGGCGCCCGCGACACCTCGCCGCCGCAGAAATCCGTCAGGACGCACAGCCCGTAGCAGATGCCCAGGACGGGAACCCCCAGGTCCAGGATGGCGGGGTCGGGCTTGGGGGCGTCGGGCTGGTAGATGCTGGCGGGACTGCCCGAGAGGATGAGAGCCTTGGGACGGAAGGCGCGGGTCTCCGCCTCGGAGATGGAGAAGGGGTGGATCTCGGAATAGACCTTCAGCTCGCGCACGCGCCGCGCGATGAGCTGCGTGTACTGCGAGCCGAAATCCAGGATCAGGATCCTATCCATGGGCAGAGCCGAATGCCTCGTCTGGCGAAGCTCAGGGGATGCAGGGCGCCGCTGGCTGCCGGGCAACCGGGCTCCGCGATCAACTTTCCACGCGGTAGTTCGGCGCCTCCTTGGTGACGATGACGTCGTGGACGTGGCTCTCGCGCAGGCCGGCGAAGGTCAGCCGCACGAACTTGGCCTTGGTCCGCAGCTCCTCGATGGTCCGGCAGCCGCAGTAGCCCATGCCGGCCCGCAGCCCGCCCACGAGCTGGTACACCATGGCGGACAGAGTCCCCTTGTAGGGGACTCGCCCCTCGATCCCCTCCGGGACCAGCTTCTCAAGCTCCGCCTCCGGGTCCTGGTAGTAACGCTCTCGCGCCCCGCGGGACTGCATGGCGCCCAGGGAGCCCATGCCGCGGTAGACCTTGTACGTTCGCCCCTGGAACAGGACCGTCTCCCCTGGGCTCTCTTCCGTGCCGGCGAAGAGGCCGCCCAGCATGACCGAGAACGCCCCCGCGGCCAGGGCCTTGGTGATGTCTCCCGAGTACTTGATCCCCCCGTCCGAGATGAGGGGCACGCCGGAGCGGTTGGCGACCGCGGCGCACTGCAGGATGGCGGAGATCTGGGGCACGCCCGCCCCCGCCACCACGCGGGTCGTGCAGATGGAGCCGGGCCCGATCCCCACCTTGATGGCGTCCGCGCCCGCCTGGATCAGGTCCGCCGCCGCCTCGGCGGTGACGAGGTTCCCCGCCATGACCTCCGCCCCCTCGTACCGCCGCTTGATCGTCCGCACCATGTCGATCACGGCGGTGGAGTGGCCGTGGGCCGTGTCCACCACCAGCACGTCGGCGCCGGCCTTGAGGAGAAGCGGCACCCGCTCCAGGGCCTCGGGGCCGACCCCCACCGCGGCCCCCACGCGCAGGCGGCCCAGGACGTCCTTGCAGGCATGGGGATACTTGATCCGCTTCTCGATGTCCTTGATGGTGATGAGGCCTTTCAGGTTGTACTCCTCGTCCACCACCGGCAGCTTCTCGATGCGGTGGCGGTGCAGGATCTCCTTGGCCTCTTCCAGGCTGGTCCCGACCGGGGCGGTGATCAGATTCTCCTTGGTCATCACATCCGCGATCTTGAGGTCCAGCTTGGTCTCGAAGCGCAGGTCCCGGTTGGTCAGGATGCCCACCAGCTTCCCGTTCTTGGTCACCGGCACCCCGGAGATCCGGTACTTCTCCATGACCTCCAGCACCTCGTAGAGCCGCTGCTCGGGCGCCATGGTGATGGGGTCCACCACCATCCCGTATTCCGACTTCTTGACCTTGTCGATCTCGGCCACCTGCCGCTCGGCGTCCATGGCCCGGTGGATGACCCCCATGCCGCCCTCCCGCGCCAGGGCGATGGCGAGCCTGGCCTCGGTCACCGTGTCCATGGCGGCACTGATGATCGGGATGTTGATCCGGATGTTCCGGGTCAGGCGCGTGGACACGTCCACGTCCTTGGGGAGGACATCGGACCTTTGCGGACACAACGACACGTCGTCAAAGGTCAGGGCCTCTTCGATGGGCCCGTTCTGCATCTCCATCCGTCACCCCCTGCGTTCAACTTCGGTCTGGATCCATCGCCCGCGAGGCCCGTCGAGACGGCCTCAGATCTGCATCGCGGCCTTGGCCTCGCGGAGCGTCTGGAGCGCCACCTTCTTGGCATGGGCCGTTCCCTCGTCCAGGATGGCCTGGACGGTGGACGGGTCGCGGGCCAGCGCGGCCCGCCGCTCGGAGATCGGGGCCAGCACCGGCAGCATGTGTTTCAGCAGGACGTTCTTGCAGTCCAGGCACCCGATGCCGGCCGTGGTGCACCCCGGGACGACGTAGGACTCCCGTTCGGCCTTGGGTGTGAAGACGCGGTGGAGGTCGTACACCGGACAGACCTCCGGGTTGCCCGGGTCAGAGCGGCGCTGGCGGGCCGGATCGGTCATCATGGGTTTGATCTTGGCCGTGATCTCCTCGGGCGTGTCGGAGAGGAAGAGGGCGTTGTCGTAGCTCTTGCTCATCTTCCGGCCGTCCAGTCCCGGGATCTTGGGAAAGTCGGTGAGGAGCGCCTCGGGTTCCACCAGGACCGGTGCGTAGAGGTTGTTGAAGCGCCGGGCGACCTCCCGCGTCAACTCGACGTGGGGGACCTGGTCCACCCCCACCGGCACGTAGTGGGCCTTGTAGATGAGGATGTCGGCGGCCTGCAGGAGCGGATAACCCAGGAACCCGTAGGTCCCGAGGTCCTTATCGGTGATCTGCTCCCGCTGCTCCTTGTAGGTGGGTACCCGCTCCAGCCAGGCCAGGGGGGTGAACATGGAGAACAGCAGGTGCAGCTCGGCGTGCTCGGGCAGGCGCGACTGCACGAAGAAGGTGGCCTTCTTGGGGTCCAGCCCCGCCGCCAGCCAGTCCAGGACCACCTCGATGGTGTACTCTTTGATTCGGGACGGATCGGCGTAATCGGTGGTCAGGGCATGCCAGTCGGCGATGAAGAAAAAGCAGTCGTACTGCTCCTGCAGGTTCTTCCAATTGTCCAGCGCGCCCAAGAGGTGGCCCAGGTGCAGCCGCCCAGTCGGCCGCATTCCGCTCAGCACTCGCTTTCGTGTCATCGGCTCTCCGTAAATGATCTCGTGCCTCTCGCGGTCGTGGTCTCTCGGCTCCCCCGCTCGCGGCCACGGGTCGCCTCTACCCCCACATGCGGAACAGGGCCTGGGTCAGGGTATGCTGCGCCATGCCGAACACCGGGTTCATGACCCCGGTGATGAACAGCAGGAAGATGATCAGGACCCCGTAGGGCTCCAGTCGATTGTAGGTAATGGCGTGGCGCAGGGGCAGGAAGCCTGACAGGACCCTGCTGCCGTCCAGGGGCGGGATCGGAAGGAGGTTGAATACGGCGAGTAGTACATTGACGTACACCGCAGTGTACAGCATCAGGAGAATCGGCCTGACAAGCCACATCCAGTCGGCCCCCCAGGCCGCCCAGGGGATCATGCGGACGCAGAACGCGCTTGCCGCTCCCAGTAGAACATTGCTGACCGGGCCGGCCGCCGCGATCAGCATGAAGTCGCGCCGCGGCCGCGAGAGATACCGCGCGTCCACGGGCACCGGCTTGGCCCACCCGAAGCCGATGGCCACGATGGCGATGGTGCCAAGCAGGTCCAGGTGCGCCAGAGGGTTCAGCGTCAGGCGCCCCTGCAGGCGTGCCGTGGGGTCACCCAACCTCTGGGCCACCCAGGCATGCGCGAATTCGTGAAACGTGAGAGCCAAAAGGAAAACGGGAATCCGGATCGCCAGGTCCCGGATCGTGCCGGCGAGATCGAACATAGGGCCCTTTCTTCCGGAGCAGAATTAAAAGACGGTACTCGATCGGCCAGGGTTTGTCAATCGTCCTCTCGGCCCCGAGGAGACTGGAAATAACGTGAGGTTAGGGGGATGCGGCCGGGGAGGGCGGCGCACCGGAGCGCTCAGCGCTTGAAGAAGCGCACCGTGAGCAGCACAGCCCATGCGGCGAGCAGCAGCCAGATCGCGATGATGACCCCGGCGGCCACCCAGTTCGTGGGTTTCCCTTTGCCCATCATGGCCTGGGCTTTGGCCCGGCACTCGACCAGGACGGCCTCTGGGATCATCTTCCGGGCGAGGCTCAAACCGAGGGGCACCAGGATGAGATCATCCAGGTATCCCAGGATCGGAATGGGGTCCGGGATCAGGTCGATGGGGCTGAACGCATAGCCCACCACACAGGCGGCGAAGACTCTGGCGTACCACGGGACCCGCGGGTCCTTGTACGCCAGGTACATGGCATACAGCTCGGTCTTCAGTTGCCGCGCCCATTCCTTCCACCTGTCCAGCGCTCGCATCCTCAGCACTGATCTCCGAGCGTGTGTGGCGTGTCCTCGGTGCCCTGCCCTGAGCCGACTGGCCTGGGGACCATTACGACGGGGGAATCGATCGCCGCGGGCCGGCCTCCGCCTCGCCGGCAGGGAGCGCGCGGGCGAAGCGCCGGCGGACGAACCGTAGCTCGTCGTCCCGGCTCTGGACATGCCCGTCGAGGCGGGCGTAGAGAAGCGAGTTCAGGACCTCCCGGTAGATGGGCCCGGGCCGGATCCCCAGCGCCCGCAGGTCGTCCCCGCGCAGGAGCGGGCGCACGCGCCGCCAGGCGGCGAGGTACTCCCCCACGGCCTTCCGCAGCTCTGGCCGCTCCATCCGCGCCATGAGGGCCAGAGCGACCTCCAGGGAGGCGTCGGTCAGCCACCGGTACACCCGGCTGGGCGGCAGCTCTCTGGTCTGCTGGAACTGCCGGGAGAGGGCGCGGATGCGGGCTAGATCGCGACTGACGGTCTCGGCGACACGCGTCGGCGGGGCGAGTCGCCGGAGGACGGAGCGGACCTCGATCCCGGTCCGATCCCCCAGGAGCGTGAGAACATAGACCATCCAGGAGACCGGCTGCGTCTCCTGGTAGAGGAGGGCGTACCAGGTGAGGACCTCGCCCACCCGCCGGAACCGTCGCTCGATCGTGGCGTCCACGACGAGGCGGGGATGGATCGCCGGCAGCACCCCCAGCTCCTGCAGCCGCTGCAGGATGGCGAAGGGCCGGGCCTCCTGCAGGATGAGCTGCATCTCGGCGTACAGGCGCGCCCCTGCGAGCTTCGCCAGGAGCCCCATCTGGACCGCATTGGCAATGAGCTGCTCCAGGTGGCGGCTCAGGTGGAAGCCGAAGCGCACCTCGAAGCGCACGGCGCGCAGGATGCGCGTGGGGTCCTCCACGAAGCTTAGGTTGTGGATGATCCGGATGCTCTTGTCGCGGAGGTCCTGCTGGCCCCCGAAGAAATCCAGGAGCTCCCCATAGCGATCGGCGTTCAGGCACACCGCCAGGGCGTTGATGGTGAAGTCCCGGCGGTACAGGTCCATTTTGATGGAGCTGTGCTCCACCGTCGGCAGGGCCGCCGGGTACTCGTAGTATTCGGTCCGGGCCGTCGCCACATCGATCTTGAAACCGTCGGGCAGGGTCACGACCGCCGTCCCGAAGCGCCGATGGCTCGTCACCTTCCCCGAGACCTGCCGGGCCAGCGCCTCGGCGAAGGCAATCCCATCGCCTTCCACCACGAGATCCACGTCCAGGTTCTCGTGCCGGAGCAAGAGATCGCGGACGAAGCCTCCTACGGCGTACCCTTTCGTCCCCAGTCGGTCGGCCACCGTGCCTGCCAGTCGGAGCAGGGACTGGATGCGCGGAGGAAGCCGGCTGTTGAGGAGCCCCCTGAGCAGGCGCGCCACGGGTTCGCCCAGCTCGCGCTCGCCGGCGGACGAGAAGGTGGGGCCCTTCAGTAGATTCTCGTAGGTGTAGCGGAGGAGGTCGGCGCGGGTCACGGCGCCCTTCAGGCGCTGCCCCTCCAGCACGGGCAGGAAGCCCAGGTTCCGCTCCACCATGAGGCGCTGCACCTGCGAGAGCGGGGCCTCGGGCGCAACATGAGGAAACTCGCCCGACATGTAGTCGCGGACGGCGGCGTCACCCAGGCCGTGGAAGATGCCCTTGTCGGCCACCTCGCGGGTGATGAGGCCCACCATCTCCCCCTGCCGCATCACCGGCAGGTGCGCCAGGTTGAAGCGGTTCATGATCTCCGCCGCCCCGCGGAGGGTGAACCGCTCGGGGACGGCCTTCACAGGGGCCGTCATGATGTCCCGGGCCTGTCGAAGGGGCCGGATCTGCTCCTTTAGCGTCCGGAGGAGCCGCTCCTTCATCTGGAACAGAGTGAGGTCTTTGATGGTGGCCGAGGCAGCCGTGGCGTGCCCGCCCCCGCCGAAGGCATCGGCGATCTGGCCCACGTCCACCGACTCGAGTCGGCTGCGCGCCACCAGGTGGACCCGGTTGTCCATGCGCACCAGCGTGAACAGGACGTTGATGTTCTCCATGTCCCGCAGCTTGTGCGTCAGCATGGCCAGGTCGCCCACGTAGCGGTCGAGCGAGACGGTGCTCAGCACGACCCGGACACCGTTGATGGTGTAGGTCTCGGCGGCGCGGATCAGCTCGTTGAGGAGGCCCACCTGCTCCGCCGACAGTTCGCGGCGGATGAAGTCGGCGACCAAACTGAGGTTCGCCCCCCGGGACAGGCAGTACGCCGCGGCGTGCAGGTCCGCTTCGGTCGTGCTCGTGAACGTGAGGAACCCAGTCTCCTCATAGATCCCAAGGGCCAGGAGGGTAGCCTCCTCCGGCGTGAGCGGCACCTCCTGCTCGCGGAGCAGATCCAGCAGGATGGTGGTGCTGGCTCCCACCTCTCGGAGAACCTCGAGGCTCCCGGTGATGTCCTTGGGATGGGCGGGATGATGATCATAAATGTGGACCTCCAGTCCGGGACGTCCGACGAGATCGCGGAGGGGTCCGATGCGGGTCGCGCGCTTGACATCCACCAGGATGAGCCGGGTCACCGAATCGAGGGGAAAGCCCTTGAGGCGATCCGCCTGGAGCGGGAAACCCGTCTCGCGCAAGAACTCCCGCACGTTCCGCTCCTGCGAGCCCGGGAAAAGGAGGCGGGCCTTGGGGTAGAGCTTCGCCGCCGCCGCCATGGAGGCCGCGGCGTCGAAGTCCGCGTTGATGTGGGTCGTGATGAGATCCATAGTCGAAGGTCATCCTAGCACGCGCCGCATCGAAACAGCAATCCTGAGCCGGGTGAGCCGAATGCACTTCCGCCCCACCAATTCCTGCTGGTCTTTTTGGGACAATGCCCTATTATTTCCCGAGGCTCGTCGCGAGCCCAGAGCGTCATTCCAGCCTCGGGATGGCCTGACCAAATCCTTCGCAGCAAATCGAGGGGGCACGTAGTGCAGCAGGGACAGGTATGGAGCCACTGACCTTCTTCGTCCTTCTGTTCGGCTTCTCTACGGGCGCAGGGACCCTGGGAGCCCTCCTGGGCCTCGGCGGGGGGGTCATCCTCGTCCCCGTCCTCACCCTGATGGCGGGCCTGAACATCCACTACGCCATCGGGGCCAGCATCGTCTCCGTCATCGCCACAAGCAGCGGGGCGGCTGCCACCTACGTGCGGGACAAGATCACGAACCTCCGCATGGGGATGTTCCTGGAGACGGCCACCACGACCGGCGCCGTGACGGGCGCCCTGGTCGCCGGAATCCTGCCGGGCCGGGTCCTCTCCGTGGTCTTCGGCCTCGTGCTGGTCCACGCGGCCTGGACCATGTACCGCTCTCGGCAGGAGGACGTGCCCGTGGGGGTGGTGGGGAGCCCGCTGGCCACCCGCCTGCGCCTGCACGGGGCCTACTTCGACCCCTCGCTCAAGCGCCGGGTGGACTACCAGATCACGGGCGTCCCCCAAGGCTTCGGGATGATGTGGCTGGCCGGCCTCATCTCCGGCCTGCTGGGCATCGGGAGCGGGGTCTTCAAGGTCATCGCCATGGACATCATGATGCGGGCCCCCATGAAGGTCTCCACGACCACGAGCAACTTCATGATCGGGGTCACGGCCGCGGCCAGCGCGGGGGTCTACTTCCTGCGGGGGGACATCAACCCGTTCATCGCCGCCCCCGTGGCCCTGGGCATCCTCACGGGGACCATGGCGGGCACCCACCTGCTCCTCCGCCTGCGCGGATCCGCCGTCCGGAAGATCTTTCTGGTCATCCTCCTCGTCATCGCGTTCGAGATGATCTGGCGCGGGCTCACGGGGACCGTCCGATGAACCACGAGCCCAGGACCGGCCCCGAAGGGATGGAGTCTCTTACCCGCATGGAACTGGTCATCAGCTACGTGCTCCGGATCGGCGTGCTGCTGAGTGCGGCGATCATCCTCGTGGGGATCGGCCTCTTTGCGCTCCGGCAGGACACGGGGTATGCCCGCGTCCTGCCGCATCGCCTCATGGATCTGCTGGCCTTTCACGACAGCCTGGGGCCGGGATACTTTCCCACCGCGGTCTCGGACGTGCTGGCAGGGACGCTGGCCGGGAAGCCCTACGCCATCATCGGGCTCGGCATGCTCCTGCTCATCGCCACCCCTGTCATCCGGGTCGCCCTGTCGGTCTTCTTCTTCCTGGCGCAGCGGGACTGGCTGTATGTGGGAATCACCCTCTTCGTCCTAACGGTCCTGATCCTGAGCTTCTTCGTCGGGGCCGGCTAGCGCTTTTCCGACCCCACCCGCGAGGGCACCATGCACATCCACGAGCTGCACTTCTTTCCGTACACGCTCCCGTACCTGCTCGGCTTCCTGCTGCTGCTGGGCCTGCTCCTGGTCTTGCTGGAGCTGCGCCTGATCAGCTACGCCTACGAGCGGGTGGGCCTGACGCGGCGGGGGGCGATCCTCATCCTCTTCGCCGCGCTGCTGGGGAGCGGCATCAACATTCCCCTCGTCCAGCTTCCCGCCGAGCGAATGGTGGAGCCGCGGATCGTCGACTTCTTCGGCATGCAGTACGTGATCCCCACCGTGGTGGAGCGCCAGAGCACCGTCATCGCCATCAACGTGGGGGGCGCGCTCGTCCCGCTCCTGCTGGTCCTCTACCTCATCGCGCGCTATGGGATCACGCTGCGGACCATCATGGCCCTGGCCGTCGTCACGCTCGTCGTGCACGCCTTGGCCCAGCCCGTCCGGGGCGTGGGGATCGCCCTCCCCCCGCTCCTCCCCTCCGTCGTGACGGCGGTGGTGGCCGTCCTCTTCGACCGCCAGACGGCGCCCCGGACGGCCTTCATCGCCGGGACGCTCGGGACCCTGCTCGGCGCCGACATCCTCAATCTGGGCATCGTCCAGGCGCTGGGTGCCCCCGTGGTCTCCATCGGCGGGGCGGGGACCTTCGACGGCGTGTTCGTGACGGGAATCCTAGCCGTACTGCTGGCGGCCCTCCCCGGGCGTCCCCGACACCCGAGGGGCGAGTCGGGAGAAGCCGGCCTGTACCAATAGGGAGGGGGCAACCCGCCGGGGGCTGTCGGCTCTTCGGGGGCGGAGGCAGCGAGGCACCTCAGCCTTCGTTCGGAAGGAGAGGTTTACCGCGCGGCGAGTTGGGCCGCCAGGTTCACGAAGGTCCGCACCATGACCCCTGTGGCCCCCTTCACCTGGTAGCCTTTCTCCTTGTCCGTCTGCGCCGTCCCGGCGATGTCCAGGTGGACCCAGGGCGTCTCCCCCACAAAGCGTTGCAGGAACTTGGCCCCCGTGATGGCCCCGCCCTTTCGCCCGCCGGTGTTCTTGACCTCCGCCACGTCGCTCTTGATCAGCTCGTCGTATTCCGGGTCCATGGGCATGGGCCAGATCCTCTCCCCCGCAGCCTTGCCCGCGGCCACCACCCGGTCCAGCAGGGCCTCGTCGTTGGCGAAGCCCCCGCTGTTGATCGTCCCCAGGGCCACGACACAGGCGCCCGTCAGCGTCGCCGCGTCCACGAGGTGCGTGACCTGCTGCGTGCGGGCGTAATGCAGGGCGTCCGCCAGGACGAGTCGCCCCTCGGCGTCGGTATTCACGACCTCGATGGTCTTGCCGGAGAGCGCGCGCAGGATGTCCCCGGGCTTCAGGGCCGACCCGCTGGGGAGGTTCTCCGTCGCGGGGACAACCGTCGTCAGGCGAATCGGGATCCGGAGCCGCGCAATGGCCCCAGTCGCGGCGATGGCCGCCGCCGCGCCGGCCATATCCCCCTTCATCGCCTCCATGTTCTCCGCCGGCTTGATGGAGATGCCCCCCGAATCGAACGTGATCCCCTTGCCCACGAGGCCGAGATGCGGGCCGCGGCCCCTCCCCCGATACTCGAGGACGATGAGCTGGGGAGGCTCGACGCTCCCCCGCGCCACGCCGAGGAGCCCCCCGGCCCCCAGGCGACGCAGCGCCTGTGGCCCCAGCACCCGGGCGCGAACCGCCGTGCCGCGGACCAGCGCTTGCGCCCGCCGGGCCAGCTCCCTCGGGGTGAGGCTATTGCCCGGCTCATTGACCAGGTCCCGCGCGGCATTGGTGGCCTCCGCCACAATTTGCCCCCGGCGCACCGCCTCGCTGAGCGTGCGTAGTCGCGCGCGGTCCCGCTCCACCAGGGTGAGAGACGCGATCTCCTTCCCGTCGACATTATCCGCCTTGTACCGGACGAAGCGATACAGCCCGAGGAGCGCCCCCTCCGTGACGGCCTGGGCGGCCTGCGCCGCATCCAGGCCGCCCAGGCCGGCCCCGTGGACAATGCTCCCCACTCGGCGTGCCGCGACCTTCCGGAGCAATCGCAGGGCCTCTGCCGAAACGATTCGTACCCGGTCCGGCGAGAACTCTTCCGGCTTCCCCAGCCCCACCACCAGGACCCGCTCCGCGGGCAGCTTCCCCAGGGTATGGAGGAGCGTCTGCTCTCCGGTTTTCCCCGTGGCCTCGCCGGACTGGATCAGCTTCCGGATGGCTCCGCCCAGGGCCACATCCACCGCCCGCGTGGCCCCGCCGGGCTCCGCGACGCCCTCGAACAAGTTCACCACGATGGCATCGCCGCGGAATCTGGTCACGTCCCCTACTACGACCCGGATGTCCAAGGTGTGCTCCTTTTCACAAAGGGTTGCAGTCCACTCGGGAACTTATAGCCTACCAGGCCAATCCAATCCAAGTCGAATCGCCACAGGGCCTGGACAGGAGGGGTGGATCGGGCTAGTATCCGCTTCCGGAGCGCGGAGACTGAATCTCGGGGCGCGCCGGACTCGACCTCGCGATCCGGTCAGGTGGACCAACTGCTGGACATCACCCGGGAGGCCATCGCGGCGGGGCTGCCGGCGGAGGCGGAGGGCAGGCCCCGGCCCGGAGGGTGTTGGGCGGACGTCACGGACGAGAAGCACGGAACTCCAGACAGATCCGGAGGGACGCGAGCCAGACGTGGAACTCCTCTCCGCCTTTCGCCGACGGCCGTTTCTCACCCCGACCGAGCGTCAGCAACTCGCCGACGGTCTGGCCCACGCCTGCCGGCACGCCCGGGCCAGAATTTCCCTGGTCATTGACGAGCGCGCCAAGGGAGACCCCGAGGTGCGCGCCCTCACCCTCTTCCGGGAGTGGGACCTCCCCGAGGCCGAGCGGCCCACGGCGGTCTTGGTCTACGCTTGCGCCGCGACCCGGCAGTTCGCCGTCGTGGGCGGCGAGGCGATCCGCCGCATCGCCCCCCCAGCCTTCTGGGAACAGGTGCGGGGCGAACTCCAGCGGCATTTCGAGGACGAGCGCTACTGTGACGGCCTCTTCAAGGCTGTCGCCCAGGTGGCTATCGAGCTGCAGCGGCACGCCGCGAGCCCCTCGGACGAGGCCATCAGGGACGACCCGACAGGCTCGGACAGGGCCGGGGGCGACCAGCGCGCGACGGATGCCACACCGTAAGGCCTGACTGCGAGCGCTCGATCGGACCTCCTCCACGGAGTGGAAGCTTTCCTGCCGCACGCCTGCCCGCCGATGCGAGCATTCCCGCCCGGCAATGCACAAATGATATCTGTCGGCATCCGCAACGAGGGGCGGGCGGGAGTCAGGTCAGACACCAGCCGCCGTTCACATGGAGGGTTTGGCCAGTGATGCAGCCAATCCGGGCCAGCAGGACGGCGACCTCCGCGACTTCTTCCGGCATCCCGAGCTCCCGCTCTACGGCCTCGACCATCTGCCGCGCGTCGCCCGCGGCATGGTCCCTCCCCCTTCTGATTCAGAAGCCAGGAGTCATCCGTCAATGGCGCACATTATCACCTTCCACGGAATCGCGACATCGCAATTTCGAGTGCCTGGCACCGCACGGGGGAGCAGGAGGGTCAGTAGGAGTTGATCATCTCGTCCACGCGGGGGTCGCTGGGCTTGAAGGGGTCCTTGCAGAGAATGGTCCGCTGGTAGCGATCGTTCAGCTTGAGGTAGGACCAGCCCACGTCGTAGGACTTGTTCCGCTCGTTGGCGAATTTGATGAAGTCGCTGCGGACTTTGGCGCGGGTGGTCTGGGGGGGTGTCACCGTGGCCTCCTCGATCTCGGCGTCACTGAAGAGCCGGTCCACGTGCCCGTCGCGGCAGAGCATGTAGTAGAGGCCGCGGTCCTGGCGGATGTCGTGGTACTGGAGGTCGAGCATGCTGATGCGCTGGTCATCGAAGCCGAGACCCTTGCGGCTCATGTAGGAGGCGATGAGCTCCTTCTTGATGACCCAGTCCAGCTCCCGGGCGCACTGCACGGGGTCCTCGGCCAGCTTGTCGAGGACGGCCTGCCAGCGCTCGAGCAGATCCGCCACCTGGGGGGACTGCTCGGCGGTGGCGTAGTACTCCAGGGCGAGCTCGAGGTACTCGCGCTGCAGCTCCACGGCGGAGAACTCCTTCCCCCGCTTCAGGCGCACCTTGCGCCGGCAGGTGGTGTCGTGGGAGATCTCCTTGATGGCCCGCACGGGGTCCTCCAGGGCGAGGTCCTTGCGGATGCAGCCGTCCTCCACCATGGCCAGGACGATGGCGGTCGTCCCCACCTTGAGGTAGGTGGTCAGCTCCGACATGTTGGAGTCGCCCACGATGACGTGCAGCCGCCGGTACTTCTCCTCGTCGGCGTGGGGCTCGTCGCGGGTGTTGATGATGCCGCGGGAGCTGGTGGTGGCCCCCGAGATCTCCTGGTAGATGTGCTGGGCCCGCTGGGAGATGTAGTAGTGGTTGCCCAGGCGGGTCTTCAGGACCTTGCCCGCCCCGGCGAAGACCTGGCGCGTCACGAAGAAGGGGATGAGCTGCTCCGCCAGCTTGTGGAAGTTGATGGACCGGTCCACTAGGTAGTTCTCGTGGCAGCCGTAGGTGTTCCCCACGGAGTCGGTGTTGTTCTTGAAGATGAAGAGGTCGCAATCGATGCCGTTCTCGCGCAGCTTCTGCTCCGCCGTGAGAAGCAGCTCCTCGATGATGCGCTCGCCGGCCTTGTCGTGGATGGTGAGGTCGAGGGCGTTGTCGCACTCGGGCGTGGCATACTCGGGGTGGCAGCCGGTGTCCTGGTACAGGCGGGCGCCGTTCCGGAGGAAATCGTTGGTCCCCCGCTGGCGGGAGACGACCTTCTCAAAAAGGTAACCCAGGGCGCTCTCCACCGACAGGTTGACGCGCCCCCCGGCCGAGGAAGAGATCAGCCCGTATTCGTTCTCGAGACCGAAAATCCGCCGCTGCATCGCGGCCACGCTCCGGGGGCCTCCGCCCCCGCGGTCCGTCCCCGGACCGGCGCCGGCTGGCGCTACGCTGCCCCCTCTCCGTTCTTCTCGACCATGCCCCGGACCTCGGCGGGCGCAAGGCGGCGGAACTTCCGCCCCACGCGCTCCCGCTCCAGCACCGCCACCTCCAGGTTCGCCGCCTTCACCTTCTGGCTGGCGGCCGCCCCTAGGGCGCGGCTGGCCAGCCGCAGGGCGTCTTCCAGGCTCTGGCCCTCGCTGTACTTGTCTCGCAGGAAGAGCTTCAGTTCCTCCGCCTGCCCCCCGATGGTGGCGTAGCCCTTCTCGTCCGCGATGCTCCCGTCGAAGGCAATGCGGTACAGCTCGTTCCCGGCCGCGTCCTCCCCCACCTCCAGCACCAGGATCTCCACCTCCAGGGGCTTGAGCTCCATGCTGAAGATGTTCCCGATGACCTGGGAGTAGGCATTGGCCAAGGATCGGGCCGTCACGTCCTCGCGCCCGTAGGCGTACCCCTTGAGGTCGGCGAAGCGGATCCCCTCCTTGCGGAGCCGCTCGAACTCGCTGTACCTGCCCGCCCCGGCGAAGGCGATGCGGTCATAGATCTCCGAGACCTTGTTGAGCGTGGCGCTGGGATTCTCCGCCACGATCAGGACGCCGCCCCGGTACTCCAGGGCGATGATGGACTTCCCCTTGGCGATGCCCTTGCGGGCGTACTCCGCCTTGTCCTGCATCATCTGCTCGGGAGAGACGTAGTAGGGAAGCGCCATGTATCCGTCCTTTTGACTGCGTGGTCAGCGCGGAGAACGGATCCGGCCAACGGGCGCAGAGGTCAGCCTGCCGTCTTGCGGCGCTCCGCGACGGCCTCGCAGAGGGAGGCCAGCCGCTCCTCCGGGATGTCCTGGATGCCGTCCCGCGTCACCAGCTTCACGCTGGGGAAGATCCGTCGGACGAAGTCCGGCCCACCCGTGGCGGTGTCCTCCTCCGCGGCATCGTAGAGGGCCTCCAAGCTCATCCGCAAGGCCTCCTCGTCGGACCCGCCCGGCCGGTAGAGCTTCTTGAGGCTCCCGCGGGCGTCCTTCCCGCCCGAGCCGGTGGCGTAGTAGTCCGTCTCCTCGTACCGGCCGCCCGCGACGTCGTACTTGTAGATCCGGCCCTCGTCCCGCTTGAGATCGTAGCCCACGAAAATGGGGACGACGATCAGCCCTTGCACGGCCAGGGGGAGATTGGCCCGGATCATCTGGGCCAGCCGGTTCGCCTTGCCCTCCAGGCTGAGGCCCAGGCTTTCCAGCTTCTCGTAGTGGGCCAGCTCCGTCTGGAACAGCCGCACCATCTCGATGCAGGGGCCGGCCGCGCCGGCGATGGCGATGGCGGAGTGATCGTCCGCCGCGTACACCTTCTCGATGCGGCGGAAGGCCACCTGGTAGCCCTCCGTGGCCTGGCGGTCGCCGGCGATGAGGACCCCGCCCCGGTAGCGCAGGGCGAGAATCGTGGTGCCCGTGGGGATGGGCGGGACGCCCTCGCGCCCCTCCAATCCCTCCACCGCGAACTGGGGGAACTGGCTGGGCTCTTGTTGCCGCAGCAGATCGAAGAAGCTGGACCCCGGATCCAGATGGTGCAGGCGCATCTCCACGGGACAGACCCTCCTCAGCCCGCCAACCGCTCCAAGAGCTCCGCCACAGAATCCGACCGCTCCAGGATCTCCCCCACCAGCTTGCGCGTCCCACGCATGGGCTCGGCCATGGGGATCTTCTTCACGCTCGCCTCGCCGGTGTCCAGCAGGATCGAGCTCCAGCTCGCCCCGTAGGTCTGCTCGGGGAACTTCTTCACGCACATGCCGCGGAAGTAGGCCCGGGTGTCCGTGGGGGGATTGGCCATGGCCTCCCGGATCTCGGCATCGGAGAGCAGCCGCTCCACGTACCCCTCCTGCTCCAGCCGGTAGTAGAGCCCCCTGTCCAGCCGCAGGTCGTGGTACTGGAGGTCGAGCATGCTGATGCGCTGGTCGTCGAAGCCGAGACCCTTGCGGCTCATGTAGGAGGCGATGAGCTCCTTCTTGATGACCCAGTCCAGCTCCCGGGCGCACTGCACGGGGTCCTCGGCCAGCTTGTCGAGGACGGCCTGCCAGCGCTCGAGCAGATCCGCCACCTGGGGGGACTGCTCGGCGGTGGCGTAGTACTCCAGGGCGAGCTCGAGGTACTCGCGCTGCAGCTCCACGGCGGAGAACTCCTTCCCCCGCTTCAGGCGCACCTTGCGCCGGCAGGTGGTGTCGTGGGAGATCTCCTTGATGGCCCGCACGGGGTCCTCCAGGGCGAGGTCCTTGCGGATGCAGCCGTCCTCCACCATGGCCAGGACGATGGCGGTCGTCCCCACCTTGAGGTAGGTGGTCAGCTCCGACATGTTGGAGTCGCCCACGATGACGTGCAGCCGCCGGTACTTCTCCTCGTCGGCGTGGGGCTCGTCGCGGGTGTTGATGATGGGCCGCTTGGCCATGGTGTCCAGACCGATCAGCGTCTCGAAGAAGTCCGCCCGCTGGGAGATCTGGTAGTCGCACGGCTCGGTCCCGTTCTCGGCCCCCACCTTGCCGGCCCCGCAGAAGAGGATGCGCGAGACCAGAAACGGCGTGAGCCCGTCCACCAGCCGCTCGAAGGGCACGCTCCTGGCCACCAGGTAGTTCTCGTGGTAGCCGTAGCTGTTCCCCTTGCCGTCGCTGTTGTTCTTGTAGAGGACCAGTTGCTGGGCGGGCGGGAGCTTCAGATTGGCGGCCTCGCGGCAGCGATCCAGCAATCGCTCGCCGGCCTTCTCGAAGAGCACCAGGTCGCGGGCGTTGGTCGTCTCGGGCGTGGAGTACTCGGGGTGGGCCCCGTCCACGTACAGGCGCCCGCCGTTGACGAGCACCTTGTTGATGGCGCGGTTGTCCTGCTGGCTGGGCCGCTCCCGCTCGCCGTTCACCTCGAAGCCGCGGGCGTCCAGGAGCGGGTTCTCTCCCGCGTAGTCCCACATGGCCCCGGGCGGCTGGGGAGCCGGCAGGGCATTGATGAGGAAAATGGAGCTGCCGACGGGGTCGAAGCCCGACGCGTCCCGGGCCGTGATCCCCAGCTTCGGTCTCGCTCCCCATGATCTTTTCAATGGCCATGAATCCATCCTTTCCCGCCGCACCCCGAGGTGGCGGCTTTCCCTAGCACGACCGCTGCATCCGTGGCGGTCCGCCTCGGCGGGAGGCGGCGGCAGACGCGCTGGGGACGGCGGGACCGGCTCTGGTTACAGGTAATGACCCGTACTGATGGTCTCGACCTTGCGTGGCTTCTTGCCCTCGCGGTCGAAGACGGGGCGCACGTGCACGATCCGCTCGCCCCGGCGGCCGGCGATTTTGGCCCAGTCGTCCGGATTGGTGGTGTTGGGAAGATCCTCGTTCTCCCGGAACTCCGCCTTGACGGCCTCTACCAGGTCGGCTGCGGTGATGCCCTTGACGCCGGTGGTGATCATGCGCTTCACCGCTGCCTTCTTGGCTCGCGTGCAGACGCTCTGGATGAGGGCGCCGCTGACGAAATCCTTGAAGTACAGGGTCTCCTTCTCCCCGGAGGCGTAGGTCACCTCCAGGAACCGGTGGGCCTCGTCGGTGGCGAACATCTCGGCCAGGGCCTCCTCGATGAGGGCGCCGGCCGCGGCCGCGGGGTCGCCGCCATGGGCCACCAGCTCGCCGGCCGCGTAGGGCAGGTCGGGGGTGAGGTACTTGGAAAAGATCTCCCGGGCCGCGTCGCGGTTGGGCCGGTCGATGCGGATCTTGACGTCGAAGCGGCCGGGACGCAGAACGGCGGGATCGATGAGGTCCTGGCGGTTGCTGGCCCCGATGACGATCACGTGGCGGAGCCCCTCCACTCCGTCCAGCTCCGCCAGGAACTGCGGGACGATGGTGGACTCCACGTCCGACGAGATGCCGGAGCCGCGAGTCCGGAAGAGGGAATCCATTTCGTCGAAGAAGATAACCGTGGGGCAGCCGGCGTTGGCCTTCTCCCGCGCCCGGGCGAAGATCTCGCGGATCTTCCGCTCGGTCTCGCCCACATACTTGTTGAGCAGCTCCGGCCCCTTCACGTTGAGGAAATAGGCCGGGCTGGGCGTCCCGGTCTGCTGAGAGAGCTGCTGCGCCAGGGCGTTGGCCACGGCCTTGGCGATCAGGGTCTTCCCACAGCCGGGCGGCCCGTAGAGGAGGACACCCTTGGGCGGCGCGAGCTTGTGGGCGGCGAAGTGCTCGGCGTAGAGCACGGGCAGCTCGATGGCGTCCCGGATCTGCTCGATCTGCGCCGACAGGCCGCCGACGTCGCTGTAGGTGATGTTGGGGACCTCTTCCAGGACCAGGTCCTCCACCTCGGCCTTGGGGAGCTTCTCCAGCACCACGCCGGCGCGCGGGTCCAGGCGCAAGTGATCCCCCACCTGGAGCGGTGTGTTGGCGAGCTGGTCGGCCACCTCCACCACCCGCTCCTCGTCGGCCCGCAGGGTCACCACAAGGCGGCGCTCGTCGAGCCGATCTTTGAGGCGCACCACCTCGCCCTGGGGCTCGGTGCCGCCCACCTCCACCACGTTCAGGGCCTCGTTTAGGACCACCTCCTGCCCGCGCTGGAGGGAGGTCGTGCTCACGCCGGGGGCCACGCTCACCTTGAGCTTGCGGCCGCTGGTCCAGACGTCTACCGTCCCGTCCTCGTGGTTCTGGAGATAGGTCCCGTAGCTGGACGGGGGTGCCGCCAGTTTGTCCACTTCGGCCCGGAGTGCCGCGATCTGCTCCTTGGCTTGGCCCAGGGCCGCCACGAGGCGCTCGTTCTGCTGGTGGGCCTGGTCCAACTGCTCGCGCGACTGGCTCAGCTTGTTCCGGAGGAACTCGAATTCCTTCGGCGTCTGCTCGAGCCGCCGCCGCAGGTGGAACATCTCTTCTTCCAGCGCCTTGACCTGGGCCTGCAAGGTCTCGATATCCATCTCGTATTGGTCTATCTTTCGCTGATAAGCAGCGTCGGTCTTGGGCAGCTGCCCGGAGATTTTTCGCATCGTCTTCCGGATGGAGTTCAGCTTCGTGTCAGACTCGCTCATGGGTGCCTGACCTCCGTGAGCGCGCGCCGCGTCCCCCCGCCCCGATGGCTGGCGCGGTCCCGCAAGAATCCACACGCGATCACGAATGGAGGACTCATATTAAACGGCCACGGAGGGGTGTCAAGGGATATTTCGGCGGCCAAGCGCCCCCCGAAGGCCCCCTCCAGCCTCCGGAAAAAGCAATGGCTGGGACAGCCCAGCCATAGGGAGATCTCCATGCTCGTGCTGTCCCCCGACCGGGGGTTTAGTGGCTGCACGTCCCTCACCCGCCGCTGGTGCAGCTCCCACAACTGCTGCTGGTGGTGGTGGAACCCACGAACCGCGACTCACCCTTGAATGCGAAGGTGGAGAACTGCTTGGTGACCTTCGGGCTCTCGCAGCGGGGACAATGAATCCGCGCTCGGTTGGAGGACACGAGCTTCTCGAAGGCGTGGCCACACTCCTCACAGACGTACTCGTAAATGGGCATAGGGATCTCCCGGAAAATAGGAGGCGCGGGTCGCCGCGCTGACGCGATCACTCGCCCCCGCGCTGGACGTAACTCTTCACGAACTCCTCGGCATTCTCCTCCAGCACGTCGTCGATGTCATCCATCAGCTTGTCCATGTCCTCCTTGAGCTTCTTCCCCTTCTCGACGACCTTGCCGCTCGGCTGCCCCCCCTCCCCGGACGGCGGGCCTTCCGTTCGTTTCTGCTTCTTTTCCTGCTCGGCCATCCTGACTCCTCCTTACTCCTGACGACTTCCCGTCGCCTGCGAGATGGTCCCCCTCACCGGTTGGCCACCCAGAGCACGTGGGGCAGCTCCGGCAGCAACAGCTTGGACAGCCCCAGGCGAACCGCCGCCTCCGCTCCCGGGAGGCAGCAGATGAGCTTTCCGCGGCTGATGCCGCACACGGCCCGACTCAACATGGCGGCGCTGCCAATCTCCCCAAATCCCAGCCAGCGGAACAGTTCCCCGAAACCGGGCAGGACCTTTTCCAGGAGGGGGGTCACGGTCTCGATGGTCACATCGCGGCGACCGACGCCCGTGCCGCCGGTCACGATCAGGCACTGGGCTGTTCCCAAGAGGAAGCGACGCACGGCCGCCTGGATCTGCTGCGGATTGTTCCGCACCAGTTCAGAGTCCACCAGGCGGTGGCCGGCCTCATCCAACAGCCGCTTCACGAGCCGACCGGACTCGTCCGTGGCCTCGCTGCGACTGTCGCTCACCGTGAGGACCACGTAGGCCACGGGGCCCGTCCGCTCTGCGCTCGCCCGATGGTCGGATACCCCCATGCTGCACCTCCACCTCGCCACGCCATCCCTGCTGCCCCGCCGGGGACCGCCTCGATCCCGGCGGGCTCGCCATCGCCTACGACAACTCCTGCTGAATGCGGACCACCGTGGAGTAGTCGATCCCGGTCTGGGCCGAGAGCCGGAGCAGATCGCGCTCCGTGATCTTGCTCCCCCGCTTCACCATGGCCTGCAGTTCCCGACGGATGACCTCCGCCACCTCCTCACTCTTGACGCGCATATATCACTCCTCCAGGCAGGGCTACTGGCCAATCCGAATGATGGGGGCCGCTGCCGCCTCCGCATGAATGCGTTCCACCAGGGCACCCGCGATGCGCCGAAAGGCCCCCGCGACCGACGACCCCGGATCCGTGGTCAGGATGGGCGCCCCGCGGTCGCTGGCCTGGCAGATGACTGGATCCAGCGGGATCTCGCCCAGAAAAGGAACCCCCAAACGCTCGCTGGCCCGGCGCGCCCCGCCGTGCTTGAAGATCGCCGACGGCGTGCCGCAGTGAGGACAGACGAAGGTGCTCATGTTCTCGAGGATGCCCAGGATCGGCACCCTGAGCTGGCGGAACATGGCCAGGGCCTTGCTGGCGATGGTCATGGCCACCGCTTGCGGCGTCATCACGATCACGGCGCCGGTGAGGGGGAGGGACTGCGCCAGGGTCAGCTGCGCATCGCCCGTGCCCGGGGGAAGATCGATCAGCAAGTAGTCCAGCGCCCCCCACTCCACCTCGCGCAGGAACTGCTGGATGGCCCCCGCCACCATGGGGCCGCGCCAGATGACAGGCGCCCCGTCGGGCATGAGGAAGCCCAGGGACATCAGCCGGAGCCCGTGCGCCACGAGCGGCAGGATCTTCTGCCCGTCGCTGCTGGGCGCCTGGTGGATCCCGGTCATGATGGGAATGCTGGGGCCGTAGAGGTCGGCATCGAGGAGGCCCGTGGCCGCCCCCTGCTCCGCCAGCGCCACGGCGAGGTTCACGCTCACCGTGGACTTGCCCACCCCCCCCTTGCCGGAGGCGATGGCAATGCTGTGCGCGATGCCGTTCAGGGGAACCGGCCCGCCGGAAACCTTGGGACCCGCCGGGGGTATTGCCATCCGTGCTCCATTCCGATCACCCATCCGGGGCGATGTCCTGAGGATCGAACGCGTCCGCGCGCGACGTTTCAACCGCAATCACCACGTTGATAGCAGGGCAATCGGAGGGTGTCAAGCCACAATGCCCGCCCGCCGCACACCGGTGCGGTCGGCGGAATGTCTGCCAATCCGCGCCATGCGGCGCCTCAGGGCTACTCGCTGCGGATGAGCTGGAGGAATTCCTCGCGGGTGGCCTGGCGGTCCCGGAAGGCACCCAGCATGCAGGAAGTGATGGCCTTGCTGTTCTGCTTCTCAACGCCCCGCATCATCATGCAGAAATGGGAGGCCTCGATGACGACGGCGACACCGGCGGGCCGGAGGGCCTCTTGGATGGCCTCGGCAATCTGGGTGGTGAGTCGCTCCTGCACCTGCAGCCGGCGGGCGAACATCTCGACGAGCCGGGCCAGCTTGCTCAGGCCGACGATCCTGCCGGCGGGCAGGTAGGCGATGTGGGCCTTGCCGAAAAAGGGGAGGAGGTGGTGCTCGCACAGCGAGTACAGCTCGATGTCCTTCACCACCACCATCTCGTCGTAGGACTCGGTAAAGACGGCCCCGTTCAGGACCTCCGCGACGGTCTTGTCGTATCCCGAGGTGAGGTAGCTGAGGGCCTTGGCCATGCGCTCGGGGGTTTTCACCAGGCCCTCCCGGTAGGGATCTTCCCCCAGCTCCTTCAGCAGGTCGCGAATGAGCGGCTCGATCATGCTGTGCTCGCTTTCTCTCCGGGACCCGCCGCCGCCCGCGGCGCGCCCGGGCGGGCGGATGCCGCCATGTCGGGGCGGTCTACCTCGAAGAAGTTGTTGGGCGTTTCCTCCAGGCGGAGCCGCCACAGCCGCCCCGTGGGCAAGGCCGCCTCCAGGATCCGCCAGAGCATGCCGGCCAGCACCTCCGTGGTGCTCGTGACGCCGTCCGCGGGCGTGACTAGGTCATTGAGATTCGCCCGATCGAAGCGGCGGAGGAGCCGGGCCCGCACCAGGCGCTCGAGGCGGGGCCCGTCGGCCACCCGGCCTGTCTCGGGGGAGACGCATCCCCGAATCGTCACGGCCAGACGATAGGTGTGTCCGTGCCCGCTGGGGTTGTTGCAGCGGCCATAGAGGCGCGCGTTCTCCGCCGGGCTGAACTGCGGGGCGTGGAGCCGATGGGCCGCAGAGAAGCGGAAGCTCCGTGTCACCTCCACGATGGGGGTCTCAGCGTGCGGCATCCTCCCCTCGCTCCCCCGCATACTCCACGAAGCAGCCGTCGCCCTCGGAGAGGCGCACCCGGTCCAGGCGACAGCCTGTGAACCGCGGCTCCAGGAGCTCCCAGATGATCACCGCCAGGTTCTCCGGGGTCGGGACCTTCTCCTTGAAGTAGGGGACGTCCAGGTTCAGGTGCTTGTGGTCGAAGCGCTCCACCACCGTCTCGCCGATGAGATCCTTCAGGGCCTTCAGGTCCATCACCATCCCGGTTTCGGGCGCGGGCTCGCCCGCGATGGTGACCTCCAGGACGTAGTTGTGGCCGTGGGTGCCGGCGCACTTGCCGAAAACCCGCCGATTCTGCTCCGCGCTCCAGCGCGGGTTGACGCACTGGTGGGCGGCACAGAATTCCACGCGCTTGGTGAGCCGGATCATCGGCCGCCTCCCGGCACCAGGAGACCGCCGGGACGAGCCTGAGGCGCCCGGACCGCCCGCGCCGTATCGGCCGCAGGGTCGGTCGCGAGGGCGTCCTGGACCGCCAGGAGGAACTCTGCGGCCACGCGCTCGGCGCGGTAGCGCTCCACCCGATGGCGGCCCGCGCTCCCCATGGCCACGCGCCGCTCGCGATCGCCGAGAAGCTGGGCCAGGACCTCGGCCAAACCCTCAGGATCCTCGGGGTCCACCAAATGGCCGATCTCGCCCTCGGTGACCACTTCCGGCACCGCCGCCCGGCGTGCGGCCACGATGGGCTTCCCGGACGCCATGGCCTCCAGGAAGACGATCCCGAAGCCCTCCTGCCGGCTCGGCAGGCAGAAGAGCGCCGCTCGGCGATAACGGTCGAGCAGCTCGCGGCGCGAGATGGTCCCGAAAAATTCCACCTGCGCCCGCAGGCCCAGGGTATCCCGGAGCCGCTCCCAGGCCGTCCGGCACGGCCCCTCGCCCACCAGCCAGCCGCGGAAGGGGACGCCCCTGTCGCGCAGTTGGGCGTATGCCTGGAGCAGCGTCCCCAGGTTCTTCCGTGGGTACAGGTGGGCCACGGTGAGGATGGCGGGGGGATCCTCCGGCTCGGAGGGAAATCCCGCTGCCGCCGCCCAGGCCTCGAGGTCGATGGGCTCGGGAACGATCACGACCTTCTGGCCGGGGATCCCGTAGGCCTCCACGATCCGGTCCCGGGAGTACCCGCTGGTGGCGACCACGACGTCGGCCCGGCGCACGGCGAGCCGCTCGAAGGCCGCCTGGACGCGCAGCGTCGCCCGCACGAGCCCACGCTCGTTCAAGAGCTCGTCCGCAATGACGCCCTTGATGCTGGCGATGTAAGGCGCCACGGGCACCCGTCCGTAGTGGAACCCATCCAGGTCAAACCCCACGACCCAGTCGTGGCCGCCGCGGCGCAGCCGGGAGGCCACGCTGAGGTTGAAAAGGAGACGCTTGGCCGTATCGCTCGGCGACCAAAAGGTGGGCGCCTGCATCTCCACCCGAAGCCCCCGCGCCGTGAGGAATCGGGCCAACTCCCGGATGCCGACATACGTCCCGCTCCCCCCGGCGACCGACTGTGGGGTAGAGGTCACGAAGGCGAGCTGGCGGGGCTCTCCGGAGGAGTCGGAGGCTCCTGGATGTCGAGGCTTCCCATTTCTGCCAGACATGTCGCTGCCTCACATGGCACGCTTACCGGGAACCTGCACGGATCGCCCGATCCGAAGCCCGTTCACGCTAGTCTGCCATGCCGGGAGTGTCAAGTGGCAGCCGCAATCCGCGGCTGGATGCGACGCTGCGACGCCCGCGCCGCCGGCTACCGCAAGAACAGGCTGTAGGTCAGGACGCCGAGGACGAACCCTGTGAACACCGAATACTTCCAGTTCCGCTCGACCAAGGCGAAGAACAGCAGCGAGGCCAAGACCCTCACATACGGCGTGAGCAGGAGTGCGACGAGGCCCAGATTCATCAGCAGCCGGGGGCGAAGCGTCCCGGCGCTGAGCAGTCGAATGTCCTCCAGCAGGAACCCGAACAGGTTCACCTTGGCGATCACGTATTCGGTGCCCACATGTCCCGTCCTGGCCCAGTGCCAGGCCAAGGCGCCAACGACCAGGAGGGCGCTCAGGGCCACGCCAATCAACAGGACGTACCCGATCACCACATCCATGAAGGCATCTTGAGCCAGGACGCCGTCGAGCGCCTTCCCCTGATCGGGCTGAGGAGACCGGGTCATAGCGCACTCCGGATGCCGCGCACAAGCATTTCGAGCCCGAGGATCAGCAGGACAACCAGGAAGAAGCGGCGGACCGCCTGATTGGTCAGCCGGACCAGCAGTTTGGTGCCGAGGAGAGCACCCAGCAGGACGCCGAGCATCACCGGCGCCGCCAACCCCGGATCGATCATCCCCGCCGCCAGGTAGACACTGGTGCCCGCCAGGGCCGTCACCCCAATGATCAGGTTGCTCGTCGTGGTGGACACCTTGGGCGGCAGCCCCATCACCAGATCGTGGATCAAGACCTTGAGCGCCCCGGCACCGATCCCCAGCAGTCCGGCGATGAGCCCCGCGCCGAACATCAGCGGACCGCCCAGGTAGGCTCGAGCGCCCTGGTAGCGAATGGTCTGCTCCGAGGGCTTGTCGTAATAGCTCCCCTCCAGCTCCAGCCAGCGCGACAGAGCATCCTGGTGGGGGACGGGATGCCACTGCGTATGCCGCTGCAGGAAGAGCACCAGCCACGATCCCATCAGCACGAGGCCGAAGGCAATGTACAGCAGCCTCTGCCCCGAGGCCAGCGTGATGGCTGCGCCCGCCAATGCCCCCAGGATCGTGAACATCTCCAAGAACATGCCCACCTTCAGGTTCGTGATCCGGTCCCGCACATACGCCGAGGCCGCACCGCTGGAGGTTGCGATGACCGAGACGATGCTGATGGCGATGGCCTGCTTGATATTCATCCCGAGCAGCGTCATGGCCGGAATCAGCACGATCCCGCCGCCCATGCCGCTCATGGCCCCGACGAACCCGGCGGCTATGGAAATCAGAAAGAGTTCATGGAATGCCATCGCCCCTACTCCCCTGACCGGGCGCATGACCCGGACCTACCGCGCGGAGCCCTCCGCAGGATGATGCGCTCCGTCCCGCCCGCCCCACCCCCCACGACTGGGACATGGTGCAGGTTCGCCCGCAGCGCGGCCGGTGATGGAGCGCTCGATGCTCAAGCGATTGAAATGATCACAATGTTGGGAGCGGTGTGAGGGACAGCAACCGGATCGCCACCACTTAGAAAGGATGGCGTATTGGGAAAGGCAAGTCAAGGCAAAATCCTCGCCACGCCGCACACAGGCTCAGCCCGGAGCCGGCCGCGCCTCCTGTCGCGGCGCCGCAAATCCGGCAGTCGGTGTTTGGGATTGGGCGATTCCGACCGGCACGGAAATACCGCTCCAGCCCTGGGTATGTCGGTGCAGAGCAGCCACAGGGCACCGAAGGGTGCCCCGTTATTTTTTGAGGGTGCGTGAACGCCCGCTCAGGAAGCGGGAGATGCCGGCCCGACATCCAGCCGGGCGAAATCGTCTGCCGTGAGCTGCCGACCGATCACCTCGACGAACTGCCTGAGGATCCGCGCGGTCAGTCCCCAGATCGTCTGGCCGTCGTACTCGAAGAAGAAGACGCGAACCGGGCGACCCTCCCGCTCCCACAGCTCTTCCCGGAAGGGCGCGCCCTCTAGCAGGGCGCGAATGGGCAGGTGGATCACCTGCTGGATCTCATAGAGATCGGGACGGAATGCATAAGGATGCGGTACGAACCCGACGAAAGGCCGGACGACATGCCGTGAGCTCACCGCCACGGTGTCGTCGAGGCAGCCGAGGATCGCCACGTCGGCCGGGTGCAGGCCGATCTCCTCTTCGGCCTCGCGCAACGCGGTGGCTTGCAGGTCGCCGTCGCGCTCCTGGAACCCTCCACCCGGGAAGCTGATCTGCCCCTTGTGCGTCGGGACCGACTCGGTGCGGGTCGTCAGGACGAGGTGGGGGCCCGTACGGGCCTCGTAAAGCGGGAGGAGCACCGCCGCACGACGGAATCCGGGGGGCGCCTCTTCGCGGACGGGCCGCTCCCGGAGGATGGAGGCGATGCGATCTTTCAGATTGACCTGAGCCCGCCCTGCGACCACTGCCCCTCTTCCGCCTCGCTGCCAGCGCACAAAAACATCAGGGGCCTCGGCCGCTGCCCCGAAGCCCCTGCGGGAACTTCCCTGGAGCGGGTAGCGGGGATCGAACCCGCATCCCAGGCTTGGGAAGCCTGTGCCCTACCATTGGACGATACCCGCGTGACGTGTGTTTCCTATCAGATTGCCTGTCGGCTGTCAACTCCGATCGACCGCTCGTGCGCAAAGCCGCCTCCCCCGCGCTGCCTCTCACTCGCGGCGGACGGAGTCGCACAGGCGGGAGAGCACGCACTCCGCGCAGAGGGGCCGCTGCGCCTTGCAGACCCGGCGCCCGTGCTCGACCAGGTGCAGGTGGAGGGCGTAGCGATCGCCCGAGGGGATGCGCGGCTCCAGGTATTCCTGCGCGCCCTCGGGAGTCGGTTGGCCGTTGAGCAGCCCCAGACGGCGCGAGACGCGGAAGACGTGGGTGTCCACCGGGAAGGCGGCCCGGCCCAGGCCGAACAGGAGGACACAGGCGATGGTCTTGCTGCCGATCCCCTTGAAGCGCCCAAGGTAGGCCTCGACCTCCTCGTCCGACAAGTCGCGCAGGAAGCTCAGGTCGAAGTGTCCCTGCTGCCCCCAGATCTCCTCCAGCAGCGCCTTGATTCGCACGGCCTTGATGTGCGCCAACCCGCCTGAGCGGATGGCAGTCATCAGGTCGCGCAGGGAGGCGCGGTGGGCCTCCTCCCAGGAGGGGAAGCGACGGCGGAGCTTCGTGTAGGCGCGGTCGCTGTTAGCGTCGCTGGTGTTCTGCGAGAGCAGGGTGTGGATGAGGATGTCCAGCGGATTGTCCCAGCGGCGCCGGGGCGTCCGGGGACCGTAGGCCTGACGGAGCAGCCGAGTAACCCGCGGCAGCTTGGCAACGGATCGCATGCAGACCTCAGGCAGGGGGACGCGGGTCACGCTAGCGAACGGCTCGTGGAAAGTCAATGCGAAAATCGGGAAGAGGCGACCGAGGATTCAACTCCGCTCCCCTCCTTTACTTCACCCCGCCTGACGTGTATAGTTCTTCGCAGTCGTCCGCACGAGAGGAGGGGTGCGATGCAGAGATGGTCGGTCGCGCTGGTCGCGTGCCTGCTGCTCCTCGGTCCGTGGTCAGCGCTCTTCGCCGCGCAGGGCCCGCCCATGATCCTGGCCCTGGGGAACATCGCCTTCCTCAACCCCAGCGCCATCCAGGCGGCCGCGGGCGCCGAGGTCACGTCGGAACTGGGCGACCACCCGCTCAAGGACTTCGCCGTCCTCGTAGTGGCCGACATCGCTTACCCCTCCCTGCCCGGCCCGGTCCAGGAGGGGCTGGTGGAGTACGTGAAGTCGGGCGGGGCCCTTCTCCTGACGGGCGGGCCGCAGGCTTTCGGGAGCGGCGGGTATCAGGCCGTTGCCGAGATCGTGCCGTTCAAGATCCGAAGCAGCAGCGACTGGCGCCCCATCCCTTTCCGCTCGCCCGTGCCGATTCAGGCGGGCCACCCCATCCTGGCCGGCGTCGAGTTCATCACGGTGGGTGCCGTGAATGACATGGACCCGCGCCCGGGCGCCGCGGAGATCCTGCAGGCGGCCGGCGGTGGCTCGGCGGGGCGCACGGGGCAAGGGGGGGGTGGCTCCTATCCCTACCCGCTGATCGCCGAGCTGCGCGTGGGCGCCGGGGACGTCATCGGGGTGGCCTTCAATCTGAACGAGTTCGCCGGCATGCGGGACCTTGGACGGTTCGTGCAGAATACGCTGCAGTACCTCCTGAGCGTTTCCCAGATGGGCCGCTGAACGGGAGCCGCGGGAAGGGTGCCACATGCAAATCACCAAGGACATGACCATCGAGGAAGTCGTCCAACGATTCCCCCAAACGGTCCAGGTGTTCAGCCAGTTCGGGGTGGGCTGCCTGGGATGCTCCGCCGCCCACTACGACAACATCGAGCAGGGCGCGGCCTTCCACGGCCTGGACGCCGACGACTTGGTGAAGGAGCTGAACGCCTGCGTCGCCCGACGCCCCTAGGGGCGTCGGGCCCCGTCGGGAACGGGCACGTTCGACACCTTCCGGCGTGACGTCCGCGCCGTCTTCGACCGCGACCCGGCCGCTCGGAGCCTCCTGGAAGTCCTCCTCTGTTACCCGGGACTGCACGCCCTCTGGTTCCATCGCCTGGCCCACTGGTGCTGGGGCCACCGGCTGAAGCTCCCCGGCCGCTGGCTCTCCCACCTGAGCCGCTTCCTCACCGGCATCGAGATCCATCCCGGCGCCCATCAGGCGCTGGGGACGGCCGGCACCCGCTCGGCGGGATCGAGTGGCTGGATCACGAGACCGCTCAGAACCTTGGGGAAGAAAAAGGTGGACTTCTGCGGCATGCGGTCGCCGGCCATGGCCACGGCCTGCACCTGCTCCACCCGGGGCGGCGTGAGGAAAAGGGCCACGGCGGCCGCCCCCGAGGTCACGGCGGCCAGGGCCTGCTCTTCGTCGCGCGTGTACTCGATGCCTGCATCGGCATGGCCCGTGGAGGGAATCCCGAGGATCCGTTCGACGACCAGGTGGTGGAGAATGGCGACGTCCAGGCGGGCGAACTCCGGCGAATGACCCGCTGCCTCCAACGCGGATACGATCACCTCGTCCTTGAGTTCGGCGAGCAGCAGCTCCGCGCCTCCTGCGTAGGCGGCGAAACCCACCACCTCGCTCCGCCTGCGCTGGAGATCGGCCAGCGCCATCCGCAGGGAGGCCGCGGGCTTGCCCGGGTCGAGGGGAAGCGACCGAAGGCGGAAGTGCCGTCCCAGCGCCGCGCGCAGCGCCTCTCCCGCCAGGGCGGGGTGCTGCCGGATGACCCGGTGGGTCGGCAGGATGACGAGGCCGGGGTCCTCGGCGTGGACCAAGTTCATGAGGACGAAATCTTCGGGGGAGCGACCGCCCGGATCGGGGTGCGCCTGCGCCCGGCGCTCGTTGCGGTAGTTGAGAGCGGTCTCGTACCGGTGGTGGCCGTCCGCAATGACGACCGGTCGGTCCCGCAGGGTGCGAGCCAGGGTCGCCATGTCCGCCGCATCCCGCAGGATCCAGAGCCGCTGGCGGATGCCATCCTCATCCAGCAACTCCACGGCCGGCTCTGCCTGCATGTCGGCGATCGAGGATCGCGCGGGGAGAGGCGGCGGGTCCGGAGTAGAATCCGAGAATGGCTTCCAGGTCGGCCCGACAGGCGCGCATGAGGCGAAGCCGATCATCCTTGTAGCGGGAGAAGGTCTGCTCGTGGGGGATGACGACCCGGGCCTCGTACTCCTCCAGCCGGACCAGGGCGAGGAAGCCACGCCGCCGGAGGCGACGCCCATCTCCCAGCGCGAACTCTTGCTCGTAGAGATAGAGGGCCGGATCCGGGTCGCGCCGCAGGACGCCGGTCGCCTGCCAGTCAGCGAAGGTCCCCGCGGCGCAGGCGTACCGGTCCTGACCCGCTGTCTCAGCATCCCTGGCCAGGATGAGCCGCACCACGTTGTACGGATGCCGGGCATAGTAGCGGTCCTGCGCCTCGGGCGTGATCACGTCGTAGGGCGGCGCCACCACCAGCCTGAGGTCGGGAACGCGCTGCGGGTCGTACCGGAGGGCGCGAAACGGAGCGATTTCTGCCATGCACGCATCCTGGGAGGAGAGGACGGGCTGGGAGATCGGGGATCCCCGGCACCTGACGCGGCAGGCAGCCGAGGGCTCTCAGCAACCTCTGGGCAATGCGCCGATGAAGCTACTGGCCAATCCCGGGGGTGTCAAGGGAAAAGCCGTGAGGTCCCTCTGGGCGCTGGCCGTCGCCGCCGCGACCGCCACGCTGGCTGCCTGCGCGGGCCCGCAACTCCGGCCGGACACGCCGGCCGGCCGCGGGCCGATCGTCCAGGAGGCGGCCGGTCTGCAGGTCTCCGTCGAGGCCGGGGCCTGGCACGGCCGGCCCAGATGGCTCTCCGACTACGTCTTGCCCTTCCTCGTCCAGGTCAAGAACACGGGCACCGCCCCGGCCGCCCTCGAGCGAACGGACTTCCTGCTCCTGACTGACCGATCTCGGCGCGGGTGCCGCCGCCCGGGCGCTGGTCAGCCCTGGGCCAGCTTCGCCTGCACGCTCCGCACCTTGTCCGCCATCGTCTGATCCCGATCCACCCGTGTCCCGAGCTTGATGATCGTCGAGATCCGGGGCGCGCCCATGGCGTGGACCGCCTCGTGGCAGCGCTTGATGGCCGCGAACACCGCATCCCAGTCGCCCTCGATGTTGGTCCCGTAGGCGTGGAGCTGGGTGGCGAGCCCCGCCTCCTTCAGGATGCGCTCGCAGGCGGCGACGTACGCGGATACCGAGACGCCGACGCCGAGTGGCACGACACACAGATCCACGATGGCCTTCATGCTCCCTCCTTGTCCCTCCGGAAGCGGCGCGCCCTTGACCCGGGCACCCATGCGCGTCATAGGATCTCCAGAATCAGGGCCCGCAGCAGCCATTGGCGCATACGATCCTTACTTCACTTGCAGGTTCTCACTCATGAGCTCTGCCACGGCGACGGCGGCCGCCGATCCTCCTTGGCGGAGCCGCTCGATGACCCGCCGCTGATCCTCGGTGGATCGGTTCTGGTTGAGCTTGAATTTCCCCTGCACCTCCAGGATGTCGATCTCGAATCCCACGATCATCCGGAGCATCCGCTGCTGCATCTCGCCGGAAAGGTCAGGCGTCCAGGGCGCAGCCGAATCACCCTCGTAGACTGCAGTCAGACGCGTCACGAGCTCCCCGAGCGCCTCCGGACTTTCGATGAGCCGGGCCGTCCCGTACACATGCACCACGGCGTAGTTCCAGGTGGGCACGCCCGGTGTGCGGTACCAGGAGGGCGACACGTAAGCGTGGGGGCCTTGGAAGATCGCCAGGACCCGTTGCCCGTCGGCGAGTGACTGCCACTGGGGATTCGACCGGGCCATGTGTCCGAGGAGCTTCCCATGCCGCTGCAGGCCCGTGTCGAGGAGCAAGGGGAGATGGCTGGCGAACGGTTGCCCCCCCTGCATGGACACCAGCGTGCCAAAGCTGTGGCGCCGCACGAGCGCCTCGAGGCGGGTCGAATCATCCTCCGTGAAAGCCTCCGGCAGGTACATGCTGGTGCCCCCTTTCTCCTGCAAGGCCGCATCTGCCCACGTTGCGGCAACGGCCATGTGTCACATCCGATGAAGCGCGCCGATCAGGCGCCGCGGAGGGTGGGATCCAGGACGTCCCGCAGCCAGTCGCCGACCCGGCTCACGACCAAGGCGGTCAGCATGAGGACGAGGCCCGGGAAGGCGGAGATCCACCAGGCGGAGTCCAGATAGGCTCGGCCCTCGCTCAGCATGCCGCCCCAGCTCGGGGTGGGCGGCTGGATGCCGAGACCCAGGAAGCTCAGCGTGGACTCGAGGAGGATGGTGCGGGCCAGCTCCAGCGTGGCGATGACCAGGAACGGGGCCAGCGTGTTGGGCACGATGTGCCGGGCGAGGATGCGCCACGTCGAACCGCCCAGCCCCCGGATGGCAATGACGTATTCCCGCTCCTTGATGGTCAGGACCTGGGCGCGCACGATCCGGGCGTAGGTCACCCATCCGCTCAGCCCCACGATGATGACCAGATTCCCGAAGCTGGGGCCCAACACGGCGATGATGCCGATCGCAAGAAGGATGAACGGAAAGGCCAACTGCCCGTCCACCACGAGCATGATGACTTCGTCCACGATCCCGCCCACATAGCCCGAGAGCAGGCCCAGGACGCCCCCCAGGGCTCCGCCGATCAGCACGGCGGCGAATCCCACGATCAGGGAGATGCGCGAGCCATAGATGACCCGGCTCAGGATGTCGCGTCCGAGTTGGTCGGTCCCGAGCAGGTGGCGCTGCCGGCCGGCCTCCGGGAACCAGGTGGGGGCTTTGAGCCGTTCGCGCAGCGACTGCTGAATCGGGTCGAACGGGCTGACCACGGGGGCGAAGGCTGCCGCCAGCACGACCACCAGGAGAAACGCCACCGAGGTCCAGACGAAGAGGGGCACGCGCCGCCGGCGCCGGGGAGCCCCGGCCTTCGCGGTCGCCGGTGCCTCAGCGCCGGATGCGAGGATCGAGGATGCCATACGCCACATCCACCAGGAAATTCAGGACGACGAACATCGCGGCCGTGATGAAGACACACGACTGCACGACCGGATAGTCGCGGTTGTAGATGGACTGGATCGCGAGCCGGCCGATGCCCGGCCAGGAGAAGATGGTCTCGGTGACCACGGCGCCACCGAGCAGGTTTCCGAGCTGCAGCCCCACGATCGTGACGATCGGGATGGCGGCGTTGCGCATGGTGTGCTTCGCGAGAGTCCAGAATTCGGGCAGGCCCTTGGCCCGGGCCGTCCGGATAAAGTCCGCCTGCAGGATCTCCAGCACCGCCGAGCGGGTGATCCGGGCGATGCTGGCCATGGCGAAGGCCCCCAGGGTGATCGACGGCATGACGAGCTGCCGCCACTCCCCCCGCCCGGAGGTGGGAAACAGCCCCAGCCAGAGGGAGCAGACCAGGATGAGCATGATGCCGATGTAGAAGGTCGGGGCCGCCTGCCCGACCAGGGCGACCCCCATCACGATGTTGTCATAGACGCTGCCGCGCCGGATGGCGGAGATGATCCCGGCCGGGATGGCGATCACGATCGCGCACAGAAACGACGCGAAGGCCAGCTCGAGCGTGGCGGGCACGCGCTCCCAGACGACGCCGAAGGCCGAGGAGCGGAAGTGGATGGAGCGACCGAAGTCGCCCCGGACGGCCTGCTGCACGAAGGCGGCGTACTGCACGAAGATCGGGCGGTCCAGCCCCATATCGTGCCGGAGCCGCTCCATGTCAGCGATGGACGCGTCCGGCGGCAGCAGGAGCGGCACGGGATCGCCCGAGAGGCGCATGACGATGAAGACCACCGTCACGACGCTGATGAGGGCGATCAGCATCCGGACCAGCCGGTAGGTCAAGAACTGGGCGAAGCCCTGCATGGCTTCCCTGCGCCTCTGAGCCGGGCGCAAGGCGCCGCGCCCCGTGCGGGCAGGCACGGGGCGCGGCGGACGGTGTTGGGGGAATCCTTAGGCGCGCTTCAGCTTCAGGTTGAAGCGGCGGAACTCCATCGTCTGGTTCGCGTACGGCTTCCAGTCCACGTACTTCTGGAGGCCGTAGATCTCCATGGGCTGGATGACCGGAATCAGGGGCAGGAACTCCAGCTCGAGCCGCGCCATCTCCTTGTAAGCCTGCTCCCGAAACTTCTCGTCCACGCTGAAGCGGGCTCCATTTCCCAGCTCATCGAAGCGGGGGTTCCGGAACCAGTAGGCGTTGGGCCCGCCTTCGGCGAGGTGGCGCCACATCATCCCGTCGGGGTCGTTGTAGGCGGAGGTGGGGTCGGTCCAGCGGACCCCCTTGAAGCTCTTCTCGCGGATCTTCTGCTGGTAGACCGAATACTCCAATTGCTCCAGCTTGGCGTTGATCCCCACGTCCTTCCACATGGAGGTGACGACTTCGCTCATCTCCCGGTCCATCACCATGAAGCCGATGGGGGTCTCCAGGGTCAACTCCTCGCCCTTGTAGTTGGCCTCCTTGAGGAGCTGCTTCGCCTGGTTCGGATCGTACTTCAGCGGCGGCAACGTCGGGTCGTAGTGGCTGTCGCCTTTTATGACCATGCTGTTGGGCACCGCGCCCTGCCCGCGCCACAACTCCTTGACGATCAGCTCGCGGTCGATGGCCAGGCTCATGGCCTGCCGGAAGGCCTTGCTGTCCAGAGGCGGCTTCTGAGAGGCTACCGACAGGCAGTAGAGGCCGCCGTACAGCACGCCCTCGATCTTTGTGTTGGGGGCCTTGGCGACGCGGTCCATCTGATCCGGCGGGATCTTGGTGATGATGTCCACCTCGCCCTTGAGGAGCGCCCCGACGCGCGCCGCCAGCTCCGGCAGGGGGCGGAAGATGATCTGGTCCACCTCGATCTTCCCGCCCCAGTAGTCCTTGATCGCGTCCAAGATCAGTCGGTCGTCTTTTACCCACGAGTTGAGCTTTACGGGACCGCTGCCGATGGGCTTGGCATTGAACTCGTCGTCCCCCACCTTCTGGAAGTAGGCCTTGGGCATGATCTGCCCCGCATAGAAGGCGGTCCGCGCGGCCAGCAGCGGGTCGGGCTTCTTGGTCTGGATGACGACGGTGAGCGGGTCGGGCGTCTCGATCTTGTCGATGGTGTTCAGGACCGACTTGGTGATGACCTTCGCATTTGGGTCGTAGGAGCGCTCGTAGCTGAATTTCACGTCCGCCGAGGTGAGCCGGTCGCCGTTGTGGAACTTCACGTTCTGGCGCAGCTTGAACTGCCAGGTGATGGGGTTGACCAGCTTCCACTCGGTCGCCAGCGAGGGGTAGAGCTTGCCGTCATGGTGGCGGGAGAGCAGGTTGTCGAAGAGATTGAAGGTGATGGCGATGTCGTTGACGGTGGTGCTCATCTGGGGATCCAGCTTGCTCACGTCGGCGGACTGGCCGACGACCAGCGTCTTCTTCGCGGCCGTCTGCGCACCCGCGACCTGGGCCAGGAGGCCCTCGGCAGCGGCCAGGCTGCCGACGAGGCCGATCGCCCTCCCCAAGAATCCTCGTCGCGTGATCCGCCCGTCGCGCAGCATTCGGACCAGACCGTCCACCGTGGTGCCGTCGCGCCTTGCTTCCAACTCGTCCATGAGGGGCCTCCTTTCCGATGCGAAGCCAACATGCCCGGTGACAGCAATCCCTCCGGGCCCCCGCTGCAGGCGGGGCGCCTGGTGGCATACGGGTGGGGAGTGATTTCCCACCTTTCACTCTCTGATTGGCCGCGATGGCGCGACAATGTGTGGTGAAGCGGCCGGCCCCCCCATCCAGCATTGCGCCCACCGATCTCCCAGGGTTCGCATGGCGCAATCTCGACTGGGGTCCGTTCCGGCCAGGGCATGAAGCCCCTTGTCCCGCCGGAAGCCTACGCAGGACGTGAGGGTGAGTCAAGCGCATTCTGGTGGGGGTGGACGGATGACGCGAGAAGATACAGGATTCCGAAAACCCCCGTACATCCCTGGGACTGTACTTTCTATAGCGTGATCAGCCCCGAATCTGATCGAGAGACGTTCGAGTCCAGGTTGGCGAGGAAACCAGGGCTCGAATTTCTGCTTATGCAATTTGACCTGGCCGACCTGCCAGCTTAAACTCGATTCACAATCGCTTCTTCAAGAGAAGGGAATCCGTCCAACACGGGTCGCACCTGTGACCCGAACAAATGGTGAGCAACACCAGGAGGCATCCGATGGCCAGGATCAGGACAGGCATTCTGGTGACCGCATTGCTGTGCTTCCTCGGGACCATCAGCGCCCGGCCCGCGGCGGCCGATGACGCCCAGGAGGCCCGCCAACTCGTCGAGAAGGCCCGCCTTACCTTGGAGGCCTTCATCGCCGATCCCCAGATGGGGGCGAGCATGCGGAGCCTCCTCCCCAAGGCGCGGGGGGTGCTCATCTACCCGCAGGTCTTGCGGGGGGCCTTCATCATCGGGGCCTCGGGTGGGAGCGGGGTGCTCCTGGTGCGGGACCCGCGGAGGCCCCGGTGGGGCGGCCCGGCCTTCTACACGATCGGGCAGGCCAGCTTCGGGCTCCAGGCCGGGGGCGAGGCCTCCGAGGTGGTGCTCGTTGCCCTGACCGACCGGGGGGTCTCCGCGCTCCTGGCTACGAGCACGAAACTCGGCGGGGACATCGGCGTCGCGGTCGGTCCGGTGGGAGCGGGAGCGGAGGCGGCGACGCAGAACCTCAGCGCGGACATCGTGAGTTACTCGCGCAACAAGGGCCTTTACGCGGGCCTCGCGCTGGATGGGGCGGTCGTGGCCGTGCGGGAGGCCCTGAACAGGGCCTACTACAAGAGGGCGGTCACCCCCACCCAGATCCTCATCCAGCGGGAGGTCGCGAACCCGCAGGCCGCCGGGCTGATCAAGGTGGTCGCCAAGGTGGCGGGGGGAAAGTGAACCATTTTTTGTTGGTCCCGCGTCCCTTCTGCGCTATCCTGAGCGCCGTTTTCCGGTGTCCGACCCCTGTCCCCGATTCTCATTCGTGATGGAGGCGAGCATGATTCTGGAGAACCCGCTGAAGAAGACCCTGAAGGCCGGTGGCGTGGTCATCGGCACCATGATCGGACACCTGCGACTCCCCGCGGTGGCCGTCATGCTGAAGAATGCCGGCTGGGATTACCTCTTCCTGGACTGCGAGCACGGGAGCCTCACCCAGAGCAACCTGGCCGACTTCTGCATCGCCGCCCGGGGGGTGAACCTGCCCATCATCGTGCGGGTACCCAGCATCCATGAGCCGCAACGGCTCTACCAGACGCTGGACCTCGGGGCCACGGGGCTCCTTTGCCCGCAGACCGAGACGACGGCCGAGGTGGAGGCCATCATCCAGGCCACGAAGTACTACCCCATGGGACAGCGCGGCATGGCCACGCGCAACGTGCACACCTCCTGGGGGAAGTACAAGGGCTCCGAGCTGACGGCCCGGCTCAACCAGGAAACCATGATCGTCCTCCAGATCGAGTCGAAGAAGGCCGTGGAGAACCTGGAGCAGCTCATCGCCGTCCCGGGCGTCGACGCGGTCTTCATCGGCCCGAACGACCTCTCGCAGACGCTCGGCATCCCCGGGGACGCCGGCCACCCCGAGGTCGTGAAGTACGTGGAGCGCTGCCTGGAGATCTGCCGGACGGCGAGCATGCCGTGCGGCGTGCACGCCTTTGACGTGGAGTCGGCGAAAAAGTGGATTCAGAAGGGGATGCGCTTCATGGGCCTGGGGAACGACGCCATGTGGCTGATGGACGCCAGCCAGAAGGCGGTGATGGACGTCCGGGAGGTGCTTCCCACATAGGGACTGGGCGGTCGGGGGTGGGGGAAAACAGGGAGCGCAAGACGCACGGCTTCGCAGCCCCTAATCCCCGGCCCCTGCTCTCAGGCCTGCTCGGTGAGATCGGTGTAGATTTCTGGCCGGCGATCCCGCAGGAAGGTCCAGTCGTCGCGCACCAGCTTGATCCGATCCAGCTCGAGATCTGCCAGGACGACCCCCTCGATGGCCCCTGCCGGCTCGGTGACAAAATCCCCGTCGGGATCCACGCAGAAGCTCCGGCCGTAGAAGATCATCGTCCCCTCGGTGCCCACTCGGTTCACCCGAAAGGCATAGACCGTGTTGTACACGGCATGGCCAACGATGGCCCGCTCCCACTTGGGGGCGCCGCTTATCGTCGAGCAGGCCGTCGGGCACAAGAGGATCTGCGCCCCCTTCACGGCCAGGGCTCGCGCCCCCTCGGGGAAGAAGTTGTCCCAGCAGGTCTGAATCCCGATGGTGGCATAACGCGTCTTGAAGACCGGGAAGCCGAGGTTGCCCGGCCGGAAGTAGAATCGCTCCTGGTAGTTGGGAAGGTCCGGGATGTGATTCTTCCGATACATTCCCAGGATGTGGCCGGTGGCGTCAATCACCACGGTCGTGTTGTACCGGCCGGAGTCCTCGCCGGATTCGAACATCGGCGCCACCACGACCGCCTGGGTCTCTTCGGCCAGAAGCTGCAAGGCGTTGGTCATGGGGCCGGGGATGGGTTCGGCCAGTTGACGGCTGGCCTCGACCGCCTTCCGCGGAAACCAGGGCCACGCGAAGCATTCGGCAAAGCACACGATCTTCGCCCCGCGCTCTACCGCCACTCTGGCGAGCTCCAACGCCTTGGCAAAGTTCTCCTCTCGCTCCACGCCGCACGTCAGTTGAATCCCTGCCACCGTGACCATGCGCCCTCCCCGTGAGTCCGTCCCGATGTGAGCGGCAGCGCTATGCGACTCTTCCGGACGTAGGAGCAACTCCTCGACTCGCCCCCCTCGCCACCCAGCCGGGCGAAAGGGCGACCGGCCGCTCGACCTCGGTCCGCTCGAAAAAAGGAAATGGGGGGAACGGAACGTTCCCCCCACCGATGGGACCGCTGAGCTGGCGCGTGCTTCGGCGTCCTGGGGCATTCGACCTTCATCGCGCAGTGCGGGCGGGTCGCTCCCCCGCCGCGCCGAGTATCCGCCGCGTCACGCCCCGCAACACTTCTTGTATTTCTTCCCGCTCCCGCAAGGACAGGGATCGTTCCGACCCACCTTGACCCGCGCGGCTGCCACGGCAGGGGCTCCGGCGGGGCGGAGGACCCGGGCCGGACTGGTCTCGCGCTCGCGCCGGCGCCGGCCATCGCCGGGGGGCGCCAGGGATTGGGGGGCAGCCTCCCGCCCCTCGCGAGTCCGCTCCGGCTCGATGGCCACCTGGACCTTCATCAGGTACTCCACCGTGTCCTTGGCGATGCGTGCCTCCATGGCCTCGAACATCTCGAAGCCCTCGCGCTTGTACTCGATGAGGGGGTCCTTCTGTCCGTATCCCCGGAGGCCGATTCCCTCCTTCAGATGGTCCATGGACAGGAGGTGGTCCTTCCACTGCGAGTCCACCACCTGGAGCATGATCATGCGCTCCAGGTAGCGCATCATGTCCGGGCCGACCTGGGCCTCCTTGGCCTGGTAGGCGCTCCGGATCTTCTCCAGCAGATCATCCCTCAGCAGGGCCAGCGTGAGACTCTCGACCTGCTCCTTGGTCCAGGACACCTGGAGATCAAACTGGCGCTTCATGGCCTCCGCCAGCCCGACCATGTCCCACTCTTCCGGGTAGGTCTCCTCGTTGGCGTAGACCTTCAGGGTCTCGTCCAGCACCTCCTCGATCATCCCTGCGACGACCTCGCGGATGTCCCCCCCCTCCAGGAGCTTCTTCCGCTCGCCATAGATGACCTTGCGCTGGGTGTTCATCACGTCGTCGTACTCGAGGAGGTGCTTGCGGATCTCGAAGTTATGGGCCTCCACCCGCTTCTGGGCCGTCTCGATGGCGCGCGTCACCCAGGGATGCTCGATGGGCTCGCCCTCCTGCATCCCCAGCTTGTCCATGATCTTGGCGATGCGCTCCTGGGCAAAGAGGCGCAGCAGGTCGTCCTCCAGCGACAGATAGAAGCGGGAGGAGCCGGGGTCGCCCTGGCGTCCCGCGCGGCCGCGGAGCTGGTTATCGATGCGCCGGGCCTCGTGCCGCTCCGTCCCCAGGATATGGAGGCCGCCCAGCTCCACCACCTTCTGGTGCTCGGCCTCGGTCTGCCTCCGGACCTTCACCAGGGCCGCGGCGTAGCCCTCCGGATCGTCCGTCTCCACAAGGCCGTACTGCTGCATCTCCCGGACCTCGGCCAGGACCTTCGCGTACTCCGCCGGGTCGAGCCCGTCCCGGCTCACCTCGCCCCGCCGGACCAGCTCCTCCGCCAGGGACTTCGGGTTCCCCCCCAGGAGGATGTCGGTCCCCCGGCCGGCCATGTTGGTGGAGATGGTTCCCGACTTGTAGCGCCCGGCCTGGGCCACGACCTCCGCCTCGCGCTCGGCGTACAGGGGCTTGGCGTTCAGCACCTGGTGGGGGATCCCCCGCCGCTTGAGCAGGCTGCTCACCGCCTCGGACTTCTCGATGGAGGTGGTTCCCACCAGGACCGGCCGGCCCACCTTGTACAGTTCGGCGATCTCGTCGGCGACCGCGTTCAGCTTCTCCCGCTGGGTCTTGTAGACCACGTCGTTCTGATTGACCCGGACCAGCGTGCGATTGGTAGGGATGACCACCACGTCCAGGTTGTAGATCTGGGCGAACTCCGCCGCCTCGGTGTCGGCGGTGCCGGTCATGCCCGCCAGCTTCTCGTACATGCGGAAGTAGTTCTGGATGGTGACGGAGGCCAGCGTCTGGTTCTCCTGCTGGATCTTCACCTTCTCCTTGGCCTCCACCGCCTGGTGCAGCCCGTCGCTCCACCGGCGTCCGGGCATCAGGCGGCCGGTGAACTCGTCCACGATGATGACCTCGCCATCCTTCACCACGTAGTCCACGTCCCGCCTGTACAGGGCGTGGGCGCGGAGCCCCTGCTGGACGTGGTGGACGACCTCGATGTTGGCGGGGTCGTAGAGGTTCTTGACCCCCAGCAGCTTCTCGACGGTCCGCACACCGGTCTCGGTCAGGGCCACGGTCCGGGCCTTCTCGTCCACGATGAAATCGCCCGTCGCCGTGGCCTCGATCTCGTGGAGCTTCCCCTCGGTGATGGTGGCCGCCCGCTTCAGTCGGGGAATGATCCGGTCGATGACGAAGTAGCGATCGGTGGACTCTTCCGAGGGACCCGAGATGATCAGGGGCGTCCGGGCCTCGTCGATGAGGATGTTGTCCACCTCGTCCACGATGGCGTAGTAGAGCGGGCGCTGGACGAACTCCTCCGCCGAGAACTTCATGTTGTCCCGGAGGTAGTCGAAGCCGAACTCGCTGTTGGTCCCGTAGGTGACGTCGGCCAGATAGGCGTCCTTCCGCGAGCAGGGCCGCAGGTTGGCCATGCTCGGATCCACGCCGCGCAGCGTGGGATCGAAAAGGTAGGAGGACTCGTGCTGGAGGACGCCGACGGTGAGCCCCAGGGTGTGGTATATGGGCCCCATCCACTGGGTATCGCGCTTGGCCAGGTAGTCGTTGACCGTCACCACGTGGACGCCCTTCCCGGTGAGGGCGTTGAGATAGACGGGCAGGGTGGCCACCAGGGTCTTGCCTTCGCCGGTGGCCATTTCGGCGATCTTGCCCTCGTGCAGGACCATGCCGCCGATGAGTTGGACGTCGAAATGGCGCATGGTCAGGACGCGACGGCCGACCTCGCGACACACGGCGAAGGCCTCGGGGAGGATCTCCTCAAGGACAGCCGCCAGCTCCGGGTTGCCTTTCTTCTTCTTGGCGTCGGCCTCCTCGACCTCCCCCGCGGCAGGCTCATGCTCGTCCGTTCTGGCCAGGACAGCGGCTACCCGCTCTTTGAGCGCGGCGGTCTTCGCCCGGATGTCGGCGGAGCTCAGCCGCCGAATCTCCGTCTCGAGGGCGTTGATGGTCTGCACCCGGGGGGCCAGGCGACGCAGTTCGCGCTCGTTCTTCGTCCCGATGAACTTGTGGAACAAATGCTTGAACATCCGAGAAGACCCGTCCTTTCGCGCTAGCATCTTTCCAGGCGCGGTATCTTACCAGACGAAGCGGCGCCCCAGCAATGTAATTCCCGGCGCATGACGCCGATGCGCGGGACGTCAGACCCGCAAAAATCAAAGGCCCCGAGGCGCATTCCCCGGGGCCTGTGGACATCCGAGCAGCCGCGCTACGATTGGCCGGCAGCCTCCCCCTCGTTGGCGAATCGGATCTCGACCGCGTCCACGACGTACTTCAAAGGGTTCACCGCGCTTCCGTTCACCTGCACTTCGTAGTGCACGTGGGGTCCGGTAGTGCGTCCCGTCATCCCGACGGAGGCGACGACGTCGCCGCGCTTGACCTGCTGGCCTTCCTTCACCCGGATGTTGCTCGTATGGGCATAGAAGGTGGTGAAGCCGTGGCTGTGGTTGATGAACACCACGTTGCCGAAGGAAGCCAGCGGGCCGACGAACGAGACGATGCCGTCGGCCGTCGCCACGATCGGTGTCCCCAGGGGAGCCGCGATGTCCAGGCCCTCGTGCATCTCTCGCTGTCCCGTGAACGGCGAGCGACGATACCCGTACGCTGCGGTAATCAGGCCCTTGACCGGCCAGATGGTCGGAGTGGAGGCCAGGAGGGATCGCTTGTCTTCGAGGAACTTCTTCAGCTCGCGAAGGCTCCGCTCACGCGAAGTGATCTCCTGCCCGAGCGCTTCCAGATCGCCACTGACCCAGTCGACGAGTCTGCCGGTCCGCTGCTTCACGGCATCCAAGAGGGCGGTCTCGCTCGGAACCTCGGCCCCACCCTGGGCAGTCGCAGTCGGTTGGACCGCTCCCTTGTCCAGGCCGGCCACCGCCCGCAGGCGCTGATCCAGGTCGCGCAGCCGCCCCAGTTCTCCCTCGATCTGACCCACCTTCTCCGCGAGGAGACTGCGCTCGCCGGCCTGCTGGCGGAGTTGCTTCAGCTCCAGGAGGCGCACGTTAAGGTTCACATATTGGTAGAGGATGAAAGCGAAGGCGAGAAGGGAGAGGGCCGCAAAGGAAGAGAGGATCGTGACCACCGGCTTGGTAATGTGAAACTTCCGGGCGGGTGACGTGGCGTCCGGAAGAATGAGCACCGTGTAAAATCGCTGGGCCATCCGCGCCTCCTTGCGCACTGAAATTTCAGATCCCCGCCTGCCTAGGGAGGACCGGAAGCCGGCTCGGCTTCCTCGATGGGGCGATTCTGCAGCTCAGGGGCGCACCTCGCTGGCGCCCGGACTGCTGACGGATCTTCGGCGCCATTCCGGCGCCTCACGGTGACGCGACCTCTCACCTCCTTGCGGGACATCCCACACGGCCCTGCAAAGGCCAGGAGAGGTCCAGGGACGAAAAAGGAAGGCGTGGCAGAAGGTGTTCTGAATTGCTGGGCACGAAATTTTCAGGACCGTAGCACAGAGGGTGAAAGAGTGTCAAGCGAAACTCCGCCGGACGCGCAAAGTCATCTTGAAAATCGGAGCTTTCGAAATGCCAACGCGTGGAGAGAGCGCTATCGGTCGTGTTCCACGATCAGCACGCTATAGCCTCGGGCCGCGAGCTGCCTCGCCAGCGCCTGGGCATCCGATCGCCGCAAGAAATCCCCGACCCGCACGCGGTAGTAGGTGTCTCCGGCGATCAGCACACGGACGACCCCCGCCTCCGGGAAATCCCCGGCGATCGCCCGCACGACTGCCTGCGCCCGCTCCTCGGACGTAAAAGAGCCCGCCTGCACCGTGAAGTGCGCGGCCAGACCGGTCGGCCCGTTCGGGCCCTCGCCGGGCAGGTGCGTGATCACCAGACGGACGGGGATGACCCCGGGCCCGATCATTCCCAGCATCCGGCCGGCAGCATAGGACACGTCCAGGATTCGATCGTCCACGAACGGCCCGCGGTCATTTACCCGAACCTCCACGGAGCGGCCGGTGCTCAGATTGGTGACCAGCAGCACGGTCCCAAGCGGCAAGTCCCGGTGGGCCGCCGTGAGCTGCTGCATGTCATAGACCTCTCCGCTGGAAGTCCGCCGGCCGTGGAAATCGGGCCCATACCAGGACGCGTATCCTGTCTGACTCCATCCAAGGCTCACCGGACGTATGGAGGGGCGGGCGCAGGAGGCGACGAGGACCGCGAGCAGGAGTGGCCAGCAGACTCCCTTCGGAAGGCGTGAGGCGGAAGGCGCGAGGGGGATCAGCATCCGGAGCTCCTGCCGAGGTGCGGGGCCCCCGCCGCATCAGTCGGAGGCCCCACGTTTCGCGTGTACCTGGTCCAGCTTCATCGCCAGGGCCCACGCCGCCTGGAGACGCACTGGGCGCGCCGGATCGCTGACGGCCCGCCCCAGCCAGGCGACGCCCGCGCTGCCCGGCATCTGCCCCAGGGTCCAGGCCGCCTGCACCCGGGCCTCCGGCTCCCCGTGCTGGAGCAGATCTTCCAGGAACGGCAGCCCCTCCATGTCCCCCAGCCGCCCCAGGGTCCAGGCGGCATATAGCCGCGCGGAGAGATCCCCCCCGGATCGGAGCGTCCCTTGCAGGACCGGCTTCCCGCCGGCATCCCCCAGATTGGAGAAGGCCTCGGCGGCATACAGGGCGGCCGACCGGTCGGGATCTCGCAGGGCTTCGCGGAGCGCCTCCCGCCCTCGAGGATCACCGAGGCGCGCCAGCGCCTCCGCGGCATAGAGACGCACGTAGCGGTTCCGGTCGGACAGGAGTGGGCGGAGATCCGAAACAGCGTCGCGATCACCGAGATGCCCCAGGACCTCGGCAGCCTCCATGCGAAGTGCGTCTTCCCGGTTCGTGAGCATCTGGCGGAGCAGTCGGAAGGCGGCGGCATCCTGCTGCCCGGCGAGCGCTGCGGCCGCGCGGAGCCGCACCGCGAGGCTCGGATCGTAGAGCGCCCGCTCCAGCGCCTGGCGTGCTTGGGCGTCCGTTCGGCCGGCGAGCGCCACCGCCGCGGCAGCCCGCGCCGGGGCGCTTGGGTCGTTCAGCGCCTCCAAGGCCAATCGTTCCGCGGCTGCGCCGGGGACATGGCGCAGCCCCCGGACCAGCAGGGCGCGGACCGAGGGGTCGTGGGTCGGGAGTGCCCGCTGCAGGGCGGGGAGAAGATCCGGAGAGGCCAACGCAGCCAGGGCCTCGGCTGCGTGACTGCGTAAGAGACCGCCCTGGCCGCGGACTCCCTCCTCCGCCAGCGCCACGGCCACGCCGCGGAAGAGCGCCGGAGAGTCCGGGCCGCCGCGCGGCCAGCGCGCCGCATAGGCGGCCAGCGCCTCCTCCGACCGTCCCGCCGCGAGGAGCACCCGGACGTGGAGGTCCTGCACCGGCCATGCCTCCGGGTGCCGGCGCACTTCATCCCTCACGAGGGCGAGCGCCTGGTCGTACTTCCGCTCTGCCAGCAGTCGATCGACCTGGGTCTCCAGCGGGACCTTCCGCTCGCACCCGACCAGCGCCGCCAGGAGGAGCAGGACGAGCCCCCATCGCCTACGGCAGGAGTTGATCATACTTCTTCGCCGTGCCCTTGGCGCGCTCGACGGGATATTTCCTGGCGTTCTCCTCGAGCTTGGCCCAGGCCGTCTCCACGAGGTCCAGCCCCACGGCATCCGCCATGGACACCAGGAGGATCAGGACATCCGCCATCTCCTCGCCGACGTGCCGGCGGTTCTCGGCGTCGGCCAGGAACGTCTCCACCTCGGCCGGTGTTTTCCACTGAAAGTGCTCCAGCAGCTCGGCGGCTTCCAGCATGATGGAGATCGCCAGGTCCTTGGGATTGTGAAACTGCCCCCAGTCCCGCTGATCCCGGAAGGCCAGCACGGCTTTCACCAACTCGTCCATGCGCCCCTCGCCACCCCGTCCGGGGTCGGCACGATGCTGCACCCCCAGGCCAAGTCAATCCCCACGATCCGCACGGACCTCCCACACGATCCAGCCACCCGGGAGATTTCGAATCCGGGCATCCCGCTGGATTCGTCCCTCCCCCTCCAGGGCGGCCAGGCCGCCCTCGACCTCGCCCGGCGCCAGGCCGAAGAGGTTGCCGAGAAAGCGCGGCTGGGAGGCCGCGGCGCTCCGCAGATAGGCCATGAGCAGTCGGCGAACCGCCTCCTCACGCGCCAGCGTCAGGGAGGCCGCAACGGGCTCAGGCAGCCAGTTGTCGAGGAGATCCCAGCGGTAATAGAAGTCCGGGTCGTACACCTCCTCGACCTTGGCGATCCAGAGCGCCCGCTGCAGCTCGGTCATGGCCCGGTCGAAATCGGCCGTCCGATCCGGCGCTTGCATCGCCACAGCCTTGCGGAGGGCAGGCGTGGAGAGGGGGCCAGCCTCGTGCAAGGCCTCGAGGATGGCCACGGCGGCCCGGCTCATCCGCCCCTGGCGGAAGTCCAGGATGTAATCTCCGCTTCCCTTCCCCTCGCGGATGAGGGCGCAGAAGGCCGGGAAGAGCCGGAGCGAGACGAGGGTGGGCTTCCCTTTGACCAGCTTGCCGTAGTAGGTGAGGCGCCGAGCCGGCAGGCGATCCTTCAGTTCCCAGGTGAGGCCGATCTCGGGATCGTGGTGGGTGTGCCTGGGCCAGCGCGGATGGCGGCGACCGCAGACCGCCACGTACAGGCTGGCCACCGGTAGGCCGAAATCGCTCAAGGTAAAGCAGAAGCCCACGTCCTCGACAAAGCGGAGTGCGCTCTGCTCGCCTCGAACCCGAAGGGCCGGCAGGCGCCGGAAGGTTCGGTCGCGCCAGGCCTCGATTCCCTGGCGCGTCAGGGGTGGCTGGGAACCGCTTCTCTGATGCGTGGTCAGGTCCTCCCCCCGGCACGGGTAGTACCCTCGGCGCTTCCGGAGGCAATCCGGCGCCATACTAGCCAAAAAAGCCGGGGCAGGACAAGCCCAGACCGGGGCGGCGGCCCCAGGGTTCACCCGGGGAGCGCTATTTCCCGACCCGCGCCTCCTCCAGGATGCGCTCCGCCCTCGCCGGGTTGAAGATGCCACAGGTGCAGAAGCGGGCAAGGCAGGCGGCGGCTCGCTTGCAGTCGCGGCGGCCCTCCTTCGTGAAGTCGATCATCTTCTTGGCCATGGTGTGCGAGACCATGCCGTGGCCGCACATGGTGGACAGCTCCAAGACGTGGCGGTTGGGCAGCAGATTCAGGTCGCCGTGGAACCCCAGGGAGTACTCCACGCTGTGCCGGATGATCCCCGCGCGCTCAGAGCACGTCCGCGCCTCGTCCGTGAGGGCGCTGATGTTGATGGACATGCCCAGGTCCGCCTGGCGGAGGTCCTTCAAGAAGGCCTCCAGGTTTTCCATCCGGTCGAAGACGGCTGCCACCGTGGTGCAGGAATCCACGCTTCGCACCACCTCGTCCGGGCTCACCGTGTCATGCCGGCGCCAGTGCGCCAAGGGCGTGAGGTTGGGGGAGGGGCGGTAGATCCCGCCCTTGACCGCATTGCCCAGGTTGATGGGGTGGTGCTGGGCGGCGAGCCGCAAGAATTCCTGAAGTTTCGCCGGGGCGCCCTCCTCATTGACCCCCCGGGCCGCCATCGCGAAGATAATATAGTCGCCCTCCAGCGTCTCGGGCGCGCCGAACCGATGCAAGGTGTTGGTCATGACTGCCCTCCGAGAGCGACGGCAGCGGCGACTGCCGTGCCCGCCTCTTGTCGTGTCCCGGTCGCTGGCCGGCGCCCCAGGCCCAGGTTGGTCTTGCCGCGATAGAAAACGTAGCCCTGCTGCGTGAGGAGCGGCTCCAGGAGGTTATCCCCGTGCGCGTCGCAGCGGGCGGCCACCCCGAGGCTCACGATGGTGTCGAGCCTGGGGGCCATCTCCTCCACCGCCCGCAGAACCGCCGGGACATGTTCCAGGGTGGTCTTCAGCTCCACGATCGCCGAGAGGACCTTCTCGTCCAGGATGTCCTCGCGGAGGGTGCCGCTATTTTGGTCGGTCATCAGGGAGGTGACCGGGTTCTTCTTCTCGAAGCTGATGGGCAGCTTCGCCAGGGCTGTCGTCATCTTCTGCACGTCGCGGAAGCGGACGCCGACCCCCGGCCGGCCGAACTCGATGGTGAAGCCCGCCTCGCCCTCCTGGACGCGCCCGGTCACATCGTTGGTCTTCACCTCCTCCGTCCCCCGGCCGTGCACCCCGGTGGACTCGTGGGGGATCAGGGGATCGCTGAAGGCGCGCCGGACGATCCGCGGCCAGGTCAGTTCCTGTCGGCGTGAGGGCGTCCGTGGGGCAGACGTCCGGCTCCGGATCGAACCGGATGCGCAGGAGCTTCAGGAAGCCCGCGGATGGTGCGGACCAGCCTGGGGTTGAGGTGCTCCTTGCTCATCCCGCGGTAGCAGGCGAAGCACTCCACGCACTCATCCAGGTTCACCGTGGCCCGGTTTACGGCCGGGTCTATGTAGATTGCCCCCATGGGGCAGACCGAGATGCAGTTGGCACACGCGACACACTTGTGATGGTCGATCTGCATGCAGCCCCTCTCCTTTCGTCGTGCCGCAGGCCGCCGGACCGATCGCGATCCGCACGGACGCACTCTTCGATCTCGATTCTCCGTCGATGGGGATTGCACTGCGGCCTGAGCGGAAGACACCCGCCGGCGACCGTCGCCAGCAGGGGGAGCAGTGGGGCTCGTCGCCCTCCCGACGCCGAGCCCCGGCAGTCTGGTATTCCTCCGTTCGATCGTTAGATCCGCAGCTCCCCTCCCTCCAAAACGCTCTTGCCGTCCAGCTTCAGGGTCGGGCGGTACATCATGCCGTCGAAGTGGCAGGCGGCCTTCGTCGTTCCGCCGATATTGGCGCTGGTCCCGATGCCGATGTGCACGGTGCCATAGGCCCCGTGGTCCTGCGCCCAGACGCCGGTGAGCAATGGGATCGCCGGGTTCATGCCGATCGCGAGCTGCGCGATGTTGTAGACCGCTGCGTCCCCCATCTCCGCCCACACCTTCCGGATCATGTCGGCCTCGTGGCCGCCCTCGACTTTGACGATGTTCCCCTTTCGCACCGTGCAGACCACCGGGTTCCGCAACGGGCCGATGCGGAGGTTGGGAATGCTCCCATCGAAAACGATCGTGCCCTCAGTCGTCCCGTCCACGGGGGAAATGTTGGCCTCGATATTGGGGAAGGCGGAGAACTTCCCGGGGCGATCCAGGATGCAGTCGTGCGCATTCCCCGAACGCCCGCGCAGGTCAAAGGTACAATCGGTGCCGGCCGGGCTCGTGAGATGCGCCGTGGAGGCCGCCGTCAGCAGATCGCCCATGCGCCGGACGGCGGGGGACGCCGCCTCGAAGTCCGCCTCAGCGCCTCCCCGGACAAGTTGGTCTGGCGTTGTGGCGGGCAGGGACAGGACGCGCGTCCCCTTCTTCAGGGCGTTGCGTGTCGCCGTCGAGTGGCTGATCGAGTAACTGACGGGAAGTAAGGCAACATCGGCAGCCAGGAGGGCCGCCGCCACGATCGCCGGGGGCTCGTCCCCGTCCACCGCGACGGGCTGCATCACCGTGGTGACTACCTCCGGCGTGATGTCCAGAGCGGCGGTGGCCAGCGCCTCGGCGACCACAACGGTGTCGGTGTCGGCAGCGATCAGGACCTTCTCCCCTTCCTTGACCCGTGCGAGAATGCGAACGACCTTGCGTGCACCCCCAATGATCCCTGCAATCTCCATGGAGCCTCCCTGTTCCTGCGACCTCGGGATGATGGATGAAGCGTCACGAACGCCTGCGTGACTTGCCGGATCTGGCAGCAGCCATCGTCATCCCGCCGGCCTGTTCCTGGGGATCCTCGCAACGCGCTGCCGCGCTGCTTGGAGACGGCAAGAAAGGATGACGCACCACAACTTCCGGGTCAAGGAGAAAGGCCTGTGGGAAGGCCGACCCTTCCCGCATCGCTTCCTCGCGGCTTCCCCTGACTCATTGGCCCGAATATGACCCTCCTGCACTGACTCAGGCCTTGACCTCCGCCGGTTTCTTGCGCGACTGCCACAGGGCGCGGAACAGGGGCGCGAAGAGCGAAAGCAGCGCGCAGATTGTCAGCGCACCAGAGATCGGACGGGTGAAGAAGATCGAGATGTCCCCGTGCGAGATGGTGAGCGATTGGCGGAGCGACCGTTCCACTAAAGGTCCCAGCACCAAGCCCAGCACCGCCGGGGCCGCCGGGAAGTCCAGTTTCCGCATCAGGTAGCCGATGATGCCGAAGGCGAACATGACCCACATGTCAAAGATATTGTTGTCCGTGGCATACACCCCCACGGCGGAGATCGTGACGATAATGGGCATGAGGATCCGATAGGGAACCCGCAGCAAGCTGGCCCACATGCCGACCATCGGGAGATTCAGGATGAGCAGCATGACGTTCCCGATGTACATGCTCGCGATCACGCCCCAGACAAAATCGGGGTGGCTCTTGAAGAGCAAAGGACCCGGACGCAGCCCATGGATCATGAGCGCGCCCAGTAGCACGGCCGTGGTCCCGGAGCCGGGGATGCCGAGTGTCAGGAGGGGGACCATCGCGCCGCCGGCGGCGGCGTTGTTGGCCGACTCCGGGGCCGCCACCCCCTCGATGGCGCCCGTGCCGAACCGTTCGGGATGCTTGCTCAGTTTCTTTTCTAGAGCGTATGTGACAAAGGAGGCGATGGTGGCGCCTGCTCCTGGCAGAACCCCAACGATGAAACCGATGACGGAACTTCGGCCGATGGGGCCGAGCGAAACCTTCCAATCCTGCAGGTTGGGGAACAGATTCTTGAGTTTCAATTCAGCCTTCAGGAAGACCTGCTCCATGGGGTCTTCGAGGTTGATCAGCACTTCGGCCACGGCGAAGAGGCCCACGGCGACCCCGATGAAGCCCAGGCCATCCAGCAAGAAGATGTTCCCAAAGGTGAATCGCTCGACCCCGCTGACCGCATCGATGCCCACGCAGGCCAGAATCACGCCGAAGACGCCGCTCATGATCCCCTTGAGCATGGACTCGCCGGACAGGCTGGTCACCAGCGTCAGCCCCATGAACGTCAGGGCGAAATACTCCGGCGGGCCGAAGGAGAGGGCGACGTCCGCCAGCGGAGGGGCAATGAGGTTGAGCGCAAGCGTCGCAAACGTCCCCGCGATGAATGACGCCATGGCGGCCATGCCCAGGGCGGGGCCGGCCCGGCCCTTCCGGGCCATCTGGTAGCCGTCCAGACAGGTGACGACCGATGCGGATTCTCCCGGCACATTGATCAGAATGGACGTGGTGGAGCCCCCGTACATGGCGCCGTAGTACACACCTGCCATGGTGATGATGGCCGTGGTGGCGTTCAACCCGAAAGTAATCGGGATGAGGATTGCCACTCCTGTGGTCGGGCCGATCCCTGGCAGCACGCCGATCAGGGTGCCCAGGGTCACGCCGATGAAGCAGAATAAGAGATTCTGGGCTGAAAGGGCAACGTGAAAGCCCAGGAGGATGTTTTGAAAAATGTCCATGAGAATCCCTTCCTACCGAAGAGCGGTGAATTCCCCGACGCCTCTTCGTGGCAGCGTGGCCTTCTCCCGATCCCTTGCGATTCCGCGGCTGATCCCACGCATCGTCAAGCTAGAAGCCAAATCGGTTGGCCGGAAGGCTTATGCCGAGCAGCACCTGAAACACGATGTAAAGCGCCGCGGAGTTCAATACCGCCACGATGACGGTCGTGGTCCACTTTTCTCTCTCCACGAAGCCGAGCAGATAGGCCGTCAGGAGTCCCGTCCCGACGACAAAGCCAAGGATCTCCAGCGTGAGGATGTACACGGTCAGCCCGGCGATGACTGCTGCCAGGAGGAGCAGCGCTCTCCCCCCGGGGAAGACAGGCTTCGTGGCGGCAACGGCAGACCGCCGGAAGGCGTCGACAATCAACAGAATGGCGAGCAGCGCCAGGAGCGCCCCACACCAGAAGGGCAAGAATCCCGCGCCCGGTCCGAACGTGGCGCTGGGCGGCATGCGCCGGGCCCCCTCCATCAGCGCCAGCGAAAAGATCAAGACGATGAATCCGCTAATCTGATCGGCCCTTCTCATGGCGAAACCCACTCCTCTCGCATTGTCCGTTCGTGTTCGATTGAATCCGGATGCAGCGCGGCGTGCGCGCTGCATCCGGAGGCGATGCTGCCTACTTCAACAGGCCCATGTCTTTCAGCACGACCTGGTAGCGAGCGTACTCTTTCTCATTCCATTTGCCAAAGCTCGGGCCATCCATCCAGGCCTCGGAGAGCATATTCTCCTTGATGTAGTCCCTGTAGATGTCGGTCTTCGTGTATCTCAGCATGGCATCTTCCAGGACCTTGCGCGCATCTTCTGGGAGATTGCCTGGAGCCACAAGGCCACGGTTCTGGACGTAGAGGGCATCGATGCCTTGTTCCTTCATGGTGGGAACGTCAGGGGCCCCGGCGAGGCGCTTCTCGGCAAAGACGCCCAGGGTCAGCACCTTGCCCGCCTTGGCCAACTCAAGGGCCTCGCCCGGATTGGAAACGGCCAGGTCGATATGCCCGCCCATCAGCGCCGCATTGACCTCGCCGCCACTATTGAACACGATGAAGTTGAATTGGACCCCCGCCGCCTTCTCGATGAGATAGGCACAGATGGAGTCGGAGGAGCCCAATTGCGTTCCGCCGACCGTGACCTTCTTGGGATTGGACTTGGCGTCGGCGATGACATCTTTCATGGACTTGTACTTGCCACCCGCCTTGACGATCACCATGTACTCATCAAAGGCGAAGTTGGCGATGGGGGTGAAGTCCTTGGGGGTGATCTGGGACTTCCGGAGGATGGGCGTCGTCAGAAAACTGGTCACAGCGGTCAGGAGGAAGTACGGGTCGCCTTTCTTCGCGCCCACGTACGCGAAGGCAATGGCACCGCTTCCGCCGGGCTTGTTCTCCACCACGATCGGCTGCGGAAGCAGCTTCTCCTTCTCGAAGGTGGCCGAGAGCGTGCGGGCGAAGATGTCGCTGCCGCCGCCGGCGGCGGCATGGACCACCAGGGTGATGGGTTTGGCTGGGAAGCTCGCGGCTCCGGAGACGGTGGCGATGCCCAGCAGGAGACAGAATACGGCCAGAACCAGAAGACCTAGCCTGCAATACGTCCTCATCGGCAACCTCCTTCTCCCCGTCAAAAGGCCAGAGGGTCCGGTACCACTCCTGCCACCAACATGGACATGTCGGGCAGGAGCCTGATGCGCCGATCTGGGGGAGAGCCGCTGTACGGTTGGGCTGACCCCCCAGTCCGTCCGCTCGCCTAACGCGTGAGGAGCCCGGTCAACTCGCACACGTCGGGAAGGTCCTCGAGCCGCCGCACCATGTCGACGACCTGGTCGGCCTTCTCCGCGGGCCATCGGCTGAAGGTGGCGCACTCCCGGAACTTGTCCGCGACCTCCTCATAGCTCATGGGGTTTGCCGGGCTTCCCTTCCCGAAATCGGCCCGCCTGGAAATTGTCCGCCCGTCCTTCAGCGCGATGTCGATGATGGTCGTCATCTTGTCGTAGCCGGCCGCCTCGGCCTCCGGATGGACGCCGAAGTCCACCTTTCGGATCATGGCTTGAACGTCCGGCCGGTTGACCACTTCGTCCGTGAATTCCGGCAGCCCGGCCCGGCGCGTGAGAAGCAGGATGGCCATGCAGAACTCCATGCTGAACTTGGCTTGGAGCTCGGTCGTCGGCTGATGGTGGATGAGGGCGTTTGGCATGTTCTGGTTGGTCCCGACCTTCACCCGCTCGACCTGGTCCGGGCGGATGTCGTACTGCTTGATCAGGGAGAGCAGCAGGGTCATGCCGGGATGGGTGAGCGACCCGGACGGGTGCGGCTTGATCGAGACCCCCGGATCCGCGAACGTCCAGGGGCTCCCCAGCTTCTGCCGGATCGCGCCCTCGTCATACCCGCCCCCCGCGGCGCGGAAGAACCCCCGCGGCGCCTCGAGGATGCAGGGTGTCGCCGTGAAGCCCAGCCGCGACAGCTCCAGGGCCACCACCCCGCTCTCCGACGCCCGCCCCGCATGGAAGGGCTTCATCATCGTGCCGAAGTTTTCGCGCAGGCCCGCCGATTGGCTCCCCGCGATTCCCAGCGCGGTCCGCGCCATCTCCGCGGGCAGCCCACACAGGTTGGCCAGGGCGGCGGCGGCGCCGAAGGTGCCGCAGGTCGCCGTGGAGTGGAACCCGTGCTGGTAATGCCGCGGATGAATGGCCTCGGCGATCTTGCACTCGACCTCGACCCCCACGTGATAGGCCTGCAAGAGGTCACGGCCCGACCGCCGGTCGCACTCCGCCACGGCCAGGACGGCGGGGAGCACCGGCGCCGTGGGGTGGGTGAGCAGGCCGTAGACCCGGTCCTTCGCCACCGCAAGCTGGGTATCGTCGTAGTCGTCGGCGTGGATGGCGATGCCGTTGGCGAAGGCGGCGAAGCGGGCCGGCACTCGCAGGGGGGAGCCGATGATGCTGGCCGCGCCACCCGTGCACCCGAGGCTCTGGAGGTGGCGCCGGACGAGGTCACCGCTCTTCGCCACGGAGCCGGCCAGCGCCAGCCCGAGGCCGTCGAGGATGGACTTCTTCCCGAGCTGCACGACGTCCTTCGGGATGTCCGGGTACTTGGTGGAGGCGATGAAATCGGCGACGGAGGCAGTCAGCGATCCCGGCTCTACGTTCACTCGCTCAGGGCTCATGCTCGTCTCCCTCCTCTGGGTTCCCTCCGGTTATTACTCCCGGACCCCACCCTTCTTTTCGGGTGCGATCCGCCGCCTGACGACCACCCGCGCCCCCTCAACATGCGCGCGCATCAGCCGCTCCGCCTCCTCCCCCCGCCCACGGAGGATGGCCGCCGCGATCCGCCGGTGCTCGCGGAGCGAGACCTCGGGACGTTTCGGCGTGGCCAGGGACAGGCTGCGAAGCCGCGCCACCTGGTGGGTCAAGGACTGGTACATCGCCTGGAGGCGCTGGTTCCCCGAGTGGGCGAAGATCGCATCGTGGAACCGGCCGGCCGCCTCGTGGTACATGCGGTAGTCACGCGTCTTCTTCTGCAGTTCGGCCAGGATCTCCGGCAGGATGGTGGCCTTGGCCGGATCGGGATTCTCGGCGGCCTGCCGGGCCGCCAGGCCCTCCAGGACGGCCCGGATGGCAAAGGTGTCCTCCACGTCCCGGGAACGGACCTCGCTGACGAAGGCGCCCACCCGCGGCACGCTGGTCACCAGGCCCTCCGCCGCCAGTTGGCGGATGGCCTCGCGCAGGGGGGTCCGGCTGACGCCCAGTCGCTTGGCGAGTTCGGGTTCGGGAAGACGGGAATTGGCAGAGAGATCGCCGGCGACGATGGCGTCGCGCAGGCGACGGACGATCCGCTCGCGCAGGGATTGATGATCGTCAAGGGAGAGGGCGGAGACGGGGTCAGTCATAGGGTCTCCTCTCTTTGTATACAGTATGCTGTCTACTTTAGACGCCACCTCCCTGTCAAGGGGATTCTGCGGCGTGTGTGATCGGGAGGAGAAATGCGGGGAAGGGCGTGGCGTGAACGGGGCTCAGCGGGATCGCAGGGTTGCCGCCCGCTGCCGCTCCTGGGCAGCCTCACGGGCCATGCCGGCCTGGTCGCAGAGGGATGCGAGCTCGTCGGCCAGTGTCGCCTGGAACGACGGGGGAGATTCGGCGGCGGCGCTGATCCCGTCCCGGAGGGCCACGATGGCGAGATCGAGGCGCTTCATCCGCTCATACAGGTGGGCCAGACGCTGATACGGGCCCGGATCCTTGGGCGCGAGCTGGATCTCGCGGAGGTAGCTCTCCGCGGCGGGCTCGTTCTGGCCCAGTTGCTCATAGGCCGCGGCCAGCCCCGCCTGCGCCTGAGCCGAGGTCGGGGCCAAGGCGACGGCCATCTGCATCTCCTTCAGAGCCGCCTCGGCCTCCCCGTTGAGCAGCAGGGCCTCGCCCAGCGCCAGGAACCCTTGGTGGCCGGGCTGGAAAGGGCGGAGCCGCCGCGCCGCGTCCACGGCGGTGGGCCCGTCCTTCGCCTGCATGGCCGCCTGCAGGAGCGCGCGATAGACGGCCGGGTCATCCCAGGTCAGCATGCCCATCACATGCTTGTAGGCCGCCACCGCGGCCCGGGGCTTGCCTGCCAGCTCGTAGGAATGGGCCAACTGCTGCCAGGCCTCGCGCGAGCCCATCCGGATGGCCGCCGCCCGCTCGTAGGCGCCGCTGGCCTCCTCAAAGCGGCCCAGGCTGGAATACCAGGCCCCCAGGCGCATGAACGCGTCAAAGTCGCCAGGCTGCCGCCGGACCACCTCGCGCATGGTACTCACGGCGGGCTCCAGTTGGCCGAGCTTCGCGTAGGCGATGGCGAGGTTATAGTAGGCGTCGGTCAGGTCCGGATCCAGCTCCAGCGCCCGCCGGAGCAGGGTCACGGCCCCCTCGATATCCCCACTCTTCCCGAGATCGACCCCCCGCTTGAGCAGCTCCACGGCCTCGGGCGCCCGGCCTGCGGGAGTCTCCAGCTCCTTCTGCTCCGCTTCTGTCAGGACCTGGATCAAGGCAAAACCCTTGTCGGTCTTGAAGATGGAGCTCACCTCGCCTGGGCGCGTATTGGCCAGCGCGGCACGCGCCTCGGGCGAGAGCGCGGCGGGATCCACCCGGCCGAGGTAGCCGCCCCCCTCCCGCTCCGGCCCGATCGATCGTTCCCGGACAAGACGGGCGAAGCTGATCCCAGATCGATATGCGGCCAACGCGTCGCGCGCCGCCGCCAAGGTTTCGACCACGAGCATCCGGATCGCGGGAGCGCCCGTGGTCTCGCCGGCCGAGGCGGCCCCGGGAAGGTGGAGTATCGCGACGGTCAGCAGGATGAGCCCGCAGGAGAGCCCCAGGGAAAGGCAGGGCGCCGGCCGGCGGCGCTCGGCGCCGGAGGACGGCCGCACCGGGGCTCTCATCGAGCTCCTCCCCTGACGCGCCCCTCGACGAGGCCGGCCGAGAGACAGAAGCCGACCAGGGCCACGCCGGCGGCGACGTAGAAGCCTCCGGCCAGCGAGCCGGTCATGTCCCGAATCCATCCCGTCACGGGCGGCCCGATCACTGCGGAGAGAACGCTGGTGAAGGAGAACAGGCCCACCGCGGCCCCCACGGCCTCGGGAGTCGGGGACACGGAATCGCCGAGCCAGGCCACCGCCACGGGATCCCAGGCGAGCTTCCCCACCACGCCATAGGCGAGGAGTGCCAGTATCATCCCGCTTCGCGTGTGGACTCTCGGAAGCACGGCAAGCGTCAGGGCCATCAGGGGGAGCATTGCCAAGACGATGGGTTTGCGCCCGATGGAGTCCGAGAGTCTGCCCAGGAGCATCCCGGAGGGGATGGCGGTGACGGCGATGGTCAGGGTGTAGAGGCCCGAGAGCGTCAGGCTCACGCCGCGCTCCGTCTGGAAGAAGGTCGGCCCCCATGACAGTACCACCCACCAGCCATACAGCACGCAGAACCCGGCGAGGTTCATCCGGAAAAGCGTGGGGTCGCGGAACATCGCCGCAAGGGACAGCGAGCGCCGGACCGGGACCCGGACCTCGCGCACCAGCCCCTGGTAGAGGGCAGCCGCCGCGAAGGTGGGGACGGCGAGGAAAAGGAAGACGAGCCGCCAGCTCCCCGTGGCCTGGTAGAAGGGTCCCGCCAGGGCCAGTCCCGCGGCCAAGCCCAGGGACATCCCGCCGTTGATCACGCCCGTGGTCGTCCCGCGCAGGTGGGCGGGCACATTGTGGATGGTGATGCTGTACGCCATGGTGTAATAGGGGCCGGCGCCCGCGCCCTGAAGGCCCACCAGGAGCAGGAGAGCGACGTAATTCACGGCGGCCAAGCCGAGCCCGGCCACCCCCAGCGCCGCCAGCAACATGGAGAGCACCAGGACGCGCTTCAGCCCGAACCGCTCGGCCAGCAGGCTTGAGAGGAAGAGCGTGACCACGTAGAGGACGAAGTACGTTCCGGTGATGAGGCCCGTCTGAAACCCGCTGAGGTTGAAGTCTTTCGCCACCACCGAGAGGAGCGGGTAGAGGGCCGTCCGATCGGCGTAGATAATGGCCCAGCCGCCACAGAAGAGCGCCGCCAGGCGGCTCACGTAGGCTCGCCCCCCGGGCTGAGCCGCCTCGTGCAGAACCTCCGTCCCGGCCTCGGCGCTCACGGCCCCCCCACACGTCTTGCGGCGATCGCGTCCCGCCAGGGATCGCAACCGAACACCGTCTCCCTCTCGGGACAGCCTCTCCGCACCCTCAAACACGGCGGGGGCGGGTCCGCCCGGCGACCCGCCCCCCCTGCATCCCTGTCCATCGCGGACAGCAGGCTAGTCGGCCGTCAGCACGGCCCCCTGACTTCCCGAGGTGACCATCTTCGCGTAACGCCGCAGCCAGCCGGTTTTCACCTTTGGCTCCGGCGCCTTCCAGGCCGCCCGGCGCGCCTTGAGCTCGGCATCCGTGAGGTCCACCTCCAGCAGCCGCTTCTCGATGTCGATGCGAATACGGTCACCCGGCTTGAGCAATCCGATGGGGCCGCCGGCCGCCGCCTCAGGCGATACGTGGCCGATGCAAGCACCGTGGCTGGCGCCGGAGAACCGCCCGTCGGTGATGAGCGAGACCGAATTCCCCAGGCCGCGCCCGACGATGGCCGACGTCGGCGACAGCATCTCCTGCATGCCGGGGCCGCCCTTGGGCCCTTCGTAGCGGATCACCACCACGTCCCCGGCCTTGACCTTTCCATTCAGGACGCCGGCCAGCGCCTCATCCTGCGAGTCGAAGATGACGGCCGGCCCCTCATGCCGCAGCATCTCCGGGGCCACGGCGCCGGCCTTGACCACGCCGCCCTCCGGGGCCAGATTGCCGAACACCACGGCGAGGCCGCCGGTCGCCCGGTACGGATTGCTGAGCGGCCGGATGACGTCGGAGTCCTTCACCACGGCGCCTCGGATGACCTCGCCGAGGGTCTTGCCGGTCACCGTCAGACGCTCCAGCTTCAAGACGTCGCCCTTCTCGGCCAGCCGGTTCAGGATCGCGCTGATCCCGCCCGCCCGATCCACGTCCTCCACGTGATGATGGCCCGCCGGGCTCACCTTGCAGAGGTAGGGGACCCGGTCGGAGAGCTGGTTGATGCGATCCAGGGAGTAGTCGATCCCCGCCTCGTGCGCAATGGCCAGGGTGTGCAGGACGGTGTTGGTGGAGCCGCCCATGGCCATGTCCAGGCAGAAGGCGTTGTCGATGCTCTCGCGGGTCACGATGTCCCGCGGCTTCAGATCCCTCTCTACCAGTTTCAGGATCTGCTGGGCCGCCGCGCGGTACAGCGCCTTCCGCCGCTCGTCCACCGCCAGGATCGTGCCGTTTCCCGGCAGGGCCATGCCCAGCGCCTCGGCCAGGCAGTTCATGGAGTTCGCCGTGAACATGCCGGAGCACGAACCGCAGGTGGGGCAGCCCTTCTGTTCCAGTTCGAGGAGCGCCGCGTCGTCGAGCTTCCCGGCCGAATAGGCGCCCACTCCCTCGAATACCGACGCCAGGTCCACGACCTTGCCGCTGGCGGTCTTGCCCGCCGCCATCGGCCCGCCGCTGACGTAGAGGGCCGGGATGTTCACCCGCATGGCGGCCATGAGCATGCCGGGGACGATCTTGTCGCAGTTGCCGATCATCACCAGGCCGTCGAAGCAGTGAGCCTGTGCCATGGTCTCAACAGAGTCGGCGATCAGTTCGCGGCTGGGCAGCGAGTAGCGCATCCCGATGTGCCCCATGGCGATGCCGTCGTCCACGCCGATGGTGTTGAACTCGAAGGGGACGCCGCCCGCCTCGCGGATGGCCTCCCGGACGATCCGCCCCACCTCCTGCAGGTGAACGTGGCCCGGGATGATGCCGACGTAGGAGTTGGCCACGCCGATGAACGGCTTGTTGAAATCCGCCTCGCGGACACCGGTTGCCCGCAAGAGGCTTCGGTGCGGCGCCTTGTCGTATCCCTTCTTGACCGTATCGCTTCGCATCCTGTCATCCTCCCAGCCGGCCCACCGCTTCGCGTGGGCCGTGTCCAGCCTCGGACGATCGCCCGGGTTCTCGCGCCCGACCGGAACGACGTCTCCGCCCGGGCGTGTCTCGAGGAAAAAAGTGCCCCACCCTAGCATGTTTCCGGAAGGGGAGCAAGATTGTCCAGGCTGCAGATCGTCCGCACGGCCGGGGGATCGCCCAGGTATCCAGAACCCTATCCGGGCAGGCGGCGCCCGTGGTATATAGGTGTCACGCGGACGACACATGGGGCATGGGAGATCAACGGGAGGGGTGGAGGAGAGACGATGAAAACCTTCCTGAAGCGGTTTCCGGACGTGGCGGCACTGGTCGTCTTCTTCCTCCCCGTCGGGCTCTGGGCACACCTGACCGGCCGCAATCTCCCCGAGTCGACGTGGCTCTACTTCCTGTTGCTTGCCATCTGGATGCGCCTCGTGCGGATCGACTGGGCCACCGAGGAGAGCCGCCGGGCGGATCGCGCCGGGGGGGCCCGCTAACTCCGCTTGAGGAGCAGCGCTTGTCGCGAATGCGTCAAGTTTGGGCCACAAGCATACGACGCAAGCCCGTCATTCCGGCGGAAGCCGGAATCCATGAGCATTCAGGAATCCTGGACCCCGGCTGGAGTTTACCCCGGTGAAAACCGGGGCCGGGGTGACGATGGCGAGGCAGGTTGTCCCGAAGGCTAGACATCGTTTCTCGCTTGCGATTCCGCCTGATCTGGCTTCACTCCCCCATTGCCTGCGCCTCCTCAGAAGTCCAGGCTCGACAGTCCACCGACCATACCGCTTGCCGGGGGTCTTCCCCTCGTGCTATTCCTGTCCTGGATTTTGGGCACGATCACGTGAGCCGATGAGGCTGTAGGTCAGGGATAGTCAGGCAGCTTTTAGCTTCCTCCGAGGACTCGTTCATCTCCAGCGACTGGAGGCATCCTATGGCACCCGAGGGGCACGCGCGCGTTTTCCCGGCGAAGCGATTGGAGAGCTTCATCACCTCTGTTCTGGCGGCCCTCGGATTTCCCGACCAGGATGCGGCGGTCTGCGCCGCCCGCATGACGGAGGCCGACCTCCGCGGCGTGGATACGCATGGGATCTTCCGCCTTCCTCAGTACTGCAAAAGAATCCAGGCGGGAGGGATCAATGTCCGCCCCAGGGTCCGACCCGTGCGGGAGAACGCGGTGACCGCGCTGGTGGACGGGGATAACGGCATGGGCCACGTGGTGATGACCCATGCCACCCAGTTGGCGATCCAAAAAGCCTCGGAGGTCGGCCTGGCGTGGGTCGGCACCTTCAACGGAAATCACGCCGGAGCCGGGGCCGTCTATTCCACGATGCCGCTCGCCCACGACATGATCAGCATGTATATGACGGTGGCGAACGGCAATCACATGCCGCCCTGGGGCGGCGTCGAGCGGATGCTGGGGACCAATCCGATCTCGGTGGCCATTCCGGCCGGAGACGAGCCGCCCATCGCCCTGGACATTTCCACCACCGTGACCTCCCAAGGAAAGGTGAAGCTGGCGGTCCAGAAGGGGGAGTCGATCCCCATCGGCTGGATGGCGGACCGGAAGGGGCAGCCGCTCACCGACCCCAGGCGCGCCGCGGAGGGGTTTCTCCTGCCGATCGGGACGTACAAGGGGTACGGATTGAACGTCGTCATCGGCATGCTGGCCGGGGTGCTCAACGGAGGGGCCTTCGGCCGAAACGTCGTGGACTTCAACACGGATTTCGTGACGCGAAACAACAGCGGGCACGTGATCCTGGCCATGCGCGTGGATAACTTCCAGCCCGCCGACACCTTCAAGAAAGAGATGGACCGGGTGATCCGCGAGATCCGGGAATCGGAGCGCATGGAGGGGGTCAGTCGCATCTGGTTGCCGGGCGAGATGGAGTTTTGCACGATTCGCGAGCGACTGCAAAACGGGATCCCGCTGGCCCCGGCGGTCGTGGATGGGCTGCAGAAGCTTGCCGGCACGCTCCACGTGGCGGACCGGTTGGAGTAGGTCACTCTTTATAGCCTACCTCTGGCTGGAGCGGCTCGGTCACCCCGGGCGGTCCCTCGCCCCCGTCCTCGGGATTCACCCCGACGTGGTCTACCAAGCGACCCGCCGGGCGTCGGCGCACGCCCGGGAGTGGGACCGGCTCCTGGGGAGCCTTGGCAAGACGACGTAAATTGCAGCGTCCCGCATTAAGGGAGGCAGGAACCTATTCCACTCGGTCAACAACGCATTACGGGTCCCTAAATCCCATCTCTCAATCCAGCCCCCCAGCAATCCGTGCAAGAAAGGAATTCCCCCTATGCGCTTTCCTCTCTTCTGGTCTCTGTCGAAACCCTTGTAGCCAATTGTTGAAACCCGAAGGACCATCCTTACGGACAAATTCATGGAAGTAGTCCTCCAGGTTGAACTCTCCGGACGATTCGAACCTCAGAACGCGTTCGTAGTCTTGGTAGCGCTCTTGGAACCTCAACAGTTCCTCGTCCGAATGGAAGTGTCTCGTTACCTTGCGTCCGAATAACTCCGCATCAATCTCAAGTGGCGCATACCAGCGCGGGATTTCCCTGTGGTTTTTCTCATCCAGGAAATCCAAATAGACTGTCCACGCATCCGAAATCTCGGGAACCTGTTCGAGTTGCCGACCGTGACCCAGCTCATGGGCGAGGACGGTCGTTTGAAATACAGATGGGGATTCACCCCTAAGCACCCGTTGTGAAATCCAGATCAAAACGGGAAACGGCCCGCAACGCGGGACAAGCCGCATCACGGCCTCATACCAGGCTCCAGACCATGGCTCTCGCGTCAGGTTGGGTCTCGTTAATCCATGGGGTTTGCCGAACTCCCCACAAGGGGGCTGAACACTCGCATCTACGTCCAGAAAGACGGCTACATTCGACAAGAGATCTCTCGCGGCGAAATCGAGGACAGTTGAGAGGTGGAACGCAATGCTCTGAAGAAGCCTGTCAGCGTTGATTAGCTCACGCATACGCATATGTCCTCTGTCGATCATGGCTCTCTCGACTCCTTTCGTCGCCGCAAGGCAGGCAGTGCCCAACAGACGGACTCACGGGCTCCCCACGTTGCTCGGCTATCCCATGGACTGTGCTGGGACGTCATAGGGGACGCCCATTACGTCATAGGGGACTCATAGGGGACTATCATAGGGGACGCCCATTAAATTATAAGTATTCTACTCGCCCGCAAGCCGTATGCCCTGCGAGTTCGCGATCTGTTCGCCGCGTCTGACGGCGATGCTGACCGCCGGTTGGGTGCAGCCGAGCGCACGGGCCACGCCGCTCGCGCTCAGCCCGAGGTCGTGGACCGCGAAGTAACAGCACACGCTGCGAGCGGCCACCAGCGGGCGGCGCTTGCTGGGCCGATAGATCTCGTCGGGGGTCAGCCCGAACGTCGAGGCCACCTGGCGGGCGAGCCAGGCCAGATCCCGTCCCTGACGCCGCAACTTCTCTTCTCGCTTCAGCTGTTCGTCGGAGGCCTCGAGCACGGCCAGGACGAAGTCTGAACCGCCCAGGATCCGCTCGTCCCCCTTGCGGCGGGCCGCGCCGCGTCCCAAGGCCTGCACCGCGGTCCAGCCCCCGAGACTGCGTATCAGCCCTCCGCCGACCAACTCCGGTCGGCGCCCCAGGGGGATGCCCGCCTCCACGAAGGCCCGGTACGCTTTCCGCGCGGGGCCCGCTCGGCGTCCGAAGTGCCCGAGGATGAGGCCCGTCTCCTGCCAGCCGTTCTCCCGCCGTCCCATCAGGACACTGTGCCCCGCATACGGAAAGCGGTCCAGCGCTCCCAGCTCGCGGACCAGCCCACCGCGCAGTGGGTTCAGGTGGATGTAGCGCACCAACTCCACCAGGTACAGGTCCTGCTGACAGAGGATGGACTTATAGCGGTTCTGGACGAGGTGGCCGTGGCGGCGGTGGCGACGATTGAAGGTGCCCGCGTACCCCGTGAGGAGCCGGCACATCACCGTCGCGACGGGCACCCGCCCGGTCTGGAGCAGGAGATGCGCGTGGTTGGGCATGAGCGCCCAGGCGTAGCAGGGCGTGGCGGACTCCTGGAGGATCCGCCCGAGCCGCTCCAGGAACGCGTCCCGGTCCTGATCGTCCATGAAGAGCTTCCGGCGCTCGATCCCCCGGACCATGATGTGCTGGAGGGCGCCCGGGGCGTCAATGCGAGCCTGACGGGGCATACCTGAAGGGTACCACACGGCGGGCAGAGAGGATAGTTATAATTTAATGGGCGTCCCGCCTTACATCACAACGTGGCGGCTCCGACTGGAGACCGCAGCGGGACACTGGCGCGCCGCTCCCGCTCTCGGCAGCCCGGACTAGGCCGGGTGGGTCCCTCGGGCAGCGAGGCGACCGGATGGCACCACTACGATGGGGCGCGGGAGATCCTCACGGAGCGGTCTCGGGGGAGGACGGCAGACAGCAGGTTTGCGATGCGTTCAGGACTCGGCATCGCGAGGAGGAATTTGTCTTGACACCGCAGAAACGGCCGGGTCCCGCATTCCGCGCCCGAGGACCCCAAGTATCAGCCCCCAGAGCCGCCGCACGGCTTCCCCTCCTGTGTTGTGCCGGTCCAGGGGGGATCGGGCCGGCCTCCTCCTGCTAGGCCCGCCCCTGCTGGTCCCAGTACGCCTTCGCCTGGCCCTCCAGCCATGCCTGCACCCAGTGGCGGAGGATCGCCGGTGCGTCGCACCGTGACGATCACGTAGTAATCCGACCAGATTCTCGGGGGGAACTCGCCGAGACCTCCGGCCGCCAACAACTCACCGGTTGTCCTTCGCAGGACGGCTCACGGTGAGGGGAAGAGAAAGTTCCTGGCGCGTGTTCGTCGTGATGTCGAAAACCAACAGGCGGACACGTTGGTATTGCGGCCCATTTCATGTACAGGAAACCGTGTTCGATGTACCCTGGCCGCACGACGCGGTCACTGAAATCCTCCGCCGCGAGCTCCCCCGGCGGAACCGATGGGTAATGGTGTCGAGGTGCCTTCTGCGGTGCCCGCCATGCCCCCGGTCGTGCCTCCGATGGCCGCCCCGGTCCCCGCGCCCCGGCCCCCGCCCACGGCTCCCCCGATCACCGCCCCCGCGGCTGCTCCTGCCAAGGCGCCTAAGACAAGACCGGTTGCCGCCGTGGTCCCGATGGAGGACTCCCGGACGCGGTCCGTCGCCTGCTGGAGCGTGTAGGCGTTGGCCATTTCCCCGGAAGGGGAGACACCGAAGACCTGCGCGGAGGCGATTTCGAACTCATGGGTGCCGACATTGCGGGCAATGAGGTGGAGGGGGCAAGACTGTCGCCTCCCACATGTCCGTCCCGAAGATCGGTTGAGACTTGCTCGGCGTGTCGATCGGATCGATGGCGAGTTCCAGCCCCTCCCACTGGACAGAGGACGGGTAGGTCGCGGGCATCTGGAGCGGGGCCACGCTGGTCTTCAGCGGGGCGCTGCAGGCCCCCGTCTGCGCGATCGCGAGAGCGAGGGCGAGAAGCCCCCGCGGCCTCTGGACTCCCCTCATGACTTCCAGCAATACGTGGTTCTGTACATCTACTTGGTTAGAGATGTTCGTGTTGCTGGAGATGGTGAGGGAGTCCAGAGGCTGCGGGGGCTTCTCGCCCTCCGCTCTCGCGATCGCGCAGACGGGGGCCTGCAGCGCCCCGCTGAAGACCAGCGTGGCCCCGCTCCGGAATACCGCAACCTACCCGTCCTTCGTTTCCAGTGGGAGGGGCTTGGACATCGCCATCGATCCGATCGACACGCCGAGCAAGTCTGACCCGATCTTGGGACGGACATGTGGGAGGCGACAGTATTACCCCCTCCACCTCATCCCCGCAATGTCGGCACCCATGAGTTAGAAATCGCCTCCGCGCAGGTCTTCGGTGTCTCCCCTTCCGGGGAAATGGCGAGCGCCACACGCTCCAGCAGGCGACGGACCGCGTCCGGGAGTCCTCCATCGGGACCACGGCGGCAACCGGTCTTGTCTTAGGCGCCTTGGCAGCCGCCGGGGGCGGTGATAGGGGGAGCCGTGGGCGGGGGCCGGGGGGCGGCCGGGGACCAGGGGCGGCCATGGAGGGCACGACCGGGGGCATGGCGGGCACCGCAGAAGGCACCTGCGACACCATTACCCCATCGGTTCCCGCCGGGAAGGTCGCGGCGGAGGGTTTCGTGACCGCGTCGTGCGGCCGGGTACATCGAACACGGTTTCCTGTACATGAAATGGACCGCGATCCCAACGCGTCCGCCTGTTGGTTTTCGACATCCACGACGAACACCGCCAGGAACTTTCTCTTCCCCCTCACCGTGAGCAGTCCTGCGAAGGACAACCGGTGAGTCGCTTGCGTACGAGGTGTCCGGCAAGTTCGCCCGAGATCTGGTCGGATTACTACGTGATCGTCACGGTGCGACGCACCGGCGATCCTCCGCCACTGGGTCGGCGTGGCTGGAGGGCCAGGCGAAGGCGTACTGGGACCAGCAGGGGCGGGCCTCACCAAGGAGGAGGCCAGCCACGATCCCCCCTGGACCGGCGCGACACAGGGGGAGACGGGGTGCGGACAGCTCTGGGGGCTGATACTTGGGGTCCTCGGGCGCGGAATGCGGGACCCAGCCATTTCTGCGGTGTCAAGACAAATTCCTCCTCGCGATGCCGAGTCCTGACTGCATCGCAGACCTGTCCGTCCGCCCCCGAGACCGCTCCGTGTTGATCTCCCGTGCCCCATCGTCGTGGTGCCATCCGGTCGCCTCGCTGCCCGAGGGACCCACCCGGCCTAGTCCGGGCTGCCGAG